>CBDCFC010000051.1:0-167527 GCA_965215945.1 Arenicellales bacterium | reverse complement strand
GCACTTCATTCACTTGTCCACTCTTTGAAGTAAGACCAAAAGCAAATTATGCTGAATCACAGCAAAGTGAGGCTGCGTAATGAGTGCGACTATTCACAAGCTAATACCAAACAATCAGCCGGGTGAGGATTTTATCCGAGTACCAGAAGGTGTTTACAACCTTGCTTACACTCATCACATAACCTGGCGCTATATGGGACGATACCCAAAACTGGTTATTTGTTTCACGATTCAGGACTTTGGTGAATATTACTTATTACCGGTTAATTCTTATTACAACCTGAAAAAAATTCAGGGCAAACCGAAGCGAAATGGACATTTTACAGCTGGCAAACGATCTGATTTTGTTTTGGATTACACAGTCTGCTTCGATATACCGGCACGTCTTGATCGTATCAGTATGTGCCGATTCAAAAATGCAATCGTTCAAGCACACATCAGAACTGTCACTCATAATCGTATGCAACGGGAATACCCAGAAGGACTCCAGTACAGCGTAATCGATCACATTATCGGGGCAAATCGGATATGAAAAGCAAACATACTTTTAATATGTACTTACACCTACACCAACTCCTACACCTACACCTACTTATAAATAGGAAGGAATGGGCTTCTTGGACTGGTATTTACAGGGTGAAACCCAGATTAGCATGGAAAGGTTTTGGCAAGAAATTAATAAGAAATGAGCGCGTGAACACTAATGGTAGTCGCTCAACTTGTCTAGCAATCTATCTAACTACCGGCGGGGCCAGTTCCCCGCCGTTCACAAATCCTCTAACTGCAAGAGGAATTATATCATGAGCCATGTTGTTTCAGTAATCGGGAAGAACTCAACCGAAGAAATCCGAATCAGCCTGAGTGAATTTAAGGGCACAGATCATTGAATGAATAAACCATTTAAATTAGACAGGAACTAAAATTATGTCAAAAAAACTCAAGGAAATCACATGACAGTTAAAAAGACAAAATCCAAAAAAATGAGCAACCCAAATAAGACTCAAGCACTGAACAAATTAACCGAAAAAGAACAACAGTTAATTAGCCAAATGAATAATTGGCTCAATAGTGATGAGAAGCCAAGTCGTTTGCAAAAGCAAAACGAAAAATCGATTAAATGCTCTGATAAAACTGGCAATGAAATTGTTGATAATGATTTAATGTTTGCAAAATTATGTAATACCTATTCAACACCTGATCCAACTGTTGCAATTCAGCTTTTAATACAACTCAGCAATGTAGTAGGAGATACAGAAGACAATTGTAGAGAAATAAATGCTGCCATATCACTTATTGACCAAATCAAACCAAAAGACGCGGTTGAATCTATGTTAGCAAATCAAATGATTTCAATTTATTTATTACAAATGGAGTGCTCAAGGCTTGCTTTAAGTAAGAATCGTACAGTCAATAGTGCAAAGCTTCACATGAGTGAAGTGAACAAGCTATCTAGGACTTTCATAGCTCAAATGGAGGCGTTAAACAAACATCGTGGCAAGGGCCAACAGAAAATGACAGTGGAGCATGTCTATGTCAATGAAGGCGGTCAGGCCATTATTGGCGAGGTAAACACAGACAAATCCTCGGTCACCAAAGATAAGCCAAAACATCAAGCTAAGGGGGTAAAAAATAATGCTGGATAAACCCCATGCAATAGCTCATCTTGCCTCAGTAGCCCGTTGTGGGGCTAAAACACGTCGAGGCACTCCATGCCTTGCCCCTGCCATGAAAAACGGACGATGCCGATTACACGGCGGCAAATCGACAGGCCCGCGTACACCTGAAGGTCTAGCTCGCTGTGGCAACTGGAAGCATGGTTTGTATTCTAAGCAAGCAAAAGAGTCAAGAAGGCTAATTAAGCAACTATGCAAAGAGTCGCATGAAGTGGTTCGATCGATAACTACAACTGTGAAATTATGAATTGGGTATGGGGGGGCCAAAAACTTTAACTTTATGCGGCTCAGATACGCCCTCTCCGCTTTTTTTATATCCGCATTATTTAAGTTAATAATAGTAAGCGATTCAATAAGACCGTCTTTGTTGAATCGCTTGCGGATGTCCAACAGCGTATCACTCAGATTAGCCTAAACCTGACATTAATTTTTAGAGATGTTGTTAACATAGCGGATACTGAACGATTTCACATTGTGGTGAATTTCTTATGTTGATGAAGTTTTTGCTCCCTGAGTATTACTTAGGTTGAACTTTTTAGGACGATCTTAATGATCTCATGGCTCACGCCACGATTACTTGTTCCCGGATTTATTACTAAAGAGATTTTATTGGGTACATTATTTATCTGTTCCGTTACACTATAAACAACAGAATTATTAGTATCAGGGGTATGATCAGTATTAGGGTCATCATTTGAGTAGATTGCATGGACTGATTCGATTGAATCATATGTAACACCATTAAAATCTTGATTCAGGTCGATATTAACAGTTTCATTTTCATGAGGCCCACCCATCAAGAAAATAGCTAATCTATCTTCAGAGTTATCTGTGTATTTTGCTGCAGCAGCTGTTACACCATCGTTAGCAATCACTTTTACCGTTTGACCTTTTAGATGACTCGACATCCAGTCAAATACCAAACCTAATGGTGTTGCACTAGCTAAACCAAAGTTTAGTAATGAAATTCCGTTTCCAGCTTTCGCCGGTGGCCAATATGCAGCAGCATCAATCCCAGCTAACAACATCTCATACAATAGTTTGATTTGGTGATTAGCTGCAACTAAATTTTTTGATCCTTCCCCATACTGAGTAGTTTTATTATGATCTTTTGATGACGCCCATTCCGTAACAATAATTTTTTTATCAGATCCAATATCTCCTCTGATTGCCTCAATCACATTTTTAACTTCCGATATAGAAGGTGGAGTAACGTCATCATACTCGTCTTCTGGATTTTCCCCGGTATAGACATGTATTGATACACCATCAATATCATCCCACAGGGTGCCAAATTGATTTTTCAGATAAACAAAATCACTAGTACTAATATTATAAGATATGGCTGAGCTAGGATCATTCACACCGTTAGGGTAGCATGTTGTCATAACCGGAATATCATTTGAACTATACTTCCAATCGGCTGTTACATATACCTCTGCAGAGCTATCTTCATTTTTGATATTCGTGGCAATTGCTTTAGCAATTTGCATATAACGGTATCGCCTTGCTTCCCTACACCCCCCTTGAATGTATCCCATCTTGTACCATTCATTTCCAATTTCCCATTTTTTAATGGTGCCTTTATGAGCCGCCACAATTTCTGCTGCTTTTGTTTTTAAGGCATAATGGGTGTCAAACCAGGGGGTATAAATATAGTCTTTTGTCGGCAGAACAAATAGTCCAGTCTGACTTGGAATCGCACCATTTACAGCAGATTTTAAATGCCAAGGTTTGGCGCCGATTTCATCTGGTTGTTTTTTTCCATCCTGGGGTATCAAATGGGGGGTCTAAAGGATCGTTTGGATTATGCCATGTGTAATGTTCTGATTCCCAGCCTCCAGGATATCTCATCATGGTTTGGCCAATTTCAGTTAGTTTTGTAAAGAAGGTACTAAAGTCATTAATTGGGATTTCTGTCCAATAGTTGTTAGTACCATACACCAGATCAGAGATTGGTATATTTTCCTGTAGTGGAAAAACCTCTACTTCTGATGCAGCTTGTGAATAGCCGATCCTGATACTCAATGTCAATAGCACATAAAATAAAATTCTAGATGTCTTCATTTTGTTTGTATGGTTTGTGTTGTTATAGGGTGATATATTTTACTCGTAAATTAATCTTTTATGAAAAAATAGATAAATCGCAGCTAAGCGTGCAATAAAGGTAAGTGCTAAGTTACCAGATATTAAGCAGCCTCTTCCAATTCAATTTCTGGCCTGAAGGTAGTAAGGATTCAATATGTTCAACTGCTGTGGCTTTAGGCAATTGTGTAAATACCGTTTTTCAGAACATCTTGAAATATTTACTCGTCCACACATAACCCGAAGATTATCCCGACAAAAATCTTGTTCTTGATATCTTTGCCTAAAGAACTCTAATGTATTTTGATGTGTATCATTCATCACTTACTTGCCTTATCCAACACACCCCTCACCCAAGCACTAAACGTATTGCCAGATTTCTCTGCCGCAGCTTTGTAGTTGCTTAGTTGAGTTTCAGAAACTTTCACAGGCAAAGTCTGGTTATAAGGATTTTGAACTGAGTAACCAACTGGTCGACCCCGCTTTTTAGTTTTCTTTGATTTCATGCCAATGAATTTTATCATATTTATTTTTATATAAATTTAATTGTTGACATGATAATTATATTTATATAAGCTTAATTCATAGCTTGAAGGGGCGGCAACCCCGACAAGCTACTAACCAAACCATTAACTTACTGGAGTTAACAGCATGGCTACAGAGCATTATACAAATCTTATTGGTAATCTTAAACGCATTCCTCGAGGTCATTCCGAAGGCGAAAATGAGCGCGGTAAGAATCAGGCAATTCAATACGTCAATAATTCAGAGTTATCTGACAACGAAATGAAAACTGTCATTCAGGCAATATTGAAATCAGCTAACCCTTCTGGCTGGTACACAGTAAATAACGGTGTAAATACGGCGATAAACGCCTTGGAATCGCTTATAGCTAGATCGGCTACAGAGGGCAGCAAAACAAAGAATAACGAAACTGCCCAAACAGATAAAGCCTCAGTACCATTTAATCGTAGGAACCTGAAAAACCTGGTTTCAGACGGCAAAATCTTTTCTGTGGAGTTTATTAAACGCTCAACCGGAGAGCTTCGTACCATGACCGCAAGGTTGGGTGTGAGAAAACATCTTCAAGGCGGCAGAAAAGTCTACAATCCAGCCCAGCACAACCTGCTGACTGTGTTTGACATGGACACTAAAGGTTACCGCTCTATCCCTGTAGAAGCGATACAACGACTTATTATTGGCGGTCAGACATTCAACTTTTCGGGGGTGTAATCATGAAAACTTTCCCCTGTTCTGGTGATTTATGGGAGGATTATCCAAAACGTACAAAAGGCCCACGCCATTTGGTAGCTGGTCAAAGTTTTATTGGAGAACACGAAACTTTTTTTCACACGATTGGCAGCCATGTACTCTGGAGTATTCCTATTGAAGATTTAGTCTGCTCTGACCGTGGTAAACGAATCATTACAGGGATGTCACCCGAAGATGCTATTCGAGTCGGAATGGAATTTACTAGATACCGAAGTAATGAAGATCGAAAGGAGCTGCGATCATGAACATGAACGTCAAACCTATTGAAGGTTCCGGGAAGCTCATATACTGGTCAGCCAATTATGTGAAAAGACACATGAGTAAAATATAACGGACTGTAGCTGGCCAGGGAGGGCTAATATATTATTGATCCAGTATTTAAGAGATTATCAATACTATTGTAGAGCAGAACTCCGTGAGCCGTTTTCTTCGCAAAATCTAATCTCGTAAATATTCCAATCAAGTAAGGCTTTAAATTAACGGTATGATCTAGCCTGGCGCTGTTTGGAACCAGAAATATCCCACCGCCACTCATTCCTTTTGGTAAACTTTGTAACTCAATATCTTCCAATTCATCATTAATAAACTGGTTTCTATCGTAACCCATCACTAATTTCGAATTTTCATAATCAACACTCTTGACTTGTAATATTTGACCCTCTCCGTTTATTTTCTTTGTGCCATGAGGAGCTTTGTTTTTACTACTAGGAAAACCATAGATAATTACTGAATCATTTTTTTTAGGTAATACATTTTTATCAAAGTAAGAGTAACATCTGTTTGTTAAACTAGACTGAGGCCCAGAATAAATAAACACAGATAAATCTAAGTGATCATGGTTGTTTAAATTAGCATCTTCCAAACTAATCATTATTGTATTATTTTCTAAATTACTGAAATCAGACGAGTACATATTGAATCCTGATTGATCATTAATTGGGCCGCTAACTACATGCTTAGCAGTTAAAATCAAATCTCTATTCCTATAATTTAAAAGAACTCCTGAACCTACGAATTTTTTTCTGGCACCTGTGATTTCTTCACAAGCTAAAAAACTAACACTGTTTTCTAGGAAAAAATTTTCAGAATAAGCTTGCAAATTCTCCCTTAGAGCATCTGATGGGGATATAATTATTACCACTTGCTAGGTTTTCTAATTCTCGTTCCAGGAATCAATTCAGGCAATGCTGATCTTTTAAGATGGCTTGTACTAATCCTGCGGTAGAAATCTGCCTCTGCCTTTAACTTGGCTGTTGGAAGCTTTCGGTTTGTCACCACGCCAACAATTTTACCTTGTTGCCTTGAAAGCTTAATAGCCTGAGCTAAATCACTATCATTCGAAATCACCACCCCACAATCATATTTATCCAGCCAAGCATCATTTAGCAAATGAACAGCCAGATTAACATCTGAGCCTTTTTCCTCTGTTTGAATCACATGAGCAGACTTTTTAGGATTAGCTGCTAGCGGCATACGCTTAGTATTTCGCATGAAATGACCGTAGTGAACTTGAAACTCGGGGATATGTGCTTTTAAAGCTCTAAGGTAGGTTTGCTGGCGAATTGATTTATTCGGGTCACTTGGTGTATCTGAAACCCTGGCGGTGAAATAGTGAATAGCGGTAATATTCCTATTTTCTGGCCTGAGAACTGCCTGACATAGTTCTTTAAGATCAGTCCATTTATAGGGCGTACCTTTTACTACGAGATAGTAAAAGTTGAAGCCATCAATATACACTGCTGTTCTAATTTTTTATTCTCCAGAAAAGGCAAAGGCTCCTCTCGGAGCCAGTGCGCCCTGAGATCGAAACCTCAGGGGGAATTAACTTAATATATTGACGTTTCTCAGCACTCATTTCAAGTGCAATTTTACACAAATTTTGATCATAAGGTGACCCAATGGTGACCCAACGAAAACAAAGCAAGACAGATAATAACGTAAGTCATTGATTTTATGGTGGCTATGGGTAGATTCGAACTACCGACCCCATCATTATGAGTGATGTGCTCTAACCAACTGAGCTACATAGCCAGGGAAGGGACACAAATCTTAAGCTTTGGGATGACAATGTCAAGTCATTTGATTGTGTATTATTTTACTTGAAATCTTTGCTCATGCCCTCACGGCGTAATTCTTCAAACGCTTGCAACTCCCAGGGACGTATTGCCATCACCAATGTGGTGCCGTATCGCCTGTCTATAGATAACCTGGCGTCCTCTTTCTCCAAATCATTGAATTCGCCGGCCAGCCTTTCAATTCTTTTCTGCAACACTGCATTGGAACCGCTGGACAACATACCTGTAATGACGTTCAGTTTTTCACCTTTTTGATCAAAGCTGGAATTAAAAAATTCATTTTGAATTTTTTGATGAAAAAAATTCTGAATCGGACCATCCGGTATCCAGGAAAAATTACGGCTGACTAATACCTTTATCCGGTTACCAGGCAGCAGGCTTAAAATTCTCAATTTTTCCAATCGCTTAAGGTATTGCCGGAGATTAGACTCGGTAAACCGATAGGTTTTGAGTATATCCCCAAATCCCCAACGATTAAGACTTGATACGGCCACTAGAAAAAGCCGTATATCCGAAACTATTTCCCTTTCTTGTTGCTCACTAAGCTGATTGATTAAATTGCTCTGCTCCTGCATTAACAGCACCAGTTCGGACAACTCCAAATTCAACATCTCGCATATCTTGTCCAAGCGTTTTAAAGTAATGTGCTCCGCTGCAAACATTCGTTTAATACTCGGCTCCGATAAATTAAGTACCTCGGCAACGTCCATATAGGTTTTACCCTGCGCTTTCAAGGCTTTCTTTAAGGTTTTAATCAGTGATGCGGCCTGCGCCATGGTTATCTCTAAGATAAAGCATCATATTATGATACTTTATGGATTATATTAATAAACATTTTAGTTATTGTATCAAAATAAAATCCCTTGTGTATCAACCATATTATAATAACTAAACATAGGAGCATACAAATGACTTGGAACGAAGAAAAAAATACCAACGAAAAACGAATAAAGATTGGCTTAATAAACCGAACCGCTGTCAACAAATTTCTATTTTCGATTGTGGCCAGTTCAATCGTTATTTCCGTGTTTATGATTATTTTTGCAATCTGGGATTATGTCGGCTACGAAATTGCTCACAGAACTGTAGCAACCGGAATAACAATGATTGGCGGGGGTATTCTTTTCAGTTTTGTTAACGACTATTTCGGTTCAAAAACAATCGCAGAACACAAGAATAAAGGAAAGAAAAATGAAATTTAAATCACTAATTATGGCCATGGTCATCAGCTTTTTTTTCACTACAACCGAAGCTGCGGATAAAAACTTAAGCTGGGATGTGAAAACTTTACGGAGCCAATCCATCACCCAAAGAATAAAAGCAGCAAAGTTAAAAAAATATATGAACATTAAATATATAAGGACTAAAAACAAAGCAGTTAAAGAAGACCAAAGTATTTCAACAAGAATGCTTTTATTACTTATCCATTAATTGCCTGGAACAAGACAATGGAAATTTTTTTTATAATCATTTTTGCCGCAGGTATGCTGTTCATCTGCGAAAGGATATCTCCAGCATCAAAGCTTGCGAATGTGAAAGGATGGTGGCTCAGAGCTGTTTTGCTTAACTGTGTGCAGGCTTCGATCAGTTTTTTAGCTGCACAAACGTGGGATAAATGGCTGCCTCACTTGTCTATCTTCGAGCTCGACATCGAAAACAACTACCTGGCCGCGGCCATCGGTTATATCTTGATCACATTTATTTATTATTGGTGGCATAGAGCACGGCACGAAATCCCATTGCTATGGAGATGGATGCATCAGGTTCATCATAGTGCCAGTCGTCTGGAAGTTGTCACCAGTTTCTACAAGCATCCATTTGAAATCTTTGCAAACGGACTTTTGTCGAGTTTTATTCTTTACAGCCTGCTGAGTTTACCGGCACAAGCAGCCGCACTGGCCGTGACACTCACTGGTTTGGCGGAACTTTTTTATCACTGCAACATCAAGACCCCATATTGGCTGGGATTTCTTTTTCAGCGCCCGGAAAGCCATCGCGTACATCATCAAAGGGGTTTGCATAAATACAATTATTCCGATTTGCCTTTGTGGGATATTTTGTTTGGCACATTTCATAACCCCAGGGTAAGCCCGAAATTAGTTGGCTATTCCGGTCAAAAGGAACGTCAACTACTCAGAATGTTATTCGGAAAACAACCAACATCTTAAAACCTATGAAAAAGATATTTATATCCCTGTTTTTAATTACTCTTGGAACATTTAGACCCATCGCAGATTTATTTGGGTTAGAGGCAGTAAGCGCTGTGGGTACGGCACTAAATATTTCACCGTCCATGAAGGTTTTTACCTCCCATAACGGTTATGAAACCTTTTCATCCAAATTTTTTATTCATCTCACATGGAATGACGGGTTATTAGAATCTCACGAAATTTCTCACTCTCTGTACAAAAAGCTTAAAGGACCATATAACCGCAGAAACGTTTACGGAGCCATTTTTTCCTACGGGCCGCTATTAATCACCAGCCCTTATACTAAACCTATGTTTGATAACGTCACTCAGAATGGGTTCTGCAAATCGACAAGGTTACTAGATGAATTAAATATTAATCGAACAAACAGGAAATTAATAAAAGTCACTATTGAAGTTCAGCAACAAACGAAAAAACAGAGAACTGACTTGCCAAAACTATTAGAGATGTATTGTGGGTGATCGATTATATTTTACCGGTGCGGCTTACAGCCTATTTCGATGTTTGCTTGGTTCATATCTGGCTATTCACTTTTTACATTTACTGCCATGGGTTGTAGAGCTATTTTCTGACCAGGGTTTGTTAAATCAAACAAGTTCAAGCCCGCTAATGAACATCGTGCCCAACGTACTGGCTTATTGTGATTCGCCATTTATGGTGGTCAGTCTGTGTACTTTTGGTTTTATCGCATCCATATGTTTTGCATTAGGACAAAAAGATAAAATAGCTTCCGTTGTAATTGCTGTGATATTAAGCTGGTTCTTTCAACGCAACCCCCTAATTGCCAACCCAAGTTTACCATTGGTCGGTTGGATGTTAATTTTTCATGTTTTCACACCAGCACATCCCTGCTGGTCATTATCATCTCAAAAACATGGGATTAACTTTAGTTGGAGGTTGCCGAATCACCTCTGGATGGCCGCTTGGATCGTTCTCTCCTTTGCCTACTCTTATAGCGGATATACTAAGTTACTCAGTTCTTCCTGGTTGCAAGGAGATGCAGTTCAATACGTTCTGAACAATCCTTTAGCGCGTGATCATTTATTACGGGAATGGCTGTTACTGCTACCTTCGGTTTTTCTGAAGTTACTCACCTGGGGTATTTTATATGTCGAGCTATTATTCGCGCCCCTAGCCTTATTTCGGAAGCTACGTCCGATAATGTGGACAATGATGCTGATTGTCCAAATCGGATTTTTAATCTTCTTGAATTTCGCAGATTTAACCTTCCCAATGCTGCTGATTCACTTTCTCACTTTTGATCCAAATTGGGTAAAGCCAAAGACCCGTAAGAAATTCATTATTTACTATGACGGTCACTGTGGTTTATGCCACAACGTGGTTAAATTCGTGTTATCTGAAGACCAATATGGTGACTTTAAATTTAAGCCATTACAAGATTCTCAAAAAGCTTTGAATATAGCAACTGTGGGATCTGACAATACGCTTACAACATTTGTCCTTGAAGACGCAAACAAGAATTTCTACACTGAAAGTGATGCTGTAGCAAAAATCATGCTTGAATTGGGCGGCGTGTGGAGTGTCATCGGTTTAGTTATCGATAAATTTCCCAATCGAATGACTAATTTAATTTACCGTATGATTGGCCGAAATAGGCGTTTATTTTTCAAGAAACCTGAACAGTTCTGCCCTGTTGTACCCTCTCATCTCTCTAAGAGGTTTATCACTTAATCAACTTATGATGAATGAAAGTTAAACATTAAACCTGAAGTGCATGACGTCGCCGTCTTTGACGATGTAGTCTTTGCCCTCAAGTCTTAGTTTACCGACTTCTTTAGCGCCCTGTTCGCCCTGGTATTGAACATAATCATCATAGGCGATAGTTTCAGCGCGAATGAAGCCTTTTTCGAAATCGGTATGAATCACTCCTGCAGCTTGAGGTGCTGTGGCGCCGATTTTTACCGTCCAGGCTCGGACTTCTTTTGGACCGGCAGTAAAATACGTCTGTAATCCGAGCAATTTGTAACCTGCTCGAATGACACGATTTAAACCTGGTTCATCCAAGCCCATTTCGCTTAAGAATTCTTGCTTTTCCTCGTCATCAAGCTCTGAAAGCTCAGCCTCGATCGCCGCACAAATCACAACAACCTCGGAATTTTCCCTGGCCACATAAGCTTCAATAGCATCAAGATGAGAATTATTTTCAAAGCCAGACTCGTCAACATTGGCGATATAGAGAACCGGTTTAGCAGTGATTAAACAAAGTGGTTTAAGTGCTTTAGATTGATCATCTGATAATGCCAGTGATCGCACCGGCCTGCCTTGATCCAAATGACTTTTAACTTGCGATAATAATTCAGCCATCTGTAACTGCTCCTTGTCTCCGGCCCGCGAGCCCTTTTGTGCTCGCAATAGGGCTTTTTCGGTCGTTTCCATATCCGCCAAGGCCAATTCAGTGTTTATTACTTCGATGTCATCAAGTGGATTGATTACATTGGACACATGAGTCACGTTTTCATCTTCAAAAGCTCTGACAACATGAGCTATTGCATCGACTTCCCGGATATGTGCGAGGAATTTGTTACCCAAGCCTTCTCCTTGCGCTGCTCCCTTGACCAATCCGGCAATATCGACAAATTCCATCGCCGCAGGTATAGTTTTTTGCGGTTTTGCAATATCAACTATTGCTGTGATTCGTGGATCAGGCACTTCAACCAGGCCAACATTTGGTTCAATAGTACAAAAGGGATAATTCTGTGCCTCAACACCGGACTGCGTTAAGGCATTAAACAAGGTCGATTTGCCCACATTAGGCAAGCCAACAATACCACAACGGAACCCCACTACACTTTCCTTGTATGCAGAACTTGCATGGCAGACTCAAATTCACCCGCGACGATCTTGCCGATTTGATCAACTGATTTATTTATGCCTTTTCCGATTAACTCTCGGTCTTCAGCGGACGGATTACTTAAAACATAATTGGTAACCTGACTGGCCTGACCAGGGTGATCAATACCAATACGTAAACGATAAAAATCTTGTTGCCCTAAACAACGAATAATATCTCTAAGCCCATTATGGCCACCGTGGCCACCACCGGATTTCAACCGAATTTCGCCGCAACCGATATCCAACTCGTCGTGTGCAACCAAAATTTCATCTGATTTGATACGGTAAAATGAAGCCAGTGCCTGCACGCTCTTGCCACTTAAGTTCATAAATGTGTCAGGCTTTAAAAAGTGAACAGCTTTTCCATTGATGTTAACGCTACCCAGATACCCAAAAAATTTGTCTTTGCGCTTAAGATTTGCTGCATATTTATCACTCAAACGGTCAATAAACCAATAACCTGCATTGTGCCGGGTTGATTCATATTTTTTTCCAGGGTTACCTAAACCAACAATTAACTTGATTTTCGACATTTTAAAGTTTCAATCTCTCAAAAAACTTTCCCGCCTATTGGCGGGAAAATTGTTAATCGCCTGTCAGAAAAACTGTTTAGGATTCTTCTGTGCCTTTTGAAGAATCATCACTAGCTGAATCATCAGTGCTTTCTTCAGATTCAGTTCCCTCTTCACCCTCTGCTCCTTCTTCAAGCTCTTCATCAATTTCCTCAGGCTCTTCAGTTGGCGCACGTGGAGGAACAATCGCAACAACTGCATGGTTAGCATCAGCCATCGCCTGTTCGTCTTCTTCATCAATGTACATAAACCCTGTCAACTGAACTCCTTCTGGAAAGACAAGATCGCTCATGTGTAAACTAGAATTAAGTTCGAGCTCGCTGATATCAATTTCCAAATATTCCGGAAGATCTTTAGGCAAACAAGTGATATCAATTTCATTGATTGATTGTGTCAGAATTCCACCTTCAACTATGCCCGGAGCTTCCTCTTCACCAATCAAATGCACAGGTACTTTAATTGTCATAGCCTCAGACTCTTTAATGCGAAGGAAATCTACATGCATTACCTGAGGCTTGTAAGGATGCATTTGCACATCACGCAAAATAGCCTGCTGCTCACCTTTGTCCGTTTTCACTGTAAGAATCGAGGCGACAAAACCTTCTTTTTCAAGATTATGAAACATTTCGTCATGATCCAGAACAAAGTTCTCATTTTCTTTGCCTGCTCCATAAAGAATAGCAGGAACTTTCCCTGTATGCCGCAGACGACGGCTGTCAGCCGTACCGCTTGATTCCCTCGGCTCGGTTTGTATTTCTATTTGATTGCTCATTTAACTACTCCAGGACAAGCAACGATGTCCTTAAAAAATTCTTAACTATTAATCGAAAAATAAAGAACTGACCGAATCTTCGTTTGAGATTCGGCGCATTGATTCCGCCAGCAGCTCCGCAATGCTAAGCTGGCGTATTTTACTGCATTTTTTTGCGTTGTCACCTAGTGGAATTGAATCTGTGACCACTACTTCATCAAGCTGAGATTCGGTGATTCGATCAATGGCAGGACCGGAAAGCACCGGATGGGTTGCATAGGCGGCGACTTTTAATGCGCCTGCACCCTTAAGTGCATTCGCCGCCTCACATAAGGTGTTGGCGGTATCCACCATATCGTCCATTAATACGCAGGTTCGCCCTTCAACATCACCAATAATGTGCATCACCTTGGCTTCATTAGCTTTAGGACGACGTTTATCAATGATGGCCAGATCACAGCCTAAATGTTTAGCCATTGCCCGGGCACGAACTACACCGCCAACATCAGGTGAAACGACGATCATATTCTCATATTTTTTACGCCATAAATCACCCAATAATACTGGCGACCCATAAATATTGTCGGTCGGAATGTCAAAAAATCCCTGAATCTGATCGGCATGCAAATCCATAATCAAAGTCCGGTTTGCACCGGCCTGTGAGATCATGGCCGCCACTAGCTTTGCAGAAATTGCAACACGGGCTGTTCGTGGGCGCCGATCCTGGCGTGCATAACCAAAATAAGGAATCACTGCCGTGATTCGCCCTGCAGATGACCGACGCAATGCATCGATCATGATCAGCAATTCCATCAGATTGTCATTACAGGGTGAACAAGTGGACTGCAACACAAAGACATCCTTGCCGCGCACATTTTCCAGTATTTCGATATTAACTTCGCCATCACTAAACGTACCGACGAATGCTTTACCCATTGGGATACCCAGATGCTCAATCACATCCTCGGCTAATTGTGGATTAGCATTGCCTGTGAAAACAGTCATGTTTTCTACTGCCACTGGGTACCTCTTCGCTTTTTCATTATCAATTAAACAATCAAAATAGTGGCTGGGGTGGTAGGATTCGAACCTACGAATGCCGGAATCAAAATCCGGTGCCTTAGGCCACTTGGCTACACCCCAATATCAAGGATTAGACCACTTGCAATGGCGCATATTGTAACACTATCCATGCGGATGTTTAGTCAATCCCCTGGCATAAATGGCCTGCCAGAGTGATGGACATTGTTGCACTATCTTTTCAGCACTTTCAGCCGATTCCGCCCTTATAAATACGGCTGCGCCTGAACCGCTCATTTGCGCTTTACCATGCCTTCCAAGCCAATCCAGCGCCTGTTGTACTTGCGGATAAAGCTCACAAGTCACTCTCTGTAACTGATTATGACCATGGCCAGCTAGAAAGTCGCGTATTTTGATCGGCTTAGCGTCACGTGTCAATTTCGGATTAGAAAAAATTTCAGCTGTGGAAACGTGAACCGCTGGAATGATTACAACAAAATGGCTTCTCTCAAGCTCAACCGGCGTTAAAGCTTCACCCACACCTTCAGCCCAAGCATTTTGACCAAACACAAAAACAGGTACATCTGCGCCTAATTCAAGGCCCAGTTGTGCTAACTGTTGGCGATCTAAATCTAATTCCCAGAGTTGATTGAGGGCCAATAATGTTGTCGCTGCATTAGAGCTGCCACCACCAAGTCCGGCGCCGGTTGGAATATTTTTTTTGATGGAAATATCAACTCCTTTCACGCAACCTGTCGATTGCTGCAGACGCCTGGCAGCCAGAATTGCTAAATCCTGATCCTCGGTTATACCAACGATGGGCTTAGCTTGATGAATCTGGCCATCTTCTCTGATATGAAATTCAAGCTCGTCATAAAAATCGATAAACTGAAAAACCGTTTGCAGCAGATGATAACCATCTGCCCGCTGCCCAACCACATGTAAAAATAAATTAAGCTTGGCGGGTGCTAACCAGACAACCATTTAAGAACCGGAAAATTCTTTGATAATTAGTTTCACACTGACTTTGGAAATATCTTTCCCTAGATTCTGCGAAAGCTCAGCCAGGTAGTCGGGAGTTGCTACGATAGTTATTTTCGAAGGAATAGTTCTATCAGCAAATGCTTTGAATCGATTATATTCAACCTGCCAACCTGCCTGCTCAAAACCAATCAGGCTAGCACTATCATATTGCTGTTTGTTAACGTCACTATCCGGTTTAGGTTTGCCAGTTATCCAGTGATTAATCGCCTCAAAAGGAACCAGCCAGCCAATATTCTCAAATAATACTTGTTCAAGGTTATCCCCTATCGCCAATGAATCTTTGTCCTGAATACTAGCCTGGCCATTCGCCTGGGATAAAATCACCCGGCCACTGCCGAGAGGGCCATAAAGTTCAATTTGATGATTCTCTTTATCCTTAGACCAAATAAAGGTCGCGGAGCCGCCATCTTTTCCGATCGTGGCAGCCAGCCGGCCCTTCATCTGCCACTCGTTAATCTGGCTGTCTGGGTCAACTTGAATTATTGGACGTGTACTAACACAACCGGTTATGAATATAACCAGCATGAGAGAAATATATCTCACAAAAAACGTTCCAGGGTTTTATTCAGAACTTTATTATCGGGTGTTCGTTCTAAAGCTTCATTCCAAACTGTTTTGGCCTTGGCTTTATCTCCCAATACCCAATACAGTTCACCAAGATGCGCAGCAATTTCAGCGTCACCACTTAAGTCAAAAGCGTGCTCTAAGTGGAGTTTAGCCTTGTCAAAGTCATTGAGTTTGAAGTAAACCCAGCCCAGACTATCAAGAATGTAGGCGTCGTTAGGTTCCAGTTCGACTGCTTTTTGGATCAATTCAAGCGCCTCGTCGTAACGCGAAGTCAAATCCGCCAACGTATACCCAAGAGCATTGTATGCATGAGCATTACCTGGCTCGAGTTTTATTAACCTGCGCATATCGCGCTCATGATCAGCAACATTACCTAGCTCTGACAAAATCAAACCTCGAGCATAAAGCAGTGAAGTGTTGTCAGTATATTTTGACAAGGCCCCATCAAGAATCGCCACCGCACGCTCCAGTTGATCGACCTGATGCAAAAGGCTTTGTTGACGCATATAAACACGGATTTGTTCTTCTGTTCCGGAAACAGGAATGCTATTAAGATGCGCTAATGCCGCATCGATTTGATCCTGATCTGCCAGCACATTGGCGATCTCCAGCTGAGCCGGAAAATAAAACTCGCCAAAACTAATTTCCTGACACAATTCATTCGCCGCTGCATAGTTTTTTAACTCACGCTGTACCTGACAGCGATAGAGGGTAAGGCGACTATCAGTTGGATCTTCATCCAGCAAATTTTCCAATTTCTTATCAGCCAAGCTGTAATCTTCTTCCTGCATTGCCAGCGCGATTATATTCAGCGTGGCTTCCTCGTAAAGTTGATCATCATTAGCCGCAACCTTATCGAATTGAGCTATCGCATCAGCCGCCTGTGCGTGATTAGATAAATAGCGTGCGTATTCCATTCGCAATCGATGGCCTTTAGGATTTTGCTTGAGATAATTTTCAGCAAAATCATGGACAGCCTGCTCATCCTGATCTTCAAACAAATAGCTCAGCTTTATCAGTGCTGCATCCTGGTTGATCGGATTTGCTGACAGGGCTTGATCAACGGCTTGACGCGACAGCTTGAAATCATTCAATCTAGCTGCCAACACCGCCAGACCGACATTGGCGTTTTCCACATCTTCCGCTTCATCGGTTAATGTTTGAAAGGTAGTGATTAAGTCATCAGTATTTTTAAGTCTCGACATCTCACCGGCAATTCGTTTGTATATTTCTTCATCTGGTGAGTTTTTGATAACTAGTTGGTATTCCGACAAGGCCTTAGCCGGTTCTGCCAGTTCCAAATGACTGCTGGCCAAGGCTAACCGTGCCCGTGTCAATTCCTTTGATGGTTGTTGATCTAACAGTTTGATCCAAAGCTGTGCAGCCTGTTTGGCTTTTTCATACAAACCGCTTTGTAACGCCCAATAGGTCGCCTTAGAAGCCAGTCTCGGATCAGAAGATTGCCGGGTAGCAACTAAAAGCTGATCAACTGCTTGCTCATATTGCCCGGCTCGTACGGCTATTTCTGCTGTGAGAATTTGGGTGAGCAGATCCTGGCTAAGCTCAACATCTGGCAAAGGTATGGATTCTTGTTCTATCGCCTCTGAATCAGAAGCCTCAGTTTCTTTGAGCTTGCCAGTTGTCTGGCAACCGACGACAAGTGCTGATAAAAACAGTATCCAACCCTTGCTTAAAATATTTTTTAACAGATATCGATGCCCGTTCAATCTTGTTTAACCCTGGTTTTTTGATGCATTTAGTATAGCAATTGCAAATTAATAAATCATGACCGCAACGTTACACAATTGCATTACTGATTTGTTCCACAACATCAGTATTCCTGACCTTTCAGGGGTATCGTTTGTTTAACACAATGGCATCCTGCGAATAATCATGTCGTACAGTTAAATAATTAAGATCAAAATGTGTTGGTGTATGTAGTAGCTCAATTTCCGGATCAAAGACAACAACCAGTCTACCGTAAGCCCTAGTATAAAAATCAGCATGGTCAAGACGTTTGAGCTGATTATCCCAGCTAATTTCTCTCATCTTCTGCGTTCTGGCGATAAAAAAGTTTGAGCATTTTTCATAAACGCTTAAACCATCGATGATCTCACCTTTTGCATAAAGTGGCTTACGTGAATAGTCCATCAACTGGTGTGCCCGGTAATCAAACCTGATATAGTAAGGTAAATACGCCACCTCTCCTGCCACTAGGTCAACCTGCTTATTATTATTTAAATACTCTACTGCTCTTAAAAGCTTTGTTTTTCTAGTAAAAATAAAATCATCATCAAGGTTTATAACGTATGGTGTTTCGACTTTTTCTAATCCGGCGTTTCTCCCTGCTGACACACCACTATCGTAGGGCAACTTGATTAAATGCACGCCATCGATGTCAACCGGATTTCGACTGTCATCGACAACAATAAGTTTCAGGGTTGGAAACGTGCATTTGATACTATGAATTAAACGTTTTAACTTCCTTGGGCGTTCAAATGTTTTAATAACACCGGTCAATTGGGAGCAGTCTTGGTTGCTGGCGAGTGATGGAGAAATTCTGTCTCTGAGTTCTTCGTATTTCAACTCAGTTGTTACAACAGTATTATAGCCACACTTAATGATTGGTCCGAGTGGCGAATACCTAGCATTTTTTAAAAAGGCTCTTAACTTCTTCATTCAATCATCCAGCAAAAGTAATTGTAAGATTGGGATAATATTAAAATTATACTCTGCCATCTGAGCGCGATAGATTTTACTGTTATCAGTTCCAAGATAAATTCCGCCATCAAATATTTCTATGCTGGTAGGATTTTCGCTTGCAGTAAATTCATCCTCATAGCGCCAATCCACTAAATTACTACTGCTATATATTTTCTTAGTGGTTGTAAGAACATATATTTCATTGTCAAGAATCGTATAATCAACAATACCGCTGTACCTGAGAATAACTACATTACCATCAAACGACACTAGATTAGCGGATTGGATCATAACCATTTGATTGATAAAAGAATTTGCCTTTTGGGCAACACCATATGTCAAAAGATTTGGGCCTGCTGACCATAAAGTTCCATTAAAAACCCGTGAAGTAGGATGAAATTCATCATAATCTACTGCCTGAATATACAGCTTATTATTAACTACGCCCGAGAAATAAATTCGCGCACAACAAATGTCTATCTGATGTACATCTAGGGACACGCTCCATGTATTTCCCCCGTTTGCACTGACCCATACCGTTGCGTCACCATCATTCGCAAAAGGCGGCACATTCATTTCTGCTGAAGAATGTTGTGAACCAACTGCCACAATTTTCCATCGTATTGAATCATGTCAAAAATATGCGCAGGCTTTATTGACCCCTGAGACATTAAATTTCTCGATACATCCTGCCATACTTGCGCACCATTTTTTACAGCATAAGCACTTTGATTTGGGACACTGGGATCTTTTGCTACTGTATAGAGCTTGCTGCCTAAAACACGGTAGCGGTCAATTTGTTCCGTTGATAGAGTAAATTCACACAAGATAGCGTTGCTTGGAGGTGTGATTTTACATATTTTTATAGGGCCTGTATTCGCACCATAATCACCATACCCAAGATATAGAGAACCATTGTAAGATTTTATAGCGTGTATTTTTTTGCCGGCTGTTGTTGGTTGGGATGCAGCTTCAGTATGTGTTATTAGAAATTCAAACTCTGCCTTTACATTAAAAGATAACAGAAAAAAGAATAAAAAAATTATCTTCTTGTAATTCATATGAAATTCAACTCATAAGCAAAGAAGACAAGAACAAGCTACCAACCATAGCTTGCACAATAGACGTAATAAAACGTCTAATCATAGGTAATACTTAAGCACCGGTTCAGCATGGGCATGCATAATCGACTCTGCAAAGCGATAAAGCTTGCAGTTGAACTCTCTCCTACTTAAAAGCGATATTAAGGCAAGTCTTCACGACTTGCCTTTTTTTATCGGCCTGGCTTACAAAGCTTAAAGTTTAATACCGGTCTCGCCTTCCACCGCGGTCATTGTTTTCTCTGGGGCGGGCTTGATTTACTTTGATATTGCGTCCATGCAAATCACTATCATTTAATTTTTCGATCGCTGCTTCAGCCTGGCTATCGTCTGGCATTTGAACAAATCCAAACCCTTTTGATCGCCCAGAATATTTGTCTGAAATGACTTTTGCATCTGCAACCTCTCCATGCTCTGCGAATACATCTCGAAGTTCGTCAGCGGTAACGCTGTAGGGCAAATTGCCCACATAGATATCCATTTATATTTCTCTTAAACATTATGCGCATTGTATAACTAATACTATTGCCCGACCAATGCGTCAAAATCAACCAATAGTAACTTGACTAACGACAGTCAAATTCTTACATCAACCGTTATTTTAAGCTGTCTGGGCAATTCATGCTGGATTTTATTTGGCGGAACAATATTAGGCCTTAAAGTTAAGTGAAATTTCAACTAAACACTCGAATTCTCGGGCAAAATCAACTGAGACTCTGGCATGAACCGCACCCTGGCGATCAAGAAACCGCTGCTTGCCTGAGACAGGAAATACACCCTCATGCCAAATATCGGGGTGAATATAAACACCTTTACTTCCATCACTCCAAAAACAGACAAAATCCTCAGGTTTAATATCATCACCAGGCATGGCCAATGGCAACACAAAAGGTCTTTGATCCAAAGGGAAAAATAGCTGCCCACCATCAGGATGATAGTTTGCATGCCAGAGCAATAACTTTTCAGGGACACGTTGATGGGTTTCATCAGCTTTATCAGGATCAGTTGCATAGCCCAGAATATAATGCCCATCTACCGCCGTGTTCTTGCCATATAAGACATCACCTTTCCATTGACTGATAAAAGTGCCCTCTCGAACACCTCCTTCATCACCTGTATTTTCGTCTATCGGACGCCAGCCCGTTGCCGGCCAACAAACGATTTCAATTTCAAATTTCTCCGGATCCTCGACTAGGGAGCCATAGCCTTTTAATGATTTTTCAGTCGCCTCAACTAGTGGAATTTGAACTGCACGCAGATTCTTCGGGATCGCGGGGTTCAGATAATCAGGCGCATTCATAGATTTTTTTCATGTCTTCAACTGACTTTTCAATTAATTCTCGTAACAGTTGCTGATCAATATCTTCAAAGGTTTTTATATACAAACAGGAAACACCGAGCTTATATTTGCCCAGGTTTTTCATGATTTTTTGATATTTGGAAAATCCGGGCATGATATAAATTGTCAAGTTTTGCTTGCGTGGTGAAAAGCCAGTGACGAACCAGTCCCCTTCGCGGCCACTTTTGTATTTGTAGTGGTACTTACCATACCCCACAATACTTGTTCCCCACATCTTCGGCCGTTTACCCGTGATCTCTTTCATCATAGCCATCAAGGTAATACAGTCCTTACGTTTTTTATAATCTTCGACTGATTTAATAAAGGTGGTTACACTTTTGCGGTTGGGTTTAGTCTTCAGCTCAGCCATTTTCATGATCGTCGGTGATGTTTCTATACCATAGCTTAAGCGCTTTCGATCATATTTTCAGCATAGCTGGCATATTTCTCGCCCACTTTTTGTGCCAGTGAGTCGGGAAACAAATGAAATTGACCTGTTTTTAGCGCGACGATTATCGCCTCTGCAACAATTGATGGCGGTTCAGCACCATCAGTAATTCCAGCTTGATCAGCCATATCAGTCGCAATCGGTCCTGGGTGGACACTCAATACGCTGACTCCTTGGTCAGTCAATTCTTGCCACAGTGACTGAGTAATTGAATATGCGGCTGCCTTGGAAGCAGAATATGTCGCAATAAAAGGCACTGCCCTAACCGATGCCACTGAATTAATCTGAACAAAGGCACCCTTGTTTTCAATTAATGCCGCTGCAAAAGCCTGGGCCATATTCAATAAACCAAGCACATTGATTTCAAATTCAAACCGAAGAGAGTCGACAGCCTGATCATCTAGTACCGATGTGTTGGTCAATACACCGGCGTTATTTATCACTAAATCAACATTCGGTGTTTGTTTTGCTGTAGATTTAATCGTCTCGGGCTGGCTCAGGTCAATCAAAACTGGCTGAATAGCATTCCCATAAGTGCTTTGCAGTGACGTAACTGAAGCCGGATCGCGAACAGCAGCATAAACTTTTTTCACTCCGTGATTGAATAACGACTCGACAATGGCTTTGCCAATTCCTCGATTAGCGCCGGTAACTAATGCAACTTTGTTTCCAATATCAAAACTGTGTTTCATTCTCTGCCTTGCGCTCGCTTTATCATATTAGAAACTTGTTCATTTGCGTTTATTGGAACTAATGCAATTTTCGGATTTTTGCGGGCAAATACTCTGAATATCTCATCAGCAAAGGCCTGTCCGATTGAATCTATACCATCAAAATCAAGTGCGACAGTTGTAAATTTGTCAACTCGATTAAGAACTCTTTTAGCTTGAGATCGTGATGTAAGCTTTTCATCTTTATGTAACGCGAGTCTTAAATCTAACGAGGTTTTGGTGAATTGATACTCTCCTGGCTCTGCATATTCATCAAATAGCGACTGAATATTATTTGAAGATTTCCGATTAATTGACATTTTAATAAAGGTACCTTTTTTAGCATTTAACTTTTGCGTTTCTGTCAGAAAATCTGATGTTGCGTTAACCATATGAGTAAAAATCAACCCTCTAGAATAAATTTGAAACTCACTAAATATTCGTGAAGTAAAAAATATACCTTCACCTGTGTGATTTTTCGGGTCAGTGGTCAATTTGCCTTTTGATAATTCAAATAAGGCTTGATGATCATCATCAAGTTTGTAGAAATCTCGAATTTTTCTAAAAATACCTATTCCATCATCATAAATCCAAAAACTAATATAATTATTATCATAAGTCATTGAAATTGATGCTTCTTCTCCCTCAGAGTGGTCAATTATATTGTTAACCATTTCCGTAAAACCATAGTAGCAAATATCGAGAATATTGTCAGAGACACCATCAAATAAATACGAAAAGTCATATTGCCAAATCTTATCTTCAGCTAATCTGGAGTTCAAATTGTAAACAAGTGATTGATTTCGTTTCTTTCCTAGATAGTAACGTTTAGCACTACCATAGCCAGTTGTACTAATAAAACCTTTGGACTCTAGATATCTCAAATGGTTATATACTGTTTGGCGAGTGATAGAAAAAACTTTTGCAATGTGATTTGTTAAATCCTTTGGGTGAGTTTTTATGGACCGAAGTATATGTTGCCTTATTACGGTGGCTTTCAGTTCCTTATCCATATTAACTTTAAAGAACAGATAATCTCAGTTTAAAAACAGTAATTAAGATAGAGGACACATAACCAGTAAAATATTAATCCCAGCGATCATCTCGAGAAAGAATGACCTCGTTCTCGACTTTAACTGGAAAGGTTTCAATATCTTCGTAAGCTGGTGGTGCTGTAACTTGACCGGTTTTGATAGAGAAACGCGCGCCGTGTCGCGAACAGATGATTTCTTCGCCCATCACTATACCGCAGGAAATCTCGCTGCCATCATGGGTACAGACATCTTCAATGGCGTAATATTCGCCATCCAAATTGAATAAAGCGACTTGGGTGCCATCAACATCGACTGCCTTACAAGTCCCCGGCTCTATTTCGCCGACCTTGGCGACTTCTTCCCAGTCCGACATGAGTTCTATAGTAGTCCCAGTTGCAATTTTGCCGCTTCAGTCAGCATCTCCTGAGTCCAGGGCGGATCCCAAACCAGATTAACCTCGGCATCGGCTACGCCGTCGATATTCCTGACCACGGTCTCAACCATGGATGGAAAACTTTGGGCAACCGGACAGCCCGGTGTGGTCAAAGTCATTTCAATATGGGCCACATTTTCGCCATCAAGTTCAACGCCATAAACCAACCCCAAATCATAAATGTTTACTGGGATTTCCGGATCGTAAACATTTTTCAGCGCCGCAATAATACGTTCTTCAATCGTACCTTCGACTTCTTTTGCTGCCTCAGTCGCAACTTCAATTTGTTCACGCATTTGTTCTTCAAGCTGAGCTTGATAATCCATATACATACCGGGAAAAGCATTGTCGTGGTCTGTACTCATAAGCCTAAATTCATTCTGTCGTGACTGGTTCATCGAGTTGATCAATCGCTGCATTGGTCGTATGCCAGGGTAAGGTCGCACATTTAACCCGGGTTGGATAATCCTTTACACCGCTTAACACTTCCAGCTTGCCGATATCAGTATCGGAATCTCCACCAGTGACAACGCTATGAAAATTATTAAAAATCTCCTCAGCCTGCTCAGCTGTTTTTCCAACCAACTCTTCAGTCATTATTGATGCTGAAGCCGTAGAAATTGCACAGCCCTGGCCTTCGAAGCTGACTTTTTCGATAATGTCATCATCGTTGATCAGCATATAAACGGTAAGCTGATCTCCACATAACGGGTTAAAGCCCTCTGCTTTACGGTTTGCGTCTTCCAACACACCATAATTGCGCGGATTACGATTGTGATCAAAAATCACTTCCTGGTATAGATCCCTTAAATCACTCATGCGAACATCTCGATGGCTTTTTTAATCGCCGCCATTAGCGCATCCACTTCCTCGTAAGTGTTATACATAGCAAATGACGCCCGCGCTGTCGCTGGCACGTTAAAGCGCTTCATTAAAGGCTGTGCACAATGATGGCCTGTACGAACCGCCACGCCTTCATTATCCAAAATTGTGCCCAAATCGTGCGGATGAATGCCTTCAATCACAAATGATAGAACTGAGGCTTTATTTTCTGCCGTGCCAATAATTTTGAGCTGTTCGATTTCACTGGCTTTTTTGGTCGCATATTCAAGCAGGGCATGTTCGTGTGCCGCAATATTTTCAATACCAATGTCATTCATATAATCTACTGCGGCGCCCAAACCAATACTGCCGGCAATATCAGGCGTTCCCGCTTCAAACTTAGCCGGCACTTCTGCATAAGTTGATTTTTCGATAGAAACAAACTTAATCATTTCACCGCCCCCCTGGTAAGGTGGCATGGCTTCTAATAAAGCTTGCTTACCATAGACGACACCAATACCGGTTGGGCCGTACATTTTATGACCAGTGATAACATAAAAGTCGCAGTCAATATCCTGCACATCAATAGCCAGATGCGGCGCCGCTTGTGAGCCATCGATTACTGTAGTCACGCCTGCAAGATGACTCAAAGCAACTAGTTCTTTGACCGGATTGATTGTGCCCAAGGCATTGGAAACATGATTAAAGGCAGCAATTTTAGTATTTTCTGTCAATAGCGATTCAAACTGTTCAATGTCCAGTTCACCGTCATCGTTAACATCTACGGATTTAAGCTTGGCACCTGTTTGCTGACATATTAATTGCCAGGGAACAATATTAGAGTGATGCTCCATGACGGTGATCAGAACTTCGTCACCTGACTTTAGTACCATGCGACCATAGCTTGAAGCGATAAGATTCAAGCCCTCGGTGGCGCTGCGTACAAAAATGATTTCCTTCTCACTGGCGGCACCGAGAAAATTCTTTACTTTTGTTCGCGCACCCTCAAAAGCATCCGTAGCGCGTTGAGACAGGCTGTGCACACCACGATGAACATTGGCATGATCGTGATTGTAATAATCCGCCATTGCCTTTTGTACCGGGACGGGCTTTTGTGAACTGGCGGCATTATCAAGATATACCAAAGGTTTTTCATGTACCTGTTGATCAAGGACAGGGAAATCGCTGCGGATTTTATCCACATCAAAAGTGGTTTGATCAACAACACTTTGAATAGCCTGATTCATCATTTAATCTCCGTAATGACCGCCTTTGAGTAGTTGTTGATCTAATTGATCTTCGAGGTAAGTCTTTAATGGCTCGATCGAAATCGCACCCAACGCTTCTTTAACAAAGGCAAAGGTCAGCATCCTCTTCGCCTTTGATTTTTCAACACCTCGTGCCCGCAAATAAAATAAATATTCTTCATTGAGTTGGCCAACAGTCGCACCGTGTGAGCATTTCACATCGTCAGCATAGATTTCCAGCTGTGGTTTCGTATCTATTTCAGCATCGTCTGATAATAATAACGTGCGGTTATTCTGATAGGCATCGGTTTGTTGCGCATCTTGTGCGACATAAATACGGCCATGGAATACGGCGCGCGCGCGATCATCTAGCACTCCTTTGTAAAGCTCGTCGCTGGTACATTGCTCAATCTGATGTTCAACCTGAGTGAAGTTATCAACATGTTGACGCTGGTTCGCCGCGTAAAGTCCATACATGTTGCTATGCGCACCTGTTCCTGCGATCTGACAACGCAAGTCATTACGAGTCAGATTTCCGCCCAAGGTAATCGTCGAAGTCGAAAAATGCGAATCCTTTTCCAGCTTTATAAACGTACCGCTAATATGGTTGACCGAACGTGACTCCTGTTGAATCTTAGTGTGTTCTAAATTTGCATTTTCGGCGCCATATATTTCAGTGATCGTATTAGTCATGGCTCTGTTATCGTTCAGCGAAACATAACGCTCGACAACTTTGACTTGGCTTTTAGCATTGGCAATTAAAACATTACGAGGCTGAACCAATGAATTTTCTTGTCCCGTTGAGATAAACAATAATTCGATAGGCCGCTCAATCTCTATGCCTGCATCCACTTCCAACCAGATACCATTACTTACAAACGCCGTGTTTAGTTCCATAAACCCATGAGTCGCTTCCGGTAATAATTGATTGATATGTGCTGTTACATGATCAGGATTTTCAGCCATGACAGCGGCCAAGTTTTTCAATGTCAAACCGGCTGGCAACGTTGACGTAGATAAATCTGCATTGAATTGCCCATCAACAATGACGACTTTCAAACTGCTGAGTTTTTCAATCTCAAAATTTGTAACTTGTTCAGCGGTTACTTTTGAATCTGACTGGGTAACAACATTAAAGGCCTGCTTTAATAAAGGCTTGATGTTGGTGTAGCGCCAATTTTCATCACAAGTGGTAGGAAAACCTATTTCTCCAAGTCGGGCAAGGCTCTGCTGACGCAACTCCGACAATGAATTCGGTGGTTGCGGTTGAGCGGAGAACTGCTGCTGGTAATTTTCTAGTAACTCTTGCATTTTGGTTTTATTTCCAATAATTCCTGTTCAAACAGAATAATACGTCATTCCGGAAATACCGCAGGTATTATCCGGAATCCAGTGAATTTAAAACCTCCTGGATACCGGATATCTGCTTCGCAGATTCCGGTATGACGACACATTGGTTGCAGACTAATCATACTTCTAACTCAAGCCGCTTGATCGTCTATCCAGCCATAACCTTGTTTTTCCAACTCCAGGGCTAATGATTTATCACCGGTTTTGATTACCTTGCCATTAGCTAGAACATGGACGACATCCGGCACAATATAGTCCAACAATCGCTGATAATGAGTAACCACAACAAAAGCACGATCTTGACTTCTCAGTGCATTGACACCATCAGCAACTATCTTCAATGCATCAATATCAAGCCCTGAGTCAGTTTCGTCCAATATCGCCAGTTTTGGCTCCAGAACAGCCATTTGGTAGACCTCATTACGTTTTTTCTCACCACCTGAAAACCCTTCGTTCACTGAGCGATATAAAAACTCTTCTTTCATTTCGACGGTTTTTAATTTTTCTTTGGCCAGTTTTAGAAAATCCATCGCATCGAGTTCGGATAAGCCCTGGTTTTTACGTATCGCATTCAAACCTGCTTTAAGTAAATAAATATTACTGACACCAGGGATTTCAACCGGATATTGAAAGGCCAGGAAAATACCCGCCCAGGCACGTTCTTCCGGTTCCATTTCCAGCAAATCTTCGCCCATAAATTCGATACTGCCTTGTGTGACTTCATAATCATCACGTCCGGCTAAAACATTGGCCAAGGTGCTTTTACCAGAACCATTGGGGCCCATGATGGCATGTACCTGGCCTGTTTTAACTTCCAGGTTAATACCCTTAAGAATGGGCTTACCTTCGACATTAGCGTGTAAATTTTTAATGCTTAACATTCTTTAATCCTATCTAAATTCTTTCAAAGAAATAATCACTCATAACCTTGATAAAAAGGTCATCCGACTGAGCCTTCAAGGCTGATCCCTAAAAGATTCTGGGCTTCAACGGCAAATTCCATTGGCAATTCCCTAAATACTTCTTTGCAAAAACCATTCACGATCATCGAAACTGCGTCTTCTTCCGATAAACCACGCTGACGGCAATAGAACAATTGATCCTCACCTATTCTGGTGGTCGTCGCCTCATGTTCCACTTGCGCGGATGGGTTTTTAACTTCGATATAAGGAAAAGTGTGTGCACCACAACGATCACCCATCAACATGGAATCACATTGTGAATAGTTACGGGCATTTTCTGCACTTTTGGCGACTTTAACCAGGCCACGGTAAGCGTTTTGCCCCCGTCCTGCTGAAATGCCTTTGGAAATAATGGTGCTCTTAGTGTCTTTACCAAGGTGGACCATTTTGGTGCCCGTATCTGCCTGCTGATAATTATTGGTCAGTGCCACTGAATAAAATTCACCTATGGAATTATCGCCTTGCAAAATCACACTGGGGTATTTCCAGGTGATTGCTGACCCCGTTTCAACCTGAGTCCAGGAAATCTTGGCGTTTTGCTCTTTACAGATGCCGCGCTTGGTCACAAAGTTATAGATCCCACCGCGACCCTGCTCATCGCCCGGATACCAATTTTGCACTGTGGAATATTTGATTTCGGCATCTTTATGGGCAACCAGTTCAACTACTGCCGCATGCAATTGGTTTTCATCACGCATGGGCGCTGTGCAACCCTCCAGATAACTGACATAACTACCTTCATCTGCCACAATCAAAGTGCGCTCGAACTGACCTGTATTCATCGCATTAATTCGGAAATAGGTTGACAGTTCCATGGGACAACGCACACCTTTTGGCACATAGACAAATGAGCCGTCACTGAACACAGCAGAGTTCAATGCTGCATAAAAGTTATCCCCTTGAGGTACGACTGAACCAAGGTATTTTTTTACTAACTCCGGATGATCCTTAACTGCCTCAGAAAACGAGCAAAAAATCACTCCGGCCTTGGACAACGTGTCTTTAAAGGTTGTTGCTACTGAAACGCTGTCAAATACCGCATCAACCGCTACACCCGCCAGCATCATTTGCTCATGCAATGGAATACCCAGCTTTTCGTAGGTTTCCAGAAGCTTTGGATCGACCTCATCCAAGCTTTTGGGGCCGTCAGCATTGGTTTTCGGTGCAGAATAATAGCTAATTGCCTGAAAATCCGGTTTGGTGTAACTGACATGGGCCCACTCCGGCTCACTCATAGTTAGCCATTGACGGTAAGCTTCTAACCTCCATTCGAGCATAAATTCCGGTTCGTCTTTTTTGGCAGAAAGTTTTCGAATCACATCTTCATTCAGGCCGGGCGGCAAAGTATCTGCTTCTATTTCAGTATAGAAACCTTCTTTGTATTCACGCCCCAAGCGAGCATCTAATTCTGCAGTTGATCCCATTAGTTAGTTGTCTCTCAATCCGGTTTTATGTTTCCAGTGCCACGTGCTGGCTGCCTATTGTTTCATTTAACATTAATTTCTGGCGTTCCATCACTTCGACAACTGACGGCCATTGCGACAATTCACCTAGACTGATATCGTCCAGAAAATCAAACAACTGCTGCGATAATTTGTCCCAAAGGCTATGTGTTAAGCAACGTTGTCCACCGGAACAGTTTTTCATCCCACCGCATTGGGTTGCATCCACACTTTCATTCACAGCATGAATAACTTGAGCAACGGTAATTGATTCGGCAGGGTGGGCAAGTTTATACCCACCGCCCGGCCCGCGCAATCCGATAACTAAGTCAGCCTGACGCAATTGCGCGAATAATTGTTCAAGATAGGATAACGAAATATTTTGATTATCCGCGATTTGATTAAGCGATACGGGGCCGGTCTCTTGATGGGCGGTAATATCGACCATAGCCGTTACCGCATAACGACCACGTGTTGTTAACAGCATTGATATCTCCGGTGATTAATTACAGACTAATTTACTAGGTTATAAGAATAGTATTGCCTACCAAATCTGTCAAGAATATTATCACTCGAATTGGCCGACTTTGTTCAAATATGACTGGCTGGCCGGGAATTGGCTTGACTGCACATAAAAAAACAGGCACCGGACTTGCCGAATGCCTGCTTTTAACGGAGGAAAGCTTTTCTTATTTGGTTGCGTTAAGCACTCCTGCAACACGCACTGGTGTGGTAACAGAACCCTGGCTACATTCACCCGTACCGTTTGCGGTACCGCTGATTGTATTGCCGGATATTTGTGCGTTGATATTAACTGTTCCGGTGCAAGTTATATCATCATAGGTTTCATTGATGTTAACGACTGCCGTGACTCTGTCAGTATCCAAGCTACCATTGTAAGTTCTACCTTCTGCCCTAACACTAACATTGCCATTAGAATCGATAATGATTGTGATTGGTGTAGAGTCTGAATCAGTTAACCCAAGAGCGTCGGCCGTATAAGTGCCTTCGATAGTACCTCGGTATGTGCCAGCATATTGGGCACCAATATTTTGAGGTGAGGTGGTATTGCTGTCTGTGACATTTGCACTTGATCCTGAACTACTACCCCCACTATCACAGCCGGCAAGAATGATAGCGACTAAGGCTATAAAAACCTTCTTCATAAAATCTATCCGTTACAATTAGTTAGAATAGATATATTATAAATTCATTTAAATATATATTTCAAGTCATTGATTTTAGGTTTTCATGTTATATAAACTCAATACCACAAACCGCTAAAAACGCCATCTGGGTAAGGTTTTGACCGGATGATAGAGTCTTGTCGGAAAGATTTGAGCTGGTTTTTCCAGTCTTTGAACTATTAAATTTGGCCCCGAAGCCCTCCCCTCCCCTTCCAGGGCCAATAACCTTTCTATGCGATTTTCGGTCTGTGGATGGGTACGAAGCAACGATGGTTGCTGTTGTTTGCGCCCCGGTAGCATAATTTTCTCCATCAACCCGCCGTGATATTTTTCTAATTTATTCAAGGCAGATGCCAATCCTCTGGCGTCATTAGTAAGCTCAAACGCACCTAAATCAGCATCATATTCACGTGTGCGGGACAAGCCCAACTGCAACAGGGAGCTCAAAATAGGTGCAACAATTAATAATAACAAACCTAAAAACGGTATGTTTTTTTCGCCAAACATGAACAATCCCAAACCGAAGATCAACATGAATTGACCTGCAGTGGAAATAAAGCTGGTCAGACGAGAAAATAAATCAGCAACCCCCATCACCCACATATCATTATTGCGGATATGTGCGACTTCATGGGCCATTACGCCGGTTAATTCTCGAGGAGTTAAAGCACGTAGTAAACCATCTGAGATCACCACATACGAACTGTCTTTACGTCCAGTCGCAAATGCATTCATGATTTTACTCGGCAAATAAAATAACTTCGGTACCGTTGGCAATTCAGCGCGTTTGGATAGCTCATTCAGAATCCGGTACAAGTCAGGGGCTTGTTCCGGTGCCACAGGTTTTGCACCATAAAGCTTAGTCAGCATTTTCGGCGTTACCCTGGATGAACTCAACATAAACACCAATCCCACGGCTAATGTAAACACCAACCCGGTAAAGCCAAAAAACATCCAGCCAATTGTGCCGAGGATAACCGCCATGCCCACGATCAATAACACCGACTGAAGCAGATTGATCAAGTTATGACGTTTTATATCAGTTGCCATAAAAAACGATTAATAGTCGAAATTAAATATTTACAATATTATAGAATCATTGCGCTAAGATAACCTCAATAACTTGACGATGTAATCATGCGATTATCTGCACAACAATTCCTTGATAGTGAACGCAAGGCAATAACCCTGATGGGCATGTCCGGTGTGGGCAAAACCACCCTCGCCCATAAATTACCCCGAAGCCATTGGTTTCATTATTCGGCTGATTACCGTATTGGCTCACGTTATTTGTCCGAACCGATTGTTGATAACCTCAAAAAGAAGGCCATGTCGGTTGCGTTTTTGCGTGAGTTATTAATGAATGATTCAATCTATATCGGTAATAATATTTCATTTAATAACCTGGCAATAATATCAACGTTCATTAGTAAGCTAGGCAATCCAGAACTTGATGGCCTACCGTTAGATGAGTTCAAATATCGTCAGAACTTGCACCGGGATGCTGAAATCTCCGCCATGTATGATGTCAGCCGGTTTATTGAGAAAGCCAACGCGATTTATGGTTATCCACATTTTATAAATGATGCCAGTGGCAGCGTATGTGAGTTAAATGATGAAAACGTAATCCAGCACTTAGCAAAGCACACAGTTATATTCTATATTGAAGCTGATGATGGCCTGGAACAGACTTTAATTGAACGTGCGCTTGCTGATCCCAAACCGATTTATTATCAGAATCATTTTCTCGATAAACATTTAGAAGATTATTTGCGTGAAAACAATTTTAGTAGGGTAGATCAGATCGATCCGAATCAGTTTGTGCAATGGATATTTCCAAAAAGCATTCAGCATCGAAAACCACTCTACAAAGCTATTGCCGATAATTACGGTTATACGCTTAACGCCCATGCCATTAACGAAGTTAGTAGCGAAGATGACGTGATTAATTTATTAGCTGACACTATCAACCAAACACAATAGTTATGCCTCTTGTCGCTCATAATGCCCTGCCTACTTTTGAAAAACTTAAGGAAGATGGTTTTGAAATTCTGGGCTCGGATCACGCTATCCATCAGGATATTCGAGAGTTACATATAGGCCTGTTAAACATGATGCCTGATGCAGCACTTCGGGCAACAGAGCGCCAATTCATGCGCATGATTACCTCTTGCAATCAAATCGCCCAATTCTACATACATCCATTTTCAATCAGGGGTGTAGAGCGCGGCGAAACAGCACAGGCACATATTGATCAATATTATGAAGACTTTGAACAAATAAAAACTCAGGGGCTGGATGCGTTGATTATCAGTGGTGCCAACCCTAGTAAAGCAGAATTAACGGAAGAAACTTATTGGCCTGGCGTTATCGAAGTATTTGAATGGGCCAAAGAAAATGTAACCTCAATTTTGTGTTCCTGCCTGGCTTCACACGCTGCCTTTAAACAATTTTATAGCATTGAACGGCAACCACTCGGCTATAAACTTTGGGGCGTTTACTCTCATCACATTTTGGAACCTTCACATCCTCTCGTCAGCAACATAAATACGCGTTTTGATGTGCCTCATTCGCGTTTTAATGAGATTACTAAACAACAATTAAACAATGCAGGTTTAAAAGTGCTGATTGGTGGAACTGTTTCAGGCGTACATTTGGCAGTCAGTGAGGATTTATTTCGTGAAGTTTATTTCCAAGGCCACCCAGAATACAACATCAACAGTTTGTTAAAAGAATATAAACGTGAAGTGATGCGGTTTTTTAATGATGAAAGAGACGATTATCCACCCAAGCCGGAAAATTATTTCTCTGCCGAAGCCAATGGATTATTAAGTCACTACCAACAACAAGTCGAAACAGCAAAATCCAAGGCAGATGCGTTGCCCGCTTTTCCTGAAACTGAACTTGAAACTTTTATTGACAATACCTGGTGGGATACCGGCAAAGCCGTTTTTAATAATTGGCTCGGCTTAGTTTATCAACTCACCAACATCGATAGGAAAAAACTGTTTATGGATGGCGTTAACCCTGATGACCCGCTTGGCTTAAAAAATGTTCTTTAAGACACTTCTTGCTATTGTTGTAAATCTGATTTTTGTATTCAATGTTAACGGCCAACAATTTGAATCTGAAAAGCACAACTTTCAAGTTGAAACCTTATTTTCTAGACTCGATCACCCCTGGGGCATGGATTTTCTTCCTGACGGACGACTATTAATTACCGAACGCTCAGGACAATTACTAGTAGCAGATTTAGGCGATAGTGAAATTCATGAGATAAAGGGTTTACCTAACATTAATGAGCACGGCCAAGGCGGGCTTCTCGATGTGCTGGTTCATCCGGATTTTAAAAATAATCAATGGATTTATCTAAGTTATGTAAAAGGTGAAAACCGTCGTTACAACACTGAAGTTCTAAGAGCCAAATTGAATAAACAGGGCTTATCAGATATAGAAACTCTTTTTGTGGCAATGCCTAAAGTTAGAGGAAGCAGGCATTTTGGTTCACGTCTTGCAATCGACAAAGCTGGTTACTTGTTTATTTCGCTTGGCGATCGAGGTGATCGCTCTTTAGCACAAGAATTAGATTCACATATTGGTAGCCTAATCCGCTTGCATGATGATGGAACAGTCCCAGCGGATAATCCATTTGTCGAACAGAGCGACGTGCTGCCAGAAATCTATTCTTACGGGCATCGTAATGTTCAGGGGATGAGTTTGCGCCAAAGCGACGATAGCCTGTGGACACATGAGCATGGTCCACAAGGCGGTGATGAATTAAACATTGCTTCAAAAGGAAAAAACTATGGTTGGCCTATCATCACTTACGGTGCCAACTATGGAACAGGCACAAAAATCGGCGAAGGCACTGAAAAAGAAGGAATGGAACAACCTATCTATTACTGGGTACCCTCGATTGCTCCATCAGGCATGGCTTTTTATGAATCAGATAAATTTCCTGTCTGGAAAAACAATTTTTTTATCGGTTCTTTGAAATATTCAACCTTAGTCCGGTTGGAAATAGAAAACAATCAAGTCATCCATGAGGAACGTCTATTGGAAAATAAATTTGGCCGGATTCGCGATGTCCACCAGGGTCCGGATGGATTGATTTACCTTTTAACCGACTCGGGTAATGGTAAGCTGCTGCGTCTTAATCCTTTGGACTAATAACATAACCGTGGATCACCGCATTATTTTCACACTCTTGTCTTGTGTCAAAGCCCAATTCACAAGCCTGAATAATATTTCCATCGGCATCCAGCTTCCACCAACGCCATTCGCCGTGTGCATCCTGATAAATTCGCCAGTTTTCCATATTTTTACCCTTATTCGCCCTGAATTGAACTATTCATCAATAAGCTATGTCTGATATGTTTAGCATCTTTAGTTTTTAATCTGACACAAAAAAGCTTACAATAGTTTCGTACTTTGTAAAAAATTCCCTTTTAATGACATGGAGAAGGAAACCATGAACAAAACTAACACGCTAAGAAACGTACTTTTTGCATCCGGACTCGTGGTTGCATCAAGTCAAGTTTATTCCTCTGGCTTTCAAATTAGTGAAGCCACCGTTTCAGGTCTTGGCCGCGCTTTTGCCGGTGCAGGTGTCGCCGGTGACGATGTTTCAGACATGTTTTATAACCCTGCAGGTATGTTCCTGGCAGAAGGCCGGCAATTCCAATTGGGCGTATCCGTAATTGATAGTGAATCAGATTTTACCGGTCAGGCTGTGCCTTTTGGCGGTCCGGGCGATGACGGCGGTGAAACCGGTGTTGTACCAAATGTATATTATGTTTTCCCGGAATCCGGCGATCTTAAATATGGTATAGCCATCACAGCACCCTTTGGTCTGGCAACTGATTATGATGATAATTGGGCGGGTCGTTACCAAGGCTTAAGATCAGAGCTCAAAACAATCGATATTAATCCTGCTTTAGCCTATCAGGTTACTCCTGAATTATCTTTAGGTGCAGGCATCAGTCTTCAATATGCGGATGCAGAATTAACTTCAGCACGCTTTTTAGGTGTTGGGGTTCCGGATGGAACCAATAAGGTTGATGGTGATAACTGGGATTGGGGCTTTAATCTTGGCGCCATGTACGCGCCTAGTACGTCAACACGCTTTGGCATCGGCTTTCGTTCAAAAGTCACTCAAAAAGTGGATGGCGATTTAAATGTGACAGCTCCAACTGGCGCAACTCTACTTTCAGCAGGCGCCGAAGCTGAGGTCAGCCTTCCTGAAACGATTTACTTAAGCGCTTTTCACTCGCTGAATAGTCAGTTTGATTTAATGCTTTCTGGTCGTTGGACGAACTGGAGCCGCTTTGATGAGTTGCGTATCAAATTCGATAATGGCTTACCGGATCAGGTTACACCTGAAAATTGGGAAGATACATGGACAATCAGTCTAGGTGCCAACTACCATCTGAATAACCAATGGACTTTACGAGCTGGTTATGCTCATGATGAATCACCAGTTCCAGATGAAGATCGTACTGTTCGTATTCCGGACTCTGATCGCGACTGGTTTACATTAGGAGCCAGTTATTCACCCAATGCGAGTATGACTATTGACTTTGGCTATGCGCATATTAGCGGAGACGATGCTCCTATCAGTGAAACAACCATTGTCGCTGCACCCCCTACTGCACCGGCTATTATAGGAAGTTCATTGGTTGGTGAGTACGAAGGCGGCGCAGATATATTCGGCCTTCAATTACAGTGGAAATTCTAAACATCGTTTGACTATTAGAAAAGGCGTGCACTGCACGCCTTTTTTATTGCTCGTTAACTATCGAATACACAATATCATCGACGAAATAGTAAACAAAATCTTAAGGACATGCTGATCAAGCAAAATACCTTAAGCTGGTAACACGACTTGGCCAATAACTATGAAATTAGAATTTTATCGAACTTCCGAATTCATCCAGAAAATTAGACCGGCTCCGGTTGAGCGCGACTGGATGGAAAATTCCCAACAAAAATTTGCGTACCGTTGCCTTCCGCTGAATATCGCCAATGCACACGGCTGGGAGATTCTTTGTCCCTGTGCTTTCACTGCAACCTGGGATGGCGGTGCGCAAAAGGAGTCCATTCGTATAGAAAGTGACGGCGAAGCTCATCTTTTACCCCTGAGTCATTTTGGTGAAGGCATATTAACGTTTTCAATTCATGGACTGATCCGCACAGAAGAAAACTATAATTTATGGGTATCCGGTTCACCAAATAGGCTTAAGAACGGTATTTTCCCGCTTACAGGGATCATAGAAACTGATTGGGCACCTTACACGTTTACCATGAATTGGAAATTCACTCAAAAAAACTATGCGGTTTCTTTCGAACAGGATGAACCGTTTTGTTTTATGTTTCCAATCAAGCGCGGAACAGTGGAAAACTTTCAACCTGAGTTTCGTAACTTGGCCGATAATCAGGAGTTAAATTCAGCTTATAAAAAATGGAGTGAAAGCCGAAGTCAATTTAACCATGATCTTGGCATTGAAAACAGCAAGGCCAGGGACATGAAATGGCAAAAATCTTATTTCCGGGGTTTGGATATAGACGACAAAAAAGCAATCGACACCCATCAAACCAAACTCACCCTAAAACCATTCAAGCCTTGATTAAATAATCAATTTCAACATGATGGTCTTTACCATCGTCGGGTTTTTACTGTACCACAACTTAATAATACATGGACGTTCAGAAATGTTCGTGCTAGAGTAATCTTGATTACGTCCAGATAATAATAGACATAGCACGATCACCATGTTTGCTTGTTCAATGGGTAAGAGGATTACAATATTGCTGTTGTGGTGGCTGATTTTCAGCTATGCCAATGCAGACAAGTTACAAGAAGGTATTAATCATTTCAATCAGAATTATTTTGATGAAGCATTAGCTTCTTTTGATCAGATTGAATCATCTGAACCAGATTATTATCGCTACAAAGCGCTAACGCTTTATCGTCTAAGGCAATACTCGAATGCATTAGACATCTTTGAACAGGCTTTAGCAACAAATCCGGATGATTATGACCTGCGTTTAGGTTACGCTGCAACGCTGGTCAGACTGGGCAGAATAAAACAGGCGGAGCAGTCTATAAGCTCTATCTCAAGGGCTACTTTTGATCCGGAATTGTTTTTAATAAAAAACCGGATTTTAGTAGGCAAAGGAGAAGTCGAACAAGCCGTAAATAATTTACGCAAAGCTTTGCCGGACAGCGGAAACTTTTTTGATGAGTACGCCAGATTATTGACAGAACTATTCATCAAGTCAGGACAATTTGAACAAGCGCGGCAAATACTTCAAAACACCAGGGAGAATGATATCGGTTCATTTTATAGCCGCGAGGCTGCTGGCATGCTGGAACAGTTTCCGTTACCACAAAAAAATCTAGATATCACCATTGGTTACAGATTTGCATATGATGAAAATGCAAGACTGGAGCCCGAATCCAAGGTTGTCAGCTTTGATGAAGTCAGCGACAGCTACCATGGATTATTCGCAGATTTACGCTGGCGAAAATTATTTAACAACGGTTGGGATTTATTAGCAGAATCCCATTTATCCTATAGTCATTACCAGGATATCAGTGAAACAAATCAATTCTGGCAATACTATTTAATCAGTCCTGGATGGACCGGATCACACTGGAGCTTTCGGCTGCCAGCAGGCTACATCAGCACACATTATGACGGCGATCACTTTGAAAACACTTATGAAATCACGCCCACCAGTATTTACCGAATTAATGACAGCTTGTTTGCCTATTTATTCTATCGATATCGCAATAGAGACTTTGACCTGGATGATGAGCGGCCACAAGAAAATTACAGCGGTGAGAGCAATTCGCTGGGATTGAGCTTTTTTTGGGGCATCATTCCGGAAAAATTAAATCTAAGAGTCGGTTATGAAGATGCTGATTTTAATGCAGATGGTGATAACTGGGAAAATGGTGAACAACGCTTTTACAGTACTTTAACTTACCAAATAAATTCCAAAATTAAACTGCGCGGCACTTATGAATACCGTGATAATGATTACAGCAACTTGCATACCATATTCGCTCTAAAGCGTGATGACGACTATAATTCGATTGGCGCTGCTATTAGTTATAACACAGAGAATAACTATGAATTTGAATTCAGAATTTTACATCAACAAAACGATTCGAATATTGATCTGTATACTTATGACCGCACTCTTTACGGCATAAGTATTTCGAAGCACTTTTAAATGTATAAAGATCATGTTAAGCAAAGATCAAAACACCACAATTAAAATCAGAGTTTGCGCTTATTCGCTCGCATCTTTATTACTACTATCAAACCCTGTTATTTCAGTCGCCCAAAATTTAAATCCTGAAATCGGGATTGTTTCAAGGATTTCCGGGAAAGTAGATGTCTTCAGGGGTGGAACAGGCTCACAGACTATCAATGTAGGCTCTGCTGTTTTCGTCGATGACATATTGCGTACTCATCTTCAATCGCAAATCATCATCGTTCTCAAGGACGGCAGCCGTATCGAGCTGGATGAAAATACTCGTGTTTCGCTTAATAAATATATAGTCGATGCTAAACCGGAAAGTTTATTTGAACACACTCGTGGGCGCCTGCGTTCTATTGTTTCTGATGTGTTCTCGTCACGAGACAATTCTTATCAAATCCAAACACCTACAGCTATAGTTGGAGTTAAAGGCACAGATTTTATTACTGACGTTGATGATATATGTACAACGGTATGGGTATTGGAAGGCATTGTCGAAGATCGTAATTCAAATCCTGATATTGGTGAAAAAGAAATCGTCAATGGCGGTGAAACTAATATTATTTGCCGCGAAGTTCCGCCAACAAAACCACAGTCGTATTTACCCCAACCTAAGGTACCCCAGCCTGAGCCGGATAAGGACCCAGAGGATGCAATTTACAGGCAGCAATTGATTCCTCCCCCGCCGCCACCACCTGCGCCGCCACCACCTGCGCCGCCACCACCTGCGCCGCCACCACCTGCGCCACCACCACCTGCGCCGCCACCACCTGCGCCGCCACCACCTGCGCCGCCACCACCTGCGCCGCCACCACCTGCGCCGCCACCACCTGCGCCACCACCACCTGCGCCGCCACCACCTGCGCCGCCACCACCTGCGCCACCACCGCCTGCGCCACCACCGCCTGCGCCACCACCGCCTGCGCCACCACCGCCTGCGCCACCACCGCCTGCGCCACCACCACCTGCGCCACCACCACCTGCGCCACCACCACCTGCGCCGCCACCACCTGCGCCGCCACCACCCTGCATTCCGGGAGGGCCAAATTGCCCGCCACCGCCATTACCGCCTATTCCTTAAGATCGGATCGGTGTTGTGCAGTACTGATTTACAGCGTTAGGATTGAAACAGCAAACCAAACTTCGATTTTTGATCGGTCTGATTACGATTAGTATTGGGCTGTTTGTATACTGGCTACATCCAGTTTTTTTTGACAATATCGACCTTAGAGTCAGGGATACTGTTCATTTATATCGTGATCTGCCTGAACCGCATCCGAATATCGCCGTCGTTACCGTTGATGAAAAAAGCATTTCCACTTTAGGCCGCTGGCCTTGGTCAAGAGCTTTACAGGCAGAATTAATACTCGCCGTCAAAAAAGCAAACGCCAAGGTTATCAGCCTGGACATCGTCTATTCCAGCCAGCAAACCGCTGACACGGACCAGAATCTGATAAACGCCATAGAAGCTGTCAACAGCCTGACAGTTGGCGGTTATTTTTTCCGTGATCAACAATCAATTTTGCCTGAGCAGTCCGCAATGGATGTTTTATTCAACCAGCGTATTAAAGCTGTGTTCAATACTGACAAAACAAATACTATCAAGCCACAAATTAAATCAAATTATGTTGAAACGAATATTCCCAACATTCAAGCCGCTTTCGATGGCCTGGGTTTTTCAACTATATCCCTGACCCGGATGGATTACTGCGCAGGATACCGCTGATTTTGTCTTTTAAGGATAACTACTACCCTTCGATGACGTTGCAATCTTTATCGTTATTCACAGATGCTGATATTGTATTGCATACCGATGTTGATGGAATTAAACGGCTGCAGCTAGGCAAACGCACTATCCCTACCGATCACTTGGGTCGAATGGCTCTCGGTTTTTATAAGACTAACAATACAATTCCTGTTTATTCGGCTGCTGATGTTCTACAGGGTAAACATAACTCACAGCTCAATGACAAACTGGTATTCATAGGCATTACTGAGCTGGGTATTGCCGATCTGCGCCCGACTCCTGTGCATAACAGCTTCCCTGGAGTCTTGGCTCATGCTACAGCAGCATCCAATATTCTAAACAATACGTTTAGTTTTCAAGACCGCAGTACAATCCTGTTTAACGTTGTTGCCTTACTGGTTTTACCTGCTGTTTTGATTTTTTTCATGACCAGATCAAACAGTTTAATCAGATCATCGGTTGTTTTTGCCGTCTTAATCAGTCTGTTTACAGCTGTTTATTATTGGTTACTGGCACAACAAGGTTGGCTGGTTAGTATTGTCTACCCTGTTTTTTCTTTACTAATAACTTTCATTGCTTACCAGATTTGGAGCAATCTTGTCAGTCAGCAGCAGACAAGATTTCTACAAAAGGCCTTTGCTTCTTATGTATCACCCTCGGTAGTAAAACAGATTATTAAAAATCCGGACACCCTGTCTCTCCAAGGCAAAGAGCAACAAATCAGTTTGATTTTCACTGATATTCGCGATTTTACAACTATCAGCGAACAACTACCCGCGACTCAAATGGTATCCATGCTGAACCAATACATGGATAGGATGACACGAATCATAATGCACCATAATGGCACATTGGATAAATACATTGGGGACGCCATCATGGCGATCTACAATGCACCGGTAGCGCTAGAAAATCATGCGGTTCAAGCTGCCTTAAGCGCAATAAAAATGAAGCAAAGCCTGGCTGAACTAAACAAAACTTTCTCTGCACAAAACAACCTCGAACTCGATATTGGAATTGGTATTCATACAGGCCCTGCTGTTGTTGGAAATATGGGTAGTGAGCTTCGATTTGACTACACCGCCATAGGAGATAGCGTTAATCTGGCTGCCCGGCTTGAAAATGCAACAAAATATTATGGTGTAACAATTATTATTTCGCACGACACTTATGAACAAATTAAACATAAATGCACTTGCCGTGAACTTGACCGCCTGCAGGTCAAAGGAAAAAACAATTGGACAACTGTATATGAATTGATCGGTTTGAACACCGACAAGAGCATCGCTATTGAGAATAAAATTAATCTATACTCAGAAGTTCTTAGTCATTATTACAACGGCAACCTTCATCAGGCCATCGATAAACTGGAACAATTTTTAACCCAATTTGAAACAGATGGCCCGGCTTTAAAGTTATTGCAAAGATGTAAAAACCTTATTTCTAATCCCCCTGATAATAACTGGAATGGGGTCTATAGTGCTGATAATAAATTCTAAAAATTACCAACCATGATGTAGGCGCTCAAAAGAATTTGATTAAAGCTTTTTATACTGACAATAAATTAACCGTCCCTTGATGTATTGATTTTTTAGCATAACTTATTGAATAATAATGATAAAAAAGAGTTAAATTGACAAACTAAATTGCAAGACCAAAAGCCGACTTTGGCAACCAAACTGCACAAATTTTTAACCAAGCAGATAGCGAAAAGATTAATCGACGAATCCAGGCTTCGGTCGATTGGCAGCACCTGATAAAAATACTAACGGTTTACTAGAATATAGACCAGAGCGATTACAATCAACCCAATCCAGAACAATTTCTGTTTTTGTTTGGTTTTTTTCAACTCCTGGCGTAACTGAGAAATTTCTTCGCGTGCCTGCTCTAAGGAACCATTTTGTTCACGAATTGCCGTCATGGTTTGATGAGCCAACACTGGTAATTCCGGTAACAAAATACTCCATTTTGGTGCTTCGCGTTTAATAGCACTCAGTGCAGCCTTAGGACCATATTGCTCTTTCATCCAACTTTCCAAAAAAGGTTTGGCCGTTTCCCACAAATTCAACTCAGGATAGAGTTGAAGCCCCAGACCTTCGATATTCAATAGTGTTTTTTGTAACAAAACCAATTGCGGCTGCACTGGCATTTGAAAGCGCCTGGCGGTCTGAAACAAGCGCATGACAAATTCACCAAACTTTATCTCACTGATCGGTCTGGCAAAAATGGGCTCACAAACTGTTCTGATGGCCGCTTCAAATTCCTCCACGCGTGTTTCCGGCGGCACCCAACCTGACTCAACGTGTGCCTTGGCCACACCACGATAATCCCGATTAAAAAAGCACAAAAGATTTACCGCTAGATAATGTTTATCTTCATCAGACAACGAACCCATAATGCCGAAATCAACCGCACGATATTGGCCATCATCAGCGACAAAAATATTACCCGGATGCATGTCAGCATGAAAAAAGCCGTCACGAAATGCCTGTGTGAAAAATATTTCCACCCCATTATGACCCAATTTACGCATGTCAATACCTTTGGCCTTGAGCATTTCCACATCACGAATCGGAGTGCCATAAATACGTTCCATCACCATTACATTAGTCGTGGTGTAATCAAAGTACACTTTGGGAACATAGATGATTGGTGAATTCTCGAAATTACCACGCAATTGACTGGCATTAGCCGCTTCACGCATCAAATCGAGTTCGTCGTGAATAGTTTTGTCGTATTCCTCAACGACTTCAAGTGGTTTTAGACGTTCACCCTCTGACCAATACTTTTGCATTAGCCCGGCTAATGTGTAGAGCAAGCGCACGTCTCGATCAATAACTTCCGTTATTCCAGGACGTAGAATTTTGACCACAACCTCTTCGTCTTCTTCCTTGAGATGGGCATAATGAACTTGAGCAACTGAGGCAGATGCCACAGGGTGTTCGTCAAATTCACTAAAGACATGCTGAACTCGATCATCATAAGTATCGCGAATAATTTGCTTGGCGGTTTCACTTTCAAAAGGAGGAACCTGATCTTGCAGCAAAGTCAATTCCTTGGCTATATCTTCCGCAAGCAAATCAGGTCGTGTTGACAACATTTGCCCGAATTTGACAAATACCGGACCTAAATCCTGCAAGGCTTCTCGTAAACGCTGCCCACGCGTGCGATCATCCTCTAACGGTCGACCGGGGACAAATTTAAATAACAGCGCAAATTTTTTTAACGAAGCTTGTGTATGAAAAAACTCATCCAGGCCATGACGTTTTAATACGCTGGCAATACGAAAAATTCTACCAATGCTAGACTCAGCCATTGGGGCTTGATTCTAAAAGTCGCTCGAACATTTGTTCTAATCGATGTGTATCCGCAGCAGCTTTATCAACCCCCTGATAAAAGATTTCAGCTTCATCTTGTGAAACGACCTGGTTAAGGCGTTCGCTAATCAAATAATTCAGATGCTGCTGGGCTGAGTCTTTACTGCGCTCAAAACCATCTCTAAATCCTGACATCATTCTAAACAATTGATGTGCCGGCAAATCGCCCACAAATTTTGAAAAAATCTCTTCCCAATCAATGTCCAGATGACGAAATATCATTGAAACTTTACGAGCAAATTCCAGGTCACCGTCTATTTCAACATTAAGCGATACATTCGTTGAAGGATTAGCACCTTCAGAATTCATGTATCGCGCTAAGGCGATTGGCGTTCCGCGTAGAATACAATCCGCCTGTTGAATTGAACCTGATGAGAATTCCATTCCCTCCGTAGTAATCAACGCCAGCAGTCGAAAAGGTGAGTTTTTTATCTCAAAGCCCACTGACTTTCCTGCCAAAACAACCAATTTTTGTTTAGCTAAAGGATCACTTTGCAGCAAGTGATTAAAGGTATTTCCAATCAGATCAATAATCATCTGAGCTGTTTAATAAACGTGACCAATATGTAAAGCCACAATACCGTTGGTTAAATTATGATAAACCACATGATCAAAACCGGCATCCAACATCATTGTTTTCAACGTTTCCTGATCCGGATGTTTGCGAATTGACTCGACTAAATACTGATAACTATCCTCGTCTTTGGCAACTAATTGTCCAATCTTGGGGATCACATTGAACGAATAAAAATCATAAAGCTGTGAAAAGGTTTTACTAAGAGGATGTGAAAATTCCAGAATTAATGCACAACCACCGGGTTTAATAACACGCATCATTTCGGCCAAAGCTGCTTCTTTGTGGGTAACATTTCTCAATCCAAAACTAATGCTGACGCGATCGAAATAGTTGTCCTGGAAACAAAGTTTTTCAGCATCAGTCAGTATGTTGGTTATACTTTCACCCAATCCTTGGTCAACAAGTTTGGCTCGTCCCCGCTCGAGCATAGCAGCATTGATATCGGTTAATATAACCTCACCTGTAGGCGCAACTTTGTCTGCGAATGCTGCCGCCATGTCGCCACTACCACCGGCCACATCAAGGACTTTATGCCCTGGTCGAACGTGGCTTCTGGCGATGGCGAATTTTTTCCATAAGCGGTGGACGCCGAACGACATAAAATCATTCATCACATCGTATTTATCAGCGACTGACGAGAACACACCACCGACCAGACGAGCCTTTTCATCTTCCGGCACATCTTGGTAACCAAAATGAGTGGTTTTATTTTGTTCAGTGCTATTCATTATTGCTCTCGCGACATTCCCGCTGCTTGCAATCGATCCAGATAGTCTTGCCAGAGTTGCTCTTGGTTCTCAGTTAACTCGTACAAATAATCCCAGGTGTATATACCTGTATCATGGCCATCATCAAATTTTAAACGAATCGCATAATTACCAACCGGTTCTATTGCTGTGATATTGACGTTCTTTTTGCCGACTTGCAATACTTCCTGACCCGGGCCGTGACCCTTAACTTCAGCGGACGGTGAACTAACACGTAGATATTCAGTTGTTAACTGCACTTGCCGATTATTATCAAATTTAACTTCTAAAATTTTTTTCGCCTGATGCAAAGCTATATCAACTGGCTTGGGTGTGGCCATCAGATTTCACCTTTGGCTAACCACTTCGCCACTTTAGGTGCAAAATAAGTCAACACACCATCACAACCGGCTCTTTTGAAGGCCGTTAACGACTCTACAATAATTGCCTTTTCATCCAGCCAACCATTTTCGGCTGCAGCCATGATCATGGCATACTCACCACTGACCTGAAAAGCAAAGGTAGGCAGCGCAAATGTATCTTTCACTTCCCTGACCATGTCCAAGTAAGGCAACCCTGGTTTTATCATTACCATATCGGCGCCTTCTTCTACATCAAGTTCTACGTCTCGTAATGCCTCAAGACGATTTGCAGGGTCAAGTTGATAGGTCTTTTTGTCGCCTTTGCCAATCATTGCACCCACTGCTTCACGAAAAGGCCCGTAAAACGATGAAGCATACTTTGCTGCGTAAGATAAAATCATTTTGTTGGTGTATCCTTGCTGCTCAAATGCTTCACGAATTGCCCCGACACGGCCATCCATCATGTCCGATGGACCCACCACATCCGCGCCCACTTCAACATGGGATAAAGCTTGTTTAACTAAAACGTCAACAGTTGCATCATTAACCACATAGCCAGATTCATCTGTCAAGCCATCCTGGCCATGAGAGGTGTAAGGATCCAGGGCCACATCAGTAATCACCCCAAGCTCAGGTGTTGCATTTTTAATCTCTCGAATCGCTCTTTGCACCAAACCGTTTGGATTAAAAGCCTCTTGCGCATCGAGGCTCTTGCCCTCTGCCGGCACATAGGGAAAAATCACAACAGCCGGAATCGACAATTTTACCCAATGTTCGGCTTCGCTCGCTAACTGGTCAATGCTAAGGCGAAAGACACCGGGTAAAGATTGGATTGGCTGTCGTTGATCTTCACCTTCACAGACAAAAACAGGCAAGATCAAATCATCAACAGTGATTTGGTTTTCACGCATTAAGCGGCGTGAAAATTCTTGGCTGCGCATGCGTCGCAAACGCGTTTGTGGAAATGCTGACATCGAAGTTGCTAAATTAAAACAGCTATTTTACCCGCTTTGTGCGGGTAAATCTGGCATAAAGTATGCCTGTCTATCTTTTCTTTCTAGCAGGTTTCTTAGCTGCTTTTTTTGTGGCTTTCTTTGTTGCCTTTTTCGCTACTTTCTTTGCCACCTTTTTCTTGACGGCCTTTTTCGCGCTCTTTTTTGTCGCCTTTTTGACTACTTTTTTCTTAGCGGCTCTTTTCTTTGTTGGTCTTTTTGAAGTTTTCTTCGCGGCCTTTTTAGCGACTTTTTTCTTGGTTGTCTTTTTCGCGACCTTCTTAGCAGCCTTTTTTGCCACTTTTTTCTTGGCTACTTTTTTCGTTACTTTCTTTGCTACCTTTTTAGTGACTTTTTTCTTAGCGGCCCTTTTCTTGGTCACTTTTTTACTAGTTCGTTTCTTTTTAACATCGGTTTTCTTTACTACTCCACCAGAAATCACGGTATCTGAATCATCATTTGACTGTGTGGCGTAGTGAGAAACCACCATGTCATCCAACGAAGCCGCTAATGGATTAATTTCAGATTCAACAATATCAACCATGCGTTGTTGAATTTCATCTAAAGCACCTTCTCCAGCGACCGTTCTCAACTTCCCTTGCGCTTTATAGTAGCTAATCAAGGGTTCCGTTTCTTCATTATAAACACCCAGACGATTACGAACGGTAGTTTCATTGTCATCAGCGCGGGTAGGGAATTTTTTGCCACCACAGTTGTCACAAACGCCTTTTTTCTTCGGTGGATTAAAATAATTATTAAAAATTGCACCGCATTTGGCACAAATCATACGGCCGGTAATACGTTTGACTAAAATGTCATGATCAACATGTAAATGCATGGCAATCTGGATCGGTTTGTTCATCCAGCTTAGCTTATTATCCAAGGCTTGGGCCTGGGGGATATTTCTTGGAAAACCATCAAGAATAAAGCCTCGACGGGTATCAGACTCCATTAATCTTTCTTGAATAATAGATAACACCAGATCATCCGAAACTAATTCTCCAGCATCCATCGCCGCCTTGGCTTGTTTGCCAAGTTTGGTTTTTGCTTTTACGGCCGCACGCAACAAATCACCAGTGGAAATTTGTGGAATATTGTATTTTTCCACCAACATTTTCGCCTGCGTGCCCTTGCCAGAACCCGGCGCTCCTAATAATACGAGCCTCATTATCTTGCCTCCATATTAGCCTGAAAACGTCTAGCTGATTTTTTAAAAACCGTACACTACTCTTAAATTCAATCTCGGTCAATGGATTTACGAACCCCGTGACACTTTCCAAGATTGATTTTAGTTGCCTATAAGGTGAAAATTAGTCGCTTTTAACTATCAACCGAAAAATATATCTGGGAGCTCGATTTGAACACGCTGAAAAATGCCTTTTATGCCCAATCTGGCGGTGTCACCGCTGTAATCAACGCCACTGCATGCGGTGTTATTCAGACCACACGCAAACATAAAAACAAGATGGGCAAGGTTTATGCTGGTCGCAATGGCATTATTGGCGCTTTGACAGAAGACCTGATCGATACCAGCAAAGAATCTGATCGTGATATTAATGCCTTGATGCACACGCCTTCAGGCGCTTTTGGCACCTGCCGCTACAAACTTAAGAGCCTGGAGGAGAATCGCGCCCAATATGAGCGCTTGATTGAGGTGTTTGCCGCCCATAACATCGGTTACTTTTTCTATAATGGTGGCAACGACTCCATGGACACCGCCCACAAGGTTTCTCAGTTAAGCCGCAAAATGGGCTATCCAATGTCCTGTTTTGGCATCCCCAAAACGGTTGATAATGACCTCGTGATCACCGATAACTGCCCGGGATTCGGCTCAGTGGCCAAATACGTCGCCACCTCCATTCGCGAAGCTTCATTTGACGTTGCCTCAATGGCTGAAACTTCTACCAAAGTATTCATTATGGAGGTTATGGGCCGCCATGCCGGTTGGATCGCCGCCGCAGGTGGGTTAGCCTGTGAAAAAGATGGCGACGGACCGCATATTATTCTTTTCCCGGAAGTACCTTTTGATCAGGCGGCATTCGTGAAAAAAGTCAAACAATCAGTTAAAGATCACGGCTTCTGCTCCATCGTGGTTTCAGAAGGTGTTAAAAACAAGCGCGGCAAATTTTTATCCGATGTCGGCAGCAAAGATGCCTTCGGTCATACTCAATTGGGTGGAGTCGCACCGACCATTGCCAATATTGTCAAAGCCAAAACAGGTTATAAATACCACTGGGCGGTGGCTGATTACCTGCAGCGCTCGGCCAGACATATCGCTTCAAAAACCGACCTGGACCAGGCTTACGCCGTCGGCAAGGCGGTCGTTGAAATGGCCATTAAAGGTGAAAACGCGGTCATGCCGACGATTGTGCGCAAATCCAATAAGCCGTATCGCTGGTCTATTGGCAAAGCCCAGCTTTACAGAATGGCGAACCGGGAGAAAATGATGCCCAAATCATTCATCAGCAAAGACGGTTTTCATATCACCGAAAAATGCCGTGATTACCTGCAGCCATTGATCAAAGGTGAATGTCCGCCGCCGTATAAAAATGGTCTGCCTCATTATGTGAGATTGAAAAATAAGCCTGTGAAGAAGATACTAAACACAGAATTTAAGATTTGATCCTACCTGCATTTCTTCACATAGAGGCTAGACTTTCTCCGCTAAGTAAGTTTGCACAAGACTATTCAAGCTCACACCCTCGGCTTTAGCACGCGCGATCAGCCTTGCATGTAATGATTTAGGCAATCATGTAATAAATTTTCCACTAGCGGAATTCGGCTCAGGGATTGGTCTATTTTCAGCCCTGTTTGCCGCTATCCAGGCTTCCGTCTTCGCGGGAGAGACGATCTGTGAATTGTTAAGAGGTTTACAGGTTATATGCTTATGCTAACTAGCTTCTAGCGGCGCAACAGGTTTCAGACCTTCAACTGCGACGCCGCCTCGATTGCCGATTTCTATGCTGCCGTAACGTTCTTTGAAGACCTGGGGCAGTGGTCGGTCGTTTGGGGCAGACAACCATAATCTGAGTAAATGACGGCGGTTCTCCAACTCCGGCCAGTCTTCAAAGCCGGTGCGGTCGTGTAACAGGCTGTGGTTATAGACAAACTGCATATCACCCGGTTCTAGCTGCATGGACAAATTCAACTTTGGATCGTTAGCTAAATCATCAAACATATCCAGTACTTCGATATGCTTATCTGTTAATCTGAAAGCATCATCGAAACGCTGTGCAGAATCAATATACTGACGTTGATAAATCACTGTCAGAAATCCCTCAAACCAATTGAAAACAGGAATAGAAAAATAAGGTTTCATACCTTCAGGCACTTCACCGCGCCGGTCTGTAGCAATGGGATCAAATAATAATTCGATTAAATCAGGTCTGGATCTCAGCATTTCATTGAAAATCGTGACTGCACTGACCAATAATGATTCACCGCCCTTTTTGGCTTTTTTCAGGCATAGCAATCCAACAATATCACTGGAGTCCGTATGAAATGTTTGCCGCTCGTTAGTCTGATAAATACGCACATTGGGATCATCGCTGCGCATATTCAAATCACACACATGCCCCAACACATGGCCTTTGGCATTTTGCATTCGTGCATTACCAAGGTGTGCTCCCAGACCATAAAAGATCATTGCCGCTTTCTCGGTGGAATAATTTTCAACTGGAATACGCTTTATCAGGGTAAATCCGATTCCGTCAGTCAGTTGCGTAATTAGAGATTTTAATTTTGAGCCCAGAGTTGGAAGCTTGAAATTCTGTTTGTCAACATCAACGATATTCAAGCCCTGATCAAGTGCTTCATCTGCAGCAGACTCTAACTCGACCACCTCATCATCGCTAAGATACATAATCCACTGCTCAGTTTGAGCAGCCAACTCTTCACCATACCAGGCACTAGAAATTTTTAACTTACTGCTCGGTATAGATACCGACATTACTTACTCCAGACAATTAATAAAGCAGATATCACAATCAAAACCATGGCTAAATACTCATGCTGTTCAATTTTCTCGTTGAAATAAAACCAGGTCAACAACAGGGTAAACAGGAATTCAATTTGACCCAGGGTTTTGACATAGGCTGCATTTTGCAGGGCATAAGCACCAAACCAGCCAAACGAACCCAGCATTGAGGTCAAACCGATAAAAACACACGCGGATATATTTTGATTGATCGATTTAATTTGACTGATCCGCGTTAGTAAAACGAATATCCCGCCGATTAAGGTTTGCAATGCGAGAACGCAAGTTAAGGTAATCACGGCCTGGCTCAGCGGCGCGTCCAACGAATCTAATAATAAATTTGCCTGGCGGATAAACACGGACGCCACCCCAAATAATACTCCCCCACCCAGGCCTAACAAGGCCGACTTGGAATCAAGTTTGGTTAAAATATCGGTCAGCGATAATTTGAATTTACCTAATGAGGAAACAAATAAGCCGATAATGCCCAGCAATACAGCCAGCCAGGCTAAAACACTTAAATATTCAGCGAACAACACCAACCCCAGTAAAGCGGTAAAGATTACCTCGGATTTGACTAATGTGGAACCAATAGCAAAATTACGCCGCCCTAAAAGAACTACAGCCATTAAGGTGGCGATTAATTGGCTCAGTGCAATGACTGAAATATATAGCCAATATTTAGGCGGCAACGCAACAAGTGAAAGCTCTTTTGGAACTAACCAAAAGAAAAAAATTAATGCAAACGGTAGTCCAAATAAAAAACGGACCCAACTAACAATGACTACATCTATCGATTCTGCCAGACGTTTCTGCCCCGCTGTTCGCACTGCTTGCATCAGTGCAGCTAATAAAGTCAGCAGAATCCAAGTCATTAACTATGGCATGTAATCATCGCTCGCAATGGTGCGGGATAGCCTTCAATCGTTAGACTCTGGTCGTCTTGATTTAAAAATTGATTGAGGGAGTGCGAACGCATCCATTCAGTTTGTCGCTGCTCATCGAGTGTGGTCACGGTACGATTTAGAACTTCTATGCCTTTAAAATCCGTTTGCACTAACCAATTTGACAACGTTGGGATTGTTGGAATCGACCAGACGTTCTTCATCCCAGCATAACGATCTTCAGGAATCAGCTCATTTTCTTCATTGCCTTCAAGCACTAACGTTTCCAACACCAACTCACCACCTGGAACCAACATGCTATGCAAGTCTTTAAGATGATCAATTGAATTGCGACGATGATAAAGCACACCCATAGAAAATACAGTTTCAAACACCGGCATCACGGGTAATGCTTCTAAGCCAATTGGCAACACTTGCAATTGACTTGCCCGTAGAAATCTATTTATGGCTTTAAACTGCACGACATATAACGGCACAGGATCAACTCCAATGATAAATTTGGCACCTGCACCCAGCATTCGAAACATGTAATAGCCATTACCACAGCCCACATCAAGAATTCGTTTATCTTTGAGATCGATCTTATCGACGAGTCGTTGCCACTTCAGATCACTACGCCATTCTGTATCAATATTAATACCAAACAAATCAAATGGCCCTTTACGCCAAGGAGAAAGCTCGAGCAGTTGTTGTTTTAAAATTTTTTTTTGGTGTGTGCCGCAATCTGCATTCTGCAGTTTAACGCCGTTAAACAAATTAATTTTGTCGGCCCTTAAATCAGGCAAATTATTGAGCACGGCTAACCAACGTTCCAAACCGCCGTGGCGATTCGCATTCGACGCTTTGCAAGCACTGATTATCTCAGCTTCAAACTCAGATAAATCATACTGATTTAAAAATCCGGACAGTTTTTCTAAATCAATTAATGCACTCATTTGACAGCCAGCAAAGTCACAAAATTCAACGCCTGCATAATCGGCACAACTGTTGGGAAGCCCGCTTTGAGCAAGCGCTGATGATGGTTATCAACAGATTCGACGCGCATTACGTTTTCCAAAGCTTGCCTTTTCTGACTGATTTCAAGCTCGCTATAACCGCTACGCTTTTTGAAATCGCTATAAAGTGTATCGATGGTTTTTTGTTCTAACTTATTTATCGCTTCAGTTTTCTCAGTTAACAATAATACACCTGCTGCATTTAAACCAGCATAGATTCTATCGATGACAAATTGCCGATTCTCTATTGGTAAAAACTGCAACACTAAATTCAGCATCACCATTGAAGCATTATTTATTTCAACCTCACATATATCCTTTTGCCAGAATTCAATGCTTATATCAGTTTGGCTTTGTTCGAGAAGTTGCTGGCAATGATCAATCATAGATTGAGATTGATCAACCAGAATCAATTGATAATCATTATGCTCAACACTGTTAATCACCGACAGCGATGAAGCTCCCAGCGAACAACCCAAGTCATAAACACTACTTTGTTTTACTACTTTTTGACTAGCGACCAAGCCCGTTAAAGATTGCATTAACCCATAACCCGGAACGGAACGGTTAATCATGTTAGGAAACACAGCGACAGTTTTTTCATCAAAGGTAAAATCTACTAATTCTGCCAACGGCGAAGCATAGATTTCATCTTTGTTGAATTTATCGGGCACGATTAAATCTTTTCATCCGGGTAAGCAGACGAGCGGCTTTCTGGTAATGGTTTTGTGGTTGCCGGACGATATGTATAAACCAACGATAATTTGGTTTGATCGGTTTTGTTATTACTAGCAGCATGCAATGTTCGACAATGAAAAAACAGGACATCACCGGCTGCCAGTTCCGCCATAACGGCTGAATCGATCAAAGCCTGATTTTCGGGTAAATCTTTTCGAAAAAATAACGCTTCATCAAAATTTTGTCGTTCAAATTCGACCCGATGAGTCCCTGGAATCAACATTAAAGCACCGTTATCTCTGGTCTCGTCTCCCAATGCCAACCAAACCGAAACCAAATTTTCATGATCATAATTCCAGTAACGAATGTCACGATGCCAGTGGGTTTGGGAACTATATTTGGGCTCTTTGGTCATCAAGCTGTTATGATGACTACGCACTAAATAAATTTCATCACCCATCAATTCTGACAATACAGCTTTTACTTCATTGCTTTTTCCAAACTGCTTAAATTCCTCACAGCGATCAAATACTTGCAGAAAACGCCTGATCGTTTGCCCCCCTTCTGCCTGGCGTGATTCCGGGGCACCTTCATAATGAACATCCGCTTCATATTCAACTGGCGACTCAGCCTGTTCAACCATTTTTTTAGCATCTTTTTGAATCGCTTCAAGTATTGAACCTGACAGCATGACTCGCTTAATCAAGTAACCATTTTGCCGAAAAAATTCTGCCGAATCTGGGAAGTGCTCTTTCATTGGATTAGCCATGTTAACGAGCCAAGGATGACCTGATACTCATGGGCAACTGAGAAGCTATAACAACGCTTTGTAGAGCGAATAGTTTTCATCATCAAAACAGACAAAAATAATTTGTTCGACAATTGAATCTGCTTTTGCTGTAAAACTTTTTACAGTCGCGACTGCAATTTCAGCCGCTAAATCTTTAGGGTAACCATACACACCGGTGCTGATGTTCGGGAAAGCAATCGAACTAAGATCGTGTTTCTCTGCTAAAGCTAGTGAGTTTAGATAGCAGCCTTGTAGTAATTCTGTTTCATTATCGTTACCTCCATTCCAAATTGGACCAACAGTGTGAATGACGTATTTTGCCAATAAGTTGCCAGCCGTGGTGATAACGGCCTGACCTACCGGACATCTACCTTGTTGCTGGCGTATTTGGTCGCATTCGGCCATGATCTGCGCGCCACCTGCTCTGTGGATTGCGCCATCAACACCACCGCCACCGAGTAACCGTCGGTTAGCTGCATTCACAATCACATCGACTTGTTGCCGGGTTATGTCTCCCTGGTGGATATCTATCCTAGTCATAAATTGATGATACCATTAGCCCAGATTAATTTTTCTTATTATGGATCGAAATACATCAAACCAACACCACATAGGTGAGGAAATTAACTGGATATTAAGTTTTATTGTTGTAATCTGGTTGGTCTTCATCGCAGATATTTTCTTACCATTGGAACAACTGGGATTGGTTCCCCGTGATCTGGGTGGCCTGGTTGGCATTGTCGGTATGCATTTTTTACATGGTAGCTGGCATCATTTGCTGAGTAACTCGGTACCGTTATTGGTGTTATTAATGCTGTTAGCAGGTTCGAGAGCGAATTCCGTATCGATTGTACTGGCCATCTGTCTGATAGGTGGTGCGGTGTTATGGGTTATCGGTCGACCTTTATTACATGTTGGAGCAAGCTTATTGGTTTTTGGCCTGGCCAGTTTTTTAGTGGTTGCCGGTCTGCTTGAAAAACGATTGGTTTCTCTGATTATTAGCGGCATTGTAATGTTTGTTTATGGTACTTCTTTATTGAAGGGGATAATGCCTTTCGCTCCCAGTATTTCCTGGGAAGGCCATATAAGTGGTTTAGTAGCCGGTGTAATTGCCGCTTTTACCTTAATCCCACGCACTACTAATAGCCGGTATAGCTAGCAATTATTAATTTTGATCCGTTAAATGTGTATAATCCGGCGCGAGTAATTTTAAAAAGGCAAGTGATAATGAGCTATCGTGATATTGAACCGGGCAAAGATATTCCTAACGACATAAGTGTTGTCATTGAAATTGCCGCCAATGCCTTACCCGTAAAATATGAAGTCGATAAATACAGTGGTGCATTGATGGTTGATCGTTTAATGTCTACAGCAATGCACTATCCCTGCAATTATGGATATATACCTCAAACCTTATGCGGTGATGGCGACCCGGCAGACGTATTAGTCGTTACACCAATTCCATTACAGCCCGGTTGCATTGTCAGTTGCCGTCCGCTAGGCGTATTAAACATGGAAGATGAAGCCGGCGAGGATTCCAAGCTGGTTGCGGTGCCGGTGAGTAAAATCACTAAGCATTACGATAAAGTCAAATCAATCGATGATTTACCCCAAGAATTATTGCAAAAAATTACCCACTTCTTTGAACACTATAAGGATTTAGAAGAAGGGAAATGGGTCAAAGTAACCGGATGGGAGAATCTTCAGGCCGCCGAAAAAGAAATCACCGATTCGATCAAGCGTTATCAAAAAGAGATTTAATATTCTAAAGCAAATGCCGAAAAGCCAGCACCCGCCGCTGGCTTTTTCTTATAGACATGTAAATGATTAGGCTCGCTGACGATATAAATATTCTCATTGTGATCCATCGCCACTCCCTCAGGTTGCACCACCGATTGATGCGAATCGTATTCGCTAATTAATTCCAGGCTGCCCTGAACCGACCCCTGATAATCGAGTTTCAGCAACCGGTTTGATTCATGGCTTAACACTAGCAACCCATCTTTTATATTGGTAATAGCGGAATAGTCATCCATGAGCGCTTTTGACCAGAATGAGCGGACAGTTTCAATCTGACCGACAGATTTTTCTGCATTCCAACCGGCTATTCTGATTATTTTTTGTGGCCGCTCGTTAACCAGGTAAATTGAGTTGGATTCAGCATTATAGGTCACTCCCTCCAGACCAGTATTCGAGTAATCATCTATGTTTAAAATCAGACTTTTTGAATTAATAACTTGGCCCTGTTTTATTTCAACATAGTTAAGCGCCTGTTTGCGTTCTTCGACAATTAAAAATTTGTCCTGCGCCAGATAGAACACATCCTCGGTATCTTCAAAACCTTTTAAATCAATAGTCTTAAGGCAGTCGCCCAGCGGTGAAATTTCGACCAGCTGCTCGGGAGCGTTGGTAATAATGAAAAAAGTATGTGCTTGGGGATTGTAGGTGATACCTGACAAGTTGGCGTTAACACAATCAATTGTTGCAATCAGCTCAACCTGATAATCAAGCTTTGGCGGGTTAAGATTTTTGACTGCCAAAGTCAATATTAAACTCACCAGCACAAATCCGGCGTGTAAGAACCAATGCTGCAACAATTTACCCTGCGTGTTTTCTTTGAGGGAGATAATAACCGCTTAGTATGTCTAAATTATGATCAGAATGTTAAATTTTGATTCATTCACCGATTAACCGGTGTTTAGTGCATGAGTTTGCCTGTTGATCAATTTCTTTTGATAGCGGGATTGAACAATATCCACACAGACTAGTACAAAAATCACGAAATAAAAAGTCGTTTTGGACATGGGCGTAATTTCATTGCCAAACAACTTTAAATGCGCCAGATGGCCGCCTTCGGACAACAGCATGATACCGACGATAAAAAGGATGAAAAGGCCCAGTACTTCATACATTCTGTTTTTTTCCAGGAAGCTGGCAACTCTATCCGAAAGCCAAATCATCAGCACACCACCAATGATTATTGCCGTCGCCATGACGGCAAAGACATCACTCAAAGCCATGGCACTTAAGATCGAGTCAAAAGAAAACACCAGATTCATGCTGATAATTAAAAATAACGCCGAAAATACCGAGCGCTTACCGCCTGTACTTTCGTGCTCTAAATCTTCCACTGAAATCATGTGATAGATTTCTTTAACTGCAGTATAAAGAATAAAAACACCGCCAAATAAGACAATAATGCTGTGGAAATTGAATGTGCCTGTTATCAATCCTTCCCGCTTAAATGAAAACACCGGATCCTGAAAATATTGCACCATTTTCATTAATATGAATAACAGGATAATGCGTGCAACAACGGCAATACCAATACCCCAACGTCTCACCATGGCTTGTTTGTCCGCACCTTCAACCCGTTTGGATTCAAGTGTTATATAAAGCAAATTATCAAAGCCCAGTACCGCCTGCAGCATGATCAACATTATGAGTGAGACTAGATTATCAACTGTAAATAATTCCATCATTTTTTACCTATTATTGGATAGCCGTATTATATTTTTTTCAGACACATGTTTCTATCGACACAGCAGGCCATGTGTTTAGGTTCGCTTATTCACGACTACGGTTTACTCGATACACACCAACTGTACCGACAACACCGCATAATGCAGATGCTAATAAAATGGCAATCGTAGCCGATGTTTGATTAATACCTGTGCTCAAACCAGAAAAAAACAAAGCGACAGTCAAACCCATGCCACACATGACACTGCCGAAGAATAATTCCGCATAGGATTTGGCCGGTAATTTATTGACAAGTTTCATTACCAATAAACCTGCGAAAAATACCCCTGCTGTTTTACCAACTACAAACCCGAGAAATACTCCAACTGATTCTGTAGTAAACCAGGCTCCTTGCAACGAATCAGGTTTAATAACGACCGAAAGCATAATAAAACCTGGAATAACCAACCAGTTAACTGGCACATTTAAACCTGCCTGCTCCAGCACATGATAAACAGAATCCCGTAGTGCACCTGATTTCTTTAGCCGGTCCGAACCAGGATGATATGGCACTACCAACGCAGTAAACACACCGGCAAGACTGGGGTGTAGGTGCACCTTGTTTAAAACCCAGACCCAGAAAAGACAGATAATCACCCAGGTGAACGCTTGCCGGTACAACCAAAATTTATCGAGTGCAGTTTGATAGCGATTACATATATAAATCAGAACAAGCATGGCCACTGAGGTCAGTATCTGGCTTAATCCCCAGGCATTAAAAAATATCGCCATTAGTATAATTCCACCGATGTCATCGGCAATTGCCAGCGCCAGTAGTGTTGCCCGCAGTTTATGCGAGGCGTTAGCAATAGTCATGGCTAATACAACAAAAGCAATGTCTGTTGCCATGGGTATAAATGAACCTTTTTCTGGCGCAACACTACCCGTCACCAAGCCAAATACTAGCCACGGTATAATCATGCCCCCAATCGCCATGATGATCGGAGCAAGTGCTTTTTTACCGTTCAGTTCACCTTGCCTGGATATAACTTCCCGCCTAGCCTCGAGCGTAACCAAGAAAAAGAAAAACGGAAACGCCCAGTGTATCCATATGTAGGCAAGATCATTTAAGAAAATAGTTGACTGACCAAAATCAAAACGATCAGGGTAAAGACCAGCGATACCAATCAATATGACCAGAAACAGTGAAATCAAACACCAGTAAGACTGACGTTGTTGTGACAACCAATATTCACTGGCGGAAACGCTGATCATTGGGTCATCATTGTGGTTCATAATGTCTCCTCTGGCTGCAGTGATTCCATAAATAATAGCATTGCTAATTGCCGATCCAAAGTGCCTTAACCGCAAACCTGACTTGTATTTGGTATTTATCAAACCATAAGAAAAATTTCTCGACTATTGATTTTCGAATAATCAGCGTTAAGCTAGGCGTATTAATACTCACGCGGAGAATACAATATGGCATCCGGCCAAGCGGCATTATTACAACGTGATTTAGATCACCTGATTCACCCTTTATACAACCGTGCCATGCAATCAGGCGGCAAGGTCTGGTCGGGCGGCGAAGACATTTATTTGATTGATGCTGACGGCAATCGCTATTTCGATGGCTTATCCGGCCTTTGGTGCAATACAGCAGGATTCGGGCGACACGAGCTCATCGATGCAGCAACAAATCAACTGAATCAGATGGCCTATGCATCCGGCTATTGCGGTAGTACCAACCCACCGGCAATCGAGCTTGCTGAAAAACTCGCTGCTATTACTTATCCTAACATCAACAGGTTCTTTTTCACTTCCGGTGGTGGTGAAGCCAGCGACAGTAATTTTAAAATGGCACGTTATTACTGGAAGAAAATAGGCAAACCGGGAAAATATAAAGTCATTTCCCGCCAATGGGGTTATCACGGCGTTACCCTGGCAGCAATGAGCGCTACTGGTATTGCGCCATACTGGCCTGCCTTTGAGCCTCGGGTTGAGGGATTTACCCATATTCCTTCACCCTACCCCTACCGCTATGAAGCACCTGAAAACGTGAGTCAGGGCATCGCCGCTGCCAATGAATTAGAAAAAGCCATACTCGCAGAAGGACCGGACAGTGTTGCCATGTTTATTGCTGAGCCGGTACATGGAGCCGGTGGTGTGATTCCGCCCCAGGATGACTACTTTCCACGAATTCGTGAAATTTGCGATCAATATGATGTGCTATTGGTTTCTGACGAAGTAATTACCGGGTTTGGCCGCACTGGCAAAATGTTTGGGCTGGAACATTGGGGCGTTAAACCTGACATGATGCAGTTCGCCAAAGCCATCACATCGGGTTACTTTCCTTTGGGCGGAATCGGAGTCAGCGATGAAATTGCCGATGTGTTAGACAAGGCTGACGATCTATGGATGCATGCCTATACATACAGTGCCCATCCGGTGGGTTGTGCGGTGGGTTGTGCCATGATTGACGTGGTCACCAAAGAGGACTTTCCAGGCCAAGCCTCTACCAAGGGTGAACGAATGCTCAAGGGTCTGACTGAAGCCCTTGCCGATCACCCCCATGTCGGGGATGTACGTGGCCTAGGGCTAATGTGTGCAGTTGAAATCGTCAAAGATAAAAGCACAAAAGAAGAGTTCGACGCCGGTGAAAAAATCGGCCCACAGGTGCTTGCTGAGACAACCAAGCGTGGGTTATTCAGCAGAGTACGTAATGATGTTTACTGCCTAGCGCCACCCATAGTCTCAACAGAGGCACAGATTGATGAAATGATTGGCATTCTAACCGATTCAGTTAAAGCTATACTTGGCTAGGGAATTTTAAAACCTTTTTTTTAACGGCCAGGCGAGAGTTCTCGATAATTTACCACCGTAACCGAATTCAGCCAGCACCTTCTTAAAATTAGCTTACTTACAATCCGTTAACCGGCACTTTCAAGAACGTGTGGCCTTCTTCATCCGCTGGCGGCAACTGACCGGCGCGCATATTGACCTGCAATGATGGGATAATCAACTTTGGCATATCCAGTGTTGCGTCCCTCTCAGTACGCAACCTGACAAATTCCTCACGTGATTTACCGCCACCGACATGTACATTGTGTGCTTTTTCCTCTGCCACCGTTGTTTCCCACTGAATACCCCGGTTATCACTGCCATAGTCATGGCACATAAATAGCCGCATTTCATCAGGTAGTGCCAGTATTTTTTGAATGGAATCATATAGTTGACCGGCATCACCGCCCGGAAAATCTGCACGGGCACTACCGCTATCCGGCATAAACAAAGTATCACCAACAAACACGGTATCACCGATCACATGCGACATACATGCCGGAGTATGACCGGGTGTATGCATGGCAAAGGCTTTCATAGTACCAATATCATAGCCGTCACCATCTTCGAATAACTTGTCAAACTGACTGCCGTCACGCTGAAATTCAGTACCTTCATTAAACACCTTGCCAAAGGTATCTTGCACAGCGGTGATTTGACTGCCAATACCGATTTTGCCGCCTATTTGCTGTTGAATATAAGGCGCAGCGGATAGATGATCGGCATGAACATGAGTTTCAATAATCCATTCAAGCTTGAGGTTATTGGTCTTGATGCGTTCAATCACTTCATCGGCGTGCTCAAAAGTGATGCGACCCGCTGCATAATCAATATCCATTACCGAATCAATCACTGCACAGGACGACGAAGCGGGATCTTTTACAATATAGGTCACGGTATTGGTTACTTCGTCAAAAAATGCCTGTACCTCAGGCTTAATCGAAGTATCGACAGGATATGTATTCATCGTGTTTTCCTCTCAGACTATTAATCGTGGCGAATTATTTGATAGTCTATTATGACTGCTTGCTTGACGAAAAACCAAATGGCAGGTACGCCGGACACCAGGGTTTAAATCCATTACCTGAGAATTTAAAAACAATATTTCTTGCGCATCGGCGGATAAACTGCCCAGGCCAAGAAAATGATCAATCCAGTTATTCATAGTTTAATTTTAACAGGGGCTCTTCCAATTCACGCTCTAAATTGTTTTTTGATTCCCGCAATACCTATTGGTTTAGGTGGATTGGGTGAACGAACATGATGAGCTTGTATTTCTTTAAACAATGACCTACTCGTCCAGCCAAGATTATTGATTTTTAAATATTCAGACAAAGCCCGGTAGCGTTCACTGCGGGAGAGATAATCCAGACATCGACGGGCTAAACAAGATAAATCGACCATTTGACCGTGCTTGGCATTCATAGAAACCTTTCTATAACGCGCCCTTGGACAATCAATCCAGATCGTTTTGTATTTGCCGTTTTCTTCTGTCACCAGAATATTGCGCCAGTGTAAATCCTGATGGAAGTACTTTGCTTGGTGGGCTTTGTTGAGTTGCTCGAAAATTTGATTTCGTATTTCTAAATAAACTTCTGAACGTTTTGCTTTAGGCAAATCAAACCAGACATCTTGTGCAAACTGCTGCAAATCCATGCTGTCATTTATGCCTTCAGTAACAATATAAGCTGCAACCAATTTACCGAATGAACGTTTTTCTCCAAAAGCAATTACCGTTAAGGTTGGGATACCCAGTTTTTTTAGCTGTGCATAGCCAAAAGTTTCCACCTGCGCTTTACTGGCACGCATCCAGTAACGCTTTTGTTTGGATTTTGGGTAGCTATAGCGCTTAAAAAAAAATGAACGACCATCAGCGATTTTAACTTTAAAACAATTAGTGGTTTCAGATTCTGAAACACATTCTCCAGGCGCCGCCTTTAACCAATCTGTATTTTCAGTTAGCCCAAATTCGGCTAATTCTTTTTGCCATTTTGAGTCGGTAAAGCGCACCTCGCCATTAAATGTGGCGATGGTGCGTTTTGAATCAGGCAGAATACTAATCGTTTTGATCTGCACTTTTCCTTTTGGCTCGTGGATGTGCCGCATCATAGACTTTACTCAAATGCTGAAAATCCAGATGAGTATAAATCTGAGTGGTAGAAAGATTGGCATGACCCAGCATTTCCTGTACAGCACGCAAGTCACCGCTGGATTCAAGTAAATGCGATGCAAACGAATGCCTCAGCATGTGTGGATGGACATTACGACCAATACCCACCTTTTTGGCCCAATCGGACAATCGCTGTTGGACAGTGCGCTGACTGATTCGATTACCGCTGTTGCTGACAAAAAGAGCTGATTCATTAATTTTGGCTAGTCCAACGCGAAATTTTAGCCATTTTTTGATTGCTTTGGTTGCAAAGCTACCCACCGGGACTATACGCTCTTTGTTACCCTTGCCAACGACACGTATAGTGTGATCAGAATTCTTAACATCATCAACATCCAAACTGACTAATTCTGACAGCCGCAAGCCGGAAGAATAAAAAAGCTCGATCATGGCTAAATCACGCGCAAGCAATGGGCTATCGGCCTTAGTTTCCAGCAACTCCAATATGACATCCGGATCCAGGGTGTCGGGTAATTTACGTCCCGCTTTAGGTGCTTTGACACCTTCAAATGGATTATACTGAACAACAATTTTTTCACGCAACAAATAATTAAAAAACGTACGTGAAGAAGACAATATGCGCCCGATACTGCGCCCGTTCATTCCGGCCGAATTTAATGACATTGCAAATAAGCGAGCTAGATCGATATTAAAGTCTTGCCAGGATTCAAGCTTGCGCTTTTGCGAAAATTCTTTGAGCTTGTTTAAATCTCGACAATAAGCAGAAATGGTGTGGGGGGATAAGTGCCGTTCAGTCTTTAAATGATGTACAAATAACTCTATTTCCTGGTTATCAATCACCAATACTCATCAAGCTTGAGCTAGCGCCTGACTCACTATCTGGCTCAAACAGTCAAGATAAGCAGTCGATTGCTGCGCACTAAAACGCTCGGTATTTTCAGAACCCAAGGCAAGAACACCGCTACATTTGTTTTGCGCATTGGTGAGAGGAATCAACGCACAGGATTGAACTTTTTCAGCGCCGCCTGCAAAAAGTAAATCGAGTAATTCAGTCGAGAAATTGCTACCGCATTGAATTTCACAATTATCCAGGGTTTTGTGAATTAACTCATCTGATTGATATTGTTTTATTAATTCTGATTTTTTTCCCCGGGAAATCACTACACCGGATAAGTTATATTCCTGCCTGAGCCATTGTTGTATTTGCTCAACGAGATTATTTTTGTCTGAATTTTTAAGCAGCATAACGGCCAGATCTTTAATTTTCGACCATAGCTCTTCATTCTCACTGGCCAGCAGCGCAAAGGTTTTGAGTTGATCTTTGTAATTTTCACTCTGTTGTCTGAGCACTTGAACCTGCTTTTCAATCAATGAGGTTGTGCCCTGCCCTGAGATATGCGGTATCTGAATTTCAGCTAGTAGATCCAGATTACTTTCAAAAAATTCCGGATTGATACGTAAATATTCAGCCACTTGCTCAGTGGTCAATTTGGTTATTTTTTCTGCTGTATTTTGTTCTTGACTCATAAATTCTCCAAATCCAGTTCGCTTTCGAAAACAGTCACCGCCGGACCGGTCAATTCAACAGCTTGACCTTCTCCCTGCCAGCTAATATCCAATTTACCGCCTAAAAGCTCAACCGTTACAGTTTCATCGACCATATCTTTTTGCTTTGCCGTCACCATTATCGCACAGGCACCGCTGCCACAGGCCATAGTTTCTCCCACTCCCCGCTCAAAAACCCGTGCTTTGATGTAATTTCGATCTACTATCTCAGCATAACACGCATTGGTTCGATTCGGGAATCTAGGATGTGATTCGATTAAGGAACCCTGGCTGTTCACCGGCGCCGAGTCGATTCGCTCTACGAATTGTACACAATGAGGGTTTCCCAGCGCTAAAACTGAGACTGAAATTGTTTGCTCGGCAACTTCAATGGCGTATTCACTTTGCCGAGCTTCGGCCACAAACGGTATTGCAGCGGGTTCGAATTCAGGCACCCCCATATTCACCGTCACGCTGTCAATCTCGTTGAGTCTCAACTTCAAGGTCGTCGTAATCGTTTTGACAGTTAACTCTTTTTTGTCGGTCAGTCCTTGTTCGTGGACAAACCGAGCCAGACATCTGGCACCATTGCCACACTGGCCGACTTCGCTACCATCATAGTTGATGATTCGATAGTTAAAATCAATACCTTGCTCTGTTGCCGGCTCCACAATCAACAATTGATCACAACCAACACCCATGTGCCGGTTTGAAATTTTCGTGCTAACTCCGGTGATAAGTCCAGTGATTGGGCCACCGCATTAAACATCACGAAATCATTGCCAAGACCGTGCATTTTTGTAAATTTTACTGCCATTTCTGTTACCCTATCCGCCCAGTAGGATTGACTTCAACAATGAAACAAAACAAATTCAAACTGATTATTAATCAATACTTTGCCAAGCTCAAGGACTTGCATCCCACTATCAGGCAAATTATTGGCATATTATTGATTATAATGGGATTTTTTGGATTTTTACCGATTATCGGCTTCTGGATGATTCCATTGGGGTTAATGCTATTGGCAATTGATTTCCCCTGGGCCAAACGGATACTGACCAGGCTTAAATACCAATATCGGAAACTAATCAGACATTTGAAAAACAACCCATCGTCGAAATTATAATTCGCAGGGCTGGTGAGCCGTTTCCCGCACTTGTTGCGGGATCTCCTTAATTCAACTCTTAGCTGTCTAAAGGAAATCCCGGCATGAAGCCGGGAAAAGTCTCTTTTCCTTCCAGATGAAGTTAGCGGGGGTGCAAAACCAAATCAGTACAGCATTTTATACCAATCCAAAATCGTAAGCCTGGTTGCCTCACTCAATTTTCCACAAGCCATAAACTCAGGGTTGAGAATGTCAGTTTTGTTGTAATCCAAGGGTTTTCCATCTTGGAATCGGATCACCTCGCCACCTGCCCCGGCTAAAACAGCTTCGGCCGCAGCCGTATCCCACTCTGATGTTAATCCTAGTCGAGGATAGCAATCAGCTTGTCCATCGGCAATCATGCAAAATTTTAGTGAACTACCGCTAGCAGCCGTATCAATTGTATAGCCAGCGTCTTGCAACGTTGTGAATAGCGATTTGGTTTTGTCCGACAAATGAGAACGACTGACGACAAAAGTACATGACGAATTTACCTGTTCTCTGGCAGAGATTTCAGTAGTTCCTGACGCAGTTTGTTTTACTACGCCAAATTCAGAGCCGCCATAATAAATTAAATCCATTACCGGTGCCTGGACGACGCCCCAAATCGGTCGATTGTTTTTAATGAGAGCAATATTGACTGTGAACTCGCCATTGCGTTTGATGAATTCCTTAGTGCCGTCGAGAGGATCAACTAACCAGTAAAACACCGCTTCACAAGGCTTGGTGTCAGCTTTGTACGACTCCTCAGAAATGACCGGAATTTCGGGCATAAACTCAGCCAGTGCATCAACAATATGATGATGCGAGTCAAGATCAGCTTGCGTTAATGGCGAAGCATCATCTTTACGCTCCACATCAAACGCGTCTTGATAAACCGCAAGGATTTTATCGCCCGCTTCAACCGCAATTTGGACTACAGTGTGCTGCCAATTTTCCGGTAACTCTTTCATTACAATTAATCAGTTTCACAAAAGTAGCGATCATACCCTAGATCGAACAAGTACATATAAAAAAACACCTTAGTCTAAAAACGCAACAATATTGAAAAAAGAATCAATGCGAGTATTATTTTAAAAACATCGTCATCTGGTACTGGATCATGTCCAGCACAGGCTGCAGCCAGAATCTCCATGATTCTTAGGAGATGCCGGCTCAGGTCCAGCATGACAAAGTCAACTACAGAGGACTAGCAATGAGTAGTGTAGATGCAGCACAATTTATTGATATGGATCGTTATCCAATCGATCAAAGTAACTCAACCGAATACAAAGAGCTTGTTTCCTCGATTCGTGGCCAACTCGACGATGTAGGTTGTGCTGTACTGCCTGGTTTTATAAAGCAAGAAGCCTTACCGTCTTTTATCAAAGAAGCAGACAAAGTTGCTGACAAAGGTCATCGATCGTTTAATCGCACTAATGTGTATTTTAGTAAAGATGATGAATCATTACAGCCCGAGCATCCTGTCAGGCGTTTTTACGACCGTTCGAACTCGTTTGTGCCAGCCGACAACTTTGGTGCGGACAGCCCGCTGCGCGCTGTTTACGAATGGCCGGCGTTCATGCCCTTCATTCAAGATACCTTAAATGAAAAAGAATTTTATCGTTATGCCGATCCGCTGGCCGATGTAATCATCAACGTGGTGGAAGACGGTGACGGTTTCCCCTGGCACTTTGATACTAATAATTACACCGTCACTCTGGCCATACAAAATGCCGAACACGGCGGTGAATTCAAATATTCCCCTAATTTAAGAACACCAACGAATGAAAATTATAATGGTGTCAAGGATATCCTCAATGGCGATGAAACTGCCGTCAACACACTGGCGTTAAATCCTGGCGATTTACAAATCTTCAAAGGCCGTTATTCGCTGCATCGAGTCACCCCCGTTGAAGGCGGGCGTCGCCGTTACGTTGGAATTTTCTCTTTTGTCGATCAACCCGGCATGGTTGCAAAAGTAGAGCGTTGTAAACAGCTTTATGGACGAACTCTGCCCATTCATCACGAAAGAGAAAACCAGCGCAGCGATACGCTTAAAGATTAGTTTTGTTTGGCCAACCAATCCTTGAGCAGATAAATACCTAGCAAGCTGCGAGACTCGATAACGTCCTGATGGTCCAGTAATTCATCAATATCAGTCAGCGGTACTCTAACAACTTCTAATTCTTCAGGTTCGTCGCCTGGAATACGGCTTGGATACAGCTCACTAGCAATGACTATATGGGTATGGAAATCAGTGTACCCCGGTGCTACAGCGATAGTGCGCAAATATTCGAGTTTGTTGGCGGCGTAACCTATTTCCTCCTGAATTTCGCGGTTAGCACCGTCTTCTATGTCTTCTCCTTGCTCAAGCCTGCCCTTAACAAAACCAAGCAGATATCGTTCTACACCGACCGCATATTCACGAATCAAAAATAGCTCAGTTTCACTCACAGCAATCACCATCACTGCACCACTACCACATAAACGCTCAAAAGCAATTCGCTCACCGTTGGCAAATTCAAGCTTAACTTCTTCTGCTTTAAAAAGTCGGCTATTAGCGACAGTTTTGACAGCTAATATTTTCGGTTTTTCTTTGATCATGACAACAAAGAGTAACTTTAATCGCTTGCACTGTCCACGCGGCAAAGCGAAAATCGGCGCTATGACACCTATCCAACGCTATCAGCAAGATATAGATGATGATCTGATCCAGCCAGATGCAGCCCAGCGCCAAGCCGTGGAAATGCTGGATGTTATTTATTCAAAGTTAATCAACCCGCCTAAACAGAAAAAAAGCTTTTTCAAACATTTGCTCAATAAAGATCAAACACTTAAACCTGAGCCGGGACTTTACATGTGGGGCGGTGTTGGTCGCGGTAAAACCTATCTAATGGATTTGTTTTTTGACAGTTTGCCGTTCAAACAAAAGAAACGTGTCCATTTCCATCGGTTTATGCAAGGCATTCAGGATGAACTCAAAGATATGCGTGATTTACAAAATCCATTGGACATTATTGCTGAAAAGTCCGCAAAGGATATTCGAGTTTTGTGTCTTGATGAATTTCAGGTCCATGATATCGCCGATGCGATGATCCTGGCTGGCTTGCTGCAGGCACTATTCGATCGTGGTGTTAGTCTGATTACCACGTCAAATACTCAGCCGGATTTACTTTACAATGATGGTTTACAGCGTGACCGCTTTCTACCGGCAATTGATTTATTGAAAACTCACACAACAATATTAAATGTTGACGGCGGCAATGATTATCGCCTGCGAGCACTCAATCAAGCGCAAACCTGGCTCTGTCCTCCCGATGAGGACAGTGATCAAGAACTGAAGCAGTATTTCGAGCAACTCTCGACCACTGCCCACACCACCGAGGATTTGATTATCTTTCAAAGGCCGATTCCGGTCATCTTAAGGAGTCAGGGCATTGCCTGGTTCGAGTTTAATGCTTTGTGTGACGGCCCGCGTGGACAAGCCGACTACATTGAATTATCGAGAATTTTCCACACAATACAAATTTCTAATATTCCTGTAATGACCTGGGAACAAGACGATAAAGCACGGCGGTTTATAGAGCTGATTGACGAATTTTATGACCGACATGTTAATCTGATTGCCAGCGCTGATGCACAGCCTGCTGAGCTTTATCAAGGAGAACGTCTAAGCGCCATGTTCGAACGCACCAGCAGCCGTTTATTGGAAATGCAGTCAGAAGAATATATGGCATTAGAGCATAAAGCTTAGTCAAATTCTGTGAATTGGTTAACTTGAAATTCATATCAGATACCCCATACTAAGGGATAGTAATAACAGGATTTGGTCTATGACAGATCGCACTGCAAGATACAGTATTGGACAAGTGGTCAAACACAGGCACTATCCGTTTCGGGGTGTGGTGTTTGATGTTGACCCTGAGTTTAATAACAGTGAACAATGGTGGGAGTCTATCCCCGAAGATATTCGTCCGAATAAAGACCAGCCGTTTTACCATTTGCTGGCAGAAAATGCTGAAAATAGCTATGTAGCTTATGTCTCTGAACAAAATCTCGAGCCTGACGACAATCCGGAACCTATTGATCACCCACAGGTTGACGAGTTATTTGAAAGCAGCGAGGACGGTCATTACCGCCAACGCTATATCAGAGCGCATTAGGCTTAAACAACTACAGCGTGATAAAAATAACGTATAAGCCTGCTTTGTTTTCACTTTGCTTAGCCTCAGGGCTCGCTTGTGCTGACGAAAACCTATGGAGTATTTACCAAAAGGCAGTCAATAATGACCCGACCTTCATGCAGCAACGCTTTACTTATGAAGCTGACAAAGAGGCCATCGAGCAAGCCAAAGGGCTATTAAGACCGCAAATAAATGCCTCGCTGGGAAGCGGCCGAATCAACGACGATGTGGATGCTGCTATCGAATCCGCTTCCGGGCAGGAGTCCTATAACAATAAAAATGCAGCCATTACCCTGTCACAAACGATTTGGGATAAATCGAGATTTGAGAACCTTGAGCTGGCAAAAAACCAGGTTCATCTGTCCAAGCTTCAACTTGATAGTGCACGCCAGGATTTGTACTTACGCATATCAGATCGTTACTTCAATTTGCTTGCCGCTGAAGATGCACTGAGAGTTACACAGCTCGAGCGAGAAACGTTAAAACAACAATTTGAACAAGCAAGCGAACTTCTGAATGCTGGGCTGGGTACTTCAACGGATCTTTTTGAATCCGAGTCACGCTATCAACTCGCCGAAGTTGCAATTTTAACGGCGCAAAATTCGATTGCCGATAATCGTCAGGCCTTAAGGGAAATTATCGGTGAACCTGTCCAGGCTCTGGCCAAACCGCCAGAGGATTACCCTATCACTGACCCACAGCCGTTAGAATTAAACACGTGGATTCAAACTGCATTTAAAAATAACTATCAGATGGCCACTGCGCATCAACAAGCCGATATCGCCAGACAAACTATTGAGATTGCCAAAAGTGGTCATTGGCCATCGCTAAATTTGAATGCACAACAAAGTTATAACGATAATGACGATGGTATTAGTGGCGAAATCGACACCAATCAAAGATCCATTACTCTAGATTTAACTGCACCAATCTATCAGGGGGGGCAGGTTAAATCTCAAACCAGAGAGGCAACTCAACGTTATACGGCTAGTCTTAAAAATGTTGACTCCATCAGTCGGAATATCGAACGCCAGGTTCGTGATGCCTACAATACGGTTGTCACTACCAAAAACCAGATCACTGCGTTAACCTCTGCTGTCAATGCAGCACAAAATGCACTACAAGCTCGACAGCAGAGTTTTGAAAGTGGATTGAGCACCAATATAGAAGTTCTTGATGCAACCAGCGATTTATATTCTGCACAAAGGGATTTACTCCAGGCCCGTTATAACTATATTACCAGCATGTTCAGGCTCAAAAGCCTAGCCGGGATATTGGATGAGGTAGATTTCAAAGAGACTTCGGATTTATTGGTAAAATGAAGCTTGTTCTTATTTTTAATTGTGGTTTGCCGACAGTTTTGAGTAATGCATCGTCATCCTGAACTTGATTCAGGATCTCCTTGAGTATGCTAGCAGTTTAAAAAATAACTACATTTAATGCTCGAACAGCGATCAGGAAGTACTGGACATTTGCTTCGCAAATTCCAGCATGACATAGTTAATTGTTTAAAGCAAAATCAACCGAAAAAGCTTTCTAATAACCGTATCGACTTATCCAACGCTCCCTTATTTTTCTCCAACAGTTGTTGTGCATTTTTTACTTGAGCCTCTGATAGCGATTGTGATTCGAATAATTGCTTAACCGATTCTGCTAATTGATGTGCTGAATCAATCTGAATCAAGGCCTGCACTTCAAGCGCCTGTTCAATAGTGCGAGCGAAATTAAATGTATGAGGGCCAACGATTACTGGTTTACCAACCAGCCACGGCTCGAGGATATTCTGACCACCATGCGGCACCAGACTACCGCCGACAAAACATACATCGCTTGCAATATAAAAATCAAATAGTTCCCCCATGGTGTCGCCGATGAAAACTTGCTGATCGCCAATATCTACTGGCGATTCGGTTCGCCTGGATGTTTTAAATTGTCTTTCTGCAAGTCGAAAAACATCATCAAATCGCTCAGGATGTCTTGGCACTAGAATTAAAAGTGCATTAGGAAAATTTTCCAACACTGCCGAATGAGCGACTAGCACTTGCTCATCTTCACCCTTGTGTGTGCTAGCCGCAATCCAAACCTTGCGTGAAGCTCCAATTTTTTCTCGAAGTTTTTGACCTCTCTCAAACACTCCTTCGGGCAGAACCACATCAAATTTAATACTACCAAAAACGTTGACGGCATCAGCATCGGCGCCAAGTGCAACAACCCGCTTGGCGTCTTCATCAGTCTGGGCTGCAATTGCACCAACTTTAGCAAGTTGTGGGGCAATCAGACGGTGAATTTTTTGATAACCGGGGAATGATTTATCTGAAAGTCGCATATTCAAATAAATAACCGGAATTCCTTTTTTATGCATTGCATGAATTAAATTAGGCCAGATCTCGGTCTCCATCACAATCAAGGCATCAGGTTCAACTTGATCAATTGCTCGATTAACCAAGCATGGAATATCGTATGGGATATAGCGGTGAATAACCTGATTATTTAATTGTTTTAAAACTTGATCCGCACCGGTGGGCGTAATAGTAGTGACTACTATTTCGTATTCGGGCCAACGTTTTAGAATTTCTTTGATCAAAGGCGTGGCAACATTGACCTCGCCAACTGAAACAGCATGTACCCACAATCGTTTCGGGCCAGGTTTTAGTGAATATAGGCCTAAACGTTCGCTGACACGTGATCGATATGCCGGATTAGCTTTGCCCCTCCACCAAAGCCTCAACAAAATAAACGGCAATGCAAACGTTAAAGCTATTGAATAAGCGATTCGCCACATCAGCGATTATCAAGCCAGTCATGTGGTTTGAGATATCGATACAATTGTGCTTCAGCAGAATCATTTTCTGGCTGCCAGTTATAGCGCCACTCGGCAATTGGCGGCATCGACATCAATATGGACTCAGTTCGGCCACCTGACTGCAGGCCAAACAATGTACCTCGATCATAGACCAGATTAAATTCAACATAGCGACCCCGGCGATAAGCCTGAAATGCCCGATTGTTATCGTTGAACTGTAAATCTTTTCTTTTATCGACGATCGGCAGATACGCTTTTAAAAAATAATCACCGACGCTTTGCATAAAAGCGAAACTTTGTTCAAAACCCAGTTCATTGAAATCATCAAAGAATAAACCGCCAACGCCACGGGTTTCAGAGCGATGTTTCAAATAAAAATATTCGTCACACCACTTTTTAAACCTGGAATAATAATCCTTACCAAATGGATCACAGGCATTTTTTGCCTGCTGGTGCCAGTGGATGACATCTTTTTTAAAGGGATAATAAGGTGTTAAATCAAAACCACCACCAAACCACCATATATCACCGGCACTAAAAAAACCTGACATTCATGTGCGTGGTCGGCACAAACGGGTTGCGCGGATGAATCACCAAGGAAACACCCGTGGCCTCAAAACGCTTGCCTGCCAATTCAGGACGCGATGCAGTTGCAGAGTCAGGTAGAGATTCACCCATGACATGAGAAAAATTTACTCCCGCTTTTTCAAAAACCTGGCCATTTTCAAGCACGCAAGATTTTCCTCCACCACCTTGCTTGTGTGACCATTGGTCAATATAAAACTGTTTATCTGATTGATAGATGCTTAATTGATCTAGAATCTGCTGTTGCAGGTTTAACAAGTATTGTTTAACTGTTTGCACTTGCATAGTCTTTTTCTCTATTAATTGTGCGATAAGACGGAATCCTTTTTTTACGCCATGCCATCAAAGGTTTTTCTATGACAAAATAAAATGCATACCCAATACAACATGCTATAACAATCATGCTAGAGAGTTGCAAAAATACACTCGTTACCTCCACTAAATTAAAGATCATTTCCAAAGCATGCAGAACTAAAGTATGTACTAAATAAATAGCATAGGATGAAGTAGCTATCACTGTTACGATTTTGTAGTTTGAAATTGACCAGGGTTTATCAACACAGGAAATGGCGACTGTTATTGCAAAACTCAGTGCTAATAAATATGAGCCAACAGAATACATCCATTGGCTCGACCACCATGAGTATGATAATAATAACGATCCCGTTAACAAGTAAATTACTGATTTATATTTCAACAAATAGCGCATGATTGAATTAAAGTAAATTGAAATATATGCAAATAAAACACCTAATATGAGGGGATCATAGTTTAAATGCGTTGCTGTTACATAATAGCCAAAATGTTTTTCTTGAATCTGCTGGTATTCTAACCTTAACAACAAAGGGGCTAATGACATTAAAAATAAAACTGTCATAAATCTAACCGAAGATTCCTTAAAGATGGCAAATAAAATAGTTAGCATTACAGGAAGGACCAAATAAAAATGTTCTTCAACACACAACGACCAGCTGATGAGAAAAAATGGTAACTCCTGATAATAGTTCTGGAAAAACAACAAATATCCAAAATCAAACGGTTCTTCTCTATAAATGTATACGGCCAAATAAGAAACAAGAAGTGCTAGAAAATAGGGAGGCACGGTTCGAGATATTCTTCTCAGAATAAAACGAGAGATATCAACAGTTCCATTTACATTTTTTTCTTGAAAAAAAAGAGAGCCTATTAAAAATCCACTAAGTGCAAAAAATAAATCAACACCAAAGGATCCTACTTTAGTAAAAAACCAAAGCATCGGCAAGTCCGAAGAAAATATTTGCGTTGAATGAAAAATCACTACCATTAGAATGGCAAATGCTCTCAAAGTATCGAGATTTTTAACCCGAGTGGTATTCATATATTATCGAATTACTTGATCCGTTTTAATATCGATTATTGTCGATGGATTTCGAAAACCCCCACACTCTGCATCAACAATATAGTCGACACTTTCTGCAAATATATTTTTAACTTGTTCACTGGTTCTAGTTACACGCCGGCCACTTAGATTTGCACTAGTTGAAACCAGCGCATGATCACATAATCGGCAAAGCTCTCGAGCTATTTTGTGATCCGGTACTCTTATGGCAATTTTATCACTGTCCCCTCTTAACCAGTTAGGCGTCCATTGTGCAGCAGGTACTAACCAGGTAATAGCAGCCGGCCAGCTATTAAGCATTTTTATTTTCAGATTTTCAGACAAACTTGCAGTAATGAAGGGTTCCAATTGCGAATAATCACTGCCGATCAAGATCAGTCCTTTACTAGTCGATCTGCGCTTAAGCTTGAGGATTCTTTGTACTGCCTTGCTATCTTTTGGATTGCAACCAAGCCCAAAACAACTTTCTGTCGGATAGGCACAAACCCCGCCAGTATTAATCACTGCACTAGCTTCTTTGAGTTGTTGCCAAATTGGCACCGCCATGCTGGATTTACTACTCAGTCGTAATTAATGAATCACAATTCTACAAGCACACGACCAGTACTTAAACTAATATTGGTATAATTCGCCTCTTAATCGTTGTTTGAGGAAATACAACATGTCTGCCGAGACGACTGCTACATCAGCCAAAGTTGCTATTGTGATGGGCTCGAAGAGTGACTGGCCAACGATGATTTGTGCAACCCAAATCATGGACGAACTCAATGTCCCCTACCACGTTGAAGTCGTTTCGGCCCATCGTACACCAGACAAACTAGCTGATTTTGCCAAACAAGCCGCTGACAAAGGAATTGAGGTTATTATTGCCGGAGCCGGTGGCGCCGCACATCTGCCAGGCATGATTGCGGCGAATACACGATTACCGGTTCTTGGCGTCCCGATTCAAAGCAAGGCTTTAAACGGCATAGATAGTCTATTATCAATTGCGCAAATGCCCAAAGGTGTTGCGGTTGGCACTCTGGCTATCGGTGACTCCGGTGCGTTTAATGCAGGCTTGCTAGCCTGCCAGATATTAGCCAATAATGACGAGGATTTAGCTAATCGTGTTGAGCGATATCGCCAACAACAAACTGCTTCAGTTTTATCTGAACCTGATCCAAGAAATTAACCATGAGTGAAATTTGGGTATTGGGGGCCGGCCAATTGGGCGCAATGTTACAACATGCAGCTATGCCACTGGCGCTAACAGTTAATACTATTGATATACATGCGAGCGAAATTCCATCACTAAATAACGATGACATTATTACGGTCGAGCTAGAACATTGGCCTGACACCGCGGTCACACAAACGCTCTCGACCCATCCCAATTTCCTCAACCGTGAAACTTTGAAAATCTTCGCTGACCGGTCAATTCAGAAACAATTATTAGATGATCTTGACTTACCACATGCAAAATGGCGAATGGTTGATAATAATGTTGATACTCAAAGTTTATATAATCATCTTGGACAGGAAGTATTACTTAAGCGACGTAGCGGCGGCTATGACGGTAAAGGACAGCTTTGGTTGAGTCAGCCAGAACAAACATCATTACCGAATGACTGGCTAAATACTTCAATCGCAGAGGAAAAAATAAATTTCGACGAGGAAGTTTCGATTATCGGTGCTCGAAACGCAGCTGGTGATTGTGTGTTTTTTCCAGTGACTACTAATCTGCATTACCAGGGGGTTTTGTTAGCATCAGTTGCACCAACGGCGCTAACCGAAGTCTTGCAATCTCAGGCAGAGCAAATGCTAACTACCCTCATGACTCATCTTGACTATGTTGGTGTCATGGCAATGGAATGTTTCCAAATAGGCGATCAATTATTTATTAATGAGATTGCCCCGCGTGTTCATAACAGCGGCCACTGGACACAAGCCGGTGCAAACATCAGCCAGTTTGAAATGCATTTGCGCGCAATCACTGATCTTCCGCTAATTAAACCAACACTCAAAAACCCCAGCGTAATGATTAACGTGTTGGGCATGGAATACAACCCGGCCTGGTTGAATATCGAAGGCACAGAAGTTTACTGGTATGGCAAAAGTGTCAGGCCGATGCGTAAACTCGGGCATATCAATCTTAGCTTGCCTGAAATCGGTAAAACCAAACAAAGCCTAGATCAACTGAAACCGTTGCTCGATGATTATTATGATGACGCAATTGAATGGTGCAAGCAGCATTTTTAGCCGGCTTTTCTCAAAAAAAGTATTTATGGTACTTTTGATATGCCCTTGCTGGGCATTCGCTGGTGAGTTAAAACCCTTTACCACAGATGCTTGTAGTTCATTTCCAGACGGCACTTTAGCGCAACAATCATTATGGGCTGAATGCTGTATTCGCCACGATCTGGCTTATTGGCAAGGAGGTAGCTATCAAGATCGGCTCCAGGCAGATGAGGCACTGGAACAATGTGTTGCCAAAGTCGGCGAGCCTGAGATCGCTAAATTAATGCTGGCTGGCGTCAGAGTAGGAGGGACACCTTACTTGCCCACTTCTTTTCGCTGGGGTTACGGTTGGCCCTGGTTAAGAGGGTATAAATCCCTAACTGAGGTTGAGAAAGTGCAGGTAAAAGAAAACCTAAAAAAGTTGGAACTAATGTTGAAAAGTCTTAACGACGAAATTAAGAATCAAACCAACGAACCAGTGGTTTCACGCCTGATGGCCCTATACCCAATATCGGTTCGGTAAAAGGCTTTGTCCCAGTTAATATTTTCAACCGCTTGGTAGGCTTTTTGTTGGGCTCGGGTGACATTTTTAGCTAATGCAGTAACACACAGCACACGACCGCCACTAGTCACAATATCAGTGTTATTTTTTACCGTGCCTGCATGAAAGACTTTAGTATCCGATTCAAGATAATCCAATCCGCTGATGACCTTGCCTTTTTCATAACTATCCGGGTAACCGCCTGCCGCCATCACTACTCCTAATGCGGCCCGCTCATCCCAGGCAATAGATTTGCCGACTAATGCACCATTGACAGCAGCTAAACAAAGTTCGACCAGATCAGATTTAAGTCGCATCATAATCGGCTGGGTTTCGGGATCACCAAACCTACAGTTAAATTCCAATACTTTTGGCACGCCTTGGCTATCAATCATCACCCCCGCATATAAAAAACCCGTGTAATGAATACCATCTGCTTTCAGGCCTTTAACCGTAGGCAACATCACCTGTTGCATAATACGCTCGTGCATTTCGTCATCCACAACCGGTGCTGGTGAATAAGCCCCCATGCCGCCGGTGTTTGGACCCAAATCGCCATTATCTCTGGCTTTATGGTCTTGTGAACTCGCCATTGGCAGAACCGTTTCACCATCGACAATGCAAATGAAGCTCGCCTCTTCACCGGATAAAAACTCCTCGACTACAACCCGGTGCCCGGCTTCGCCAAAACGATTACCCTCAAGCATATCTTCAATAGCAGCGTGGGCTTGCTCGCGGTTTTCAGCAATAATGACACCTTTGCCCGCCGCGAGGCCATCAGCTTTGACCACACAGGGCGTGCCTAAATCATCAACATACGCTTTTGCATTGTCAACATCATCAAAAGTTTGATAAGCCGCTGTGGGGATATTGTGTCTGGCTAGAAAGTCTTTGCTAAAGGCTTTCGAACCCTCTAATTGAGCTGCCTGTGCAACCGGGCCAAAACAGGCAAGATTATTTTCAGTAAATCGATCCACCAGTCCCGCCACCAATGGTGCTTCAGGGCCTACAATCGTTAAGTCAATTTCATTGGCCCTGGCAAAATCAAGTAAACCATCAATGTCTTGTGCACCTATCTCAACATTCTCGATACTCGGCTCTAACTCAGTTCCTGCATTGCCCGGGGCAACATACACCTGGCTCACTAATGGCGACTGTGCCGCCTTCCATGACAATGCATGTTCGCGCCCGCCGTTACCGATTATTAGTATTTTCATTCTATTTCCCTCAATGCCGGAAGTGCCGCATGCCAGTAAAGACCATCGCCATTTCATACTCATCCGCTGCCGCAATCACTTCATCATCGCGCATAGAGCCGCCGGGCTGAATCACCGCTTTGATACCGACTTCATTAGCAGCATCCAAACCGTCACGAAATGGAAAAAACGCATCCGAAGCCATCACCGATCCGGCTACTTGCAAACCTTCATCTTGCGCTTTTATGGCGGCAATTTTAGCCGAATAAATACGGCTCATCTGCCCTGCTCCTACACCAATCGTTTGACCGTTTTTTGCATAAACAATGGCATTCGACTTGACATGCTTGACCACTTTCCAGGCGAATAACATATCATTCAGCTCTTGTTCGCTGGCCTGACGCTTGCTAACTGATTTTAAATCTGTTTGCTTAATTTTACCTTGATCGCGCTGTTGAATTAACAAACCACTGCTGACACGTTTGTAGTCAAGTGAGGACAAATCCTGTTCAGGCCATTGTCCGGTAATGAGTACACGTATGTTAGATTTTGCTGACAGAGAGTCCACCGCTTCTCCAGAGGCACTTGGTGCGATGATGACCTCCACAAATTGTCGATCGATAATCGCCTTGGCTGTTTGTGCGTCCAATTCACGATTAAAGGCAATAATACCGCCAAAAGCCGAGGTCGGATCAGTTTGATAGGCCAGTTCATAGGCCTGACCAACATTTTCAGCAATTGCAACACCACAAGGGTTGGCATGCTTAACGATTACGCAAGCCGGTTGATCAAATTCTTTGACACATTCCAGCGCTGCATCAGCATCGGCCACATTGTTATACGACAATGCCTTTCCTTGCAATAACTCCGCCGCTGCCAGGCTGCCGGCTTGAGGCTCATGCTGCTTGTAAAACGCTGCTTGCTGATGCGGGTTTTCACCATAACGCATCGGCATGATTTTCTTATATTGCATGCTGTAAACCGATGGTAATTGCTCACCTTCACTATTAAGATAATTAGAAATGGCACCATCGTAACGGGCTGTGTGTGAAAATACTTTGGCGGCTAATCGTTTGCGTAATTCGAGGCTGGTACCGCCATGCTGACCGATTTCATCCACAATCGTCGAATAATCAGCAGCATCCACAACGACTGTTACATCATGGTGATTTTTCGCAGCAGCCCTGATCAATGTTGGTCCACCAATATCGATATTTTCAATCGCCGTCTCAAAATCACAACCTTTTTGATGGTTTGCTCAAATGGGTAAAGATTGACTACGACCAAATCGATAGCTTCTATCTCATTATCCTGCATGACTGAATCATCCTGACCACGTCGACCGAGAATACCGCCGTGTATTTTTGGATGCAGGGTTTTGACCCGTCCATCCATCATCTCCGGGAACCCCGTATAGTCAGATACCTCAGTAACAGCAATTCCATTGTCGTCAAGCAATTTAGCGGTACCGCCGGTCGATAGAATCTTTACGTTTTTGCTTTCAAGAAAACTGGCGAACTCAACAACGCCTGATTTATCTGAAACACTGATCAACGCACAGTTAACGGTTCTTATCCCGTCATTCATTCGGGTTTATCCTCAATACAATAATGTTATTCGATAGAATACTGCTTCAGTTTCTTTCGTAGGGTATTACGATTAATACCGAGCATTCTGGCAGATTGCGATTGGTTGCCCTGGTTTTTTTCCATCACCACTTCCAGTAATGGCTTTTCCACCTCAGCCATGACTCGATTATATAAAGCTACCGGGCATTCACCATCAAGGTCTTTAAAATATCGATTGATGCTTTTACGAACATGCAGGTGTAGTGGTTTAGGGATTTTATTTTTTGATACTTTTTTAGTTTTTTTCATGCTGTATATTTGATTTCACTACTATGCTGTTGGAAAAAAGCATGAGTCATTTTAAATTGCTCAGCAGAAGATTCAACTATATTCACATTTTTTCTAAATTCATTGCTATTTTTTATGCCTTTGGTGTACCAGCTAATGTGTTTTCTAGCGATACGAACACCTGAATACTCACCATATAACGCATACATTTGTTCCAAAACATACAACAATAATTGGCCAATTTGATCTATTGTAGGATCAGCAATCAATTTTCCGGTTTTCAGAAATTTTGTAATCTGCTTATAAATCCAGGGTTTACCTTGTGCCGCTCGGCCGACCATTACCGCATCCGCACCCGTGAAGGACAAAATCTTCCTTGCTTTGTCAGGTGAGTCGATATCTCCGTTGGCAATGACCGGAATGTGAACGGCATTTTTAATTTGCCGAATTGTTTCGTATTCTGCCTCACCCTTAAATCGACAGGTACGTGTGCGACCGTGAACCACCAAAGATTGAATACCACAATCTTGAGCTATCCGGGCAATTCTGGTTCCGTTACGCTGAGTTGGACTTGACCCAGTGCGAATCTTTAGTGTTACCGGCACATTGACGGCTGAAACCACTGCCTCCAATATTCGCCTGACCTGATCTTCATCGCTTAACAATGCGGAACCGGCTAATTTGTTACAGACTTTTTTTGCCGGGCAGCCCATATTTATATCGATAATCTGAGCGCCCAAATCAACATTCGATTTTGCAGCTTGTGCCATTACCAAAGGATCGTGACCCACAATTTGCACACAGCGAACTCCCATATCGATGTGCTGCAATCGCCATCTGGTTTTTTTTGAATCTTGCAAAAGTGCATTTGATGCAATCATTTCAGACACTGCCAAATCAGCACCATGATCTAGAGCTACCTTTCTGAACACCGCATCACTGATGCCTGCCATTGGAGCGGCCAATACTTTATTCTCAAACTGATAATTTCCTATCCACATCAGTTAATCACACTCAATTCGAAACCAACAGCACTGCGCACAGGTCGGTCAATGTCCAGTTTTAGTTTGACGTCCTGACCGGGCGCTAATTGGCTTATTGCGGGATCAATATACTGAGGATTGTCAACCAGATTAATCGTTCGAGAAGCAACAACAACGTCGTTAGCATCAGTTAAATCTAATCGAATACTGGGTAACAATTTATCACTATTACTGTAATTGATAAGATTCGCCGAGATTGTAATCACTCCAGGACTTGTCTGGTGAGGGCGAAGACTAGCATGGAGTATTTCAAATTGATGTTCACTGGCCGGCTTTTCCTTATTACAGCTCACCATAGCGCAAGTCAATTTTAATGGCCCGGCAAGAAAATTATAATTAGCGAGTTTCGAGTAATTAACAATCGCCACCTGCCAGATAAGTAAAGCCAACAATCCAATCATAACCAGTATTGCGGTGTAACTCCTTCGTGACTGAAAACGATTTTTTTCTGACTTCCAGCTTTGTGCTTGTGCAAGAATCATTTTTGTCCACTGAGATTTTTCAGCTTTCCGTTTCTTTTCTGCCTTGGCATTCATTTTTTGTTGTTCGGTCAAGGTCCTTTCTCTAGTTGGTCTTACAGAGGTAGTTGATGGCTTGACGGTAAGCGGAGTTTCCTCTGAAACTGGCCTGTTAATTTCTCTCGTTGACAGCTTGAGCGTGGTTTTTTCCTCCTGCTCAGCTGGAGTTATCTTTTGTTGAGATATTTTTACAACAACCTCGGCAGAACTGGCCATTTTATCTGTCTGTTTTTCTATTCTTTTGTCTGTCTTGATCTCGTCCGCTTTTTTACCAACCAGCGTTGCTTGTGGCTCACTAGTCTCTAATTTCTTATCTTCTTTACTTTCGATAAATGAAAGTTGACGTTCTTGTTTACTCTCAACTCCAAGATTAGCCGATTTTTTTTCAGCAGCTGGCCTAGAAGATTCTATTTTCTCGGTTTGATCCCCAGACCCCGTTTCAGATGCTTGGCCCTCAGGTTTCGCTTTAAGATCAGTGGAATCGGATTTTTCCTGGACAGATAGCGAAGAAAATCTGGTCTTTTCGGTTTGGTCCCCAATATCTGAACTTTCTTTGGTTTTTAGAAAAGCACTTGGCTCGACCTGATTTTGATCGCTATCAAAAACTTTCTTGCAACGACCACATTTTACCCATCCTTGACCCATTTCAAGCATCTGTGTAGACACCCGAAACATGGTTCGACAATGAGGACAGCGAGTGAAAAGTTGTTGATTATCGGCAGTCACTTATGATTACTAAAATTCAGGCGGATTGATTGTAAAGGCTAAGGAACCTCTGATCAAATCAGAGTTCATTTCTGTCCTAATAAAGCAATCCAGTCTCCTTGTTGACGTGTTAGCCAGCTAAACTCAGGTAATGCCTGCCTGATCATTGTCTGCTGCTCACTCAGGATACCGGCCAGTAATAATTGACCGTTATTAGCAACATGGCTGATCAGAATATCTTTGATTTCAATGATGGTAGTGGCCAGAATGTTGGCCATCACAATATCAACTTTTACTGCCGGCAGCTGATCAGGCAAATCAACTTCAAGTTGATCGGCAACGTTGTTTTTTTCTGCATTTTCAAGGGTTGCAGATAATGACCTGGGTTCGATATCTGTAGCCATGGCAAACTGTGCACCAAGTTTAATCCCGGCAATTGCCAAAATTCCCGAACCACAACCATAATCGATCAACGATTTACTAGTTATATCCATGTCTGTTAACCAGCCTAGACATAACTGCGTGCTTTCATGGGTGCCCGTGCCAAATGACATGCCTGGATCAATTTGAATATTAATCGCATCATCATCCACGTTTTCATGCCAACTCGGGATTACCCAGAGCCTTTCGTTAATTTGTATCGGAACAAAATTATTCAGCCAGGCTCGTTCCCAGTTTTTATCCTCCAGCGTGGTAGTGTTTAGGCTAACTATTGGATTGGCCGATAATTCAGCCAAAATCGGCCCTAAATCTATCAATTCATCAAATAATCCGGTTAACTGAATCGATTTCCAACTATCGTCAATCTTACCGTTAACCTCAAAAATTTCGCTGTCATCAGCGGCAGTTGTAGTCACTGCTAAAGCACCATGCTTAAGAAGCAACTCACTGAAATGCTCCTCTTGTTCTGCTTCAATAATTATCTCAACTGATTGCCAGGTCATAAGATCTATTCTAATCAGCGACTAATTGGCTTAGAAACGTAATGATCGCTGTGATTTCGAGACAAAAATGAACGCCAGAAGCGCAGTTTATAAAAATAAATGAGCATTCTAAGTGAGCTTTTAACGATGAAAGCACAAGTGCAATAGTTTCTAAGTCAAGATGCCAGCTGCTGCTCTAAATAATGTATGGTCAACTGTCCCTGGGCAAAGGCCTGATCGGCCATAATTCGACGCTGCAAAGGGATGTTAGTGCGAACACCTTCGACAATCATCTCCTGCAAGGCCCCTTGCATGCGGGCAATCGCCTGATCACGGTTTTTGCCAGTAGTGATGACTTTTGCAATCATCGAGTCATAATACGGCGGAATTGAGTAACCACTATAAACATGTGAATCAACACGTACTCCCAAACCGCCCGGACTGTGATAAAGCGAAATTTTTCCAGGGGATGGAATAAATGTTTCGGAATCTTCAGCATTGATTCGGCATTCAATCGCATGCCCGGAAAAAACGACGTCATCCTGATCAAAGCTCAGTTTTTCCCCCGAGGCAATCAACAACTGTTCTTTGACAATATCTACGCCAGTGATCTGTTCTGTTACAGGGTGTTCAACCTGAACCCTGGTATTCATTTCGATAAAATAGAATTCGCCGTCCTGATAAAGAAATTCAAAAGTTCCCGCCCCGCGGTAACTGATTTCCTTGCACGCAGCTACACAGCGCATGCCGATTTTATGTCGTACTTCAGCAGATATTCCGGGGGCAGGGGCCTCTTCGACCACCTTTTGGTGTCTTCGTTGCATTGAGCAATCTCGATCACCTAAATGTACGGCATTGCCATGATTATCGGCTAAAACTTGAATTTCAACATGACGTGGTCGCTCCAGGAATTTTTCCATGTAAACCATTTCGTTGTTAAATGCTGCCTTAGCCTCACTCTTAGTCAGTGAGATAGCATTTAACAAGGCCGCTTCGCTGTGCACAACGCGCATGCCTTTGCCACCACCGCCGCCTGCCGCTTTGACAATCAACGGATAACCGATTTTGGCACCGATTTTCTTAAGATCATCAGGATTCTCGCCTAAAGGCCCGTCTGAACCTGGCACACAAGGGACTCCAGATGCTTTCATCGCAGCAATTGCACTGACTTTGTCCCCCATTAAGCGAATGGTTTCAGGCTTGGGGCCAACAAAAATAAAACCGCTTTCTTCCACCCTTTCGGCAAAGTCTGCATTTTCGGCTAAAAAACCATAGCCCGGATGAATGGCCGAAGCATCAGTGACTTCAGCAGCACTGATCACCGCAGGAATATTAAGATAGCTATCTTTGGCCTGATGTGGACCAATACAAACAGATTCGTCAGCAAGGCGCACATATTTAGCGTCACGATCTGCCTTGGAGTAAACGGCTACCGTTTTGATACTCAGTTCGCGGCAGGCACGTAAAATACGCAGTGCAATTTCACCACGATTGGCAATCACCAGTTTATCAATCATCTTGTGTTGCCTTTATTCGATGATAAAAAGAGGTTCGTCATATTCAACCGGATCACCGGTGCTTTTCAGCATTGCTTTAACTACACCCGATTTATCCGCTTCAATCTGGTTGAATATTTTCATCGCTTCAATGATACATAGCGTATCACCGACTTCTACATTGTCACCCACTTTCACGAATGGACCCGCATCAGGAGTAGGCGCATCATAATAAGTACCAACCATCGGTGATTTAATTTCGTGACCGGATGCGGTGGGAACAGACTCCGTGTTACCACTGTCGTCACCTGTTTGCGCTGGAGCTGGTGCAGTCGCGTGAACGACCTGGGGTGCAGACGCCGGTTGAGTTGCCGGCACTGAACTGGCTCGGCTGAGGCGAATTGACTCTTCACCTTCAACAATTTCCATTTCGGCTAAATCAGACTCTTCCAGCAATTCAATTAATTTTTTGATCTTGCGAATATCCATAACCATTTTTTCAAATCCTTTAAATACTTAACTTGTTTTAACTCGATTCAAAGCAGTGTCTAAAGCATATAAATAACCACGATAACCCAATCCGCAGACGACGCCGACGGCCAGGTCAGAAAAATAAGAATTCCGCCTAAATGATTCTCTGGCATGAACATTAGAAAGGTGTACCTCTATGAACGGCACAGCGATGCCAGCCAAGGCATCACGCAATGCGATACTGGTATGAGTAAAAGCACCAGGATTAATTATTATAAAATCTGCATCCTTGGATTGCTGTATCCAGTCGATTAACTCATTTTCAGCGTTGGATTGACGACAAATAATATCGATGGATGCTTTTTGCGCTTCGGCTTCAAGCATGCTGTTAATATCATCGAGCGTGGTTTTGCCATATACTTCAGGTTCACGGGTTCCTAGTAAATTCAGGTTAGGACCATGAAAAACTGCAATTTTTGCTTTAGACATATTTAACAACTCCTTAATCGATGGTACGTTTTGCAGCTTGTTTATGACAAATCGTTTAGATTACATGATAATCGCCAGATCACGACTTTTCAATGCGTTTTTATCTCATTTAACAGCAAAATTTATTACAAATGCCTTTTGAATACAGGACAACTATAAATGAAATCGATTGACCGTGTTAAACAAACTCTCACTCAAAAAGGTGTGCACACTGAAATCATAATTTTAGAGCAAAGCACTCACACAGCAGAACAAGCAGCCGACGCTTTAAAGTGTGATGTTGCGCAAATTGTTAAGTCATTAATATTTAAGACTTCAATATCTGGACAGCCTGTATTAGCACTGATTAGTGGTGACAAACGTCTAGACAGTGCGAAGCTGGCTAATTTAATTGGTGAAAAACTAGATAAAGCCGATGCCGACTTCGTCAAACAAAAAACAGGATTTTCAATAGGCGGTGTTGCACCCATAGGCAGCTTGAATAAACTGCCCGTTTATATGGATAGCTCTTTACTGGCACATGAAAATGTCTGGGCGGCAGCAGGACATCCGAAGTCGATATTCCAGATTGACCCGCACAGCCTCGCGCAAGTGGCTGATGCGACAATAGCGGATTTAACTTAACAAAACTGTGTGATTAAGTTTATTACCTTTAAGGCGAAAATCTACAAGCTGTTGATTTCTCTGGACTCCCGCCTGCGCGGGAGTGACGATAGGATGCTTGTTTAGAGGTTCCCAAAGAATTAAATCCAATTATTAATTAGAATCCAAAATCTGTTGGTAAGCACCGGAGGCTTGGCTAGCACCTATACTTTGGTTTATTTTTGCTATCAATTCTTCGGCGCGCGGATGCTGGTTGTGAACAATCGCATAGACACTTTCTTTGGAAAGCGGTGTTGAATCAAGCACTATGACCTGATCATCGAGCTTCATGCTTTTCACAATGGTACGTCCGGTGTATTCATTAACTGCCACCGCATCAACCTGATTTTGCAGTAACATACGAAAACACTGTTGCACACTACCCGGTTGCTTAAGTTCGATTTTACCCTCAGCCAACCAATTTCGTCCGTTGTTGTCCAGATCATGAGTAAAATAACCTGAGGGTCGGCAAATCTTTTTGCCCATCATATCGGCATCACTGCTAAAACTCATCGGTGACGCAGCATTCACAAACAACAACATTGAAATCTCATAAATTGGTTCAGAATATAAAAACTGACTACATCTAATATCAGTGGCATTGGCCGCACAGTCAGGTTTCAACCAGGGGAAACCAACATCAAAGGAATGAGTTGCCAATAACGGATCCAGGTGCGCTGACCAATCATTGATCCAGGTAATGTTATGGCTGACTTCCTTATTTTCGGTCAGTGCCGTATCGACTAATTTTGCAACGACTCTGCCGTTACTAATACTTCGATCAACTGAAATACCGTAGTCATCACCGGTAAGCAGGCGGATGGAATCTCCGGCTGCATCAGCATTACTTACAGGTGCTGCTTTTGCAACTGTTGTTTCACTAGCAGTCGTTGTGGATGCAGCAGTAGTAGAAGTTGTGTCGGTGGTAGTTGTTGTAGCAGCGGCTGTGGCTGCTTGAGTCGTTGAGTCATCAGCCTGATCATGACTACTACCATGGTCATGATCCCCATGATCATGATCGGCTTGCTCGTTTGTTGATGCTGCTCCAGATTGAGCAGCAGCCGTCATCGATGCTTGATTTCGACTGCCATCAAATGCACTTTCAATGGGATTACCATCGGCATCGAATTGACCTGGAAGCAAATTACCATCGTCATCCAAACATGGAATTCTTAACATAACTCCAGGATAAATTAAGTTAGGATCAGAGCCAATACGATCCTTGTTCGCTTGGAAAAGTATAGGCCAATAGCTCGAATCACTATAGTGCGGCCCCAGGCTAGCTAGAAAACTGAGACTATCACCAGCTAATACTTCGTGTTGACCACCACACGGTGTAGCTTGTACCGTCTGAGTAGCAATACCACCAATTAGGGCCATCAAAAAAACTGATCTTTTAAACATCGAATTAATTCCTCTTAACTATGCTTTAGACACTAACAATCCTTAAAACTATCCAAGCTGTGCGGTTCACCTGAACCTTTTAGACAAACCCCTTGCAGTTTAACAACAATCCCTAGTGTTCTGATAGATACTTTATTGATTATTAAATTAAGGTCTAATATTTCAACTAAATCATTTTTGATTCAAGTGCTTAACTTCAAAAATGATTTGTGATCTTGAATCTTACCTCCACTAAGTCATTTGTCAATATTATAACCCGGCGAGCAATTTAGCATTACCCCCCGATGCTGTGGTGTCTTCTGATACGACACGCTCCTGATAATATAAATGTGCAACATCCGAAGAATTAATCAGTGGAACTCTGGCACCCTCACGAGCAGCTAAAATGCAACGAATTTCACTAAGATCCTCATCATCACAAACTACCAGCGCTAATTGCTCTTGTTTACAGATTGTCGGTATATCTTGTGTAAGCTCAACGACCTTATCTTTGGCAATACCAGTTTTATGCAATAGCCGAATAACATCTTTAACAATTTGTGGCACTGCAGACTTACTGGATAGTATTACTTTATTACCAGCTAGTGCTGCTAATATAGCCTGTGTCAATAAAGACTCCTCGACATTTTCACCCCCTCCAGCACAAAGCACAGACCCTCGAGGGTGCAGTGAATACGTGTTTCTCTCACCGGTTGGACCATTTAGAATTTGTGGTTCACCATTTATCGCTTTTGCTCTTAAAACAGCGTTTTCTACCACTTTTTTGTGCGGATTATCTAACTGTGCGAGTGCTTGCAAATGATTGGTATTAACAGTTGATTTATCGCCTATGTTAAAAGTAGTTGGTTTTACAAACCGGTATATATAATGCGGCCCGCCTGCTTTCGGGCCAGTACCCGACAAACCTTCTCCTCCAAATGGTTGCACACCTACGACGGCGCCAATTTGATTACGATTCAGATAAATATTACCGACCTTTGCTAATGCACAGATACGATCCATTCGTTCATCAACCCGGCTATGTGCTCCTAAGGTTAATCCATAACCGCTAGCATTAATTTGCCTGACCACATCGTCCAATTGCTTAGCTTTAAAGGTAACTACATGCAGAACCGGACCAAAAATTTCTCTTTTTAAATCAGAGATTTTGTCTAGCTTATAAGCTGCAGCAGGAACAAAGGTGCCAAGGGCGGTTGATTTAGGCAATCTGGTTTTGAATAAACAGCGGCCCTGTTGATCCAGCTCTTCCATATAATCAACAATCATTCGTTGAGCCTCGGCATCGATCACCGGACCAATATCGGTCGCCGCGTCCCAACCATCACCCGTCACCAACTCATTAGTCGCACCTTCGAGCATGGTCAATAAGCTTTCAGCAATATCCTCTTGCACCACTAACAAGCGCAATGCTGAACATCGTTGTCCGGCACTTTGAAAAGCAGATTGCACAATATCCCGCACCGCTTGTTCAGGCAGTGCCGTCGAATCGACGATCATGGCGTTCAAGCCGCCCGTCTCTGCTATTAAAGGCGCCTGTGGATCGCCTTTATTCGCTAAAGATTGATCAATTAAACAGGCTGTTTCGGTAGAGCCGGTAAAACAACACCCTTTAATTCTTGGATCACTGGTCAAAGCCGAGCCCACGGTAGCACCATCACCAGGCAAAAGTGCCAGAACCTCTTGTGGAATACCAGCTTGATGAAACAGTTGAATGGCCCGGGTAGCCATCAATGGGGTTTGTTCAGCGGGTTTGGCTAAAACAGTATTCCCCGCTGCTAATGCTGCAGTGATCTGTCCGGTAAATATGGCCAACGGAAAGTTCCAGGGCGAAATACAGACTACCGGACCAAGTGGTCGATATTTTTCATCGCTCAGGTTTTTTCTTACTTCACTTGAGTAATAACGTAAAAAATCAACAGCCTCACGAATTTCTAAAATGCCATCCAGCCTTGTTTTACCCGCCTCGCGGTTAGCTATGGCTATGATCTCTGCTGTATTTTGCTCGTACAAATCAGCTACTTTTTCGAGTAATTCACCTCGATATGAAGCAGTTGTTTGGCTCCAATGCGCAGCGGTCTTGGTAGCGATTTCAATTGCCCTTTCTACTTCTTCTTTGCTGGTGTTAACAACTTCACCCACATTATCTCGGTGATCGACCGGACTATAAATTTCCTCAGGTTTACTGGTTGGATTGACACCTTGGATCAATGGCGCGGCCTGCCAGCTTGCACGCCTGTACGGCGCCATTTGCTTTTCCAGTTCAGTTTCATCTAATGGGTCGTTAACATTCCACCCCTGTGAATTCTGCCGGCTTTCACCGTACAAATCTTTGGGCAGTGGAATTCTGCCATTGCGAACCTGCCCAAGTGATCTAACATATTCAATAGGATCGCCAACAACCTGGTCTATCGGCACCTCTTTATCCAGAACCTGATTGACGAATGAGCTATTGGCACCGTTTTCCAATAGCCGTCTGACCAGATAGGCGAGCAAATCTTTATGGACACCGACAGGTGCATAGATTCGGCAAATTCGATCGTACTGTTTTTTAACTAAAGCATGCAAGGCCTCCCCCATTCCATGCAGACGTTGAAATTCAAACTTATCATTCTCATTAGCCAACTCAAGAATGGCACTGGCCGTATGTGCGTTATGCGTCGCAAACTGAGGATAAATGTGATCTGAATATTCCAGCAGTTTTTTTGCACAAGCCAAATAAGAAACATCTGTCGTCTGTTTGCGGGTAAATACCGGATAGCGACTTAGTCCCAACACCTGTGCATTTTTTATTTCTGTATCCCAGTAGGCACCTTTAACCAGGCGCACCGAAATTTTTCGATCCAGGTCAGTGGCTAGCTGATTCAACCAATCCAACACGGACAACGCCTGCTTTGAATAGGCCTGAACGACCACACCAAAACCATCCCAGCCTTGTAGTGAGGGTGAACGTAAAACCGCCTCAATGACACTCAGCGAAATATCGAGTCTATCCATCTCCTCTGCATCAATATTCAAACCGATGTTAGCTGCTCTTGCTTGTTCCGTAAGTGCTGCCATTCGTGGCACCAACTCCCGCATAACCCTCTCATCCTGGACGTATTCATAACGCGGATGCAAAGCGGATAACTTGACGGATATGCCAGGATTATCATGAACAAAATCATTATCTGCATGTTGAGCGATGGCACTAATCGCTTTGGAATAAGCCAAGAAATAGCGTTGTGCATCGGCACCTGTACGAGCCGCTTCACCTAGCATATCGTAGGAATAACGATAGCCTTGCTTTCTTAAGTTTGAGCCATTCTCAATAGCTTCTTCAATATCGCGGCCGAGCACAAACTGACGACCCATCAACTTCATCGCCTCACCCACAGCAACACGTGCAACCGGTTCACCCAAACGCTGAACAACTTTGAACATGGTGTCGCCCAAATCTTTGTCTTCGCCCTTTTTATTCCGAAACACCCGACCACTTAGCATTAACGCCCAGGTACTTACATTCACGAATGGTGAATCGGCGCCTCCACGATGACGGGACCATTCGCCTGTGCCGATTTTGTCACGGATTAGTGCATCCATAGTAAGCTCATCCGGTGTGCGTAAATACGCTTCTGCCAGGCACATCAGCGCCACACCTTCATCTGTGCTCAATCCGTATTCAGCCAGAAAACTTTCCATCAAACCTGGTGTCGCCTCAGTTCGAAGTTGGTGAACAAGCTTGGCTGCTTTTTGCTGGATATTCGCCAGTTGCTTTTCGTCTAGCTGAATAATTTGCAAAAGTTCATCGACAACTTCTTGCTCAGATTGAAGACGGCGACGACGAAATTTTGCCCGTAAAGATGAAAGATTAGTCACAATAAATCCTCTATTGGTCTACTTAATTATAACGGGCTAGCTAGATCCATATAGTCAGGATTACAGTCTTAGTTGACTAGGCTGTAAATAAACCATAACTACAGATCACCACCAAGACCAAACCCAGAATCAGCTTGAATCTATTTCCCTCACCATAAATCAAATAATCATGCGCTTTCAAACCGAGCAAATGTCCAACAGTGACAAAAGGCAACAAATAAATCGTATATTTGATTTGCATATCGATTTGAAAAATAACAAAAGTGGACATTTTGATTAGCACCAAAATAATCCACAACACAAAGAGAGTGTCTCTAAGTCTCGATAACTCAACATGACGGGCAAAAACGGCCGAAATTAACGGTGCACCAATCAGCGATGTGCCGCTGGCATAGCCGCCTAAAATCAATAATATTCGATCGACGTAACGATTTTCACTTTTGAATGTATAGTTGAATACATAGGTTAAACCATAGACAAAGGTTATCCCGTAAATCATGATGACCAGAATATCGCTGGGCAAATTCAACAATCCCATCACACCGATAATTTTTGGAATAAAAATGACCCACAGGGCTTTTTTCAAATAACTCCAGTCAACATTATCGAGGCGTTTGTAAAGTGTAACGCAGGAAAAAATCAACAAATGGGTGGCCACGATAGGTAACCAGAACAAGGGCTGATCAATGATTAATAACAACAACGGCAAAGACAATGCAGCCCCGCCAAAACCGATACCGCTTCGTACAAAACCTGACCAGACAAAAAGTAAGCCGACAAAGACCGCTTGAATAATCGTTATTTCTGTCATGGCTTGGCCTTAATAATTGAACCAAGATCATAACCGACAGGAAATATATTAATATATTTTTTAGCCAGTAAATCCGCATAAATTTTTTCTAAAAAAAGTCTTGAAATTTTAAATCCAATCCCTAATTAAATTACTGATACGTCTCTATGAGAGTATCAAACAAAATTTTGTTATTACTTTATGCTTATTTGGAGGTTTTGTAATTATGAATACACTTGATTTAACTCCCCTTTTTCGCAGCTCAGTAGGTTTCGACCAACTAGCCTCGATGCTTGACTCAACATTGCGTTCAGACGCATCCGGTAGTGGTTACCCACCTTACAATATCGAAGCAATCGATGAGAACAAGTATGAAATCACCCTGGCCGTATCAGGATTTGCAGAGGCTGATCTTGATCTTCAGGTCGAAAACAAAGTCTTAACTATTAAAGGCAAAAAAACTGAAGATAAAAAGCAGCGCAACTATCTACACAAAGGTATAGCGACCAGAGCGTTCGAGCGCAAATTCAACCTAGCCGATTATGTGGAAATCACATCGGCAAAACTCGAAAATGGCTTGCTCTCTATCAACCTGGTTAAAGAAATACCTGAGGTCATGAAGCCCAAGAAAATTTCAATCAATAGTGATAATGATTTGAATCTGATTGAAGGCGAGTCAACTGAAGAGAAAGCTGCTTAATTTCATAATATTGGTTAATTGAATCATGGATAGAGTTGCGCCTTTGCAACTCTATCCAGCTTTGAATAATTTGTAAATATTCAGGCTTAATTGACAGTTTTTTTGAGGCTGCCGCACCGATGTCTCTTAGTTTGCCCATTGCTGCCATGTATCAGAAATTTGAACTCAACACAATCTTCTTTTAAGCTGTCATTGAAAATTACTAATTTAGTTTTTTTAAAACAAATTACTTAGTGCTAAATAAGAGTTTGATACTAAAGATTACTTAAAGTGTGAAACACATCATATCTTTTGTCAAAAGCTTACAGTATACTAAATACCACAATTATTATAAGGTATTTAGTATGTGCCAATATGGAGAGAATCTAAACAATGATTTCATACGTTTCTTATTTGCAAAAACTAATCTTTATAACTATTCGTTTATTGCTGGTTTAGTATTCCGATTTTGTATTCTGGTATTTATCTATGTAATCCAACTAACCTGTTATGCCCAAACCAATGACGAATCACGAACAGCAAATGAAATTGTCGTTGAAGCAGAACATTTAATAAATTCAGCTAATGAAAGTGAAGTCACAATACAGGCAATGCAAATATTTGGTGCAGACTGGAGTAACGACAAGCAGCTTCTTTGGCAACCAAATTTATCTACCAATGATCCATCACAACCATCTTCCCGTTTGGAACTAACTTTTGAAGTGCCGCAAACTGGTTATTTTGATATTTGGTTTGAATATTCAGTTGCACCTGATTATGGAAATTACAAGATTATTTTAAATGAGAAAAATATAGATATTGTAGGTTTTTCAACCAAAGTTGAAAAACGTTCGGTGTCGTTAGGTATTAACAGGTTAGTTACCGGTCCAAACAAGATAAAATTTGAAATTCAATCAAAATCGTCAGAATCTGACGGTTATTTAGTAGGCTTAGATGCTATTAAACTACAGCAAGTAACTAGAGGAGTTTTAGGTTCTACTGGTTTTGTTGCAGAAATTGAACATACTGATTACTTATTAAATGCACTTTCATTTACCATTGTTAAACCGCAGCTCGAGGTATTTAATGAAAAATTAAATGATTTTACAAATTTAGCACCAAACTATTCATGGTCAGATGTGATATCTGTGACAGATAATTCAAATGAAACATTTGTGCAGTTTCGTTGGCAATTGAAGTCTCACGACATCAAAACGGTAGAGTACCAAATAAGTACTGAACCATTACCTAATAATACCCATGAGAGATTTACTGGAATAATTCTTGAGGAAGGTAGAGCTGGGCATTCTAGTGACGAGGAAGGAGGAGGGTTTATTATCGACATTAAAAAATATTATCCAACTACTGTACCTGCAATGCAGGGACTGACAATTAATATAGAATCTAATCCAGCTAAGCGACGCCCCAATCTTTATGTGCGAGTACAGGCGCTTGATGAGTCTATGCAACCCATTGGTTTGCCCAGTAATAGTATAAGGTTATATTTCGGTGGATCAGGGAAACTCCAGCGTCCAAAATTAGATCCGGATATCTGGAGTTTTATCAAAAAAACTGAAAAAAACAATGGTCTACCAAAGTGGGGGTTTTTTGTTTATGAGTACGTGCTTAATGAACATACTCTTAATGCACTTATAACTAGTGCCCAGTTTAAAACAAACAAACCATTGAGCATCCCCTCTCGCATTAAAACTTTATTCGGCCCTGTACTCTGGGGATTCCAGGATAACGGGTCTTTTGAAATTGGTAACACTCAACCCGGAAAAATTATTGAAAGGCTTGGAGTGGATATTTACGGCAATAGAAAAGGATCTGCTGCGTTTTCTACTGATCATGAATATGTTCGTCGTGCACCTCCCCTATTGGTCACAGCGTTCTTAAAACTCCAAAAGAGCATGAAAGAAAAGCCAAGGCCAAGTGATTACTATAAGAATTTCTGGAAATACTCGACGAAAGCATACTGGATGCCTTCGCCACGCTGGAGAGGGGAATTGATGGGATGGTCTCCATCCTCGGCGATGCCTGGATATAATGCCCCGGAAATTGTGCATGAATATTTCCAGGATTATTTTGGATATAATCGCGCTCACGGGGGGAATGTTGGTATAAATATAACGAATGGTGGGTGGGAATTTACACCGGTACTCTATAACCAATACGGTGACGCGTATCCCGGTAATTATGGTGGAGGTTCAACCTTCGCGCAGGGACTAGAGCGTATTTATCGAACTGTCATGCCTTATGTTGCAATTGCTTTTCCAGCTGCAGCACCTTTTTATTATGCATCAGTCGTCGCCCTTGATCTTATGGCGGGACGCACTATCGATGCCACACATTTTTTAAAAACCATGGAGGGAAATATTCCCGAGGAATACCGTTTTGCCTACCGAATGGGAGTTGGACTTGCAAATTCAGCGATAAGTGGAGACTCTATAGATGAAGCATTAATCGAAGCTCTTGCTGAAGAGTATGCTGGAGACAGTCCAGAAGTTAAACAAAGAGCTAAAGCAGTCTATAAACTTGGTCTGGGGCTGCTCAACGGTAAAGATGTTGACGAAGCCGCGATAAACGCCTTCTTAAATGAGTATGACGACACGTTCCCAGAGCTGCGCCAGTGGTACACACAGACAATGCAAGATGCTGAATTAGCAGGTTATAAAAAAGAAAATAAACCATGGGTTCTAAAAGGCAATTCATATAACAACCCATTTATTGAACCTTAAGAATGATAAACAAGATCGAAATATATTATTGAAGGAGATGAGAACATGCATATTAAAACAATTGTAGTACTAGTTATATATCTAGCTCTGTCTATTAGAGTTACTGCAGATACTCAAGGATGTCCGGATGTAGAACAGTGTTGGACAACACAAGACATAATTGACTCTCGAATTGATGTCCATGCTCAAAAAGCTATTATTAGCATGTTAAATCGTGGAGGAATTGATGCAAAACATGCCGGATCCATGTTATGCGCTGTGAAGCGTGGGCAATTAGATGGAATTTATTTGCCTGATCAACAAGTGCCTGCATTAAGGGCTATAAATGATGGAGGTTGGTGGAGTATGATACCTCAGGGCAAACTGTCTGAATGTTATGGGCAATCTTCCACTGAAGAACCATTGATTGTGTTTCGCAAAGAAATTAAAAACGACATGGAAAGTGTAATACTCGCACTGAACGATTCTTGGAACTCCTGCAATATAAATATTAGCGCAGGAATTTGTTATTCTGAAACAATTTCAAGACCATCAGATCCAATTGTATCCATTCCTGGCCATGGTTCTCTTCAAGTTACTGTTTTGTGGATTTCCAAAGCCGTTGAGCGAGCCAAAGTCAGTATTCAAATTGGCAGTGGTGTAACCGAAGATCGCATTACTGATTCACGTGGTCGTGCCAATTTTCAACTATTGCCTGGGGAATGGAATATAAAAGTAACTGCCGGGTCAAATTCAAGTGTGGGTAATGAGTTGAGCGAGCCAAATTATGAGTTTTTTCGTGAAGATTCGATAAAAATCCAATCTGAAAAATATCACTTAAAAGTAATCAATTTTTCAGTACCTACAAGCGGTATTGAAAAATGTACCAGCAAAACAATGGATGGAGCTTTTCGCTGGGCTCAAGATATTTGTATGATAGAAAGCGTCGGCCCAGGTATACTTTGTAGTGGAAGAATTCCTGACCCTGATTCAGATAGACGTTGCTCCCAGTCTATTGCTGAGTACTATGAAAATTGTGTACCCAATTTAATATCAGAATCTGCATCATCAATGGATTGTGTTTCTGGAAGTACTACACAAATTCTTAATAAATATAGGTCTTGGCCAGGAAGAATTCGGTAATAAATGTTGTAAGTTAAATAGTTTGTTATTTAGTAATTTATTCGTTCTATAATTCAGGTTAACTTTGAAGATCATTTATAATTTATCATTAAACATTCAATAAGCAGTATTATAAATCACAATTAATGGCTGCTTTTCTCTCAGAATCTAGAATTTCAGATACTCAATAAATGACTCAGATGAGTATTTAGGGTGAGTTGGCAATTTGTTCTCCATTGCAATTTTTCGAACATGTAGATCACTTTAAATATTCATTCACAAAGCAGGCACAGCAAAGAGGTTCATCTAACCTGGCCTATTAGTTGATAAGAGGGATTTTGGATTTCTGCTGGCCTCATCATTTTCAGCTTGAGAAACCCAGGACTGTATGTCGTCAGATGATTTGGGACAGTTAACCCTTCAACTTAAGGGAGATAATCCGATTCTATTATATGCCTGAATTCAAGCACACAGTTTCAAGTTTTGCCAGCGTTTATATAAAAAGTGATTTGCGACTAAATAATTCGATAATGTGTCCAAGAAACAAAATTTCACTGAAATTTCAGTTTGTTTCTGATATAAACGCGCTCTCAGAGGCGGTTTATTTGTAATTAATATTTAATGCTGAAAAGCACGGGATTAAACTGATGTCTGGCAATATTGTTTATGTACCAAAACCGGAATTAACAGTGTTTCAGGATACTTTTCTTGAATGCGAGGTCATTGGCTCTGAAAGCTTTAACCGTTCCAAGCTTCGGGTTAGATCAGTACTGATTGACTACGGCAAACCGTTACCGGATTTGACTGCTCGAAATGAAGATTCGATTATCACAGTCAGCAATCGCAAACTTTATAACAGTATTGAAGAGCTGAAACTGGCTTCTTGAGTGCGTCGTTCAGAGGCGCTTCTTATTGCAGTCCCTCCCGGACCAACTATTATCCTGCTTACCTCCGCAAGTGAAGATAAACTCGTAGCACGTGGATCTCTTAAATCACCTGTCATCTCATGGAGGTTCTGGACAAAGCCTATGGCTTTTCCAGAATGACTTAGGCGTCAGCTTTGTCGTACATACAGCGGTGGGATTACTTCTTCCTCTGAAGTTTCCTTGTTAAAAATATTGGATTGGGCATTAGTAAACGCTGTAAATAAAGCCTTGCCCGACCAATCGGTTTTTTTCTCTGAAAATAATACTGCGTCTAATTTACTTAGCTCATCAGACAACAGCCGATCGTGTATCTTTGCTTTTAACTGATATAGACCGGTGATTTTATCTTCCGGCCAGGTATCTTTTGCCCAGGCAATCAGTTGGTTACGAACCTGGACTGAATTATTGGAGCGGCATGCCTGCTCCAGCGCTTTTTGATTCCAGGTGCTTTCGATCGAATCCTCAGCGATTTCAACCTTGTTCATATTTAAGCGGAACCAATATACCCATCCCATGGTAATTAACCACAAAGCCAAAAACAACAAGGCCATCCACTGCCAATAATTAGTTTGTACTTTTGTTGATGTCACAGAATCAGGCCTAACAGTCGATGGTGTCGGCTGATCTGATTGATTCTGCGCGATTACAGGCTGGGTTGAATCGCCACTAACGATTAATGTTTTAGCAGGCAATATCGCTTCTTTTTCAATATCCTCATCCACATCCCACCATTTTAATGTTAACTCTGGCACATCCAGATATCCGGCCTTGGACATGATTAAGGCATACTTTTGCTCTGCACGCCCGACTAATTTTTTGCCGATATCCTGGTTATTACGTGAAACTTTATCAGGATAGATGTTGAGATCGTTATTATTCGAACCCATAATCTTTTCCGGCAAAGACTCAGCCGGCAGGCCATCGGCGATGATTTTGATTTCACGACTAACCGAATCACCCACTTGCAACTCACCGGCTTGATCGCTCCATTGTTCACTAATCCTGAGGTCATTGGCCGGTAACCAGTATTTGCCGCTATAACTGGATGGAATATCTCTTACGGTCAAACTCAGTTCATTACTTGCACGCTTGATTTGTCGAACCTGGCGTAAAAATGAACTAAAGTCGGATGAGGAATTATCGGATTTATCTTCGATCTGACCGCGGAAAGATACGGGGAAAATAGATAGTTCGCCGGTGGTATTGGCAAACATGGCAAAGCTGCGCTCGAGTACGTTATATTGCCTATTGCTAATTGATTCGGTATAACTAATATCATTACCAACTCGATAAATATCGGCATTTGCAGCTTCAGGTTCAGATAATGTGCCATTAACGATTCGTATATTATGAAATAGACGAACTGTAATATTGATCTGCTGGCCAACATAAGGGTTTTCAGGTTCGGCACTGATTTGAATGAAAATATTCTGCGCAGAAGCGGGATCTGAACTGTCTGACTTTTTGACATTCAAAACCAATCGTTCAGTCATCCTTCCATTAACTTCAAGTGGCGGGATTTCCAACTCGCCTGCTCGTAGCGGAAACAGCTCTATTTCCCAGCGCGCCTGATAAAACTTGGCACTTTGATTTCGCATACTTTGCACACCGGAAGATGTGCCTAATATTTCAAAGTCTTTTTCTAAAGCTGAAGTATCCAAACCATGCAATGAAGGAGTTCCCCCTTCGATTTCAATTATTAGCTTGGTTGTATCACCTTCATTTATCTCAGCCGGTTGCAGATGTGCTGTTTGTGCCATACTGAGGGTTGACCACAAAAATAAATAAGCTCCAATGAGAAAACTTCTTAATAAATTAGCGCTTATCACTGTCTACCCAGACCTGACTGCCGTTGATAATCTCTTAGAAACTTACGCCGCAATAATTCTGATGGATCGTCCGGCAAACGATTAATCCAGCGGTCAATAGACTCAGGATTTTTTCTTTCTCTATTAGTCTCATTCTGCAAGGCCAAATCCTTATCAGCAGGATTTCCCTCTTCATCTTCCGGATCGATCTGTTTTTGTTCCTCTTGTTGTTCCTCAGTCGAATCAGATTGCAAATCATCATCGCTTGAGCTGCGTGGCGCTCTTGACTGTTCCGATTGCGACTGGTCAGATTCGCTTTGATCTGCTGACTCATCGCTAGACTCATCACCCTGATTTTCGTCATTTTGCTGGGAATTTTGCTGGTTTATTTGCTGCCTTAAAAATTCTTCAATCAAATTTTTGTTATATTTTGCCGATTCGTGCTCCGGATCTTTATCTAACGCATAATCATAGGCAGCTAGTGCCATTTCGAATTGTTGCATTTGCGCCAATGCATTACCGCGATTGTAAAACGATTGTGCCGTTCCCTGTTGGGAGAACCAGGTCTCAGCATTTTGATAGTCCTGTTCTTTATAAAAAGCAGAACCTTTTAACTGCGGATCTGATGAAAGTGATTTAACCTCGTCATATTGGCCTTTCTGAAAAGCCTCATACGCCTGTTGCTCTTTATTTTTCCAGAGCTTGTTCCAATCAAAAGCATAAGCTTGCTGCTGTGGCGGCAAGATCAATATCAACGCCAATAACCACAGCGCATTTTTTCTGAACAGTAATAATGCCAGCGGCAAAATTAACCAGACTAACCAGATGCCATCATTGACCGGTAGTGATAATGTTTTGTCCTCTGAATCCTGAGACTGATCGAATTCATTCTCATCAATTGCTGAAAGCAGATATTCAATATCTGAATCGGATGCCGTCATTCTAACGAAGCGGCCGTTACCTGCCTGAGCAATCTTTTGCAGATCACCGAAACCAACTTTGGCAATAATCAATTGCCCCTGTTGATCTCTAATTAAGCGGCCTGAGCTATCTTTAATCGGACCGCCCTGTTCAGTTCCCAATGCAAGCACGGATACAGACAAACCGTTATTTGCAGCGTTTTTTGCTGCAGTCACGGCTGCTTCGAGTTCGCTGACACCGTCAGAAAGAATATAAATATGGCTAGTTGTTGAGAGCGAACCCTGTAAGACTTTTTCAGCCATTAATATCGCTTGGTCAATCCGACTACCCTGCACCGGCATGATATCGGGTTTTAAGGAATCCAGAAAATTCAATAAAGTTCTATTATCATCTGTTAAAGGTGAAACCACGAATGCGGCACCAGCAAAAGCGATTAACGCTGTCTGTCCGTCTTTATTGGAACTGATCAAATCTTTTGCTTTAAAAACCGCACGTTTAAATCGAGTGGGTTCAATATCCTCGGCCATCATGGAGCGCGACAAATCCAGCACTATAGCCCTGGATGCAGCAGACTCAAATAACGGAATTGGCTGAGTCCGCCAGCTAGGTCCGGCTGCGGCTAAAATGATCAACGAAAACACTATAATCATTATCCAGACCAACCAGCTAGATGTCTTGGTTTGTGATGCCTTGGGCAGAAGAATTCGTAATAAATGTTTATCACAAAGCTCACTCCACATGGAATGTGTTTTGAAACGCTTTAGGAACAACCAGCATAGCGCCCACACCAGCGGTAATAGCGCCAGCCATATTGGATTGAGAAATTGAATTTTTAACCCCTCAAACATGTTGTCTGCTCGATGGTATTTTGTTGCTAAATATTAGCCAGCTTATAAACAGCAAAATCACAGACAAGCCAGCCAATAATGGCAAATAGAATAGCTCTTTTCGTGGCCTATAGGTTCGATCCTCCCGTTCAATCGGCTCTAGTTCATCCAAAGTAGAATAGATGTTTTCTAAAGACGCAACATCCTTGGCGCGAAAGTATTCGCCACCCGTGTAGTTGGCGATCTGCCTGAGTGTCGCCTCATCAAGCGCAGTTCCCGGGCGGATTCGCTGAATCCCGAACACGCGGCGCATAGTATCGGCATCGGTGCCGACTCCAATACTATAAATTTTCAAGCCCTCCTGGGCAGCGGCTTGCGCGGCTTCGAGTGGATCGGTAATCCCGGAAGTATTCGAGCCATCAGTAATCAGGATAAGAATTTTTTGCTCTGCTTCGCGCTCACGCATGCGCTTGACCGCCAAGCCTATTGCGTCACCAATGGCAGTTCCACGGCCTGCCAACCCTATCGTGGCATCGAGCAATAATTCATTTAAGGTCTGTCGATCAAAGGTTAATGGTACGTAGGTATAGGCATTGGTACCGAACAAAATCAAGCCGAGACGATCTCCTTCTCGACGATTGATAAATTCGCTGACAACCTTTTTTAACACTTCAATGCGACTGACAGCTCTTGAATTAACCAGCATATCTTTTTCCTGCATACTGCCGGAAATATCTACCGCCAACATTAGATCACGACCACTTATTGTTTGGGTAACAGGTTCACCAACCCAAAGCGGTCGACTGGCAGCTAATACCAAAAATATCCAGAATAGCCATAAGGATATTCTTGGCAACCATCTTTTCGACTGTGTTCTGGAACTAATGGGCACATCCGCTTGTTCGAATAGTGGTACCGATAATGCAGCCTCCGATCGGTTTGCGACAGGTAAAAGCAATCTCGCCAAAAAAGGAATTGGCAAGAGTAACAATGCCCACCACCACTCAAGCGTCAACATCAAACCTGCCCCTGCTTGATCAGCTCAGGTTTAACAGAAGACAACCATTTTTCGCACAGATCAATAACCGCCGCTGCATTAATTTTTACATCATTACTATAAATAGAATCCGCAAATACCTGACCTGCACCGGTAGTGAACTGATCCTCGTTAGCACTGTTATCCAAAAACTCTAGCCAACGCTGACCCGTTAACCCAGCCACTGCCTGATCAGGAAATGCATACAAGCTGACTTTCTTAAGCCATATTGATAGATTCAAAGCCAGTTGGTTATCGTTATTAGTCTGTAAGTATTCATTTTTGATTTTTTCCAATTCGCTAGAAGCCATCACAACTGATCGGTTCGATTGTTTTCGCTTTTTCAAAAACCATGCAGTGATCCACAGCAATGCAACCAATCCAAACAAATACCACCAACCCAAGGCTAATGGCCACCAACCTGGCTCAATCGGTGTTTGAATATCTTTTAGTTGGGCTAATAGTTCCTCGACCGACATAGTTTTAGCCTTTTAAATATTTCTGTAATTGCGGTGTCACAGTTTCATTACAAGAAACGGGACACATCCACATTTTGAATTGACTGGCTAAATTTTCGATGGTTGATTTCTGTGATTGTTGTTCATTAGTAAGCCATTTTGCCGCTGAGTCTGCCCTTAGATCGAGAGAAATCTGATTTTCATTGGCTAAAATTTCATACCGGCCTTCCGGCCAAAGGTGTGTTTCGGTACGATCATGTACCCAAAATGCCATCAGATCATTGTTTCTGGCTAGCGACGATATCAATGCAGGTGTTTGATTATCTATTCCCAATAAATCTGATACCAACACAATGATTGTGCCAGGTTTAATCACCCGGCGTAATTCTGCCAACATAAAGTTAAGTCGACTGGGTTCATTGACAACAGGCAAATCGATATTACATTCCTGCTCCAGATGGTGAAAAATCTGCATTAAATTAGAACTACTCTTTTTAGGTCTGATTTCATAATGAGCTGATGAAGAGGCGATCAGTCCGCCCAAACGATCTCCTGCTTGCACCACTAACCATCCCACATGAGCAGCAGTTTGGGCAGCACTGTAGGATTTAAAGCCATAACGAGTGCCAAAAAACATTGATGAGGACAAATCCACCACCAACATAACGCTGCGCTCTTTTTCTTCGGTAAACACTTTAGTATGGGGCTCGCCGGTTCTGGCCATAACCCGCCAATCCATAGTACGGACATCATCCCCTGCGATATATGCCCTTGATTCCTCATACTCCATTCCTCGACCACGAACCCTGGTCTCACGCAGCCCTGAACTTCGAGATGTTCGGTGTCTTATTTTTTTTAGTGAAAGACCGGCCAATTTTGAACGGACATTAATTAAATCCGAAACTTCCACTGTAACGCCTGGTATTTTTTCAGCTACTATCGCCATGGATTACATGCAGCCCGAAAGTTTTATGAATCTTTGAGAATCAGGGGCAAGCTGACAAAAAATTACCGGGAGTGATTTTTCGCGCAAGCCCCGCAGGAGTGAGGCACACGGATGTGCCGAACAAAACAGTTCGGGCGATCGTTTAAGCAATCTTTTTGAAATAGGGCGCGGGAAGGATCGATCGAAATGTGACGGCAGATTGGGCCTGAACTCAAACAGGGCAATCTTTTCATGCTGGGCAGATCGGAAATATTTACTATCTGCTTGATTCAATTTCATCTTTCCAGTCCGATTTATGAAATATTCGGGCTTCTCTAGGCCACGGGGATTTTGGCAATCAGCTCATCCACTACATCGGTAATTGTCACGCCATCGGCCTCCGCTTGATAGGACAATAAAATACGGTGCCTGAGAATTTCATGTGCCAGTTGCTGGACATCTTCGGGTGAAACATAATCACGATTATCCAACCAGGCCAAAGCTCGGGCACAACGATCAAATGCCAAGGTTGCGCGCGGACTGGCACCGTATTGAATCCACTCAGGTAATTTTGCTGAGTAGTGTTGGCTGTCTCGAGTAGCCTGAACCAGTTGCACAATATATTCTTCAACCGTTTCGGCCATGTGAACTTGCAACACATCCTGGCGAGCTTGAAAAACATCTTGCTGACTAACAGGCAATCTATCCGGCAACATCGTCACCTCACGATCACCTCGTGCCTCCTGTCTGGCTTGCAGCATAATCTGACGTTCAGAGGAGACTTGCGGATAGTCAATATTGACTTGTAATAAAAACCGATCCAGTTGTGCCTCGGGTAGTGGATAGGTCCCTTCCTGCTCAATCGGATTTTGTGTCGCCATCACGAAAAACAAATCCGGCAAACTGTAAGTCTTTCCGCCCACCGTGATTTGCCGTTCCGCCATGGACTCAAGCAATGCTGATTGAACTTTCGCCGGCGCGCGGTTTATTTCATCGGCAAGAATAATATGGTGAAACAAGGGACCAGGTTGAAATTCGAAACTGCCGTCCTGTGGCCGATAGACATCCGTGCCGGTTAAATCTGCGGGCAACAAATCCGGTGTGAATTGAATACGTTGGAATTCACCTTCCAATCCTTCTGCCAATGTTTTTACCGCTTTGGTTTTCGCCAATCCTGGCGCGCCTTCAACTAACAAATGCCCGTCAGCCAGCAGAGTGACTAACATCCTGGAAACCAGGTTTTGCTGACCCAGGATACGGCTATTCATAAAATCTTCCAGTGCATATATCTGATTACGCACTGCGTTCGACCCCAGTGTTGACGAACCCTCTTGTTTTAAGCTAACAGTATCCACATTTTCCTCGTTTTCTTTAAGATTTTTCCGGTGAGACAACCAGAGAAGTAGAATAATAGTCCCTGTATTATAACTATTAACTGAATTTCTTGGTTTATTGTCTTTATAAGTATTTAAAGGGAAACGAACTGGGTATCAGGCAAGCTAAAATCGCAGCGACAAGCAACTAAGCCCACCATCAAGCTTTTGAAATTCGGACATTTCCAGCTCAATGACCTGATAACCCAAAGCGCTTATCTTACAGCTGGTTCGCGGATATCCTGCAGGAACTAAAACCTTGTCGTTAATCCAAACAGAATTGGCCGCATAAGCTTCATCATCGTCAACGATAATCTGATTGAAACCGGCGAATTCCTCTTTACCAACAAACTCCCCGGTGATAAGCAGATTATTATTTTCAAGATAAGACAGACCTGTTTTCAAATGCAGCATTTCGGCCATCGTAATGGTTGAAGCTGTCATACCATGACGATTCAGAATTTCAATCATCCGCTGGGCGCCTGGTTGATTAGTTCTATCTGAAAGCCCAATATAAAAATGCGAACCCACCATCATGATATCACCGGCATCCAAGCTTCCAGGTGCTGGAATTTCGTGAATTTCATCATAAAACTGATCTAGTGCCCGTTTCACGGATCCAACCTCACCTTTGCGCGAATCAGCACCTGGTCTGGTCACAATTGCACAATCACTAGTGAGCAATGCCGTATCCTCAATAAACACACTGTCCGGATAATCCGGTTCAGGCTCAAGAATGGTTACTGCTAAACCGCATTGTTCTAACGCATTGATATATGATTGGTGCTGGGACAATGCCTGCCCGTAATCTGGCAGGCCAAGATCAGCACAAGTAATTCCCCTACTCATATTTTCACAAGGTATTCGAACAATTGTGCGGGCAAACATTTTTTCTGTCACGGTAAACGACTAAAGTTCAACTCATTATAATCATTCGATGTGTAATGTCGATCAGATGAAAGTTGATGGGAAGTAATTCTGAAAAAAATAATGGTATAAGTGTAATCATGCCTGTGCACAATGCCGGCGATTATCTTGAGACCGCTGTGACTAGTATTCTCAAGCAAAGTCTCGAAAATCTTGAACTCATTATTATTGACGATTATTCGACTGATAATGCGATAAACAATCTTGATAAAAGTGATCCTCGCCTGAAAGTGATTGCAAACAATGATAAAGGAATCGTATCGGCACTGAACTTAGGCCTCCAAAACGCCAATAAACACTATGTCGCACGCATGGATGCTGACGATATTGCATTACCTAATCGGCTCGAGGTACAACTCAATTATCTACTGACACATCCAGATATCCAGGTTTGTGGTGCACAAGTCGAATTGTTCCGTGACGATAAAAAAATTCAGGGTGGTTATCAACATTACCAGAGTTGGATCAATACGCTAACTGACCCGGATGATATAGTCAAAAATATTTTTATTGAAAGCCCAATTCCGCACCCTACTGCAATGATGCATAAACACCATTGGCTGGAACTTGGCGGTTACCAGGACTCGGGCTGGCCGGAGGACTATGATTTATGGCTCAGGGCACACATGGAGGGTTTTCGCTTTGGCAAGCCAACTGGCATGTTACTTCGTTGGCGCGATCATGATTCACGTTTATCGCGCATGTCTGACCGTTATAGCAAAAAATCATTCTTTAAAGCCAAAGCGTTTTATTTGGCTAAACTTTATCCTGACAAAAAGTTCCGTATCTGGGGTAGCGGTCCGACGGGTGCTCTATTACACGATGAACTGGAAAAAAACAATGGTAACGTAATCGACTTCATTGATATCGCGCCGAAGAAAACAGGTAACGAAAAACGCAACAAACCGATTGTTGATGCCTTTGAAATTAAAAAAACAGGTGATTTAATTTTAATCGCTGTCAGCGCCCGTGGTGCCAGAGAAGATATAAAAGAGTTCTTAAATCAACGCAAATTTACTGAGGGCACTGATTATATCTGTGCAGCTTGAAGTTATTCCACTATTGGGAACAAATGCAACAAACAACCTTTGCCTTTAAACGTCAGTTGGTATGCCGGCTCGTTAAACTCATTAACAGTTTTTTCCACTAATCCCATTTTTATTAACGGTTCCAACATTGTCGAGGCCTGGATGCTGAAATTAGCCTTGGCGGCGATTTGCATTTCAGTAGCACTTTCATCAAGCAAATAAAGTGCGCGCATGATATCAGCTTCTGTTTTTGATAAGTCCGGCACTTTGCCAGCATAATCCGGAAATTGTTTGTCGGTATTTTTACCGTGAATCAAACTATAGGCCTCCTGCAATACTCTGATGTCATCCCTTTTGTTTCCTGTTATATGAAAGCTGTGAAAAATTCCCGCATTTTTATTCTCATAATCAAGTTTTGCCAAATGTAAGGGAAGCTGACAATCTTGCGCCACATGATAAAAACCGGTTTTCCATTTCTCGACTTTGCCCCGTGTGCCCTCCGGTGTGAATGCAAAATAAATCCATTGACCTTTCATTTTTTCAACAAACTTTGTAATCTGTTCTGACTGACCTTGCCCTGGTGAGGAACGATCAATCGGTATGGCACCAAAACGCATAATGACAGGACCTATAATCGCAATACGGCACCAACTCTCCTTGATGGAAAAATAAACTTTAACGTCTTCAAGAATTGCCGCGCCGAAACCAAAAAGAAAATCCCAGTTGGAAGTGTGTGGTGCACCGATAACAACGCCCGTGGTTTTTGGTGCGGGCCCGGAAGTCCAACCCGTTAATTTAAAAACAATATTGAAAATGAATTTAAGAACATTTTTGAAGAAAAAACCGTCAAAAATCGTCTTTTCGCGAACTTGAAGCTGCTTATTCTTAATGTTATCCATTTATGTTACTTAATTTGGTATTACCTACTCACGCTGTGCGCAACTATATCATGGGAATCGAGGTTTTGAATTGTCAACCTTGGCTGATTCCATTTTATAATGATTGCCTGATATTTGAGGGATCTTTTTGACCGCAATCGTTTTTGAAAGTCTGCTACCCGTTTTTTTAGTCATCGCAATTGGTTTGTTATTGCGGAAATGTTCGATCGTGCCGGAACCGCAATGGCGAGGTATTGAGGCTTTAGGTTACTGGTTGCTTTTCCCGGTACTGGTGATGGAATCGTTAATCAATATGGATCTTAGAAATATTGATTTAGGCTCCATCACTTATGCCTATTTACTTGCCGTTCTTGTGCATGTAGCTTTGATCTGGCTATTAAGAAAACCGTTAAACCGAATATTCGGGATTGATGATCGCAGTTATAGTTCTGTATTTCAAACCTCGACTCGCTGGAATGCTTTTATAGCACTGGCTATCGCCAGTAAGTTAGCTGGTGATCAAGGTCTGGCGATTGTTGCGCTGGTGATGGCTATCACTGTGGCGATACTCAATTTCATTAACATCATAGTATTAACCATTCTGACCAGTGACTCCAAACCAACCTTTAAAAGCACATTTATAAACACAATTAAAGTGCCTTTAATCTGGGGTGCGTTTTTTGGGCTGGCGATTAATCTAGGTGAAATCCCGGTTTACGAGCCCATAATGGTCAGTCTTGATATTATTGGTCGTGCGGGTCTTGGCATTGGCCTATTAACAGTCGGTGCAGGTGTAAGAATAAGTTCGATAAAATATCCTCGTGCAGATGTGCTCATAGGTATTACAGCGAAATTATTGGTGTTTCCAATTTTAGTTTTTATTTTTTCAATGCTATTCGATATTCAAGGATTGTCTTTAAAAATGGTGATGCTTTGCGCAGCAGTATCAACCGCCATGAACGGTTACGTGTTAGCCCGGGAAATGGGCGGTAACGCGGAGCTATACGCCTCAACTGCATCAATGCAAGTTATCATCTCTATGTTTAGTATTCCACTGATATTATGGCTGACATCTTGAAATCCACATTTCTCTAGGAGATAAGCTGATAGAAGTTAATTTCAAAAATCATTTCGTTTTGATGACAGTCCATAATTCGAGCATGGATAACCAAGTTTATGAGATGGCATCAAACTCAGTCATCTGATCTTCCAGCCATTCATTAAAGGCAATTGAAGCTGCATTCGCATTGCGCTTAGCGGGTGGAATCAAATAATAATGTTCTTTCATGGGCACAGCATAATCAAACAACTTCACTAACTTTCCCTGTGCAATTAAATCTTGAGCGATCATATCATGGGCGAGAGCAATTCCCTGACCTAACTGAGCCATGTTTAATGTGACGACATAAGTGCTGGCTTTATCGATTGGTTTATCAGTGGGTAAGTTAACTCTGGCTGAGGTAAACCATTTATCCCATCCCTCGATAATGCCGCTGACGTCAATAAGCCGATGGTTTAATAAATCTTGTGGTTTTGAAATCTGAGTAGCTAATTCAGGTGAACACACCGGGTAGAACTCATCTTGAATCAGTGGGTCAATCGATAAACCTTCTGATAAGACACTGTCAAAACGGATTTCGACACTGGCATAGGGAGTAGCCGGGCTGGCTGTCCATATTGTTGTAGCGACGTTTAGATTTATCCACGGGTGTTTTTCAAACAGGTCGTCCAACCTCGGTGTCAACCAAAAAACAGTAAACGCCAAATTGGCGCGGACTTCCAATAACCGATCGTGATTAACGCCGAGCACCCCCTGGGTACCTTCATAAAGCAACTTAAACGCGGCTTCAACAGTAGGCAAATAATTTTGTGCATCAACCGTTAATTCAAGTGAACGGGGTTTGCGAATAAAGAAGGTTTTACCAAGGTAATTTTCCAGGGCCTTAATCTGTTGGCTGACTGCCGATTGTGTCATATGCAACTCACGCGCAGCATCAGTGAAACTTAGGTGACGCGCGGCTGATTCAAATGCTCGCAACCAGTTCAAGGGGGGTAATTTTCGTTCCATAATAATTATTATAAGTTAATCATAAGTATTACTAATGTATAGACTCAATTTTTTTCGTTTGTATGTGAAAGTTCCAGATTGCATACTTTAGTACACACGACACACAGGATTATCGCCATGACTGTAAAAGCATTCGCACAAACTACTGACTCACAACTTGAACATTATCAACAGCGCTGTGAACTGGCCTGCGCTTTTCGTTGGGCTGTCAGGCACGATTTCCATGAAGCTGCTGCTAATCACTTTTCTCTGGCCGTTTCAGAAGACGGATCGAAGTTTTTGATTAACCCTAACGGCACCCATTTTTCCCGGATCAAGGCCAGCAATATTTTGCTCTGTGATGCCAATGATCCTGACACCATGAAGCGCCCAGATGCACCCGACCCAAGTGCCTGGGGTTTACATGGTTCATTACACCGCAATTTACCTCATGCGCATTGTATTTTGCATGTCCATAGCACTTATTCAACCGTGTTGGCCAGTTTGCAAGACAGCTTAATGCAACCCATCGATCAGAATACAGCCCGTTTTTTTAACCGCGTCGTGGTTGATGAGGGCTTTGGTGGCATGGCATTTCAAGAAGAAGGTGAACGTGTTTGTGGTTTGATGCGAGACAAACGTATTATGGTGATGGGTAATCACGGACTTATGGTCATCGCTCCCAGCGTCGCCCAGGCCTACGATGAAATGTACTATTTCGAACGCGCGGCCAAAAACTACGTACTGGCCTTGATGACCCAAAAGCCGATGCGTGTGTTAAGTGATGAGATAGCTGAAAAGACTGCCCAACAGTGGGAAAACTATCCGAATGCTGCCAGCAATCATTTCCGTGAGTTGATGGCAATTCTGGATGAGACTGAACCTGATTATAAGGATTAAAGTTTGAGATGACAGACTATCAGGCAACTAATGCAGCTTCTTCTGGCGTAGTTGTTGATAAAAAACTAATTAAACAACTCTCCAGGCGCAGCGATAAACCAGGGGTGATCTGGTTAGTGCAATGGATAGGTTTTCTCCTGATAACGGGTTATTTAATCCACCTGTCGCTAGGCACTATCTGGGTGATTCCAGCCATGTTTGTGTATGGCATATTTCTGACCGTACCCGGATACTCACTGTCTCATGAGTGCGCACACGGCACGGCTTTTAAAAACAGAAATATTAACGAGGTACTGTTCTGGATATCTTCATTCATCTATTTTGAAGAGCCGTACCATCGTCGTTATTCACACACACGCCACCATACCTATACTTGGATCAATGGCAAAGATTCACAAATGCCGTTTGAAACTCCCATGGACTTGAAAGGCTGGCTGCTTGAGATTAGTGGCTTAGGCTTATTTATTTATGAACTAAAAATCTTTTTTGAAAACGCGACGGGTCGATTTAGCGATATCACTCGTGAGCATACCCCTGAATCGGAGCTGCCGAAGTTACAACGCGGCGCGATTATTTTCTTGGCCGGTTATGCTGCACTTATCGGTTTAGCGATAGCCGGTTATCAATGGCCGCTGCTTTACTTTATTATTCCACGTATTCTCGGTGGCCCAGTGATGTTGCTGTTTACGTTGATCCAGCATGTCGAAATGCAAGAAAATCAGATTAATATTCTCAATTCGACCCGATCGTTCAAAACCAATTGGCTGGCCAGTTTTCTGTACATGAACATGAACAATCATGTCGAACATCATCTTTATCCTATGGTGCCGTTTCATCAATTAATGAATTTGAACCAAACAATTAAAGAACAACTCTATGAGCCCGATCCAGGTTTTTTTCGCACCAACCTGGAAGTATTGTCAGTAGTCATTCGCCGTTCACTGGGTAAGTCGACTAAAGCTGCTTCAATACGACAAGACCCAAGCATGATAAATGGATAACCTCAATAGTTAGAGAAAAACAGAAATATGAGTGAGTGGCACCGGGTTTGTTGCAGCGACGATATTGATCAAGAAGACGTCATCCAGTTTGATCACGATGACAAAGTCTACGCAGTCTATAACACCGAAAAAGATTTCTTTGCCACTGATGGAATTTGTACCCATGAACATCAAGAGCTGGCAGATGGTTTAGTCATTGGCACAGTCATCGAATGCCCATTGCATCAAGGTCGATTTGAGATTACTAATGGCAAAGCATTGAGCGCCCCGGTTTGTGTTGATTTAAAAACTTACCCTGTTAAAGTCGAGAACAACGACATATTTATTGAGCTTTAGCTATGGGTAACAACGATTCTGTCGTCATTGTCGGTGCGGGACAGGCAGGTGGCCGCGCTGCGCTGACACTTAGAGATAATAGTTTCAAGGGTGAAATACATCTTATAGGCAAGGAACCTTCTCCACCCTACAACAGACCTCCACTCTCAAAAGCGGTGTTGTTAGGTAAAAAACCGATTGAAAAAACACATCTTTCTACGCTAGAAAATTATCAAGAAAAAAATATTAATTTGCACTTGGATTGCAGTGCCACTTCAATTGATACAGAGAATCAAATCGCAACCTGTGCTGACGGCAAAACCTTCAATTACAGCCATTTGATTTTTGCGACGGGTTCTTATCCACGTGAACTATCGTTACCTGGGTGCGACTTGAACGGCATTACTACCTTTCGGACTGATCAGGATTCAATTGACCTATCCCAAAACTTAAAACCCGGCAGCGACCTGGTGATTATTGGTGGCGGCTTTATCGGTCTGGAAATAGCCGCCAGCGCCAGAGAATTGGACTGCAACGTAACTGTACTGGAAGCACAGGACAGACTGATGTCACGTTCAATGCCGGAACATGCCGCTGCCGATGTTGCTGCTGTGCATCATCAATTTGGAGTAAAAATCCTAACTGGTGTATCAATAAGGGGATTCAGTGGTAATGGTCGTGTTGAAACTGTTGAGCTCGCCGATAACACTAGCCTTAAAGCAAACAATGTTGTTATAGGTATTGGTATCATTCCAGATACAGAACTCGCACAGCAGACTGGACTACAAATCAACAATGGCATTATCACCGATCAATTCACCAGGACTTCGATAGACAATATTTATGCGATTGGCGATTGTGCTTGCACTTATCTGCCACGTTACGATCAACACATCCGGTTAGAATCATCACAAAATGCTGATTTACAGGCAGTAACCGTTGCCAAAACTATACTCGGCGATCCTCAAGCTTATGATCCCGTACCGTGGCTCTGGTCACAGCAATATAACTGGGTGATTCAAACAGCTGGGTTCACTCATGATGCAGACCAAATCGTTTCACGTGGTTCAGTCGCCGATGAATGTGTGGTTTATTTTGCGTTAAAGAATGGAAGCCTGTATGGAGTTGTTGGCATTGGCAAGGGTGCAACAGTTGCCAAAGAAGTCAGAATGACACAAATGCTGATTGAACGTAATAAACAAGTTGATCCACTTGATCTGGGTAATTCACAAATCGACTTAAAAAATCTGTTGGCGGCCTGATAATCATTAGATGCTGGCCGAGCTTTTATTTGATCCATTGCTGATCTTTTTGTTTTTTGTCGCCATTGTGGGTGGTTTTGTTGACGCGGTGGCAGGTGGTGGTGGTTTATTGACTATCCCTGCTCTGTTGTTAACACAAATGTCTCCTATTCAGGCAATTGCTACTAATAAACTGCAAGGCAGTTTTGGTACGTTTTCTGCTTCAATCGCTATGCTTAAAAATAAACAAGTAAACATAGCTCAAATTTGGCCCAGCATTATTGCTAGCCTTGTCGGGGCAATTCTGGGTGCTATTGCCATTCAGCTTTCCCCGGATAACGTACTGGAATTTTTGATTCCAATAGTAATTGCCGTGATTGGTCTTTATTTTTTATTTGCACCCAAGGCTGGTGAAATTGAAACCAAACCACGAGCCTCTATTAAATCCTGGCGTTATGCATGTGTGCCTGCTATAGGATTTTATGATGGCTATGTCGGACCTGGTGCAGGCATGTTTTACACATTAGGCGGTGTTGCGCTTCGTGGCAGAGACCTAGTGTCCGCAACTGCCAATGCCAAACTTTTGAATTTCACCAGCAATTTTGCCTCGCTCATTGTATTTATCTTTGGTGGCAAAATCATATGGCTGGCCGGACTCGTCATGATATTCGGCCAAATTATTGGCGGTTATTTAGGTGCGTTAAGTGTGATTAAAGGCGGAGCGAAATTTATCCGGCCGGTAATTATAATAATATGTTTTCTGATGTTGATTAAATATGCATTTGATAAAAATATAATCTAGCTTGTATTTATAAAAAAGCTTAGCGATTTCTGATTTATTTAAAAAATGTATACCGAATTCGCGGGTAATTGAATCGAAAGATTTTAATTTCATTAATTATTGCTATAGTTGTAAGAGTTATTTTAAATATTTTTATTACGAACCTAAGTTAGTGGTATTCAGTTCGGAAACCTTTCTTTTTTTATTCTTGCCGATTGTATTAATCGTTCATTACTTTTTTGGTCGGAAAGCCTGGAATATCGTGCTTCTGATAGCGAGTCTAATTTTTTACACCTGGGGAGAAAAGGCTTATGTGATGATTATGCTGTACTCTATTTCAGTCAGTTACATCATTGGATTATTGCTTGTAAGAGCGACTACTAAGAATACAAAAAAATACATACTAAGTATCGGCATAGCTTTAAATTTAATTCCGCTCATCTATTTCAAATATTCCGGATTTTTTATCGAAAATATTAACGACCTGCTTCAGACAATAGATTTTAAAAAACTCAACTTCGAATCTGTCCCCCTACCGATAGGCATTTCTTTCTTCACCTTCCAGGCCATTTCTTATTTAATTGACATCTTCAGGGGTGAGGCAAAAGCACAAAAATCGGTTTTAAATTTAGGCTTATACATTTCGTTGTTTCCGCAACTAATTGCCGGGCCTATAGTTCGTTATCACGACATTGATAAACAGATTACCAATCGTTCGATAACACTGGACAATCTGGCGTATGGTTCTGAGAGGTTCATTATTGGTTTGGCTAAAAAAGTCCTAATAGCGAACACAATTGGTGAATTTGTAGATTCTGTTTTTAGCCTCGACCCTTCAGATATTAACGCTGAACTGGCATGGTTAGCAATTATTGGATATTCATTGCAGATTTATTTCGATTTTTCCGGTTATTCCGATATGGCAATTGGTCTATGCCGGATGTTTGGGTTTAACATCAAGGAAAATTTTAATTACCCTTATTCAGCGAGAAGTATCAAGGATTTTTGGCGACGTTGGCATATATCATTGTCATCCTGGTTCCGTGATTATCTTTACATTCCTTTGGGAGGAAATCGATTTGGAACATCACGCACAATGTTCAACTTGTTCATTGTATTTTTTCTCTGTGGCTTGTGGCATGGAGCGAGTTGGAATTTTATCGCTTGGGGTTTGTTCCACGGTTTTTTGCTTTCAATTGAGCGGATTCGTTTTTTCGATAGATTATTGATGCAGTCACCAAAAATTCTTGCCCATAGCTATACACTGTTGATGGTTTTATTTGGCTGGGTTTTGTTTAGGGCTCCCACGCTTGAGTATGCCATGGAATATTACCAAGCCATGTTTAGTTTTAATCGCGAAATATTCATGAATGTATTTCTGATTAATAAGATGAATAATGAACTTTACATTGCATTGCTTTTCGGCATTTTATTTTCCACTCCGATTTATCCAAATGCTAAGAAACGACTTAACAATTTAGAATTCAAAAATCCCACAGACCAATCAAGCGTTGTTGTTTTAGCCCGAATTGTTTTTTTTATTATGCTCACTGGTTTAACGTTATTGTCAATCATCGCCACCATTAGTGGCAATTACAATCCGTTTCTTTATTTCAGGTTTTGAGCATAAACTTAATGAACAAAATAAAATTTAATCTGTTTGATTCTTTTTGTTTTCTTGCTCTATTTATCAGTCTGTTTTTTCTTATTAGATCAGTGTCAAGCACATCTGTATTTTTGTTTGCGCAGCCAGAAAATTATGGTGACATCAAACTAGAAATTCGTGACCAACACAACACTATTAATGAAAAACATCATTTCCTGGTCAACACAAGACATTACATCTATAGCAAGAAATTTAATAGCGATCTAAGCGATAAAAAGCTTCTTTTTTATCTTGATCGTCGCCATAAAACTTTTTCCAGCAAAGGAATTACTAGTCATAGAAAGAAACCTCTTATCACATTGGATAAGCCCTTTGGCCATGGCAACTGAGGAATCAACACATAACATTAACAAATATCAAAATACAGCATTCACATCATTGTTTTCCGGTTTTGGGGAAAATGCCCATATCAATATTGAGTTAGGAAATCCCGGTCTGGCCAACTTTCTTATCCCTTTAATAATTATTGCATTAATTACCATTGTAATTTTATTAGCTGGAAAAGTCAGTGTTGCTCTGATCCAGAGATATACGCTTTTAGAAAAACATAAATTCAGATTATTAATCATTTTATTAATTATTTTAAGTACTTTTCCTTTTCACTTTGTTTTAACAACACTATTCATAATTTTTTTGATTTACTGTTTTAGTCTATATTTAGTAAAAACAAAACCACATATTTTTAAAACTCACAAACATTTCCTCACAGCATCACTATTCCTAATTATTTTTCTTGGTTTTTCCATGCAGGTAAAATTATTTAAGAATATCAGCACTGAAATTTACAATCAGGAAAACTCTACTGCGTTAGGATTTTTCGATAAATTTGGCAAACGTTTTTCAGAAGATTTTGTTTATAAAAAAGAAATTGGACATGTTAACTCACTCTTGAAAGTTGATTTATTCGAACGTTCTCCAACCTCAAAAGTTATTATTGGAAAAAATGGAATGATGTTCGAAGGCACCGGTGAAAGGCGAATAGAAGGAGACAAAGTGGCCTTCTTCGACAATGTTTCCGACTATCTCGGTCGCCTGCCTTTTGACGATGGTGAACTGGAAAAATGGGAACAAGTCATCCAACAACGTAAATGCTGGCTTAGCAATCAAGGCGTAAAGTATCTATTCACAATTGCACCAACAAAGGCCCTGGTATACCCCGAATACTTACCCAAAAAACTGGTTGCCATCAAATCAAAGTCAGCCACACCACCACGTATTGAACTGCTTGAAAAACAGCTTAAAAAAAATAACAATTTACCGGTTTTGAATTTAACGCATGCACTAAAGCATGCAAAGTTACTTCAGCAATATCCTAAGTTGTTTTACCGGACAGATTTTCACTGGAATTACCTGGGCGCTTACTATGCTTACCAAGCAATTATTGAGCAAGTTTCACCTATGTATCCAAATGAGAACATTCATGCAATTGAACTGGATCAGTTTGATTTGGACATCAACCAACAATGGGCACATAAGGCATTTCTTAGTCTGTTGGGTTTGCTACCAAACTGGTATAACAATGAACACTATATAAAGTTGATGCCAAAATCCGGCAACCCCATGCAAGGCATGACTCCTTACGGTACGGAAGGGGTATTTGATATTAAAATTCCGCGGAGGATAATAACTAGCGAGTCAGGTAAAGACTACTCCGTTGAAGTTATAGAAAATCCTTCCGGCAACCTAGAAAAAATACTTGTGCTCGGCGATTCGTTCATTCAAAAAGTGTTTCCATTAATAAGCGCTCACGGACAAAAAAATTATTTTTCCCGGGCCATTTTTCATTTTCCTGATCAACTCATACAAACATTAAATCCGGACATTGTGATACAGGAAATTCTGAATATGTATTTGTTAAGGAAACCACCAACAAATTCTAAAGTTGTTCAAAATGCTATGTGCAACTAGATTGTGAACTTGCCCCAATCAACAATTTTGAGTTTAGCTTGCTTCGCCTGTGTCCAAAGCCCTCAAATGGGGTCGATTCGCTTTGGTTAAGGAAAAACTTTCATCCTCACCGTAGAGGAATTTTTCCATATTACTTTTGATATTCGACCAATCATCATCGAGCATCGCAAACCAGGCAGTATCGCGGTTGCGACCCTTGTTAATGAAATGCTTGTAAAAAATACCTTCGAAACTGAAACCCAGACGCTGAGCTGCTGCCCTGGACCTGATATTTAAAGCATTACACTTCCACTCTACCCGACGATAGTTGATTCGGTCAAACGACTCACAAAGCATCAAATGAATGACTTCGGTATTAACCTTGCTACGCTGCACCAATGGCGAATACCAAATATGACCAAGCTCAATAGTAAGATGATTGGGAACAATGTTTAAGAAACTAACCACTCCTCTTTTCAGACCCGAGGTTTTATCCGTGACCGTTAAAAACTGAGGATCGGTTGATGTCGCGCAGCTATCCAAATACTGTACCCGCATTTCGTCGGGGCCCGCAAATGGACCGTAAGGCATATAAGTCCAAAGCTGTTCAAATTCTGCATTGCCATGAGAGCATTCAAATAACTCATCAATATCATTCTCCGGATTCACAGGCGCCAAAGACACGAGTTTTCCATCGTAGATTTCTGTCTTAGGCCTTTGTAGCTGTGTTGGCGATTCAACCGGATAACCAATCGGTAATGTCATCTCGGGCTCCTACAAATGACAAAAGTCTGAAAACATTCTACAAGTCAAGCTGATAAGTCACCCAGTGTGTCTTATCGGACAGTTTGTCATAGACCGATCTGGCACGATAATTGTTATCTGCCGTAATCCAGCGAATCAACGGCCAGCCTTTTTCTTTTCCCTGTTTTTTCAGATCATCGTATAAAGCCGTAACCACACCTTTACCTCTAGCCTCGGGTAAAACAAATAAGTCATCAAGAAAACCAACCGTTGCTCCGCGCAGTGGCGAAGGCATGGCACGAAAATGCATAAATCCTAATAAGGTTTCGTTTTTATCTTTGGCAACAATACAATAAAAAGGGTTATTATCATCGTGAATCCAATCCCAGACGTTGTCCATAATCTGATCATTCATCTCAACCTGATAAAAATCCGCATAGCCGCGATACAGATCGCGCCATTGTTGTTCGTCATCTGCACCGGGAACAACTACATTAACGATATCGTCGTTCATCACTACTCCTTTCTCATCATTTCATAAGGTGGTTGCCAGCCGTCTAACTGACTCAATCGTCCCAGCCAGTCAGTGACTGGTTGTGGCAACTCGACACCGGCTTCTTCAGGCCAATATAAATAACCACAGACGGAAAAATCTGCAATGCTCACATCATCGTCAAGGATAAATTTCCGACCATCATTTAAGTGCTGGGCTAACAAATCGATATCTTGATCGAATCTTGAATATAAAAACTCCAGATTTCCAGGCGTGAATTCATCAGGTGCAAAACGTTTAGCATATCTAAGCTGTGGCAAACACATGCCCAATCGGTTTGCTTCCCAGAATTGCCAGTCAAGCGCACTGATAAGTCTATCTTCGGATTCACCGCCATACATCCTATAGGTGGAAGCCAATTTCTGCAGAATGACGTTGGATTGAATAAAAGCGTTGTCATCTACCACTAAACAAGGTACTTCACCATTTCTGGAAAATTTGAGAAAATTTTTTTGCCGTTTTTGTTTTTCAATCCAAATATCGACATACTCATAATCATAAGGAATTTTAGCTAACTCCAAAAACAACATGACTTTATAAACATGACCGGAATCATAATGGCCATACAATCGAATGTTATGCATTGATATACTCCTTGGATTAAAGCTATCGGATTAGCGAACTAAAATCCGGTATTGAGATACCATCTTTTAAGTCCTTTGCAGGTTGGGCTTGCCCATAAACTGTCTGCATGGGAATAACGCCAGCCCAATAATCCGATTGCATATCTTCTTTGTCATCCTTGGGTGGACCTGTTCGCTGTTTAACCGATACTTCCGTAATTTCAATTTCTAAAACATGGATCGCCTTGAGTTCCTGCTTGGTTCCCGGTCTGGAAGTTTTAGAACGCCCTGGAATCAAATGATCCACCAAGGCATCCAGAGCAATGGCTTTGTCTGTTTCCTTAATAATCGGTTTGGCTGTACCTAAAACCACTACACTTCGATAATTCATTGAATGATGAAAGGCTGAGCGAGCTAATACCATACCATCGATGTGAGTGACCGTGACACAGATGTCAACTCCTGTTGCCAGCTTATTCAATAGGCGACTTAATACTGAGCCATGAAGTATTAACTTGTTTTCGATTCTGGCATACGCCATAGGAATGACATAAGATTGACCATTGTCCACAAAACCTACATGACAGACTTTTCCTTCATCAAGGATCTGATAAACGGTGTCGACGTCATAAGCAGCCCGATCTTTCAATCGGTTAACACTGACTCGTTCTGTCTGCAGATTTTCACTCATTGGCTTCACCGCCTTTAGGTCCATAAAAAATCACCCAGGTTGCAAAATCATCAGTAAAATCTTCAAAATGGTGAACAACACCTGCCGGCACAAATAACACTTGCCCTGGCTCAAACCGGTGACGCGTTTCGCCATTGACAAACCAGCCACTACCGGAAGCGATCACATAAACTTCGTCTTTTTCATGCGGCTGTTGTGGATCATGACCTTTAGGGGCATACATCTCAATTTCCAAGCTGCCGTGGTTAAACAGGTTAACAAATTGTTTACCATTCTTGGTCGGCAATTGGTTAAGTGCGTTACTGATTGTTAAGTTTTCTGGATTCATGTGTTTTTCCCTATTCATTGTCATCCTGACCGCAGTGGAGGAATCTCCTTGAACAGTCTACTTCGCTTGATTCTGTAGCCTACCCATGGAGATTCCTCGATTCGTTTGTGAACTCACTCGGAATGCCATTATGGATGCCTGCATTCATAATGTCACCTCAATCTCAGTCTTGACTGAATTGGCCAGAAAACAGCTTTCATGTGCCCGATGATGCAACTTTTCAAGTGTTTCTTTTGTCGGCGTTTCATCTGCAAATTCTACTTGGGGGTTTAATATCACTTTAGTCATCACTATTAAACCTTGCTGATTCTTTTCCATCACACCGCTCGCCTGATCTTCATAACTGGTTACGGTAATTTTTTCTCTACTGGCATAATCCAGAAAAAACAACATGTGACAACTGGATATTGCAGCCACAAAAGCCTCTTCAGGATCAACAGCTGATTCGTCGGAGTATGGCAAAGGCACTACTTGCGGAGAGGCCGAGGCCTGAATTAAAGCGCCACCATCAAACGACCATTCATGCAGACGGGAATATTTACGTTTGACAAAATCATTGCCGTCCGTTTTCCATTTTACTGTTGCAAAATAGCAAGACATATCCGGGTGATACTCTAAGAACGCATAAAATACAGCACACTATACTACATTGAAACCTCGTGAATTTCGGCCACTTCCACTGTACCGCCGGTATCTAAAATCGGACAGCCTTTGGCTTTTGCATGAGCGTCGTTCAAATCACTAGCGTTAATAATGCTGTAGCCGCTGGTTGGATTCGAGCCGCCGTCTTCTGTCACAGACTGATCCGGATGAACAGTTGAAGACATGCCAACAGGATTACCAGGATCAATGGCATCCTCACCCATGCCACCCAGCCAATCCATCCAGGCCTGCATGACCTTTGCAGCTTCTTCCTCAGACTCCGGCATACCGCCACCATGATAGACAAATAAATATTTAGCCATGTTTCAACTCCTCGAGTTTGTGTTGAACAATATTGAATCAATAATATTAGCTAAAAAGTGACTAATAATCACATTAATGTTTAGCTAAACCTAAACATAGCATCATATTTACCGAATAGTGCTTGAAGCTGCATGATCTAAGTGATAAGAACATGCTAAAACACGCAGAGATTCGAAATGCAAACACACGCGCAAGCTGTTGTTATCGGCGGCGGTCTTATTGGCTGCAGTATTCTTTACCACCTGGCAAAGCTTGGCTGGAAAGATGTTGTTTTACTGGAACGTGACGAACTGACGTCCGGCTCCACCTGGCACGCTGCTGCAGGCTTGCACGGTCTGCATGATCACAATAATATTTCCAAACTACAGTATTACACCATGCGTCTGTATGCAGAATTGGAAAAAGAAACCGGTCAGGGCTGCGGCATTTTTCAGCCCGGTTCACTTTATCTGGCCCAAACCAAGGATCGCGAGCACCAGTTACGCATCCAGGCGGCCAAAGCCCGATATTTTGATGTCGACTTTTATGAACTGTCTATAAAAGAAGCACAAGATTTACATCCCTTAGTAAACTTTGATGGCATTCGCTGCGTGATGTATGAACCGGATGGTGGTAATGTTGATCCTTCAGGGGTTACCTATGCCTATGTTCAAGGTGCCAAAGCGCTTGGTGCAACCATCCATCGCTTTACCCCTGTCACTGAAACTAACCCCAGAACTGATGGCAGCTGGGATGTAGTCACGCCGAACGGAACCATTCATACGGAAATAGTCATCAATGCAGCCGGCTTGTGGGGCCGCGAAGTGGCCGCAATGGCCAGTATTGAATTGCCGTTGATGCCCACTGAGCATCAATATTTTGTCACTGAGACAATTCCTGAAATTGAAGCCATGGACAGGCGCTTGCCCTCAGTCGCTGACAGAGACGGCGAATACTATTTACGTCAGGAAGGTCAGGGTTTACTCGTTGGTGCCTATGAAAAAGGCGGAAAGTTTTGGGCTGAACAAGGCACGCCATCAGACTTTGGACATGAACTATTACCTGATGACTTTGAACGCATAGAAGAAAATATTATGCGTGCTTGTGATCGTATCCCAGTCCTCGCGGAAGCTGGGATTAAGCGCAATATAAACGGCCCAATGATCTGGTCACCTGATAGTGCTGCTTTGTTCGGTCCGGTTCCAGAACTAAGAAATTATTTTTGTTGTAACGGGATTATTCCTGGATTTTCCCAATCCGGTGGTTTGGGTTTAATGCTTGCCCAGTGGGTTGTCGAAGGCGAGCCTGAATTAGATATGTTTCCTTGGGACATGGCGCGTTATGGTGATTGGGCAACCAAAGGTTTCACCAAATCACGAGTCATGGATTGTTATTCACATCGATTTAAAATTCATTTTCCCTATGAAGAACGCGAAGCGGGCCGCCCTACTCGCACACGTCCTGTGTATGAACGGCAAAAACAACTCGGCGCCATTTTTGGACTTAACTATGGCTGGGAACACCCGCTTTGGTATGCCAGTGAAGGTAATGAAGCCAAAGAAGACTATGGCTTTGAACGTCAAAACTGGTTCGAGCCGGTTGGAGAGGAATGTAAAGCACTTCGGGAAAGTGTGGGTATCATTGATATTTCCAACTTCGGCAAATATGAAATTAAAGGTCAAGGCGCGGCAGACTGGCTTAATCGTGTGGTCGCAAATTATGTACCAACTGAGATTGGGCGATCTTGCTTAACACCTTTGATTGGATTGCGAGGTGGTATTGCTGGCGACTTTACGATTACTAAGCTGGATGAGGATGAGTTTTTGATGATCGGTTCAGGTATGGCCGAGCGCTATCATCAGCGCTTTTTCAACATGGTTGAACGACCTGAAACAGTTAGTTTTAGATCAATAACTAGCGAACTGTGTGGATTTAATGTGGCTGGACCGAATTCACGCGCTTTGCTACAGGATTTAACGGATACAGACCTGTCTAACGACAACTTCAAATTTACTCGTTCTAAACAAATCACCATTGCAGGCATTAATGCAATTGCTATTCGCGTTTCATTTACTGGTGACTTAGGTTGGGAACTCTATATACCTGAAGAAAAACAACTCGAGCTTTACAATAAACTGTTGCAAGCTGGTCAGCCATTTAATATTCGTCCAGTCGGCGGCCGTTCTTTGTTATCGCTTCGTATCGAAAAGGGCTACGGCTCCTGGGGGCGTGAATACTCACCTGAATACTGGCCACAGGAAGTCGGCCTGGATCGGTTAATCAAACTTGATAAACCTGAATTCATTGGCAAAGAGGCTTATCTAAAAATTAAAGATAACGAGCCACGTGAAAAACTGGTGATGATTGAAATCGAAGCGAATAAAGCTGATGCCACAGGTGGTGAACCGATTTTCATACCCGATGGCACACCAGTTGGTCGAATCAGCTCAGGCTCTTATGGTTATACCGTCGATAAATCACTGGCTCTAGGCTTTGTGAAAACCGCCAATTCCAATCCTGAGACTGAACTGGACGTTGCGGTCTTGGGTCGATCTCACAAAGCCTATATTCTGGCAGGCTCAGCCTTTGATCCCAAAGGTGAACGACTTAGAAGCTAATTAGAGCCAAAAATACCCATGCTTGTTGATACAAGCTCATAATTGCAAAATCTCGGACCTAGGTCCGGCATGGCGATTGTAACTCTGCCAAAAATGGCTTTAAAGCAAACCTTTTTCCTTGAAATAACGCTCTGCTCCAGCATGCAAAGGTGCTGACAAACCATCTTTGACCATATTATCGGCTTGTAAATGCGCAAACGCCGGATGCATTTTTTTGAATTCATCCAGATTATCAAAAATGGTACTAACAACTGTATAGATTGTGTCCTCATCAATATCTGCAGAACTCACCACCGTAGCTTTGACACCGAAAGTTGTAACTGAATCATCGTTGCCAGGGTAAACTCCGCCAGGCACTTCAGTATACGCATAGAACGGATTGTCATTAACTAAAGCGTCAATAGGACCACCTTGAACTTGTGCAATCTTGGCCTCACACAGTTCAACTGCCTGGGCTACAGAATCATTGGGATGACCCACGGTATAAACCATAGCCTGCACTTCATCATGGCACAGTGACAGCGATTGTTGCGAGGCAGGAAGTTCATTGGCCAGGGCAAAGCTGTCCTTGGTCCAGCCCATTGTTTCCATCACCACTTCCATAGTCGCCCGTTGTCCTGAACCTGGATTACCGATATTGACACGTTTACCCTCAAGATCAGAAATCGAGCCAATACCTGAATCCTGACGGACAACCAAGGTAAACGGTTCACCATGCACAGAAAATAAGGCACGCAAATTATCGTCCTTACCGCTGTCAGCAAATTTACTACTGCCGTTAACCGCATGATATTGCCAATCAGATTGAGCCACGCCAATCTGTAATTTACCTTCTCGAATATCATTTAAATTGGATATTGACCCAGCCGTGGACAGAGATTCACAAGTAATGTCGTGGCTTTGGGCTTGCTGATCCAGCAACCGACATAATGCACGTCCTACCTGAAAATAAACACCCGCTCGGCCGCCAGTTCCTATAGTAATATCCTCTGCCGATGCTGATGTTGAATAAATAGGTGTAGAAAAAAGCAACACCGCGCTGATGAGAACGGAAAAAATATTCGAACAATGTTTCATCACTTTGATCTCCTTTGAATGAATATTAATAACAATTATACACCCGTTTTTAGTAGTACTCTCAAAACAATCATCACAGCTGACTATACGAGAGTCTTGATATTCAGTTACAATTCTTGAATATTCTAAACTCGAGCCTGAAGATAGGTGACATAAAGTGGGAGATGACATGTCGAGTAATCCACATTCAATATCGCAGCCAAAAATCGACCCAACAAGACGACCCGGCATGAAACCGGATAACACACCGGATGATAATAATCGTATTGAGATTGGCCCAACTGATTTAGCTTTTCAGGAGTGGGCCGAGGATGGGCTTGAGTGCCCTGACCTGGCGGCTATGCGTCAATACCGCCTGGATCGACTCATCAAAGCGATTAATGATCGAGATTACGCCGGCGTCTTAATCTTTGATCCTTTATCAATTCGTTATGCGACCGATACGACTCACATGCAGCTATGGAATGCCCATAACCCATTTCGGGCTTGTCTGGTCACCGCTGATGGGCACATGGTGCTGTGGGAATACGGTGGTTATGCTTATTTGTCCGAATATAACCCTTTGGTAAAAGAAGTTCGCTTTGGCGCGTCATTTTTTTATTTCGCTACCGGCCAACGAACTGAGGAAAAAGCACAATTATTTGCCGGAGCAGTCGATCAGCTACTGCGTGAACATGTGGGAGACAACCGCCGCCTGGCTGTCGATAAAATCCAGATCGAAGGCTTGCGAGCCTTGGATAAAATCGGCATCGAAGTTAAAGACGGTGAAGAACTCATGGAGCGTACACGCGCGATCAAGGGTCCAGATGAAATCAAGGCCATGCACTGTGCCATGTGGGCCTGTGAAAAATCAATTGAAGAAATGCGCGAAGTGGCTGTGCCTGGCGTGACGGAAAACGATATTTGGGCTGAGCTGCATAAATCTAACATTAAGCGTGGCGGGGAATGGATAGAAACTCGTATTCTTTCATCAGGCCAGCGCACCAATCCCTGGTTCCAGGAATGCGGCCCGCGAATCATTCAAAATAATGAAATACTTTCATTTGATACTGATTTGATTGGCTGCTATGGCATGTGTACCGATATTTCGCGCAGCTGGTTTATTGGCGATGATCAACCCACGGCCAGGCAGAAAGAAATGCATGCCATTGCTTATGAACACATTATGGCCAATGCCGAACTGGTTAAACCCGGGGTGACTTTTCGGGAATTGACCGAAGGCGGCCATCATTTACCTGATAAATACATTCCCCAGCGCTATGGCTCAAAATTCCACGGTGTTGGGTTATGTGACGAGTGGCCAGCGATCAAGTACCCCATTGACTGGGAAGAACGCGGCTATTCAGGAGTGCTGGAAGCCGGCATGATGCTATGTGTGGAAGCTTATATTGGCGAAGTCGGTGGTCCAGATGGAATCAAACTCGAAGATCAGCTTTTAGTCACTGAAACTGGCTTTGAGAACCTGACTCGTTGCCCGTTTGATGAGAAATTAATCGCTTAATTCGAATCCAGCAAATTAATAATTTTATCAACTTTGTCTTGGATTTGCTCTACTTCACAGTCGAATAACCATATTCTAGTATCTCCAATATCCCAGATATCTTCCACCGGTCGGTTAACCTGCTTCCATTGTCGAAACACCTGATTGAAATGTTCGATATGTTGCCTGGCTTGCGGTGGTTCGAGATAGCTAATCGAATCCAGAAAATTGACCCAGGGGAAATTCAAGCGTTCAGGAATTAGCTCGGATTTTTCAATCAAGCTCATTAAACTCGACAACTCGGTTTCGAGGGAAACCTGTTCTATCTCGGTATAGTTGGAATGTTCTTGGATCTGATCATCGCCATGCGCTGGTATTTGGAAAATCCAATTAAGCTTGTCACGGTCACCCTCTTCAAGCGCATCGTAAACGTCCCTTGAACGCCTGCTTAGATCTTGCTCGAACAGCTCCTGATCATGCCTTTGGTTATCATAGCGCTTACAGTCATCGACTATATCCCAATAATCATCGTGTGACATATCTGCCCTCTCTTATTATTTTTATCTACCTTATCGGCTTGTTTCTTGACTAAACTACTCTAGCAACATTGAGCAAACCATTCTATGAACTAATTCACAAATCGTATGCTTTTTCGAAATGCTTGACGCGGCACCAATCAATAACCCTGTTGTGGTATCCACCAATCCTGTCCACGCACGGTGGCAACGTATTCCGGCCAACGAAAATTGATTGGAGGCTGGTAATCACATAATGGTGGTATCCAATCATTACCACCAACACCGCCGCTGGTGCGTTGATTAAATTCCTGCCTTGCATAATCCCGGCTTTCTTTATCTTCCAATAGACGCAACAAGGATAAGGCTATTGTTTTTGCTGCCGTGTTCAACATTGGATCGATGGTTTCCGGCATCCCTCCCAATGCGTTCATGACCCAATCCGGATAACTGAATCCAGCAGGCGCTTTCAACATAGGTCTGGCGACATAGAATCTAGCTGTAGGCGTATGCCAGCACATTTCCGTGTAGTCGTCAGATGTATGATTAATTTGCGATGGTGCTAAATCCTTGCGTAATATTTCTTCAGCCTGTTGCGGCGCAATTAATTTACCACACTCGGGAATAAAAGGATCGTCCATGACCTGCAAATCGACGTTGGCTTGTATTTTCCTGGCTACATTGATCGCTTTTTCATCCCAAATAGGTGGCCCAACCTGTTGCAATGCATCGAACACAAGTTCTGCCATTGTGTGATTGGCTAACCCAGGTCTAGATTTAGAGACCCAATATTTTTCATGGCGACAATGGGTTAAATCCGCACTGGATTTGGCATTGTTATCCAAAACAGCAACAACTTGATCAAGCATTGCGATTGTTGGTGCACGGATAATGTATTGAATTTCAGCCAGTCTGGCTGGCAAGTTATCGGCCGTTGCCTGACCTGCCGTTAATATGGCTTCACTAATCGACCAATAACCGCTATGCGGTAACATGGAATCGCGCAAGGATTTCGAATGATTGTACATGGCGAACAAAGCATCATTCGCTCCGGGTGCACGCACATCACTATGGGCCTGTGGAATAGGCAATGAGTCTTTACGCTTTAGCCAAGTTTGTGGTTCATCACAAACAAATCGATAGATCAACGAATAAGCGGCACCACAGTGAGTATCCCAACGAGCCGTGTTGCATAGCGGCAACATGTAACAGGGATGAAAGCTGATCATACCATCAAGATCATCGTAGTATCCTTTGGCAGCATGAATCGGTTTTGAACCCCTTACCTTTTCCGCCGGTTCACCGGTAAAACGCAACGTCCCTTTTATATCGTGCTTCTCCATCGCGGCTTTGGCTGCTAACAAACCTCCGAGAGCACTCATACCCAACGCAGAATGTGGATCAGTATGGCCCGCCGCATGTTCGGACAATCCATCGCGAGGTTGCCGAGTTGTTGTTGCTGCCTGGCAATTTCCTGGTACTGCGTCATATTCCGCATAGGTAGCAACCTGTGGTCCGTTTCCATTTGACCAACTCGCAAAAAAAGCAGTCGGCATACCAGCCGACCCCTCTTCAACTCTAAATCCCTCAGCTTTTAGTTTTTCAACATACCAAGCCGCGCTTTTATACTCGCGCCAGGCAGGTTCGGCATAAGACCAGATCTGATAATTCCAGTCGGAGAGTTGATCCATGCACTGGTCAACCCAGTTAATTGCGGATTGTTGAGCTGCTGATGTTTGCATGATTAGAAAACGCCTGACGCGTTATTAATTAAGAATATGAACAAACCTGTGATTTAGTTGAAAAGATAGTTTATCCTATTTATTAAGCTGTTGTGGATATCGTCTTATTATGTTGCCCAAAGCGAATGACTATGAAGAACTGATTAATAAATTCAGTTGGAATATTCCAGACTATTTCAACATCGGATATGAAGTCTGTGATCGCTGGGCCGATCGTGATCCAGATAGAGTCGCAATCATTGATGTCAGCACGAAACACCCAAAAAAATATTCTTATAGCCAGTTAAAATCGTTATCTAATCAGCTTGCTAATTTATTGACACGACTCGGTGTAAACCCTGGTGATCGCACAGCCGTACTTTTGCCCCAAACCGTTGAAACTGCCCTAACACATATAGCCACGTTTAAACTTGGCGGCATTTCTATTCCGCTGTTTACTTTGTTTGGTATTGATGCGCTTCGTTTTCGAATCGAAAATGCAGGCATCAAAGTTATCGTCACAGATCTCAATGGTGCAGAAAAATTAAATTCCATTCGCAACCAATTACCCTGTCTTGAACAAATTCTGGTGAGAGATGGGGAAGTAAAAAATACTATTAACTTTCACTCAAGCCTGAAAAAAGAATCAGATCAATTTAGTGTCAAAGATACACTGGCAGATGATCCGGCGTTAATCACCTATACTTCCGGAACAACCGGGCAACCCAAAGGCGCGCTACACGCACATCGATCTTTGTTAGGTCATTTGCCCGGTGTGGAAATGAGCCATTATTACTTCCCTGAACCCGGCGACATCATTTGGACACCTGCTGACTGGGCCTGGATCGGTGGACTAATGGATGTATTGATGCCGGCGCTTTATCATGGCGTACCGGTCATTGCTTGCCGCTTTAAAAAATTCACCGCCGAGGCTGCTTTTGATTTAATTGAGAACTATCAAATCCGCAACATGTTTCTGCCACCAACTGCCTTGAAGATGATGCGCACAATCGATTCACCGGAAAAACGCTGGAACATGAATGTCAGAACGATAGCCAGCGCCGGTGAAAGTCTGGGTGCAGAATTGCTTGAATGGGGAAAGAAAACGTTTGGCTTATCAATTAATGAATTTTATGGGCAAACCGAATGCAATATGATTGTTTCAGCCTGTGCAGAATTAATGCCTGCCCAACCCGGCATCATCGGTTGTCCGGCACCGGGGCATCAAGTCGAAATCATTGATGACAATGGTGCAATAAAATCTCCCTGTGAATCAGGCCAAATTGCGGTTCGTGCTCCCGATCCGGTCATGTTTCTAGGCTACTGGAATAATCCTCAGGCAACGCAGGATAAATATCAAGGAGAGTGGCTGCTAACCGGCGATGTGGGCTACAAAACTAAAGATGGCTGGTTAAAGTTTATCGGCCGTGATGATGATGTGATTACTTCATCCGGCTATCGAATCGGACCCGGTGAAATCGAAGACTGCTTAATCAAACACCCAGCGATTGCTATCGCTGCGGTTGTCGGCAAACCTGACCCCGTTCGCACTGAAATTGTTAAAGCATTTGTAGTACTTAAACAATCAGAGCAAGCCTGTGACAGACTGGCCGATGATATACGGCAGTGGGTCAAGGTCCAACTCGCCGCTCATGAATATCCACGAGAAATTGAATTCATAAAAGAGCTACCCATGACCACAACCGGGAAGATAATTCGTCGACAACTACGGGAATACGGTTAATATAGTTGGAAGAAGCGTTGAAAAAAATGAACGATGCTAGTTCGTAATTGAAAGTCCTCATTGAATAACTTTCTGATTAAGTTTGAAGATCGACTGACCAAACATACCTGGCCATTCAAAACCACAAATAAACAAAATTTTCTACAGACCCTGAATCAGGGAATTGTTATGATCCGAATAGCCCTCTTTATTTAGATAGCTAACTATCCAATATCCTCTGATGATTTATATATTTTTCTCTTTTGTATAGGTTTTTTGCGAGTATCAACAAATTTCTGTGATTTGCACATCCCAAACATAAGTGTCAAATGAACTATCAGTAGGGTCCAATGTAACTCTTGCATTTAACATGACATTAAAAGTCTTTCCAGACATATTGTTCTCGATTGAGAACATTGTACTGCCGGAAAGATTACTTCTATCTGCTAAAACAGTTCCAGCACTAACTCCTCTTACATTCCATTCATTATTCACTACAGTATCAATGACAGCTCCATTTGAATCATTGTCAATGATTAAAAATGTGTTAGGTGGTGTTGTAAAGATGTTCGGTTGAAAACTGCAGTTATTACCATCGAAAATAATCGCATGAATTATGTTAAACGGAGTAACACCTGTCGAAGAAGAACATGATATCGGATTACATGGAACAGGTGTCGTTGTTGGCGAACTGGTAGTTGTTGGTGAACCTGTCGTTGTTGGTGAACCTGTCGTTGTTGGTGAACCTGTCGTTGTTGGTGAACCTGTAGTCGTGGCAGATGTCTGCGCATGCACAGGTATAACAATTGACTGAACAATTGGTGATGTCCAGACTGTTCCAATCCCAATTTTCTTGACTATCTCTCTACGATCTTCCATTAAAAAATTCCCTCGTATTTTTATCATCTGAAAGAAGCGGCTAGGCTACCAGATATTAAGTAGCTTGTACATTTGATATTGAATTCGGCAATTTTAATCCAATCCCGAGGTTCAATAGTCAAGCTGACAAAAAATTAGCCGGTACATTATGATCTATGTAAACTAATTCGAGCCTGGCCTTATTTCAGCCGCTTCATGACTGAAATACTTTTTCCGATATAACTTCCAATCTTGAATATCTTCTTTACACATGCCGTAACGAAATGATGGAATGGAGTTAGGCCAGTGGTAACGTAAATCACTAAACCAAATACAAGTTCCATTGTTTCCATCTTCAAGCTGATAAAACACAGGATAAACGGCAAAGTCTTGAAAGGCTTTGAATGATTGGTGAGCCCAGACTTCTTTAGCTTGTTCTCGCCAAGGTGATTGCTCAGGAAATAAGGAAAATTGACGCCACTGCAATCGATCCGGTAACTGATAATGATCTTGTTGTGATGGTTTGCCTAACAACGCACTGATCGTTGAGGCAACAGGATCATTTATAAGCCTCAAGTAAGCCTGATCAATATCATCATGATCTTGCTGTATCGCCTGCCAATAGAATGGGGAAAACGGTTGTGGCAATGACGTAACAGCCGAATTCGAGTTGATTTGCTGACCACTTGTAACCACTTGCTGATAAGCCTGATGCTTTATCTGATAAACCAGGCCCAAATAAGCGATTGGAACAAACACAGCCAACCACCGAAATTTTGATGCTTGTTTAAAAAATAATACCGCCAACACAATCAAAGCGCACAATGTAAAATAACCATCAATCACGAATAACAGGTTCATGCTGATTTTGTGGTGACTCAATGGCATCAGCCACTGTGTTCCGTACATGGTTAAGCTATCCAAAATAATATGTGACAACAGTACGGCTAAACTAATCCAATACAACGCAAACATGTGCTTTTTCATGTCTTTGAATAATTGCCAGCCTAAAGTTAGCAACAACGCCCACAATGGTGCCAACACAACGGAATGAGTCCAACTTCTGTGCCAATAAGCAAGAAACTCCAGTGGGTTTAGCGGGAAAAACAGGTAATCAATATCGGGGAAAAGCGCCGCGACACAGCCTATCAGCGCCTTTTGCTTGAAGCTCATGCCAGATTTCGACTTGCCCAAGGGAAGTTGAGCAACCGATGCGCCGATCACAACATGCGTCAATGCATCCACAGACTAATCAGCTCCGTTATGTTGCATCCTTGTTTTCACTGGAATCAGTATTACGACTACTACCGAATGTAAATAATTTATGGCCTTGATCGATTTGATGTAACAATCGTTTTAATAGGGAACGAGTTTTACTATGTCCCTCACTTTTATCGTACAAAAAACAGGAAAAGCCGGCCAAATAGGCGCTGGTCACTGCAAATTCATCAGCAACAAGCTTCAAACCGTTGTGTTCGCGCTCGGCAACGTCACGAAACCATTGAACCGTCCGGCTGATGCGTGTCACACCGTGGGCCTGAAGATGAAAATGCCCAGGCTCCAGTTTATAACCAAGCATTTCTTTAACCAGCGGTTTATAAGGTGCAAGGCTTTCCAACCAGCACATAATGCACTCAAATAATTTATCTTCGTCGGAGAGATTACGATAGGTTTTATCGGAATTCAGTGCCCACATCGCCCGGTCGGCTCGGTCAAAAAATGCTTCGGCCATATCATCTTTGGAACGAAAATGTTGTGCGACATCAGCCAAGGAACAATTTAGCGAATCGGCAAGCTGCGAAAAACTCAAGGATTCCCAGGAGCTTTGCAGGGCAAGCTCGATAGCCTGATCGAGTATTTGTTGGCGGTCTAAAGGTTTTTCAGTCATGAACAAAGAACCGCGGCTAAACTCTAGCCCGCATTTCTCTCCGGGGTTTGGAGTTTTGGATCAATCTATCGAAACAGGCTGGGCGATCGTCCGCCGAAGCATAGCCGTAGCTATGGTTCAAGGAGGATCGTCCAGGATGTGAAAAGAGATTGGGCCAAAAACCAAACAGGACATAGTGCCACGCTTTGGTGTTGGTGTTTCCACTGGCAAAGCTTTGATTCAAATTACTTTTTCTCATTTGTCTTGTCCGCCTGGTGAGAAATGCGGGCTGATATTATAGATCAAGGGTCAAAGATAATTGCAATTGATTCTTATTTGTCCCCTTCTTTCCGTTACTGAATTACGCTACCATGCACTTGGTAAGACTGATAAAACTCGCTTGTTGCATATTACTTTCACTCTGCGTGCAAAACAAACGCTAATACGGGTCATTTCTGCACGCAACATGCATCGAAAAGAGAAAATTTTTTATGAGCAAAGCCAAAAACATACCTGAATTTAAAAATGAAGCGGAAGAACGAGCCTTCATGGGAAAAGCATGATTCCAGTGATTATGTAGACTGGACCCAGGCCAAATCTGTCAATTTGAGTAACTTAAAACCTTCAACAAAGACGATTTCTCTCAGGCTTCCTGAAACATTGTTGAACAGTATCAAAATTGAAGCCAATAAAAGAGATATACCTTATCAATCGTTAATCAAAGTTTGGCTTTCCGAGGACGTGAAAGAAAGCCGACGAAATTAATTACTATGAAAATTCACTGCTGTCCATTTGACTTGATTTCGTCATGCCGGGCTCGATCCGGCATCCATCGGCATTTCTAATTATTCAATAACTTCAACAGACAGTGTTTCTTTTCAATTTCAACATGCTTCTTAAAGAAGTTAATGTTAACTGATTTCGCTGAGTAATAAGAAAAGCCACTGGATTGCAGGTCAAGGCCGGAAAAATAAAATTAAAGTGTCCCAGCACAAGCCCGCAATGACGAATAATGAAATTGGATTTCATGTTTCAAATTGATTGCAGTTCCTAAGAAGAACTCATCAGAGACTAATTAGTTTTTCTCTGCTCGGAAACGAGCAATCCACTCGCGACTTTGGCTATCAGCTAACTTTGCCGTTTTCGGTTTAACACTTTTAGCAATAGTGGGATCCAAATCAAGAGCGACAATACAGTTGCCAAAACAGCCTGGGGATCGGCAGCAAGTTCCTCATACGTTAGCTTTACTGGCTCAATGCCTTGCTGAGTGAACCAATTGAACCACGCTATATCATGTTCCTCACCTATTTTTACAAGCTCTGAAAGAGCTTGATAATTATAGACTGGTGTACTTGCCGGTTTAAGTCGCTCGCGCTCGCTCCCATCAGCCCAAACATGCCACAAACCTGACTGTTCAGCTCTAAGTTCAGACACCGTCTGAGCAACTTTATCCTGTCGTGAGAGATGCAGATAAACAGGTTCTCCAAAAGCTGCTTGAAACCTGGCACTATCACTCGGCAAGCCTGGATGAAACGATTCTAGTCGTTTCGAAAGATAACCAAGGCTCTCCCACATCAAGCGCATGCCAAAGACAGAAGTACTATTCGCGCCATACTCCATTACGGCAGATAAATAAGCCTGATCAAATTCATACTTATCTCCCCACTTGACTGTCGATACATTGAAGTAACTGGGCCAGTCAAACGAATCAAATTGAAAAATGAATCTGGACGTCCAGCCACTTCAGTACCGGTCAGAAGATCGCACAAAAGCGTACTTCCACTCCTGGGTGTCGCACAAATAATGTATGAGCGATTATTCTTTATCATAAATCGAGTCTGACCCCATTTACTTTACTAGAAAACACCATTACCGTTTCGAACTTTTCCGCCAGAAAATAACCCGTACAATCGCATAGAAAGGCTAATACCTTGAATAGCATCCCAGTGTTCAACCAAACGGCCATCAACCACCTTCCAAATATCGACGATATTTAGACCCTGTGAATCATCACCTCGATGCTTAGCCTTCAGCGTGGCATGAGAATGTAATGTAACGTATTCGCCATCTACATAAATATGTTTAACGTCATAGCTAAACTCAGGTGCATTTTTTACTAAATCACTTAGAGTTTTGACGACTCCTTCAATACCATCGGCAATGTTACGATTGTGTTGTTTGTAGGGACTGCCTGCGTAGCGCCGTAAAATCTCGTCGAAATTATGATCGTTCATGATAAGTTGAACAAACTCCACGACGGCTTGGGCATTATTTTTGTCCTCGGCACTCCAATTCTCCTTTGTTAACGAATCTAAATTAATTTGGGGATTTGGCATATTTTACTCCTGATTACTTAATCTACTTTGACCGCTTAACTTGGCAGCTATGAATTTAACTTTCATTATGCAAGTTAAATTATTTGATTGCAAATTGCAAGTGATTTAAGATAAATAGCTGTTTCAAAGTAAAACGAGATGCAATATGCCAAGACGTTCAGATTGCCCAATCTCCAATGTATTGGATTTTGTAGGCGATAAATGGAGTTTGTTAATACTTCGAGATCTCATATTTTTTGGTAAAAGCTCGTATTCGGAGCTAAAAAATTCAGATGAAAATATGGCAACTAATATTTTATCCAGCCGCTTAGAAAGACTTGAGAAAGATGGCTTGATCAGCAAACAAACCGATAGCAACGATAAAAGAAAAAAAGTTTATGCACCTACTCAGGCAGGCAAAGATATGCTGCCGATCATGCTAGAGATGCTCATTTGGAGCAGTAAATACGATCCAGACACCAACGCCCCTAAGCGAGTGATAGATAGGGCAAAAAATGATCGTGAGAAATTGATGAGTGATTTATTGAGTAGATAGTAAATCTAACACTTGAGTTCAGTCGACTGGAAAAATTCTTAAATTCGAGTCTGACCCTAATTCATTCAAAAAAAATCATTTAAAGAAACTCTTTACTTGTAACCTGACAAAAATCAATTGAGTAATGCTCTGGAACAGGGCAAGCTTTTAGTAAATGGATTGGGTATTCTGCACGATTTATACATTCTGCAATTTTATTTTTATCCTCCCGTGATGTATTCAAACCAAAGTAAATGGCTTTGACAAGTCTCCCTTCTGATTTCTCTAAAGCATGATTATTAAATTTGAAATTGTTTGTGCCAGGCAAAAATTCTCCGTCTCTATCCTGTGATTTACCAAGAGTAATTACAATATATCTTCGCTCCGATTCATGCTGCCAATAAATATTTTTTGTAGTTAGGTATCAAGGTTATCGCTCTTAACAGATATAATCGGCGTTCTATCTGTATAACTAACAGTTTGCGCATGTGCAGCCAGGGTCGACATTTTATAAAATTCAACCGCAATTCCTCTATGTTGGTCTCCATAGTATGCCCACATTGCTGAGTTCGATATATTTCCTGAAAGACAGTAGACATATGCATTGTCAATGGGATGATTACGTGCATTGTTACAAGAATCATAAATTATCTGATAGAGATTTATTTCTGAATCTTGTGCCAACTGTAGGAAATGTTCTATTGGATTTTCCTTTTCAAGGGTTGTATCTTTAAGTGAAATTAAAAATTGCTCTAAGTCCCTTCTATTGAGGTTTTTATTTTTCAACAGATCGGGCATTTTTTCTTGCTGGTTTAATATCTTGTCAAGATATCCATCCTGCATTATTAATTCAAAAAAACCAGAAAGTATATGATGTACAGCAACATCAATATCGCTATCTTTGGTGAAAGATGCCATTTCTAGTGGGTCGTTAAAATCTACGACCTTTGAAAGCCAAATTGTATTTTCATTAATCATTTTATCCAACGAGTCTATAAAATGCGGGCTCGCTGTGGGTATAAATTTATACGCTCTAGGTGTTGGCATAAAAATATCTTTAGTGTTCAAATAAGGTTCACTATTAATGGTCACTATTAAATTGGCCCAAATATAAATTCAACACTTATTAATCTTACCTAACTTTATTTTCATTTTTTGTTAAAAATTGATTCGATTCAAAGAATGCCTTCGGTTTAAGCCCAAACAGCGATTAAGAGATCCTCACGGCGCTAAAGCGCCTCAGAATGATGGAGTCAGCTCTCAATGACACACTGGATTCCGGACATCACTAAGTGATTCCGGAATGACGATGGGGGGAATCTAAAAATTAACCCCTCTAATAAATAAAAACAGTCATTGCGAAGGAGTGAAACGACTGTGGCAATCTATATTTTGTTGGATTGCCGCGCTCCGCTTTTATGCCCGAATGGGTGCGCAATGACAAGAAGGAAAAGGGTCGGCGACAAAAAATAATAAATAACGGTTTCAACCAACCTCTTCTACAAGATAGAAAACTGGATTCCGGATCAAGCCTGTGCTGAACTTGATTCAGTATCCGGAATGACGACTGGGGCTTAGCTGAAATACTATCCCGGATGTATAGTGATATTCGGAAATTTATCGCTGTAGTCTTTTTTGCGTAATGCCAGTTTGGCGGCGGCCTTGCGAGCGATGGTTTTGTATTTCTGGGCGATTGGACCGTCCGGGTCAGCGATGACTGTGGGTTGGCCGCCGTCTGCGTTTTCGCGGATGGAAATATCTAAAGGAATGTCTCCAAGAAAATTTAACTGGTACTGGTCTGCCATTTTTTGCCCACCCTGGCTGCCGAAGATATGTTCTTCATGGCCGCACTTTGAGCAAATATGGGTGCTCATGTTTTCAACCACGCCTAGAACTGGAATGTCGACTTTCTCGAACATTTTGTAAGCCTTGCGGGCATCGAGCAAGGCGATGTCCTGTGGCGTGGTGACGATCAATGAGCCTGATACCGGTACTTTTTGTGCTAATGTTAATTGCGTATCGCCGGTGCCCGGTGGCAGGTCGATAATTAAATAGTCCAGATCATTCCAGTCGGTGTTGTTAAGCATTTGCTCCAGCGCCTGGGTCACCATCGGGCCGCGCCAGATCATCGGGGATTCTTCGTCAACCAGAAAACCAATTGACATCACTTGCAGGTTATAACTTTCCAGCGGTTGCAGCATTTTTCCGTCATTTGACGAAGGTCGGCCACTTATGCCCAGCATTCTGGGTTGGCTGGGACCATAAATATCAGCATCCAGCACACCCACTTTCGCACCCTCGGCCGACAAGGCCAGCGCGAAATTTGCAGTCAAGGTTGATTTGCCCACACCACCCTTGCCTGAGGCGATAGCAATCATGTTTTTAACACCTTTGAGCGGCTTGATACCTTCCTGAACCTTGTGGGCAACCATGTTGGAATTTATCGAAACGTCGGCATTTTCGACAACACCTTTGACAGTGTTAATCAACTCCGCATGCCAGGATTTAGCCGGATAGCCCAATGACAATTCTATGTTGATTTTTTCATTGTCTATCTTTATGTCTTTGATTGCATTTCCGGCAATTAAATCCAGCTCGTTATGCGGATCAATAATCGTCTTCAGGGCTTGCTCAATTTGCTCACGACTGCTGCTAGTCATTTATGTCAGAATCCTTGTAATTCGCTCGGTCCGCCTGATTTTAGATCAACACGATTGCAGATGCTTGCTATATTCGCTTTGGTGATGAATGATTGTTGTCCCCTCAACTGGCAACGCCACATCATTGATTTCATTCTCTAGTGTCAGGTTGAATCCAAAACGTTCAAAAAAGTCTTCATATAATTCAGGGCCTAAGGTTCCAATAGCATAATAATTATCATTATCCACATCATGCTCAAGCACAATTGTCGTTAATGGCTGTGGTGCCGGCCCACCGATCACTTCAGCTCCCTTTTAAAGGATCGTACATACTGCGCTCCGAGCAACAAAATATGACTTGCTGGCTATTACCGGTGGATTGATTTTCTTCTGTTGTAACAATTTGTTGCGGGTGATAATTGATAAAGCTGATCGTTTTGGTTGGGTAGCTCAGCTTGTGCGCACAAATCGCGGCAAATGCAACAATTGAGTTTTCAGGGCCGACGCCTCCTGCCAATCATATAACTTCCCGTTCTCCGTTTGCAGTTGCTGAGGTTGTTTAACCGTTTCACCCAGGTTAATCAAAAAACATGGCGTTGTAACATAGGGGTAATTGAATACATAACATTGTTTTTTTTCAAGCGAGCGGCTGGTAATCGGCTGATCGGTGTTGTCAACTAACTGTACTTTTGAATAGGCTTTAAAATCTGTGCTGGCTTGGGACAACAAAGATGGATTACTCAACACCATTGCGGTTGCGGATAAGCAACCTTTAAAAAACGTCCTGCGATTTAACGGATTAGTCATTTTCCAGTTCCCATATATTCATCAATCGTTATAGTTATTAAATCGTTATCTTCGCGCTCAAGTATAAGGTCGCCAGCAGTGGTAACGCCTTTTGCAATTCCAGCATATTCTTGCTTCGAGGTTTGCAACTCAATCTGAGCATTCAGATTCTGCAGCCTGATTTTCCATTGATTGTAAATGTAATCAAAACCACGCTCGGCCCACAGATTCAATTGTTTGATGAATTCGCGAGCAAAGGTTTCTAGTAAAACTTTATTAGTGATGTCGCTAGAACCTTCTGTTTGCCAAATACTCATTGCATTAATATCTTGATCATGTGGGGCTGTTTCGATGTTGGCACTTGAGCTGATGATTAACCAATCTCTGTCATCTGATTTACCTTGGTCCAGCCAGATGGAAGCAATTTTATGCCCGGCAATGCAAATATCGTTGGGCAGTTATAGCCAAGTACCGTCATCGCAGAAACATGTGCAGCTATTGCATTGCCCAAGCTGACAATCGCGACTATTAACATTTGATAGTATTTTTGTTGTTCAAAATCAGGCCTTAATATTACCGCACAATGCAAATCGCCATGATTGCAAATCCATTTTTTGTTGAGTCTGACTTTTGCACGGGTTTGCTTCAGCACCCAAATTAATGTGCCCTCATCATAACCTTGATCCGCCAGTTCAACAGCTGCAGTGCGGATCGATTCAACTTGCTCAAAAAATACTAAATCGTATGCAGCGGGTAATTCCGGTTTGCTTTGTTCGAAATCAAGCGACACCGACTCAGCTGGACGCTTCTTCCAGCATGGCCGCCAGGGCCATGTAGCCATTTTTTTCAGCATAATGTTGCGCTGTTCGGCCGATTAGATCAGTTTGGTGAATATCGGCACCTTTTTCGATTAAGCGTTTACTGATGTTGATGTTGCCTTTTACTGCAGCATGATGCAAAGCCGTTGCCCCCTGATCATCCTGTGCATTAACTTTTATCGCTGGAACATTTAGCAATAACTCGACGATCTGCTCACGATTCTCATAACTGGCGCGGTGCAGGGGCGTCCATTCGTAAACATCAACCGTATTTACATCGACGTTATGCTGCAAAAGCAACTTCACCACTTCTGTGTGACCTTTGGCAGAGGCAATCATCAAGGCCCCCCAGCCATTCGATCCTCGGGCATTAACGTCAACTTCTTTTTCAATTAGCAAACGGATGGTTTCCATATCACCTTTAATGCAGGCAAACATGATGGCACTGCCGCCATTATTATTTTTAATATCTGCAAGCGCACCATTATCGAGAAGTTTTTTAACCAGTTGCGGATTACCCGCCTTGGCGGCAACCATCAGCGCCGTTTTACCCGTTTGATCAGCCTGATTAATATTAACTTCGGTTCTGATGAGCTGGGAAATCAAATTAATATCGTCATTCTTAATCGCATGCAGGAACAGGTTATCATTCGCAGGCACGAATGAACTGCAACATGCAACCACCCAAAAAACGGTCAGTATTTTTATGCTTTGACGCATTGTTAATTATGCCGTTCTAAGATCATAGTGATTTACTATTTCCGATAAGGCTGACATGGCATTATATTTCCCCGTCAGTCTGATCAATGCATCCTTGCTGATCACTTCTTCAAGAATTTCCCTGTAGCCTTGTCTTTCCTGGTCACCTAAAACAACTTGTTGCGAATGGATGACATTATAAAACTGGTCAGAAAAATAAAACCGTAGGTTTTGCTGCTCACTCAAGTTTTTTAGCGTCTCAAATTGAATATCACCCAAACCCGGAACGATTAATACTTCACCTGCTAATGGATCGAGTGGGATTGGTCATGATTTCAAACCTTAACATAACGACGCTGGCGCTGGCATGCTCGATTAGTTCTGCTTCAAGGGAAATCGGCAACGGATTTTGAGCATCAACCAGAATTTGCCTGTCGTGTTGACATTGTTCGCCTCCCAATTCAAAAAATACGGCAGACTCCCACACGTCACCGGTAAACTGTACCGGCACACAGGTCGTCATGGCGCCGCTTTGCTGCATGCTGCGGATAATGGAATCGGGAAACTTTTTCATACATGCAGGGATTAGTGTCGCTGATTAAAGCGCAGCACGTGTTGTATGGATTTAGTTATGTTGCCGAGACGTCGGGTTGATTTTTAGAGACTTCTATCTCATCAACATGAACCGCTTCATCTTTGACTTCATCGTACCAAAGGTCATGATGCTGCTTGGCCCACTCAACACCAACACGGCCTTTGGTCATCGCCTCCAGTGCGCCTTCTGTGCCAATCGTACCGATATAAGCATGACCGAAGAAACCAATAATCCAGATTATGGCTGCAATGGAATGAACTTGATGCATGAACTGCATGGTGGCGCGGGTATTTTCGACCAGTCCCAATTGAGCGGCCCAGCCAATCAAGGCTAAACCGGAACCACAAACGGCCAGCAACCCAACTAGAATAACCAGCCAATACCAGATTTTCTCACCACCATTAGCCTTACCTGCACTTGGATGGGCATTACCAATTATACCGCCGCCTGTCGCCAGCCATTTAATGTCCGTTGCATTGGGGATATTGTTTTTGATCCAGAATAACAGCATGGCAAAAACGCCAATAGTAAAAAACGGACCTACGAAATTATGGATGCTGATTGATAACGATGCCCAAGCCGCAAAGCCTTCACCACCCAAAAGTGGAATTAACACCTCCCGGCCGAATAACAGGCTTAATCCGGTAATGGAAAGTACGATGAATAATATCGCGGTATACCAATGCATGGTTCGTTCAAATAGTGTCCATCGTGGTACGGTCATGCCTGATTTTTCAGCATCGACCCTGATTTTTCCCTTGATAATGTAAAATAACAGAATTAGTCCAAGACTACCCAATATCGCCCAGCCACCATAATTTGAGATCAAGGAGTTTCGTACTTGCCGCCAATTCTGGCCACCGTTGTTTATAAAGACCCCTGCTTCCGGGCCGGTCACTGCTGAATAACCCGCTTCCCCTTCTCTTACGGCCCGCCAGAAATTTGCCCTGTGATTTTGATCATCAGTGACTTGCGCATAACTATCTGTGGCGGTAAACAAATAAGATGTCATCGGCAAAATCATCGCACTAAAAATAATAAACAGTAATGACCAGGTCATCATTTTGAATCGACTCTTGAGTCGTGCCTTAGAATTTATATTCGGCTTTATGGTCTTTATTTTCATGTTAGTTCATCCTTTCAATGGTTGACTAGCGATCCATTTGATTTTTCAATCTTTGCTGTAATGCAGCCGTATCAGTTGACAAATCATCTTTAGCGCCCTGGTAAACACCAGGTTCATGCAAGGTTACATCCTCAGCCTGTTCACAGGCCGAAATCAATAAAACACTAGTAAAAACCAGTAGTATTAGTCTTAACTGTTTCATAGTGCTAAACATATCGTTTCTTTCATCTGTAAATTAAAAACGGGAGTTAACTCCCGTTTTTTCTAGGCATTCTCACCGTAAGCTGTTTCCCAACCCCAGGTATTGGGTCGGCCACCACGATTCAAAATACGCTCACGATAAATATCTGCAACCATGTCACCATCACCGGCAAGCAATGCTTTGGTCGAGCACATTTCTGCGCAAAGTGGCAGTTTGCCTTCGGCCAGCCGGTTGCGGCCGTACTTTTCAGTTTCAGCCACAGAGTTGTCCTCTTCCGGCCCGCCTGCACAAAAGGTGCATTTATCCATTTTGCCGCGCACACCAAAGGCATTTTCCTGCGGATATTGTGGCGCCCCAAACGGGCAGGCGTAAAAACAATAGCCACAACCTATGCATAAGTCCTTATCGTGTAATACCACACCATCATCAGTGGTATAAAAGCAATCAACCGGACAAACAGCTGCACAGGGTGCGTCGGTACAATGCATACAGGCGACTGAGATAGATTTCTCGCCTTGTTCACCATCGCCTAAGGTAATGACGCGGCGCCGATTAACGCCCCAGGGAACTTCATGTTCGTTTTTGCAGGCTGTCACACAGCCATTACATTCGATACATCGCTCTGCATCACATAAAAATTTCATTTTTGCCATAGTTCGTTCCTCCGCGTCTTATGCGACTGATAAACGACACAGGGTGACTTTACTCTCCTGCATCTGTGTTACTGAATCATATCCGTAGGTAAATGCGGTGTTGCATGCTTCACCCCGGACATATGGCTCGGTTCCCTCAGGATACTTATCGACCAAATCCTTGCCTTGATAATGACCGCCAAAGTGGAATGGCGTGAAAACCACACCGGGAGCGACCCGCCGGGTCACCATTGCCTTGACTTTAATCTTGGCACCCTCAGGTGTTTCTATCCACACCATCTGCTCATCTTTTATGCCATTATCGTTGGCATCCTTGGGATTGATTTCCACAAACATGTCCTGCTGCAGTTCGGCCAGCCAAGGGTTAGATCGGCTTTCCTCACCGCCACCTTCATATTCGACCAGCCGCCCGCTGGTGAAAATGATTGGGAAATCCTTGGAAAAATCCTGCGCTTGTATCGAACCGTAGCGTGTTGGTAATCGGTAGAACCGTTTTCGATCTTCATAAGTTGGATATTTGGCCACCAGCTCTCTGTCGGCCGCGTATAACGGCTCACGATGAATTGGAACTCTATCAGGGAATGTCCATACAATCGCTCTTGCTTTAGCATTGCCGAATGGCGCACAACCGTGGCTAATAGCCACCCGCTGAATCCCCCCTGACAGATCGGTCTTCCAGTTTTTACCTTCAGCCAGCTTTTTCTCATCGGCGGTTAAATCGTCCCACCAGCCTAGCTGCTTTAATAAATCAGCGGTAAATTCAGGGTGCCCGTCTCGGATCTCATTACCGACCGGCCAGGAATCTTCCGCCAGAATATTATTGCCCTCATGCTCGACACCAAAACGCGCCCTGAAATTCAAACCGCCTTCTGCAACTGTTTTACTGGTGTCATAGAGAACCGGCGTACCCGGATGTTTCATTTCAGGTGTTCCCCAGCACGGCCAGGGCATACCGTAATATTCACCATCAACAGGGCCGCCTTCCGCTTTCAAGGTCGTGGTGTTAAACGTGTGTTTGTTTTCCATGTGGAGCTTGAGGCGTTCCGGACTTTGGCCGGTATAGCCAATTGTCCACATGCCACGATTGAATTCACGAGTAATGTCTTCGATTAGTGGCTCGTCACCATTCACTTCAATATTCTTACAAAGTTCTTCGGCAAAACCGAGTTTCTTGGCGAACTTATATAAGATTGTGTGATCAGGCAATGATTCGAACAGCGGCTCAATAACTTTTTCGCGCCATTGCAAAGATCTATTGGACGCTGTTACTGAGCCGTAGGTCTCAAACTGGGTACAGGCCGGTAAGAGATAAGTGCCTTCAGTTCGATCATTCATCACCGCCGCATGGGTCGGATAAGGATCGATAATGACCATCATATCCAGCTTTTCCATGGCCTTTTTCATTTCCGGACCGCGGGTCTGGCTATTGACCGAGTGGCCGTCATAAACCATACAGCGTATATTATCTTTTTGCCCGATATTCTCTTCTAAAATGCCGTCAATCCAACGCGATACAGGTATCCCCTTGTAGTTCATCGGGCTGATCGGTTTGCCGCCATCACCCTCAACTTCTTCCTGGGCGAATCTGGATTTAACCCATTCATAATCCAGGCCCCAGACTTTAGACCAATGTTTCCAGGCACCTTCTGAAAGGCCGTAATAGCCGGGTAACGAATGAGATAAAACACACATATCGGTCGCACCTTGGACATTATCATGTCCGCGGAATATATTTGCACCGCCGCCCTCTTTACCAATATTGCCCAGGGCTAATTGAAAAGCACAATAGGCCCTGGTGTTGTTATTGCCAATGGTGTGCTGCGTACCGCCCATACACCAGACAAAGGTTGCCGGGCTGTTTTTAGCCATCATTTCGGCGGCTGTTTTGACCACATCTTCAGGCGCCCCGGTGACACGTTCAGTTTCCTCCGGTGTCCATTTGGCTACTTCCTCACGAATCTCATCCATGCCATAAACGCGCTGACGAATATATTCTTTATCTTCCCAGCCGTTTTCAAAAATATGCCACAACATGCCCCACATAATGCCCACATCGGAACCCGGGCGAATGCGGACAAAATGGTCGGCATGTGCCGCCGTACGTGTGTAGCGAGGATCGATGACGATCATCTTTGAGCCGTTTTCCTTGGCCCTGAAAATATGCTGCAGGGAAACCGGATGCGCTTCAGCCGGATTGGAACCGATGAACAACATGCATTTGCTGTTATGCATGTCATTATAGGAATTTGTCATCGCCCCATAGCCCCAGGTATTAGCTACACCTGCGACAGTCGTTGAATGGCAAATTCTAGCCTGGTGATCGACGTTGTTCGTGCCCCATAGGGCCGCAAATTTTCTAAAGAAATAAGATTGCTCGTTGTTATGCTTGGCAGAGCCGAGCCAAAAAACTGAGTCCGGACCAGATTCTTCGCGAATCTTGAGCATGCCATCACCGATTTCGTTAATCGCATCGTCCCAAGTCATCTGTTTCCATTTGCCGCCGGTGAGTTTCATTGGATACTTGACGCGTTTCTCACCGTGACCGTGTTCACGTACCGAGGCCCCTTTGGCGCAATGCGCACCCAAATTCAAAGGCGAATCAAAGTCTGGCTCCTGGCCTACCCAAACACCATTTTGAACCTCAGCTTTAACACCGCAACCCACCGAACAATGTGTACAAACACTGGTTTTAACCGTGATTTCACCTTCGGCGGCAGCCGTCGCAGCATGGACTTTTTTAACCCTTCCGGGTGTGAGCATGCCGGCAGCAGCACCGGCACCCATGGCGATCCCAGAACGTCTTAAAAATGTACGCCTGTCAATTGCCTGACCGATACCAGCTAATTTACTTTCACTGTTGGACGGTTTTTTTCGAATCAATTTCATCTTTATCTCCTGTATTCGCTGTGTGTTTACAGTTTCTGTGTTTTATCAACATAAGCCCTATAAACAAACGCGCTAGAATCGTGCTAATCGATAATATTCTTTAACGTGCTTGGTTTCCTGATAACCTTGCTTGGATTTTGATTTATTAACCTCAAGGTCTTCGGCGACAGCTTGGCCGGTTATAGCGCCGGCACTTACTGCAGCAGTGGTAACAGCGGCTCCTTTTAAGAAAGCACGTCTTTTTACGGTTGGTGCATCAGTTGTTTTCATGGTCATTCCTCTGCATTTTCATGCGCTAATGTTCCTGAATATTCAAATATTGATTTTCCAATTCAACAAAACGCTGGCCGAGTAAGCCAACAGTTTTGTAAAAACTGGCAGACGTTGCCATCTGCAGTTCTTTAAAAAATTTCATCGCCCAGGGGTGAATATGCCTAATGTAAAAACGCCTTTGCTGATAGCTCTCGACATCATCGGCAGTAATTAAAATCGACATGGTTTCACATAAAGCGGCGATATGGTCTTCCGGGTCTTTTTGGTTCGGGTCGGCTTCAATACCGAGTTTTTTCAAATCATCTCTGAGGTCGCTTAGCGGTTTGTCCATTAAGAAACCGGTCATGTGCCATGACCCGTAAGGAATGACTTGACCGCGACCAAGACCAATGAATAAATCATGGTATTCATCGTCAAGTTGCTCCAGGCTATGAGAAGTGGCTGCCTTTTTCACGTCAAGCCATGCTAGCCCTATATTGCCAGGTTCGTCTTGATCGGATTGCTCAATATGATTCAGGTAATCGATTAAGTCCTGGTTGGGGCAATGACTGAGTAAAGTTGAGAGAATTGAATAAGTATCAGCACGAGCTTGCTCTTCATCGCCCTGATTTACATCACAAGTGGGCGATGTGGCTTCGTGTTTACTATTATCTGCCTGGCACTCGACAATAGGTTGTCTTGAGTCCACTCCTTTTTGCTACTCGATTTTCTCTGGTGAAAGATTTTTTACTAACTAAATGATAGCGCTTACACTGTATTTTTTCAAGGAAATGGGCAGATAAGGTCATTGATTTTATTCTAATTACAAATGATAATGATAACAATTATCATTTGCGATGAAAAACAATAATAAATTGGTAGCTATTCCTTGATTTTTCAGCCAATACCTAGGGTCTGTTGCCAATTCACATAGGTAGCCATAAGAAAAGGCAAGCCAGAGCGACAGTGGCTTGATAATTACGCATTAATTTATCATAACGAGTTGCTACCGCGCGAAAGTGTTTAAGCCGAGCAAACACATGTTCAACCAAATGCCGATACTTATACAAACACCAATCCATGTCATCATTGCCTACAGTAGAATTCGTTTTTCGAGGAATCACGGGAAGGGTATTTTGATCGCGTATTTGTTGTCTGAATGATTCACTATCATAACCTTTGTCGGCAATGATATAGTCGGCCCCAGTCAGTCCGGCGATTAGTTCAGGGGCTTGTTTAATATCATTCACCTCACCCCCAGTAATGATAAATTCAACCGGTAAGCCCTGTGCATCAACACCCATATGGATTTTACTGGTGTAACCGCCCCGGCTTTTACCAATCGCTTGATCCGCTAATCCGGCACTATGCTGATGGGCTTTGACAATACTGCCATCAATAAACACCCACTCGAAGTCCGGTTCATTGACTAAAGTTTTAAAGAGCCTTAACCATTTGCCTTGACTGGACCAATTATTGAATTTTTTATAAATCGCATTCCAGGCACCAAAATCAGCCGGCACATCACGCCAGGGACAACCCACCCGCATCCGGTATAACATGCCTTCCACCATTAATCGCAGATTAGGCTTGTCATAAATTCGATGTTGGCGCATAGTTATCTTTAGCTTCGACCACAGCTCATCAGTGAGCATTAATCGGGGCATCGCAAACTCGTTTTATTGTCAGTGTCGAAACAACAATTCTACGAGTTTGCGCTTAACCTTCAATCACTTACAACCAATTGGCAACAGACCCTAGCTATATCTGACAAGTTTATTTTTCATTACTAAACACATCGATCACCCTGCAATCTTCACACATTTGTAAGCGTTTCAACGCATCAGGATTATCAAACATCCAATGTCCTTCAAGCTTTGTCATCATCTTTTCTATCATTGACTGGGTCGCGAATGGTTTCCCACAATTCAAACAGCGAAACGGTTGTTCTTCTTTTAATGGGCGAGCTGATTGAATAAATTCATGATCAAAATGGATTCTGGCTTCTAACTCAATAGCCTGTTCAGGACAAGCATTGGCGCAAATGCCGCATTGCAAACAATTGGCCTCGATGAATTTTAAAGCCGGCATATCACCGCCGTCTTGCAGGGCCTTTCCGGGGCAGACCGACACACAGGCCATGCATAAGGTGCAGGCATTTTGATCAACATTGATCTGCCCAAACAAAGCCTGCTCCGGAAGTGGGATAACATCAGCTTGTTGGTCGGAGCTATTATTTAGATGAGCCAGCGCCGAACGAATTACACTGCGCTTATTGCCTAAAGGTGCAAACGTTGCTGCTTGGTCTAATACAACATTCGAATCTTGAAAATTTAACAGCTCTTTCATATTACCAATTATCGATACTTGATAATCGCTTAGCTCCATTTTAGTTAACAGATGATTTAGTATTTGGCTGTTTTGCTCTATGGTTTCGCTAACCTGATTTGAAACACTGGCTGGCATGTAAATGTCGATTCGATTTGCACCGTACGCCAGAGCGCAACTTAGTAAATCCAATCCTACAGAACCAATTTCTTCAACCATGAATGGAACAACATGTTCCGGTATCGCATCAACAACTTCAGCCACATCCCCTTGACCATGCTCTTGATCGTAAAGCAGTAATGTTATGTTCTTATTAGTATTTTTGTTTCTCAAATCTCGTAGCAAGCAACGCAAGAATTCAATTTGTTCTTCGGCCTTGGGGTAACTATATGTCATTGCGCCGGATGGACAAGCACTGGTGCAAGTACCGCCGCCCTGACAAAGATAAGGATTAACCTCAACTTTGTCACCGATTGAAATAATAGCTTCCGTCGGGCAAGCATCAATACACTTTGTGCATCCTGTTATGCCGCTGTTACCATGAGCACAAATATCGGGATCATAGTTAAAAAACTTGGGCTTTTCGAACTCACCGATTAATTCAGACACTTGTTCAATCGCACTTTGTAGTTGTGATTCATTATCGGCAACATGATAATAACCGGGTGGTTTGATCGCCGCTTTTATCAACGCCTGAGCACTGCAATCAATAACCTGATCGAACAGACCGTTGGCGATATTAAATAACAAGCCCAGATTATCTTGATCGCTCTTAGATTCGCCTGCAGAATGATCGTCAATAAACGCCTTAAAACGGCCCAGACAACCGCTTAACTGAAGCTGGCCGACGTTCCATCCGTTAGCAATCGTCGAAGGTGATGACTTATCCGCCGGCAAGGCGATATAGGGTTGTATTTTCTCCGGTAACTGCTTCTCGATTTGTAGCGCCAGCTGTTCATTGGCAATGATCAAAACCCGATTGGACGAAACATAAGACACCATCATTGTGGGTGTCGGTTGCCAATGTTGTTCTGCCAAAACCTGACGGCGAATTTTTCCTGCGGCGGTTTTGACAGGCAATTCCAGATCCAGGACTTGTAGGTAATTGCTCATATTTATGTCAGGTGTTTGATTCCTGGTCTGCTGATTTATTGGCCAATAGATCAGCAGATTCCTGTGCTTCAGCATCCGCCTCGGCTTGCTGTTGCTGATCGTCTGTTTGCTCTTCAGCCGGGGATTCGGCCAATTGCTCGGCTTCTTCCCGCTCAGCTAATTGATGTTTTTCTTTTTCCTCAGCCAGTTCCATTTGATGTTTCATGTCACTGGTAATGATCTCGCCCAGGGCTGCAAAGCTGCGAAAATCCTCATCGTAATCGTCCAGGCCATCGCGTACATTAAATTTTTGACTGCGAAACAGTTTACGCAATGCGAGCTTCCTCAATTCATCACTGACCCCAGGTGACAAGAACCCTGAGTAATCGCTGTCTACCTCAAGAGTTTCAACCGCAGGCATATCCTCATCGGTGAGAACTTCATCGTCAACTTCAGCCTCATCAATTTTCCCCTCGGCTCGATTATCCTCGGGGATTTCTATTGAAGCAGGTGGATTTTCTAACTGACTTTTCTTTTTCGACCAGCGACTAATAAATCCGTCTTCGACTTTATCGTCCAGCTTTTTGCGCATAAAGCGAATCCTCCAACCAGTCTTTACGTTTGCGTTTTTTCTTACTCTTAGGTTTGTAATGTGAAATTACATAACGCTCCAATAAGTCTCGTATTGTTTGCGGCATTGGGATGGACAACACCACATCATCTGATTCTAAGTGACCCGTTGCTTCATCCTGATTTGCAGTTACATATCTGGGCTCGATCTCCATATCAGCCAGCTCACCATTGCAGACAACGAATAAATACGGCTGTTCCGATAACAGGTTGTACCAATACCCCTCTGAACCGTCTTTAAACAATTCAAGTTTCAACCCGCCCCAAAAATATCGATTAATACTGCCCTGGTCATGAACTGTTACTTTTTGGCTATGATGTTGAATATTCTCGCCAGTAACAACAGCGAATACACTCCATTGTGGTAAAGTCCATTTTTTAGCCGGATCAATTTTTCTTTGCAGAATAACGGCAAGTGGAATTGTGATACGAGAATCTGTTTCAATCACACCAGAACTCGGCATTGATGTGTTGTTATTCTCCGTCATAAGACTATTCGATATCGATTGTATCCTCAATTTGCATGGACACATCTAATTCCGGAATTGTTAAAGTCATGCTGACCTGAAAGCTATCACCTGGTGAGGTGGTATTATTCTCCAGGGCCTTGTTAACCGCCTCTTCAATCGTGCGCTGTGACGTCACTCCCACTTTTTTTAGAAACTTACGAATCTGCATATTAAGTGCGTCTTTATCCATTAATAATCTCCTGATGATGAATTGAAAAAACTTTCATACACATAATAACGGAAAAATAGTTTAAAAATCATCAAAACTATAATTACCGTAGCGTAAAGGAATTTTTTACTATAGTTATTCCCCTAACTTTTAAGACACCTACATCGTCATACCGGCGAAAGCCGGTATCCAGACAATCCTTATCAATGACGGATTGCGGATAAAGGCTACGTATTTTCTTAAATCAACAAACTTACAGGTTTTTGTAAGGTTATTTATATGAATTACTACAGCTGTTCGTAGTTTATATTAGATTGATACGATAATTTTTTGGCACAAAAAGCAAGATCGCTCCCGGTGGGAGCGATCTTAAACGTAGGGGTATACTTCAAGTTAAGTAATCTGACAGCTCTCTCGCTATCAGGTAGAACAATTATATTAGCTAATTTTGGAATTTCGAGTCCAATATTCTGCTAATTATGGTTAAAGTGTTACATAACCAAAGATTTTACAATTCGTAACATTTGTGATGTATCCCTTTGATGAAAATCAGAAACTGGGGCGAACTGCCAAACCGATATTATTTCCCTCCAAACTGACATCATTAATAGTCAAATAACTGATTTTTAATGTTTGTTTTTTGATTTCGTCAATGGACAGACCCAATACGTTAAGCAGTGAATCTGAAATAGTTAAATTTCCAAGTTTAAATGCAATATCATCAGCGAAGGCTAGTTCTCCCGCTTGTGCTACGGGCTGGCCACTGATAGCTAAATAGATTTTTTCATTACTTAAAGCCGGCAAGACATCGACTAAGTTCTCAACTTGCTCACTTATTTTTGTATTCTGCTGTTTTAATTTCTCTATATCAATAACTGAGCCAATCTCCAATTTATCCTGATAAATCTGTGCTCGCACAACATCACTGACAGCTAACAATTCCTGACCACCCTGGTCGGCTGCGATGCTGGTCAATATGAGCGCATTAAATTCATCCTGATCTAAGACCAGCTTACCTGCTAACAAATCAGATAATTTATTGCTAAAAAATGCTCCTATACCTTGTTTTTGTATAATTTTGGAAAATTCTTCAACAGGATCGTTGGACCTGTCAATAGTTGCAGGGTTATACCAGTCGGGTAAAGCGGTCGCTTTCATCCAGCTAAAACCGAGCACTGCCGCAACAACCAGTAGAACAAACAGCAAAATTCTTAACATATTTAAACCAGTTTATTATTTACAAGCCGGATTGTAATCAATTTACAGGTTCAAGAGTTATTGAAATCAACCTTAGAAAACTAACAATATAGTTTTGATTCCAATGTAGAAATATTCAACCGATAAACTATGCGTTGCCAATCAACATTCCGACCCCGAATACTAAGGCACCGCCGAATGCGACTTGAAAGATTGCGCGTGGCCAGGGTGTTTCCATATATTTGTTCTGTATCCAGGTAATCAGCCACAGTTCAAAAAACACTATAATGATAGCAATCGTGGTGGCAGTCCAAAAATCTGGAATTAAATAAGGTAATGCATGCCCTAATCCTCCCAGTGTTGTCATTATGCCCGTCGCCAAACCTCTTTTAATAGGTGAACCTCGGCCGGAAATAACACCATCATCAGAAGCAACTTCAGTAAACCCCATGGAAATACCGGCCCCTAATGAGGCAGCTAATCCGACCAAAAAAGTTTGCCAGGTATCCCCGGTTGCAAAAGCAGCAGCAAAAATTGGAGCCAGCGTCGACACCGAACCATCCATTAAACCGGCTAGCCCCGGCTGAACATAAGTCAGAATAAATTGCTTACGCTCGGCTTTTTCTTCGACCTCCTTAACAGAATCGGACACATATTTATCTTCAAGCCGTCTAGCAAGATCACCATGCTCGGCTTCTTCGGCAGCGAGATCACCCAATAATTTACGCGTATTCGCATCCTGAGTTTGCTGTGCCGCAGCCAGATAAAAACGCGCGGCCTGCTTTTCCATCGCCTCGGCGGCGGCACGCATTTTATCCACCGATTGGTTATGCATAAGCCAGTCGGGCTTACGATCATAATAACCACGCACATGTTCACGGCGAATTAAGGGAATTCGATCCCCAAAGCGGGTTTTATATATCTCAATTAAACGATTGCGGTGTTCGTTTTCTTCTTCAGCCATGTCTTCGAAGATTTTGGCGGAATCCGGATATTGATCGGCTAAAGCATCAGCATAGGCCAGGTAAATACGACCATCGTCTTCTTCTGAGGAGATGGCGAGTGCTAAAATTTCTTTTTCTGAAAGTGAAGAAAAATCACGTTTTCCAGCTTTAAAAAAACGGCTAAACATACAAAATCATTATCATTTTGATAATCACAACCATTCTAACAAATTGCATAATTGCAAACATAATTTGGATATTGGTATTAATCAAGCATTACATCGACCACCTTCACAGCTTGCCGAGGCTTTCACTAAACGATTAAAAGAAGAAATTAGTGAAATTTAAACCAGCTTTCTTAGCCCACCAGCTTGACTAAAAGTGGCCTAAAAAGCACATAAACAAATAGGCCCAACAGGTCAGCAATCCAATCAAACATGGAAAACATCCTATATCCACTAAAACCTTGTAACAGCTCTATCATCAAACCATAAACTATCAATAATGGTGCTAAATAGGTCAGGAATTTATGTTCGTCGTAGGCATGATCAATTAAAAAAAGCCAAAACGAAAAAAATAATTAAATGCACCAGTTTATCGTTGATAAAGGAGTCAACATTTGCAGGCGCCGGCAGCAAGAACATCAGCGTGGTGATGACCAGCGCTGAATAAAATAAGATTTTAAAAATTGCTGTAGTTGAAAGCTTCTGCAAAAGCTATTACTCAGATTTTTTACAAGGATTAATTATATCGATAATTAATCACGATCTGCCTGGATTTATCCAGACCTGCAACAGCACCACGAAGATTAGTCGACCCCGCGTAAAAATCCAACAGCTTGGTGGTCTTGTCGTAACCTAAATAAATCGGCTCGGCAAACAACCTTAGTAATTTACTTTTTGTGGCGATTTGGAAAACGACCACATTATTCGAAGAGGCATACTGATTTGCCCTTGAATCAGCCACTAGATTAATCACCAGTTTAATCAGGTGTTTCCCGGGAACATGCAAAAAATCAATTTCTTTTGGCTGGCCAGAAATAAGTTCAGACCAATTTTCAAAAACGTAGTTATCGAATCCAGCATCGATGACCAAATCATCTACAGAAACAACAGCCAGGGACTTTGCGCCATCAGGTTTGCTGACCACAAGCTGGCCAGACTCCCAACGCACTGTCTCGATCCAGTTCGAACCTTGTCTCATCTGCAATACGTAATTCGGAGCACTGACCCGACAATCGTAATCAACAATTTTTTCAGCGATAACTTCACCATCCGGGGTTTTGTATTCAACCTTTGACTCGCCGCCATCAAGGTCAGCTTTGTGATTATGATGTTCTTCATAAACAACTTCACCCTCGGTGTTTTTAACCACTCCAATGGCCTTAAAATCACGCATGCTAATTTGTGGATTCACACATGCTGCGTGACTATTGGTTATAAGCCATGCAAGCACAATGATGATTGACTTATAACGCAGGCGCATGACCTTTCCACTTTCCATATAATTTTAAAATTACACCCCCCACCAATAACCAGACAAGCGACAACGCTGCAAGAGAAACCAACCGCTGATAACCAAATTGGATATCCGTCAATTGCACTCCCAACTGATAACACAAGGGGCCACCAATCACTGCCAATAATAAAAACAGTACTTGTTTATCTAACAATGGTTTTAGCGAATGGTTGAGTGTTGTTGCAAACGCCAACCACAATACACTCAGCCACAATGGCGGCAACATTGCACCAGTCGTTTCCAATACTCCAACTCGAATCAGGCCGGCATCGACGATGAAACCCAAAATACCAACACCGAAGATCAGCGGCCATTCAATTCGCAAACTGTCGATTAATAAATAGGCAGCGCAAACAATCGCAATAATAACCAGCGCTGCTTTATTACCGATCAAGACACAGACAAACCAACAAGCTTGAAACCAGATGATATTGAAAATCAAAGGTAAATAGCGGGCTTTCACTTATCTTTTTTCGAATAACAATTGCGAGGTCCCAATCGAATTCTCTCTAAAACCTGCCTCGCAATAACATAAATAAAAATTCCACATACGGATAAACGATTCATCATAACCCTGAGTTCTGACCTCGGATAAACTAGCTTTAAACCGCTCACGCCAATCGGCCAATGTCTGCGCATAGCTTTGAGTAATGTCCTGAAAACCACGTAATTGCAGATCAGTTTGCTTGCCAATATTCTTTAAGATAACTTCGACACTTGGCAGACAACCGCCGGGGAATATATATTTTTGAATAAAATCAACTTGTTTAATGGCTTGCTGATAACGTTGCTCGGGCATGGTTATCGCTTGTATTAACATTTTACCGTATGGTTTAAGTAACCGATTACAGGTCTGGAAATAAGCAGGCAAATAATGATGACCAACCGCTTCAATCATCTCAACAGAGACCAGCTTGTCGAATTCGCCCTCAAGGTTTCGATAGTCTTTTTTGAGCACCTCAATCCGGCCTTCAAGCCCAGCCAGTTTTACTTTTCCCAGGGCATAGTGATATTGTTCATTTGAAATAGTGGTCGTTGTCACTCGGCAGCCATAGTTATTAGCCATATAAATAGCTAAACCACCCCAACCCGTTCCGATTTCCAGCAAATGATTGTGCCTATCAATAGCCAATTTTTCAGCAATGACTTTTAACTTGTTGGTCGATGCCTGCTGCAAAGTGGCTGCTCTATCTGTATAAATGGCTGATGAATACATCATGTTTTGATCCAGAAACAACTCAAAGAAATCGTTGCCAAGATCGTAATGTCTGGCAATGTTGCGGCTTGATCCGCTCAGTGAGTTACGGTTGAAACGACTGCAAATCAAATCAAACCATTTAATGAGATTAACCGTACTGCCATCCATCGCTTCGACTTGTCTAAGGTTAGCCGCAAATATTCTTATAAGGGTGACCAGGTCATCACAATCCCAATAGCCCGCCATGTACGCTTCGGCCGCCCCGATGGTGCCATAGACAGCAGTAATCGAATAGAACTTTTGATCGCGCACCCTAACTGTCGCTGACAGCTTTGCATCACCATGTCCAAATTCGTATTTATTGTTTCTTTCAACAATAACAATTCGGGCATCGTCAAGTTGATTTAAAAATCCGAATACCCTGCTACGGGCTGCCTTTATCAGCCAGTTAGACTTAGGCTGTAACGATAATGCTTGTGCGCTTGAACTCATTTTATGTTCCTTGTGAATATTTTTCCTGTTTAGCCAATGTAGCCGGATTGGTATAAACAGGGTTTCGCTTTATAAACAGGCTCAAGGCCTGTTTATAAATACCGTAATACACTTTGCTGGTCATATAAGGATATTGAAATATGGACTGAACCAGTTTTTTACGAGTCAATGGCTGGGCCTGCATCACCAATGTTGCATCGGTTATACATCTTTCACTGTGATGATTTTCAAGATGTAAAACAAGCTTGCCATTTTGCAACATGTAATGACAGCGGTAACGCATGTCCATTGGGTTGAAAGGTGAAACATGCATGTCTTTAGCAAATTCGAAATGCTGTTTCAAAGTGCCGGGCTTGGTTTTCAACACATAAAGACACTGCTCGCCCCAGGGTGTATTCGTGACTTGTAAAGCCACTGCCTGTAAACTGCCGTCCTTTCCATAACAAGAGAAAACTGCAATCGGATTCATCAAAATTCCCCACATTCGGATATGAGTGAGCAGTGTCACCGTTCCGGCTGGCCTTATGCCGATTTGCTGCTCAACCTGGTCCAAAATATGGTGCTTCAAAGATACGTTCTGGTCACCGACATGATCTGCCCGTTTGAATCTGCCCAGTGCCGGTTTATCTAAAGCTGTCAGCGGCCAAAGATTGAATACATCTGACAATCCATCCAGGTCGAAACAAAACATAAAGAGTTTGTATCTGAACTCATGCTGTGTCGGTTGAAATCGCCGGTGACGAATTAAGCCGCTGTAGAAAGTGTGCTCTGACATAATCCTTTTCCTATTGATTCCATCACGCGGCGCGCACTAGCAACTCCATCTTCGTGAAAACCGTTCCCCCAGTACGCGCCGCAAAACCAGGAACGGTTTTCTCCGTTAATTTCTGACCAGCGGTTTTGAGCCTGAATACTTTTTGCATTGAGCTGCGGGTGAGAATAATTAAATATCTGTATGATTTTTTCAGGGTTAATGTGATCCTGTGGATTGAGCGACACACAAAATGTCTGCCTTGATTCAATCCCCTGCAGAATATTCATGTTATATGTCACCAGCGGTACATCCTTATTAGCCCCCGTCAATAAGTAGTTCCAGCTAGACCAGGCCCGCCGCCTTTTAGGTAATAACGATATATCAGTGTGTAAAATGACATCGCTGGCATAATAATTGATGTCTGAGAGGATTTGCCGTTCGTTAGGAGTTGCTTGTTGACCGAGAATAGCCAGAGCCTGATCGCTATGACACGCAAAAATAACTCCGTCATAGTTTTCGTCGCCAAAACGAGTTTTGACTGTCACATTATCTGTTGTTCTGGTGATTGAGTTGACCGGACAATCAGTACGTATATTGTCAGCAAAAGAACGAGTCAAGGGAGTCAAGTATTCCCGTGAGCCCCCTTTAATTACCTGCCATTGAGGGCGATTGACGATATTCAACAGGCCATGATGGTTAAAAAACCGAATGAAAAAAAGTGCCTGGAAATCGTTGATCGTTTTTTGCGGCATGGACCAGATTGCTGAGGCCATAGGCAAAATATAATACTGCTTAAATTCCCTCCCGTATTGGCTGGCGGCCAGATACTCACCCATTGTTAAATTTGGATCGATAGCATTATTGGCGAAATCGACCTTGGCCTGGTTATTAAAACGCCGGATTTCATTGATCATACGCCAAAATCCTGGACGCAAAAGATTTGAACGCTGTGCCAGCATGGTGTTTGCGTTTGTACCACTATATTCGAAGTTGCCAACCCTGTCACTCACACTAAAGCTCATTTCAGTTGGTTGGTATTGAACATCCAACTCACGAATCAATTTATTAAACTTCGGATAAGTACACTCGTTGAAAACAATAAATCCCGTATCAATTGCATATTGCCGGCAACCAACTTTCACATCAACAGTAGCAGTATGACCGCCTATTTTTTTCTCGGCTTCAAAAACTGTAATCTCATGATTGCTTGCCAGCCAATAAGCGCTCGCCAAGCCGGAAATTCCACTACCAATAACTGCGATTTTCATATTGCTTGACCTTGAGTTCGAACAAGTTTCTGGCCGAATTCGGTCGAGAGAGAGGCTGGCAGTGCAGAGAAAAACCGAATCGGCCAGATTAATCGTTTGGGGAAGGCAATCTCTTTTTTCCGCTTCTCAATACCATTTATGATTCGACTAACGGCTTGCTCAGTTGTTAGCTGAAATGGCATTTCAAAGTCATTTGCCTGTGTTAATCGCGTATCAACAAATCCCGGATAAATAATACTCACATCAATCCCAAGCGGGAAAACATCCAGCCTCAGCGATTGTAAAAAATGGCGTATTGCTGCTTTACTGGTTCCATAAGCCTCTGCTCGCGGTAATCCAATATAAGCAGAGGCACTGCTCACGCCTACTAAATGTGGATGTTTGCTTGAATTCTTTAACAGCGGCAATGCTGCTGCTACACAGCGGACGAAACCCAAATAATTTGTTTGCGTGACCCGTTCGACTACTTCCATGTCAAAATCACTTACATTAATGTACTCGCAAATTCCGGCATTTAGTATCACTGTGTCCAAAGAATCAACATACTTAACTAACTCTGATTTGAGATAATTAGCAGCTGATCGCTCTGCCACATCACAAACCACGATAGTGACTTGATCTGGATATTTGACTTTAAGTTGTTGTAAAACTGTTTCTGAACGGGCAGTCACAATCAAATGATTATCTTTATCCAACAGAGTTTTCGCCAGCTCCAGACCGATACCGAATGACGCACCGGTCAGCCATATTGTTCGATTTTTTAATTCAACTGTCACTGCTATTTCATTGATGCCTTGATGCGGTTTAACATTCCTCCTACTACTGGCAAATGCCCAAAAAAACCGGTGGTGTTATCCCAAAAGTCCTGATGAAAAATTATTTTGCCCTGATCATCCAGTCGAATCTGGCTGATGCCAATTGATTTGGATTCAATAGATTTACCCATAACCTTGAACTTCATTTCCATCACCCAACGAACGTAATAATTATTGCCACTACTGGCAATGTCCTCGAAGATAACGTTTATCTCGTCAACACGATTAGCGCCATTAATAAGATACTCGGTCAAAGCATCACTTCGGGTAAACGTATGCAGAGTGTCATTAAAGTAGAGATTCTCGGCATAGGTTTTGGCTACCCGCTGCGCTACTTCTCGATGTTGCAAGTCAGAAAATAATTCGACCAAATTCTCCAATTCGCCTGTATTCTCAAAGCTATCCTTAGGTTCAACCGCCACTTTATAATCTTCAATATAATTCAATCTGTTTCCAGTGAACGTACAGGCAACCATCACTAAGCATCCTATAATGATTAAACTAAATTTTTTAAAATTCACGATACGCTTTTCAATATTTGATAGAAGATTAATGGTCCAAATGTCAAAGCAACGTGAAGAATTCACAATACTTTTACTTAACTTGAATTAACATGCAGGCATGAATAAGGTCACAACAAAGCTGACTTCTACAGGCATTTACAGCAAACTAATTCGTGTTTTTGCCTTACAAGTTTTGTTTATCAGCGTTATCACCGTGCTGGGTGTGTATGCGGCGACCAATGTGGTGGAAAAAGTTCTGGTCAGAAAAGCATTGGAGGGAGAAGCCGATCACTTCTGGGCGCTTCATGATCAAAATCCAAACCAGACTACACCTAACACCGACAATCTGGAAGGCTTTCTGGCGCCCAATCAAGACCTTAGCCAGATTCCTGAAACGATTAGATCCATTCAGCCTGGCTTTGGCCGGGTCGAATTTCGTGGCCGCAATCCATTGATCTATGTCGAAGACCGAGATAATCATCGCTTGTTTTTGATCTTTGATGAAGAAAGTGTCAGCAAACTTGGTTTTTATTTTGGCGTTGTGCCTCTGAGCCTGGCCCTGATCGTCATTTATATTTCTGCCTGGTTTGCTTACAAGCAATCACGCAAAACACTTTCTCCCATGGTTTCCCTGGCGAATATCGTTAGAAAATTCAACGTTGAGAAACAGGATCTGGATGCTTTGGAAATCGATCATCTCAATACTATGAATACTGATGACGAAGTCAGAACATTAATCGACGCGTTGAATGTGTTCACTCACAGAATTCGTGAATTAGTCACACGGGAACGTCAATTTACCCGTGATGCCAGCCATGAACTCAGAACGCCACTGACTGTTATTCAAGGTTCAGCGGAGCTATTGTCAAATGACCACTCTTTGACTGATAGACAAAATCAGGCCATTCAGCGCATTCTAAGTACTTGCAAAGACATGAATTCCTTAGTTGAGACATTACTACTATTGGCGCGTGGTGAGAACCCTGCACAAATCGCAGATCCAGTGATTGTCAATGATGTGGTTTCACTACTGGTTGAACAAATCGACCGTTCTCACAACAAGGACCAGCACGTTAGCCTAAATATTATCGCCAACGACTTACTAAGTGTGACTGCTCCATCGCAAGCAGTTGGTATTGTCTTGGGCAATTTAATTCGCAATGCCTGCAATTACACACAGGAAGGAAAAGTTGATATCGTGATTAATAAAAATAATGTTGTGGTTACAGACACCGGTCACGGCATGTCAGCCGAAGAGTTACCCGAGTTGATCAAACCTTTTGAACGCAGCGCCAGTCAAGCTGATACCAACGGCCACGGCCTGGGGCTTGATATTGTAAAACGTTTGTGTGAGCGCTTTGGTTGGGAATTAAACATAGACAGTTCAACAGATACCGGCACATCGGGTAAGCGTCAACTTCTATTAGAGCCGATGTTTATCGGTTATGATCGCGAATCATGTTGAAAACGCTAAGAAAGACTTTCGGGCCTGTATATCGATCATTAAGATTCCAATACCGTTTGGCAACCTCATCATGGCGATCCATGCCGAATTTCATCATCATTGGTGCTCAAAAAGCGGGAACTTCTTCATTGTTTTTTTATTTGTCCCAGCACCCCGAATTGGAACTAGCACTTTATAAAGAAATTCATTATTACAATTACCATAACAGAATGGGCAAAGATTTAAGTTGGTATAAAAGTTTTTTCCCTTTAAATCGAATGCGTAAGAACAAACTGACTGGTGAGGCCTCACCTTATTATCTGTTTGAAGAGCATGCCGCCAGGTCTTTAAAAAACGATATTCCTGATGCCAAGTTAATTGTACTGCTCAGAAATCCAATTGATCGAGCATTTTCAGCCTATCAAATGAATCGGCGCAACAGTAGTTCCGATAATTTTCCTGACACCTTTGAACAGGCGATTAATAATAAGAATTTTCATGACGAAGCCAGTATTCTTTATTTGATGCGCGGACACTATGCTGAACATATCAAAAACTGGTTGAAATACTTTGACCGTGAACAATTCTTGTTTATCAAAAGCGAAGAGTTTTTCACTGACCCGCATAAAACATTAAACCAATGCTACGGTTTTCTTGGAGTAGAGACGGTCTATCCTGAAAATCTATCCCACAAGTCGTAGGTCAATATAGCGAAATCAGCTCTGAGTTACGCATACGGTTAGATGATTATTTTAAAGACCACAATCAACAGTTGATCGAGCTGCTTGGTGAAAAATTTAGCTGGTCGACTCCTCCAGGCACCAATACTGCTTAAAGCAGTTCTCTTTCTTCCAGCACTTTACGGGCAACTCGAAAGCATTCCAAGGATTGAGGCACACCACAATAAATCGCCACCACATGAATAATTGAACGAATTTCTTCTTTTGTTACACCATTGTTCAAGGCACCTTTACAATGAATTTCCCATTCGTGCATTTTGCCCAAGGCACCGATCATCGCCAGATTCATCATTGAACGGGTTTTAGCATCAATAGTGTCATCACCCCAGCCAAAGCCCCAACACCATTCGGTCATCATCTCCTGAAACGGGCGGCTGAAGTCATCGGCTGCAGCCAGATTTTTTTCGACGTACTCCGCGCCTAAAGTACCTTTACGCCGCTCAAGGCCGAGTTCAAAACGTTCGTTATCCATGGGGTTCTCCAATTCAAAAAGTTTAAAAAGATTATTTGGGAATTTTGTGTTTTACCCGCTTCGTCGGCGTCATAGCAATGGCAGTAACCACCAATGCGCCGCTTAAAAATTGCAGCGGGGTAATTTGCTCCCCAAAGGCCAGCCAGCCTACTATAAACATGGTCGGCAATTCAACACTGCCGACAATTGCCGCTTTAGCGCTACCGATCATGGGTGCAAAAGTAGAATAAATCAACTGTGGATTGTCGCTGTACACAAGGCAATTCCAATGGCCAGATACAGTGCATGGGGTGTGGTGGGAATAATCTGCTCAAAACCAGTTGGCCCAATCAAAAATGACAAACCTAATAAGCTACCAATGCCTATGCAGCAAAACCGTGCCATTGGTGGAATATCATGCTGCTTATGCACCAATATGTTAATGCTGAGTCCAAATCCTAAAGGCGCCAGAAAAGAAAATATCAGTGCTGATATGTGATCAGGATTAAGCGATACATCAGTCATGGTAATCAGTGTTGCCGCCAAAATAGTCAAACTGGCGACCACAGCTTTAAACTGTGGCTGTTCTTTTAGCCAAAACCAGCCGATTAACAAGGTGAAAACCGGATAAGTCATATAAATTACCCCGGCGGTTGAAACCGGCACAATTTTCAGGGCTTCAATATAACTAATCCAGCCGATACCGAGCGATGCACCAGCTGCAATACCCCATAATATCGATTTCAGGCGTCCTCTGAGCATCAACAAAGTCGGCAAAAACACCAGCGCACTGATAAAGTAGCGATAAAGAGGAATAAATTCAGATTTGATGCCTGCCTCGGAAAGACTTTTGGCAAAAAACGGCACCGTGCCAAAACCAATGCAAGAAATCGCCACCATCATTGTCGCAAACAGCAGACTATACTTATCTGCCGAGGCAACTTGAGCAACTTTGACGGCATCGCTCATGATGGATGACTATCCTCATTCGCTGTGTGTTACCGTCAAATTTACACCAATTCATTTATACCGTCGCCCTAGTTTATCTAAGGGTGCCATTAGTTTAATCGTTGGAGCGAGGCAACTTGTTTTCGTTGTCATAAACACACTGTTCAACAACAACTGCCCGTCTGGGCTTGCCTAAAATTAATATTTCAAATTCATTACTAACGACATTCAAGTCAGGTGGAACAAACGCATAAGCAAGATGATGATTGACGGCATAACCGTAACCGCCTGAAGAAATCTGACCAACAGGTTTGCCCTGATACCAAACTGATTCCGAACCGAGTGGATCAGCATTATCATCTAAGTCAGTTGGCTCATCGATTTGCAAATAAGTTAATACATAGCGTGACGCTGCCTTTGTGCCTGGTATAGCTCCTTGAAAACCTTCTGTGCGGGAAAAACGCATTACATCGGCTTCGGTCAAAGTCACTTCGTTAGTGATTTCACTGCCAGACCGATAGGCTTTTTCCATCCGCATGGCGTTTAATGAAGCTGAACCAACATGCACCAGATTTTCGCTATGCGATGTCGAAACTAACGCAGTATAAACATCCAACATACCAGCCATAGACACATGAAGTTCCCATCCTAATTCACCTGTGTAACTGACTCGCATGGCTCTCACATTTTCAACACCGGCTACTGTGATATGTTGGGTGGATAACCAACGAAAATCGGCATTGTCCAGTGAAACGTCGGTACATTCAGCCAGAATTTTCCGGGAAGCCGGGCCGGCCAGCATAATGACACCGTAATCTTCAGAGACATTGACGATATCAACTGACTCACCTTGGTTGATTTGTTCTTCCATCCAATTTTTAAGTGCTGCTTCTCTAACTGCCGCATAAACCACATAAAAATGATTTTCGCCCAGCTTAACAAAAGTCGCTTCACCCTCAATGCGGCCGTTTTCCAGCATCAAATAAGTCAGCGAAATACTGCCGATTTTTTGTGGAATTTTGTTTGACGAAATCCGGCTTAAATAGGGTTCCGCGTCATCACCAAAAACTTCTAATTTGGCAAAAGCAGTTAAATCTGCGATCCCTGCGTGTGCACGCAAGCCTTTTACTTCATTGCCGATAATGGTATGTAATTCACTGCGCTTGAAACTTTCAATATGCTTTTGCGGCGTATCACCTAAGGCATACCAGTATGGTCGCTCCCAACCATACACGTCTTCATAGACGGCCCCCTTTTCTTTCAACGTCTCATATAAAGGCGAAAGCTGTAGAATGAGAAGGACGATAATCAGGTCGGTCCAGATGTGGAAACGGAATTTCATGACGCAACAAATAATCTTCCTTGGCTTTACCAATACGATAGTCCGTCATCAATACGCGCACCAAAACGACGCGGATCAAAACTGCGCATCGACACATCGGCGGCACCATGCACCATCCATTGTGCCAGATATTTCCCCGCACCCGGCCCCCAGGCGATACCAACCTGTGATCCACAGCAACACCAGAAATTGGCGCAACCCGGAGGGACCCAACATCATATTGCCATCTGGTGGATGAGTAATGGCACGTGCACAACACGCTTGATACCCAGTTCGGACAAAATTGGCATACGCTCCATCGAGTTTTCAAGCCACGGCATAATGCGATCATAATCAGGCTCGAACAGCTCATTTTCGGCTTCCCAGGGTGTACCATCATCCCAAATCGAAGCGGCGTTGGCCTTTTCATAAATACCAATCAAACCTGCCTTTTGCTCCATGCGCACGTAGCCGGAAACCATTTTGTCATCGCGAATAACGGGCAATTCGTACTCTAAATTTTCAAACTCAGGGACATTGTCGGTAATTAAATAATGGTGCAGCATGTTGGCAATAGGTAAATCCAGACCAACCCATTCACCAATTTTGCCGAGCATAGGTTCCTCCGGCATTGACCACATGTTCGGCGAGGATATCTCCCTGCTCGGTTTGCACAATAAACTCACCGTTATCTTTTCTGGTGATACCGGTTACGCGATTATGGCGTTTGACCGCACCACCCATCAATCGCGCACCCTTGGCCATGGCAAACGACACACCGGCCGGGTCGACGTGACCGTCATGGGGAGTATGCAGCGCCGCCTGGATGCCGTCCAGATTATAAAATGGATGCAGTTCCCGAATCCGCTCTGGACCGATAACTTCCATTTCATGTCCCAGGCCCTTACCCACTGATAAAGTGTATTTAATCCAGTGGACTTCATCATCAGTATAGGCCACGCGCAGGCTGCCGCAACCGTGCCAAGTCACCGATTGGCCGTTTCGTCTTCTAATGTTGGATACAATTCGGTGCCGTAGGCTGCCATCTTGGCTAGTGAGTAGTGACTGACTGAGTGGGTGATCTGCCCGGCGGCGTGCCAGGTAGAACCTCCTGTCAGCTCTCCTTTCTCCAATAGCAACACATCGGTCTCACCTTCTTTGCATAAGTGATAAGCCAAGGAACAACCCATAACACCGCCACCGATAATGACAATTTTGTACTGTTCTTGCATCGGTAATTTATAACCCTGAGTGATTGATTAAATATAGCGATATGATACACTTGTATCATTAATTAAATCAATAGTACAAATGTCTCAACCTGTAGTTAAATTGATCCCCCATGAATCGCCACCACAGAGTCAGGAAAGCACTATTTCCCGATTGCTGGAGATATTTGACGAATTACCCCCGCAGCTGCAAACTGCAGCCCGTTTTATTATTGATCATCCTCATGAGGTTGGCGTGCAGACCATGCGCAGCCTGGCGGCGAAGTTGAAGTCCACCCAAACAGCTTTACTCGTTTAGCCCGCACGCTGGGTTTTGATGGTTATGAAGCAATGCGGGAGCGCTTTCGTGACTTTGTTCGGGCCGGTTCCGGCAGCTCTAGCGATAGAGTCAAATGGTTACAGGCCATGGCAAAAAAGGCGGCAGCGCTGCCGTTTTGAGTTCGATGGCACAAGCCTGCCTGGATAACAGCGAGCAGATGTTTCGCCAGCAATCTGTGAAAGACATGAATCAAGCTGTCAATATTATGTACCAAGCCAGAAAAGTCCACGTTGTTGGAGTCGGCCTGGCCTATTCGCTGGCTTACAACTTCTGGTACCTGGCAAGAATAGCGTTTGACCATTTCATACTGATTCCAAATCAGGGCACCTTGTTAAGCGATGATTTGCTAAACATCAATGAACAGGATTGCTTGCTTGGGATGACGTTTCAGCCCTTACAGAAATGAAACGCTGAGTGCGATTAAAATTGCCGGTCAGCGCGGTGCCAAAACCATTGCCATCACCGACAGTATGGCTTCAACCGCTTA
>CBDCFC010000050.1:0-150257 GCA_965215945.1 Arenicellales bacterium | reverse complement strand
CCTTTTGCGGCTCCTTTGGGCAGGATTTTTAATCTGACTGTCGTTCCTTTTGGTCCGCGGATCAAATCGACCACGTCATCAAGCCGCCAACCAATCACATCAACAATCTCGCCTTCCTCGTCTTGGCCGACACCGATAATTCGATCACCACTTTTTAATTGTTCGCTGGTAGCCGCCGGTCCGCCGGTTACTACACGTCTAACCTTGGTGTACTCATTTTCAGGTTCTAAAACGGCGCCAATACCTTCAAGTGACAAACTCATCCTTATCTTGAAGTTTTCAGATGTCCGGGGTGAAAAATAGCTGGTATGCGGTTCTACCGAAGCGGTATAGGCATTAATAAACAATTGATAAACATCGTTCGTTGTTAACTGATTGGTGCGACGTTTTAGATTTTGATAATTATTTTCTAGCGTTTTGCGAATTTCCTCATCACTGTCTTTGTTGGCCAGTTTTAAACTTAAGTAATCATTTTTAACACGTTTGCGCCAGGTTTCATCCAGCTGTTGTTGAGAACTGGCCATGGTTCGTCTGAGCGATCAAATTGATACTCTTCATCAATGCTGAAATCAAATTCCTGCCCGATTGCCTTCAGGGCATAGTCCACTTGCTTATTCACCTGTTCGTGATAACGATTAAAAATGGAAAAAGCAGGTTTCAGATCATTATCTTCGAGTGCATCATCGAGTGTGTTTTTATAAGCCTTGAATTTCTCAATGTCACTTGAAAGAAAATAACTACGATTAGGATCGAGATCATTTAAATAAGTATCGAGGATCTGCTCTGAAAGTTCATCATCAAGGGGGAGTTGTTTGAAATTATGTCGTGTGACGGTATCGGTAATAATTTTAGTGATTTTGTTTAATTTCTTTGCTGTTTCCTCATTGTCGATGGCAACCTTTGCAGATGAGGTCAGGCTGAATAAAGCGAAACAAAATCCTAATATTATTGAGATGGATTTGAACATTTTGTAGAAAACAACTTAAGTGTTGTAAATAACATTAATTTTAACTCAATGAAACCATAAATTCAGGTAAATCTATGTGACAAAATACACAAAAAGGAACTTATGAAGATATTTTAAAACACCCGGGATGTCTGAATTTTGCTAAATTATTCACCAATTTCTATTGTTTTTGTCTTGTTTTAATCTATGCTATGCAAAGATTCAGTGAATTTTACTAATCGTTCAAGGGTAAATAGCTGATTTAAAGCTCAGCTAGACTCTAATCTCAATCAACAATTAGGAGTAATATAGGAGATGAAATTGAAAAATCTTGTAAAACAGCTAATTCCAGCGCTTTTGCTTGGTTCATTTGCACTTTCTTCATCAGCAAAAACCTTAGTGTTTTGCTCAGAGGGTAGTCCCGAAGGCTTTAATCCCTCACTTTACACAGCAGGCACTACTTTTGATGCCACATCCAGAAACATCTATGATCAGTTGGTGATGTTTGAAAGAGGGGCAACCAATATTGAACCAGGTCTGGCCGAATCCTGGGAGGTCAGTGAAGACGGCCTCGAGTATACTTTTAACTTACGTAAAGGGGTGAAATTTCATACCACAGAGAATTTTACGCCAAGTCGTGAATTTAACGCTGATGATGTAATTTACTCGTTTGAGCGTCAGCTTAAAGAGGACCACCCGGATCATAAACTATCGGGTGGTACTTATGAGTATTTTCAGGGTATGGGTATGCCGGACTTGCTGATGAGTATAGAAAAAGTGGATGACTATACAGTTAAGTTTGTATTGAGTAAGCCGGAAGCTCCTTTTATAGCTAACCTGGGCATGGATTTCGCGTCAATTATGTCAAGCGAATATGCCGATGCCATGCGTGAGGCCGGTACCCCTGAGAATATCGATATTAACCCGGTCGGCACAGGACCCTTCCAGCTCGTTAACTATCAAAAAGATGCTGTCATTCGCTACAAGGCTAACCCTGACTACTGGGCTGGTGCAGCACCGATCGATAATCTGGTTTTTTCAATTACTCCCGATCCGGCGGTTCGTTATGCCAAACTCAAGGCCGGAGAGTGTCATGTCATGGTATATCCCAATCCTGCAGATCTGGATTTAATGCGTGAAGATGAAGCGGTCAATCTATTGGAAAAAGAAGGCCTGAATGTGGGTTACTGGGCATTTAATACTGAAAAAGAACCGTTTACGGATGCTAAAGTTCGCCAAGCCATGAATATGGCTGTTAATCGTGATGCCATCATTGAAGCAGTCTATCAAGGCGCTGGTGTTAAAGCCAAGAATCCTATTCCTCCAACAATCTGGTCTTATAACGAAGATACTGTCGACTATGAATTTGACCCTGAAGGCGCTAAAGCATTATTAGCTGAAGCCGGATATGCGGACGGCTTTGAGACGGATATATGGGCTATGCCGGTACAACGCCCTTACAATCCTAATGCCAGGACCATGGCTGAAATGATTCAGGCTGATCTGGCAAACGTCGGTGTCAAGGCTGAGATCGTTACTTTTGAGTGGGGTGAGTATTTAAAACGTAGTAAAGAAGGTGAGCATCAAACTATTTTGCTTGGATGGACGGGCGATAATGGTGACCCGGACAATTTTCTTTACGTCTTGTTAGGTTGTGATGCGGCAAGCGGTGCAAATCGGGCTCGCTGGTGTCATAAACCTTTTGATGACCTGTTAAGAGAAGCCAAGCAAACTTCAGATGTGGATGAGCGCACACGTCTTTACAAGGAAGCGCAACTGATGTTCAAAGAACAAGCGCCATGGGCCACCATTGCCCATTCAGTGGTGTTTCAACCAGTGAGAAAAGAAGTGGTCGACTATCGTATTGATCCATTTGGTGGTAATAAATTTTACGGCGTTGACATAGCCGAATAGGCAAATCTAGATACACTGCGGGCTAGCTGTTAGCCCGCAGTGTGATACAGTTAGACTAATAATAAACACTGTAGGAGGAAACTCACATTGATTAAGTTCATCCTGTCAAGGATAGGTTTGGTTATCCCGACTTTTATTGGTGTTACCCTGGTTACGTTCATGTTGATAAGGTTAGTGCCCGGAGATCCAATTGAACTTTTAGTCGGCGAACGCGGCATCAGTCCCGAGCGCCATGCTGAGTTACGTGCTGATTTGGGGCTGGACAAACCGCTGCTTGAGCAATACGGCATTTATATCAAAGACCTTTTGCAAGGTGATTTTGGTAAATCAATCGTCACCAAAAAATCTGTTGTTGAAGAATTTTTAACACTGTTTCCAGCCACGATTGAACTGTCTTTATGTGCGATTACTTTGGCGATAATTATCGGCATTCCGATCGGAATACTGGCCGCAGCCCGGCGTGGAACGATATATGACTACACAACAATGGGCTTGTCACTAACCGGTTATTCGATGCCGGTATTCTGGTGGGCGCTGATTTTAATCCTTACTTTTTCAGTAAACCTTGGCTGGACACCGGTCTCCGGGCGAATTTCGGTTCTATACTATGTTGAACCGGTTACCGGCTTCATGCTGATTGATACATTGTTATCCGATGAAAAAGGGGCGTTTATCTCGGCAGCTCGCCATTTAATATTGCCCGCGATTGCGCTGGGAACCATCCCCTTAGCCGTAATCGCCAGAATGACACGCTCTTCAATGTTGGAAGTATTGGGCGAGGACTATATTCGTACCGCAAAAGCTAAAGGCCTGCCAACCTGGCGTATTATCTGGGTGCATGCTCTTCGAAACGCATTGATTCCTGTGTTAACAGTAATCGGCTTAGCCGTCGGTACTTTATTTGCAGGTGCTATTCTCACCGAAACGATTTTCTCCTGGCCGGGTGTCGGTAAATGGCTGGTCGAATCTGTTAGGCGGCGTGACTATCCTGTTTTACAGGGTGGTGTGTTGCTGGTCGCCAGTATAGTCATGCTGGTTAATCTGATTGTTGATGTGTTATACGGCTGGGTCAATCCACGAATCAGGCATAAAAACTGATGAACGATTCATCTGCAAATACGATAACTAACGAAACAGCTAATCTGGCCCTGCAAAGCCAACAGCCGCCACATCCATTTATAGAGTTCTGGAATTACTTTAGACAAAATCGTGGCGCACTGGCTGGTTTGATTGTCATCTCCATATTGGCGACACTGGCATTACTGGCACCAGTTATCTCTCCCTATAATCCTAATGAACAATTCCGCGATGCATTTTTGGTGCCGCCATTTTGGGCTGAGGGTGGCTCCACCCGATTTCTACTCGGTACTGATGATATCGGTCGGGATATATTTTCACGAATATTGTATGGTGCGCGAATTTCATTATCGGTCGGCTTTATGGTTGTCGCATTAGCCGTAATATTGGGCATCACTCTTGGCCTAATCGCTGGTTTCTTCCGCGGGGTCACTGAAATATTAATTATGCGCTCGATGGATATCATGTTGGCATTGCCGAGCTTGCTCTTGGCAATCGTAATCGTCGCTATTCTAGGTCCTAGTTTAGTTAATGCGGCCATGGCCGTGGTCATTGTGCAATTACCTCATTTTGTGCGCCTGACTCGGGCTGCTGTAATCTCCGAGATTGATAAAGATTATGTCATGGCATCTCGAATTAGCGGCGCCGGAATACTCCGCTTAATGCTGATTACCGTATTACCAAACTGCATGGCGCCATTAATTGTTCAAGCAACGCTTGGTTTTTCTACCGCTGTATTGGATTTGGCAGCCCTGGGTTTTCTAGGCCTGGGAGCTCAACCTCCAACACCTGAGTGGGGTACCATGCTGTCCAATGCGTTACAGTTTATTCAACGCGCCTGGTGGGTGGTAGCGTTTCCAGGATTGGCGATATTGATTGTTGTGCTTAGTTTTAACTTGATGGGTGATGGCTTACGTGACGCGCTTGATCCCAAGCTGAAGCGATGACTGCATGTCATTACTAAAAATTGAAAATTTGACAGTTACGTTCAGCGATTTTAAAGCGGTCAGCGACGTTAACCTGTCACTTAATGAGGGTGAAGTGTTGGGTGTGGTGGGTGAATCAGGTTCGGGCAAGAGCGTTACCATGATGGCTTTAATGGGCTTGATCGCTTACCCGGGCATCGTCGAGTGTGATGAAATGATTTTTGACGGCCAGGACTTAACCTCACTATCGGATAATGACCGTCGACAGATTACCGGCCGTGACATTGCAATGATATTTCAGGAGCCCATGAGCAGCTTGAATCCATGTTTTACGGTGGGTTATCAAATTACTGAAGCGATTAAAATTCATCAGGGCGGCAGCAAGAAACAACAATTAGACAGGGCAGCAGAACTGCTTGATCTTGTCGGTATTCCTGATCCTGTTAAACGGCTTAGTGCTTATCCCCATCAGCTATCAGGTGGGATGAATCAACGAGTGATGATTGCCATGGCTATTGCCTGTGATCCAAAGTTACTGATCGCCGATGAACCTACTACTGCACTGGACGTTACTATTCAGGCGCAGATTCTTGATTTATTGTTAGAACTACAACAAAAACAAGGCATGGGTTTAATTCTGATCACCCATGATATGGGGGTCATCGCTGAAACCGCTCAGATGGTTAATGTCATGTATGCCGGGCAGATAGTAGAAAGCCGCAATGTCAATGAACTGTTCACCATGCCACGCCACCCGTATACGAATGCACTATTAAAAGCATTGCCAGAACGTAGCAAAGGCAGCAAACGGTTGCCAACCATTCCTGGAATCGTTCCAGGCCCGTATGACCGCCCAAGCGGTTGTCTGTTCAGTCCCCGGTGTGGAAGCGTACAATCCGACTGTTCATCAATACAGCCCGGCATGACAGACGATGCTACCGGCAAGGTCCGTTGTCTCTATCCTTTGGGAATGCAATCATGAGCGAAGTAGTGTTAGATGCCCAGAACTTGAAAAAGTATTATTCAGTCAAGCAGGGTTTAATGAAACCCAAGGCCACTGTAAAAGCACTCGACGGTGCCAGCTTTCAGCTTATTAGCGGTAAAACTCTTGCTGTTGTGGGTGAATCTGGCTGCGGAAAGTCAACCCTGGCCAGGTTATTAACTCTGATTGAATCACCAACTGCTGGTGAGCTATCTATTGATGGCCAGGATATAAAGGACATTACTTCATCAGAATTGAATTCAGTACGGCAAAAAGTACAGATGATATTCCAGAACCCATATGGTTCACTCAATCCACGCAAAAAAATTGGTACGATTTTGGAAGAGCCTCTAGTGATAAATACTTCTTCACCAGCAGCTGAGCGTAAAGAAAAGGCAATCAATATTTTACAGAAAGTTGGATTGCGGGCGGAGCATTACCATCGTTATCCGCATATGTTTTCAGGCGGGCAGCGTCAACGAATAGCGATTGCCCGATCATTAATGTTGAATCCGAAAATTGTAGTAGCCGATGAACCTGTTTCTGCACTGGACGTATCGGTTCAGGCTCAGGTGCTTAACCTGTTGAAAGACATTCAGGAAGAATTTGGTTTGGCCTATGTATTCATTTCCCATGGCTTGAGTGTTGTTGAACATATTGCCGATGATGTCATGGTGATGTATCTGGGCAAAACCGTTGAAATGGGAAGTCGAGATAAAATTTTTAATTCTCCTGTGCATCCCTATACCCAGGCACTATTATCGAGTACACCGTTTGTTGATCCAACCCGCCGGGCCGAACGAGTTAAACTTCAGGGAGAACTGCCGTCACCACTTAACCCGCCCAGTGGCTGCCCGTTTCATCAACGCTGCCCCATTGCTGAATCTGCTTGCAGCGAAACATTTCCTGAAGCGATAGAATATTCAGGTCGCACTGTAGCCTGCCATCGTGCTGATTATTCCTACAACAAAGCAGCTGCTTAATCTTCGCAATACGATTTTTTCAACGTTTGATTTGTATTACTAGCGCAGATAAAGCCAATTTAAGATCCTGTTTTGAATATCCTGGCCCCGACCGTTACCTATGCCGGGGTGTTGCTGGATTGTGGCTACAGTATATTGATTACCTGATTGACTATTCACATAACCTGCAATAGCTCGTACTCCATTTAATGTGCCCGTTTTTATAAACAACCGACCCTGCGCTGGGTGATTACGAAAGCGGTTACGCATAGTGCCATCAACTCCGGCGATGGCTAATGATTCCATAAATTTTTGCGCTTGTGGATGCTTGGCGGCATCAGTTAAAACGTCAGAGAGGAGTTTAGTCGACAATACGGATTTACGTGAAAGACCGGAGCCGTTATCAATAAAACTATTTTCGGCTGTAAAACCCTTTTTGTCTAGCCAGCTATCGATAACCTGGCGAGATTTGTCAAGAGTGCCTGGCAAGCCAATTTTCTCTGCACCTAGCGTTAAAAATAACTGTCGTGTCATCACGTTATTGCTTTTTTTGTTCATGATGGCGATTTGATTGATCAGCGGCTCGGAAACCAGGCTGTGTATTAATTCAGCCGATTCAGGTACAACACCGTATTGATAACCGCCCAAAAGCTTACCGCCATGTTTTTGCCAAAGTTGCTTAAAAGCCGCAAATAGTAATTTATCGGGAGTAGTGATGACTTTATAAAAGCTCCTGTTACCACAACGTTTTGCATATTGACCTGAAAACGATACAGTCATATTACCTTGATGTGGTACCAATTCAATCTTGGGTTCGAGGTAGCTGCTGCCGCACTTGCCACCGCGCAAACGCATACGACTGAACATTTTATAACCCGGCAGCTGCGGGTTCATAACAACATTAGGTCTGGAGGAGTATTTACCGGTAATGATATTAAATTCGACTGTTCCAAAATTAATATTAGCCGCATCGGGAAGGGCGTTATAAGGTGACATTGAAAAGTCATCATATAAGGCCAGTTTTGATTGGCCTAAATCAAAATAACTGTTGTCGATAATCAGGTCATCTGCAATGGTGTGAATACCTTTATCACGTATTGCAATTACCGCTTCTTCCAACGTTTCATTAATTAACAGTGGATCGCCGTAACCTTTGATATAAAATTTACCGTCAACAATGCCGTCAACAACCGATGACTCGCTATAAAAGTTAGTGTTCCAAGTATAGTCGGGCCCAAGGATATCAAGCCCAGCATAAGTGGTAATCACTTTCATGGTGGAGGCTGGATTGATTAGTTGATCCGAACGCCAATCAAGCACCGCATCCTTGTTATCGATTTGCTCTACATAAATACTGATACTGCTGTCGGGCAGGTTATATTTGTCCAGTGCCGATTGTATGTGTTCCGGCAAATTCTCAGCAAACACATAACCAACAGTACAGCTAACCCCGATAAGGAATAGTTGTATTTTTTTAATCAGGTTTTTAGATCTGTTATTTTTCATTTGCTGTGTACGAACACAAATTATTTTACCTTATAAAACATCGTTCTTTAAGCTGATTTTGTTTGAGTACTAAGTACTTGTTAAGCAAATCATGTTGAATATAAAAAATATTAATTTGTTATTGATCGATATAGTTCATAATATTAACAACGTTCTTTAAATCAGAATGCTGCAAAGGAGTACTTCATGGCATCGGTTACTCAAAAACAACTGTTAGAAAAATCAATCACCAATCCAGATGAATTTTGGGGTGAAGCAGCCCAGCAGATTCACTGGGTTAAACCTTATGACAAAGTCTTGGATAGTTCGAATGAACCCTTCTATCAATGGTTTCCGGGCGGTGAATTAAACACCTGTTATAACGCACTGGATGTTCATGTTGAAAATGGCAGGGGCAACCAAGCAGCCTTAATTTATGACAGTCCGGTAACCGATACAAAAAAAACTTATACCTATAATGAGTTAACTCACGATACAGCAAAATTTGCCGGTGTTTTATCTGATTTGGGTGTAACCAAAGGTGATCGAGTGGTGATTTACATGCCTATGATTCCCCAGGCGGTGATCGCTATACTGGCCTGTGCCCGAATTGGTGCTATTCATTCCGTTGTTTTTGGTGGTTTTGCCGGTGAAGAATTGGCAAAACGCATCGACGATGCCAAACCCAAAGTTATTGTCTCGGCGTCTTGTGGGATCGAAGGTAAACGGGTCATTGAATACAAGCCTTTACTGGATGAGGCGATCAGGGTTTCTTCCCATAAACCAGATTCAACAGTGATTTATCAGCGGCCACAAGCAACTGCCGAATTACAGCAAGGACGGGATAATGACTGGGTAGCGCTTTACGATAAGGCAGATGCTGTTGATCCGGTTCCAGTGAAAGCAACAGATCCCTTGTATATTCTTTATACCTCAGGCACAACGGGAACACCAAAAGGAGTGCTGCGCGACAATGGTGGTCACGCAGTCGCCCTGAAATGGACCATGAAAAATATTTATGGCCTGGAACCTGGTGAAGTATTCTGGGCTGCATCTGATGTAGGCTGGGTAGTCGGGCATTCCTATATTGTCTATGCACCATTATTGAATGGTTCTACTACTATCGTCTATGAGGGAAAACCTATCGGTACACCTGATGCTGGTGCTTTTTGGCGAGTCATAGACGAACATGATGTCAGTGTTATGTTTACGGCTCCTACTGCGATCCGTGCAATTAAACGCGAAGATGCCACTGGGGAATTCATCAAAAAATATAAAATGGACAAATTCCGAGCGCTGTTTCTAGCCGGTGAACGTTGTGATCCCGATACACTTGAATGGGTAAGCGGTTTACTCAACATGCCGGTGATTGATCATTGGTGGCAAACAGAAACCGGCTGGGCCATTGCGGCAAACTGCTTAGGCGTTGAACAGCTGCCAATAAAATCGGGTTCACCCACGCAGGCTGTACCTGGTTACCAAGTTGAGGTGCTTGATGAACAAGGTGATAAAAAACCGGACGGTGAATTAGGTTCTATTGCTATTAAATTGCCGCTGCCGCCCGGAACCCTGACTACGCTTTGGCAAAATGACGATCGCTACATCAGCTCATACCTGAGCGATTATGACGGTTATTATTTAACCGGCGATGCCGGTTATATCGATTCGGATGGTTACATCTGGGTAATGGGACGTACTGATGATGTTATTAATGTTGCCGGTCACCGATTGTCCACCGGACGCATGGAAGAGTGCTTGGCCGAACACCCGCATGTCGCTGAGTGTGCCGTTGTCGGCGTTGCCGATAAATTAAAAGGCCAGTCACCTCTGGGTCTGATCGTGCTTAAAAAAGGTGTTGAGCAAGAACACGATGAAATTATTAAAGAGTTGATATTAGCAGTTCGAAATAAAGTCGGTGCCGTTGCCGCATTCAAGCAGGCGGCAATCGTCTCCACCTTACCAAAAACCCGGTCAGGAAAAGTGTTGCGCGCAACCATACGAAATATTGCTGATGGCGAGGATGTTAAAGTGCCGCCAACGATTGATGATCGATCTTCTTTGGATGTTGTGACCGAAGCACTGAAATCACTGGGTTACCCCGCTCACTCTGATAGTTAATAGTTTAGCTAGTAGCTCAAGCCCGGCATTTGTGCTAAATATAACTTGCTTTAAAACACATACTGCCAGGCTAGCATGTCAAAGCAGCTTTAATTTTAATCTTGGTGAACTCAATGCAGTTATTAACTAATTATCGATTAGATAGAGACTGATATGAGCTTGTTTTCAAATCCAACCATTGGTGACTGGAATGACCGGGTCAGCAAAGAAACTAAAAATGGTAGTCCTGAAGATTTAACTAAAATGATGCCCGAGGGCATTGAAGTTAAAGCTTTGTACACCGCGGCCGATCTGGAATTAATTGAATATTCTCATTCTCTGCCGGGTTTTGCGCCCTTTTTAAGAGGGCCAAGAGCAACCATGTATGCGGGTCGTCCCTGGACATTACGTCAATATGCTGGCTTTTCAACCGCTGAAGAATCCAATGCGTTTTATCACAAAAACTTAAAAGCCGGTCAAATGGGTCTGTCAGTAGCATTTGATTTAGCCACTCATCGAGGGTTTGATTCAGATCATCCAAGAGTGGAAGGTGACGTTGGCAAGGCGGGAGTGGCAATCGACTGTGTTGAAGACATGAAAATCCTGTTTGATAAGATTCCACTCGATAAAATGTCTGTATCGATGACCATGAATGGAGCAGTACTGCCTGTGATGGCGATGTTTATTGTTGCTGCAGAGGAGCAAGGTGTTGCCGCTGAATTGTTATCCGGCACGATTCAAAACGATATTCTTAAAGAATTCATGGTGCGCAACACTTACATTTATCCACCTAAAGATTCGATGCGAATTGTGTCGGATATTATTGGTTTTACCGCGGCAAGCATGCCTAAGTTTAATCCTATTTCAATATCCGGTTACCACATGCAGGAAGCAGGGGCGACGTGTCTCCAGGAGTTGGCTTATACCATTGCTGACGGTATTGAATACGCACGCGCGGCGCAAAAAAGCGGTTTAGAAATTGATAATTTCGCGCCGCGTTTATCTTTCTTTTTTGCCATTGGCATGAATTTTTTCATGGAGATCGCCAAGTTGCGGGCTGCCAGAGTGTTGTGGGCAGAATACATGCAAAAATTATTTCAACCGAACGACCAAAAGTCTCTAATGCTGCGTACTCATTGCCAAACCTCAGGCGTCAGTCTGACCAGCAAAGATCCTTATAATAATATTATTCGCACGACCATCGAAGCCATGGCGGCCGTGCTTGGTGGCACTCAATCTTTACACACCAATTCATTCGATGAAGCATTGGCTTTACCGACTGAAGCTTCGGCCAGAATTGCCCGTAACACACAGCTTATCATTCCGTGATGAAACCGAAATTCCCGGCGTGATTGATCCGCTGGGCGGCTCGTACTACGTTGAGAGTCTGACACAAAGCTTGATCAATGAAGCGCGTAAAATGATCGATGAAATAGAACAAATGGGTGGCATGGCTGAGGCCGTTGTCAGTGGCATACCCAAATTACGGATTGAAGAAGCTGCAGCACGCCGCCAGGCCCGGGTGGACAGAGGCGAAGACATTATCGTCGGTGTGAATAAATATCAATCTGATGATGAACAGAAGTCGAGGTATTAGTTATTGATAATACATTGGTTCGCCAGCAACAAATTAAACGTCTCAATCAGGTTAAAGCAGATCGGGATAATACCGCTGTCAGTGACAAATTGAAAAAACTTAAACAGGGTTGTGAAACTGACAAAGAGAATCTTTTGTCACTGGCCATCGAAGCCGCGCGAGCCAGGGCGACATTAGGCGAAATTTCAGATACCCTGGGAAGTGTATTTGGACGACACGAGGCTCAAACTCAAACTATAAGCGGTGTTTACGGTTCTGCCTTTATGGAAGATGATGATTACAATAGTTTACAGCAATCAATAAACAGCTTTAGTCAAAAAAGTGGGCGACGACCGCGGATACTAGTTGCTAAATTGGGGCAGGATGGACATGATCGAGGGGCGAAAATAATTGCCACTGCGCTTGCCGATATTGGCTTCGATGTTGATATTAGCCCATTGTTTCAAACACCCGAAGAAATTGTCAGGCAAGCAGTTGATAACGACGTACACATGATTGGAATTTCCACTCAAGCGGGCGGGCACACAACATTGGTGCCCAGGGTCATCGAACTGTTGGCTTTAGATCAAGCCAGTGATATTCATGTTATATGTGGTGGTGTGATTCCGTCTCAGGATTATGATTCGTTATACGAGGCAGGGGTTAAAGCTATTTTTGGCCCTGGTAGCCACATCCCGGAAGTGGCAGCCAAATTACTGAAAATAATGGAATCGAGTTAAGGTAACAACTGTGAGCAATATTATTCAGCAACTTGAGGAAAAAAGAGCAAAAGCCCGCCTTGGTGGCGGTCAAAAGCGAATCGATGCACAGCATAGTAAAGGTAAGCTCACTGCCCGAGAACGCATAGAAGTGCTTTTAGATGCTGGCAGTTTTGAAGAATGGGATGAGTTTGTTGAACATCGTTGTACCGACTTCGGTATGCAGGAAACTCAAATTCCTGGAGATGGAGTAGTGACTGGCCATGGCACCATAAATGGTCGGATCGTTTTTGTTTTCAGTCAGGATTTCACTGTATTCGGTGGCTCACTATCCGAAGCACATGCTGAAAAAATTTGCAAAATCATGGATCAGGCAATGAAAGTGGGCGCACCTGTTATCGGCATCAATGATTCCGGGTGGCGCTCGTATTCAAGAAGGAATTGCATCTTTGGGAGGTTATGCTGAAGTGTTTCAGCGTAATGTAATGGCCTCAGGCGTAGTTCCACAGATATCGTTAATTATGGGGCCATGTGCCGGCGGCGCGGTTTATTCCCCGGCCATTACCGATTTTATTTTTATGGTGCAGGACAGTTCGTATATGTTCGTAACGGGGCCGAATGTCGTTAAAACAGTTACTCATGAAACCGTTACCGCAGAAGAGCTTGGCGGCGCTAAAACCCACTCGACTAAATCCGGTGTAGCCGATGCGGCGTTCTCGAATGATATTGATATGCTGTTAATTGCCCGTGATTTTTTTGATTATTTGCCGGGCAACAACAAGCACAAACCAACACAACAGCATTGCGATGATCCGGCCGACCGGCAAATCCCGTCACTGGATTCTATCGTTCCGGACAATCCCAACTTGCCTTATGACATGCTGGAAGTGATTCGTAAAGTTGTAGATGAGGCTGATTTTTTTCAGCTTAAATCCCAATATGCGAAAAACATAATTACCGGTTTTGCCCGTATGCAAGGTTCAACGGTTGGTGTTGTTGCTAATCAACCCTTGGTATTGGCCGGTTGTTTGGATATTAATGCGTCACTTAAAGCGGCTCGATTTATTCGCTTCTGTGACGCCTTTAACATTCCAATTATAACCTTTGTTGATGTTCCAGGGTTTATGCCTGGTACCGACCAGGAATATGGCGGCATTATCAAACACGGTGCAAAGCTATTGTACGCTTATGCCGAATGCACAGTGCCAAAGATTACAGTTATAACCCGCAAAGCTTATGGCGGTGCTTATGATGTCATGGCCTCTAAACATTTACGCGGCGATATTAATTTTTGTTGGCCCAGTGCTGAAATTGCCGTAATGGGGCCTAAAGGAGCAGTAGAAATTATCTTTCGCGAAGATATAGATGATCCGGAGAAAATCGAAAAGCGCACACAGGAATATCGGGAAAAGTTTGCTAACCCCTTTATTGCCGGCAAACGTGGCTATATAGATGATGTTATTTTTCCACATTCAACAAGAAAAAGGATCTGTCGTTCGTTAAACATGTTAAAGAACAAGTCTCTGTCAAATCCCTGGCGTAAACATGGCAACTTGCCGCTGTAGCTGATAACGGAATTGAAAAGTGAGTTTATTTCAAAAAATATTGATTGCCAACCGGGGTGAGATTGCCTGTCGTGCCATGCGAACTGCTAAACGCCTTGGTATTAAAACTGTGGCTGTTTATTCAACAGCAGATGAACGCGCTATGCATGTACGTCATGCTGATGAAGCGATTTGTATTGGTGATCCTGCACCCGGCGAGAGCTATTTGTTAATAGATAATATTATTGCAGCTTGTAAACAATCCGGTGCCGATGCGGTTTATCCGGGTTACGGGTTTCTTTCGGAAAACTCATCTTTTGTTCAGCGTTTGGCCGAAGAAAATATCATTTTTATCGGTCCCAACACTAAAGCAATTGAAGCCATGGGCGATAAAATCACGTCTAAAAAGATTGCAGAGCAGGCGGGTGTGAACGTTATTCCCGGTTATACGGGTGTTATCGAAAATGCAAGTCAGGCAATTGATCTAGCCAAGGAAATTGGTTTTCCAGTTATGCTCAAAGCCAGTGCTGGTGGTGGTGGTAAGGGTATGCGAATCGCCTTTAATGAAGCGGAATGTGAGCAAGGGTTTAACCGTGCATCAAGCGAGGCGGCATCGAGTTTTGGTGATGACCGAGTTTTTATTGAGAAATTTATCGAGCAGCCCCGCCATATTGAAATTCAGGTTATTGCCGATAAACATGGAAAAGTCCTGACGTTAAATGAACGGGAATGTTCGATACAGCGGCGCCACCAGAAAGTTATTGAAGAAGCGCCGTCACCATTTATTGATCCTGAAACCAGAGCAGCCATGAGTCAACAAGCTGTTCAACTTGCACAAGCAGTAGATTACGAGTCTGCAGGTACTGTGGAACTAATCGTCGATAAGAATCGCAATTTTTATTTTCTGGAAATGAATACACGGTTGCAGGTTGAGCACCCGGTCACTGAAGCAATCACTGGTGTCGATTTAATTGAATGGATGATTCGAGTTGCTGCCGGTGAGCACTTGCCGGCTGAGCAAGATGATATTGGTATCAATGGTTGGGCAATGGAAAGCCGTATCTATGCGGAAAACCCTGAACGGGATTTTATGCCTTCCATAGGGCGGCTGACTGATTACATTGAACCAACAGATGTCACTGATGTACGGGTAGATTCCGGCGTTGAAGAGGGTGATGAAATTTCTATGTTTTATGATCCGATGATCTCCAAACTTGTCACCCACGGAGAAAACAGGAAGCAGGCGATTGAGCGCATGCAAGATGCATTGGATCAATATTTAATCCGCGGCGTTGAGAGCAATATTAGTTTTTTATCTTCTGTATTGTCCCAACCCGACTTTATTAACGGTAATTTGACGACTGACTTTATTGCTGATAACTACCCGGGTGGATTTAACCTGGAAATGAATAAACCCGACGATATAGCCCTATTTATGGTCATCGCAGGTGCTTGTCATTATCGAATCCAAAAGCGAGCCGCTCAAAATAGCGATTACAGTGAGGACTGGGTTGCACTTGTCAATCAAGATCAACAGTATCCGTTAAACGTCAAAGTGACAGATCAAGGGCTGTTGGTGACATTTCAGGAAAGTGAATACCTCGTTGAGGATGATTGGCAAATAGGCCAGCCGCTCTATCAGGGCAAGGTGAACGGTAGACCATTAGCCATTCAGATTGAGCGGGATCATCATCGTTATACGCTTTATCACCGCGGCTTCAAAGTGAGTGTCAGTATTTTATTGCCACGGGTGGCAGAATTATCCAAATATATGCTGGAAAAACAACCTGAGGATCTTTCTAAATTTTTACTTTCTCCCATGCCCGGGCTATTGACCAGCTTAACTGTTTCAGAAGGAGATGTTGTCCGACAGGGTGCTGAATTAGCCATTGTCGAGGCCATGAAGATGGAGAACTCTCTGCCGGCAGACCAAGATTGCACAGTAAAATCAATTCTGGCGAGTGTCGGTGAAACACTAGAAGTTGACCAACCCATCATTGAGTTTGAATAATGGACTTGCCAACGGACCTGGTTGAATTGTTGATTCAACAAGATAGGCGGGCGCTGGCAAAAGCGATTACTTTGGTTGAATCTGACAACCCAGCTAACCGCGAAGTTGCGGTTCAGTTGCTGGAACAGGTCCATGAGCACACCGGCAACTCGTTTAGAATAGGTATTTCCGGCGCTCCAGGTGTGGGCAAATCAACATTTATAGAAGCCTTCGGACTTGCGCTAATTGACAAGGGGCATCAGGTCTGTGTGTTAACCATTGATCCTTCGTCGCGACTGTCCGGTGGTTCAATTCTTGGCGACAAAACCCGTATGCCAAAATTAAGTGTACATCCTTCAGCCTATGTCAGACCTACTCCCAGTGGAAATCAACTTGGAGGTGTTTCTCGGCGTACACGTGAAGCCATCTTGCTGGCCGAGGCGGCCGGTCATGACATCATTATTATCGAAACAGTGGGGGTGGGGCAGTCTGAGATATCGGTATCTAATTTATCGGATATGTTCCTGCTTTTGTTGCAGCCGGGTAGCGGCGATGATTTACAAGGCATAAAGCGGGGCGTGATGGAGTTGGCAGATATGATTGTCGTCAATAAGGCAGACGGTGAACTGGTCAATGCCGCAAATCGCAGTGCATCGTCTTATCTGAATGCCTTACAACTTATTAAGCCAAAGCCTAAAAACCTTGCCTGTGATTGGTCTGTCCCAGTTCTGATTTGTTCTTCAACTGTTGGTACCGGTCTGGAGCAATTATTGGAAAAAATTGATCAATATAACTCGGCGTTAAGTGAATGTGGTGAATTTCATCGTGTTCGGGACGAACAAAATCAATACTGGTTTCATGAAGAGTTGTTAGCAAATTTTGAAGATGCTTTGTTAACGAATCCTATGTTGAAAAAACAAATCAAATATTATAGTAAACAAGTTCGAGAGCATTCTCTTACGCCGGTTAAAGCCGCAAAAAAATTAGTTAAAAAAATACTGCCATGTTAGGAAAATTAAACCATATTGCCATCGCCGTTACAGATTTAGAATCTGCAAGTCACTTATATAAATCCATATTTAATGCCAATGTTTCTGAGCCACAGGATCTGCCTGATCACGGCGTCACAACGGTTTTTGTAGAGCTTGACAACACAAAGCTGGAACTTCTAGCCCCTCTGGGTGAGAACTCGCCAATCGCTAAGTTTCTGGAAAATAATCCGGCGGGTGGCATTCATCATTTTTGCATTGAAGTTGATGATATTAATGCCGCCATAGACTGCGCCAACAACAATAATTTACGTATTTTGGGTTCACAGGAGCCCAAAATTGGCGCACACGGTAAACCTGTTGTTTTTTTACATCCCAAAGATATGCTTGGTTGCCTGGTAGAATTCGAGGCGCTCTAGAATCAATCCCCCATGTGTTCCATAGGAGACATCATTTCCCTGAGATTATAAGGAACTATTTTTACCATTTTTTAACCTCATTCGGTTGCAAGTAAAACTCTATTTTGTAGTAGACTTTATGTGCTTTAGTTAGTAGTTAAACTTTTTAACTATTTTTAGAGCAAATTCAGAGTATCAACAACACACAAGAGGGTTTTATAAATGTATTCGGTGATTAGAAGTTTTGTAGTGTTATGTGCTTTTCTTGTAACAGCCATTGCACATGCGCAGTGTGACAGATTATTTGTTTTAGGAGACAGTTTGTCAGATAACGGGAACCTGAACAGTACCGGTCAGGTACCATTTCTTGCCGGACCTCCCTATGATGACGGACGATTCAGCAATGGCCCGGTTGCGGTGGAACTACTAGCCGAAAGTTTGGGTATAAATTTGCAACCTTCCTTGCATCTATTGTCACCGCAATTTTTCGTTGGCGGAACAAATTATGCTGTAGCCGGTGCTAAGGCGGGAGGCACAGAACTTATTGATTTAGGCACACAACTTGCAGCTTTACAGGCATTTAATCCTGCGGGTTTTACTAGCCCAGATTGTTTTGTTTTCATGTACGGTGGTAATGATATTCGAGGAGCAGGGGATTTAACTACCCGTCAGGCTATTCGTTCATTATTTGACGCGGCCAAAGCAATCGAAACAGCCGTTGAAACTGTAATAGCATCGGGCGCTGAAAATATTATCATTGTCAATGCCCCAGATATCGGCAAAATTCCGGAAACACAGCTTTTAGCTGCTGGAGACCCAAATCTGCCAAAGAAATTAACATTTAGAAGCCGGATATTTAATTTCTTTTTAAATCGCTCAGTGCGAAGTCTCAAACGTGAAAATGATGCACACATTGTGCAATTTGATTTGTTTCGTTTCTTCACTTATTTAACCAGGAACGGTGAGGATCTGGGTTATGAGAATTCAGAAGATGCCTGCTTTGTGCAAGTGGGTGCCTCACAGATTTATCATCCTGATTGTGATTTTGACGAGTTTTTATTTTTCGATGCTATCCATCCAACTGCTATAACACACGCACGTGCTGCCAGTGCACTAAAGGCCATTGTTCCTGATACTGATTAAAAGGGATTATCTGTAAATTAACTTGAACGAAGGCCTGCAAGGCAGGCCTTTTTCAACTAATCAACCCTTTATCTTTAATGTGTTGCAGACAATGTTGCTCGTATTCTTCTATTCGTTTTTTGATTATTTCTAGACTTTCTTGCTTATGTTCAAGTTCGCGTTTTTTTGCTCTTAACAATTGTATAAAACGAAACAACTGCGTATCTTCTTTTTGTGATTCATCGTATAACTGAAATATTTCAGCCAAATCTGCCAGGGCAATGTTTAATTCCTTGGCTTGCAGAGTAAATTTCAATCGATCTTTATCCAACTTACTATAGAGCCGGTTTGTGCCTTCACGTTTGGGATTGAGAATCCCCAGTTCTTCATAATAGCGAAGGGTACGCGCTGTAATTTTAAATTCTTTTGCCAGCTGTTTAATTGTGAACATAGCGATAATTACGTTAACGTAAACATAATTATAATTAAATTAATTAATAAAAACAAACGATTAGTCATAGTATTATAGTTTACGTAAATGTAATTAATAATTTTCTAATAGTTCCCAACGCTGATAAGCATCATCAAGCCTGGCTTGCAGTGATTTTAATTTTTCGTTAGTTTCGGCTATGGTCACGTTGTCTTGATGGTAAAAATTTGGGTCAGCTAATTTGTTTTGCAGGATTTCGATCTGAAACTCGAATTCTTCAATCAGGTTTGGTAATTGTTCTAATTCACGAGATTCTTTGTAACTCAGTTTTTTAGATTTGTTTTGTTTCCGTTCTTTTTTGATTTTGTGAGAAATTTTATTTTTGCTTTCATCAGAAGCAGCTTGTTTTTGTCGCAGCCAATCATCGTAATCACCAATATACTCGTTTACTTTTCCGTCATCTTCAAAAACCAGTGTGCTAGTCACAATATTATTGATGAATCTTCTGTCGTGGCTTACCAACAATAAAGTGCCTTGATACTCAACCAGCTTTTGCTCTAACAATTCTAGTGTATCGATATCAAGATCGTTTGTTGGCTCGTCTAAAATTAATAGATTAAACGGTTTGGTAAAAAGTTTGGCCAGCATCAATCTGTTTCTTTCACCACCGGATAATGATGAAGCGGGTACTTGCGCCCGTTCAGGAGAAAATAGAAAATCCTGGATGTAAGTCATGATATGGGTTTTTTTCTTGTTAACAGCGATTTCGCTTCTGCCTTGTGCAATATTGTCCAGTAGTGACTGATCTTCACGTATATCGCTTCTGTGTTGATCGAGATATGCGATTTCTAGTTTCGAACCAAGTTTTATTTCGCCTCGGCTTGGCAAAAGTTCTCCTGTCAATAATTTAAGCAAGGTTGATTTACCACAACCATTAGGACCAATAATGCCAATTTTGTCACCGCGTAGAATTATTGCATTGAAATTATTAATAATGGTTCTTGTATTGTTATGACTGTAGTTGACGTCAGTTGCTTCAACGACAAGTTGCCCGGACTGTTCTGATTGATTGATTTTAAAACTTGCAGATTGTTGCATGAGACGCCTTTGGCTATGTTCCTGGCGCATTTTTTTAAGCGCTCTTACACGACCTTCATTGCGTTTGCGCCTGGCCTGGATACCTTTTCGTATCCAGACTTCTTCCTGGGCTAATTTTTTATCGAAAGCCTTTTGTTGGCTTATTTCGTCTTCAATTGATTTCTCCTTGCTAACAAGATACTGATCAAAATTTTCAGACCAGGACGTCAGTATGCCTCGATCAAGATCGATGATTCTGGTGGCTAAAGTGCTAATAAATTCACGATCATGTGAAACGATTAACATCGTCATATTCAAGCTTTGCAATAATTGTTCCATCCATTCAATGGTTGGAATATCAAGATGGTTAGTGGGTTCATCCAGCAATAACAAATCCGGTTCATCGAGCAAACTTTGTGCAAGTAAAACCCGTCGCTTTAGGCCGCCTGATAAATCAGCAAACTGCTGTTCTCCATTCAACTCAAATTTTGATAGTAATATTTTCACGCGTTGATCAACTGTCCAGGCATCATGATCATTGAGTTTGTTTTGTAACGTTTCCGGAATGTCTTCTTTAGTGTCTCTTTCGGGGAAGGTTGAAACCCCTCGCCTTTAGGCGAAGCAAAGATTCGTGTAACATGAGCGGATGCGACATTATCGCTACGGTGCGCACACGAAATTTGATTTAAAAGTACATCTGGTCTGGATTCCGAAATATCGAAAGCGGGTATTAACCGGTGAAGTGGCCGTTCGTGTGCGCGATATTATTCGCCAGATTGCATTTGAACATGAATTACAAATCATCAGTGGCAAGGTCGCATCCGACCATGTTCACGTGTTTTTATCCTATCGATCTACCCAGAAGGTCAGTCAAATAGTGCAATGGTTGAAGGGAACAAGTTCGAGAGTATTGCTGCAGGAATTCACGCACTTACGCAGACAATTCTGGGGTAAGCATTTTTGGGCTAGAGGCTATTTGGCCGTAAGTTCAGGAAATTTAACGGATGAAATGATACAAGAGTATATAGATGGTCAGGAAGGTGAACAGATCGCCGATGACAGTCGATTTCCAATCGACAATACTTAAACCCCTCGACTTACAGTCGAGGGTCGTTTAGTTTTAGATAATCTGTAAAATTCACAAAGCAGTTCGCCGCAAGTTTCATTTCCCATGGCCAGAACAGATTTCACATTGCCGAAAATATTATTAGGGATTTCCTGGCGCAACTTTTTTGTGACCAAACTATCTTGAAATATAATTTCACCATCATCAGGTTGGATGCGCTTTTCCAGCAATTTTAATAATGTTGATTTACCAGTGCCATTACGCCCAACCAGAGCGATTCTTTCTTTATCTTCAATTGATAAATCAACATCATCCAGTAAGGGTTGATCACCAAAACTTAAGGACACGCTTTTTAGTTGAATTAAAGGCATGGAATCGTTTGCAGACGTATTTGAAGCGGATTTTAACAAAATAATTCAATTATTTAGCTAATCAAGTGATATGATGCGCCACTTTTAATTTCAAGCACTAATTTAATGATCGAAAAGCTTCGAAACATTGCCATTATTGCTCATGTCGATCATGGTAAAACTACATTGGTAGACCAATTGTTCCGACAAGCTGGAACCTTTGAGAACCGTAGTGAACAGCAAACACGGATCATGGATTCTATGGATTTGGAGAAAGAGCGCGGCATAACCATTATGGCTAAAAATACGGCTGTGCAATGGAAAGATTATCGTATCAATATTGTTGATACACCCGGCCACGCTGATTTTGGCGGTGAAGTAGAACGTGTTTTGTCCATGGTTGATTCCGTTTTACTACTGGTTGATGCCGTTGATGGGCCAATGCCTCAAACACGGTTTGTCACTCAAAAAGCGTTTAACCTGGGTCTAAAACCTATTGTCGTTATTAATAAAATTGATCGTAGTGGTTCAAGACCTGACTGGGTTTTGAATGAAACATTTGATTTATTTGACCGTCTTGGTGCGACGGATGAGCAACTGGATTTTCCTGTTATTTATGCTTCAGCATTACAAGGTTATGCCGGTACGGAAGAAACAGTTAATAGTGGTGATATGGAGCCTTTATTTGAAGCGATTGTTGAACACGTCCCAGCACCTAAAGTAGAGCTTGGAGGCGCATTACAAATGCAGGTGAGTTCACTTGACTATAGCAGTTATACGGGTGCTATCGGAATTGGCCGAATTCAGCGAGGACAGGCAAAACGAAACACCCGGGTTGTCGTCGTCGATAGTCAGGGCAATCGACACAATGCAAAAATCATGCAACTGCTTGGTTTTATGGGTTTGGAACGCAAAGAAATTCGTCATGCCAATGCTGGCGATATCATCGCATTTACCGGCATTGAAAATATACAGATATCAGACACGTTATGTAGTCCTGAAAAAGTTGAAGCTTTGCCACCATTAACCGTTGATGAGCCAACCATGAGTATGACCTTTCAGGTCAATACATCGCCATTTGCAGGCCAGGAAGGAAAGTTTGTAACCTCGAGGCAAATTAAAGAGAGATTACAAAGAGAATTAATCCACAATGTCGCGCTTAGAGTCGAGGAGATGGACGATGCTGATAAATTCAAGGTTTCGGGTCGAGGTGAACTTCACCTTTCCATTTTGATTGAAAGCATGCGGCGCGAAGGTTACGAATTGGGTGTCTCCAGACCGGAGGTCATTTTCCGCGAAGTGGATGGTGAATTACACGAACCGTATGAATTATTAGTTGTCGATATAGAAGAACAACACCAGGGAACAGTGATGGAAAAACTTGGTGAGCGTCGCGCCGAGCTTTTAAATATGCAGCCTGATGACAAAGGGCGAATCAGGCTTGAATATATGATTTCGGCACGTCGGTTAATCGGTTTTCAAACTGAATTCGTGACAATCACTTCAGGCACGGGGCTTAAATATCAGGTTTTTGATCATTATGGGCCAAAGTCTAAATCAGAATTAAAGAGCCGTAACAATGGTGTTTTAGTTTCCATGGCAAATGGCAAGGCATTGGGCTATGCGTTGTTTAATTTGCAAGACCGTGGCCGAATGTTTATTTCTCCAGGACAGGAATGTTATGAGGGGATGATTGTTGGAATCCATAATCGAGACAATGACTTGGTTGTTAATCCGATGAAAGCGAAACAGTTAACTAACATCCGTGCTTCTGGAACGGATGAGAATGTGATATTGACTCCGGCAATAAAACTGACTTTGGAACAAGCACTTGAATTTATTGAAGATGATGAATTAGTGGAAATCACACCGGAAAGTATTCGTTTGCGAAAAAAACTGTTAAAGAAACACGAAAGGAAAAGGGCCGCAAAAATCTCTTAAAAAATTCAACCAGTGTCTCTAACAAAAAAACGGGCTGGATGGACGGCATGATAAAGATTAGTCGGTATAGGGTATTGTTGTTTAGTGACTAGTGCAGCAATAATTTCACCTGCAAGTAAGCTTGCCGTAACTCCTCTTGAGCCATGAGCGGTGTTAATTAACAAGCCTTCAATATATTTAGCCATAGGACAACCCTTGAGGCGATTGCTTTTAATATATTCCGGGTAATTTTCTTTATAAAACAGTATGTCTGGTACGGGGCCGATAATGGGAAGATGATCTCGGCTGGATAAGCGAATTCCAGCAATACTGTGAGACTTGTTATGTTTAGCCAGCTGATTCATTTCAGCTTTAATTGAATGGTTTAAATCATCATTTAAATCTTTTACTGCTGATAAATTTTCGATATCAGCATTTACTGTTTGGTTACTTGAATTTGAATCACTACGCTCATAGTTTGAGCCTACTAATAACTCATTATTATGATGTTGTGGAATTAAATACTGACCATTATTTATGATGGTTTTGAGGGCAGATAAATTGTTGGAATTTGAAATAGCCGTTAGTTGCCCATGTAATCTATCCAATTGGCAAAGTTGATAATCTTCAATCATACTTAGTCCAGCGCCACCGCAAAGTATTACACTCGCAAAAGAATAAGTATCAGTGCTGGTATGGATAAGCCAGCTATTTTTATTCCTCTCAATGCGTAATACTTCTGTATCAAATTTAACTGAAATAGGTGACTGACAGATAAAAGATTCACATAGGCTTTTTACATTGACCCAACCACCATTTGGGTTGAATAATCCCGGATGATGAATTTTGATGCCGGTGATAGTTTGAGTTTGGTCAGGCTCTATCCATTGTAGATTTAACCCACCAGCTTTAACTAACTTATAAACTGATTTTAAAGCCTTGAATCTTTGTGAATTATTGGCTATATAAAAAATACCGCATTTCTGGTGGTCAACATTGCTATGTTGCTGAAGGTATTGTTCAAGCCGATGGTAAGCAAGCCAGTAAAGTTGGCTAATAGGATTAAAGTCTGCGCTGAAATAGGGAGAGTAGCTGCTTGCTTTAAAATCTTTAATCGTTCCACCAGGCTCATTATTATTGTCTATTAAAGTAGATGTGATGCCTAGCCTGGCTAATGAATAAGCTGTTGCACAACCAACAATGCCAGCGCCGATGATGGCGATGTTCTGATTGTTCCGATTTGAAGTTGGAAATTCGAACCAGGGTGTTTTCGATCTGTATTTGGAGGAATCGCAGTTTTCAAGATCGCCCATAAGCATTTCACGTTTTGATCCATGCCCCTTAATTTTTTGAACTTTATAGCCAATATTAATCAAACTTTTACGTACTGCCGATGCAGAAGTGAAAGTGCTAAATGTTGATTTGAGTTTGCAAAAATAACTTATTTGCCTGAGCAGGGATGAAGTCCACATTGACTCATTACGGTTTGGTGCAAACCCGTCTAAATATAAACAATCAAAAAAACTACTTCCCTTGGGTTCAAACTGTGCCAGTGCTTTATCCAGTGGCATGAATATTAGATTCAATTTAACGGTATCGAAATCCAAACCATATATACCTTTTATCGCAGGTGGATAGTGTTGTAAGAACTTTCCTGTTGCTGAGAATTTATAATTCCAAGTATTTATAATTTGACTCAAATCAGCCTGTGTCAGTGGAAAACCTTCAATACTGGTGTAATTCAACTTTTTCAGGTGCTTTGGCTTTTGTTCTTTTCGAAACCTTAACCAGTGTTCAGCAGTGTTAAAAAAATTCAATCCACTGCCAAATCCAGTTTCGATTATGCTGAATTCAGTCGATTTATTATTCTCAAACTCCAGCCACCGTTGCGGTAATTGATTGCCTTTTACGAATACGTAAGTGGACTCCGCTAAACCATCTGACTGACTGTAATAATAGTCATTGAAATCTTGATTATATAAAGCGCCGTTCTGCCAGCTAATGTTTGCTGTTGATAAGACAGGACTGTGTTGAGTCACTTGCGGCTAGAGTTGTTCGACTACAGATTTTAAATAAGGGTCTTCGATACCGAGATCCATGAGATGTTCATAAGTATTGATGGCGTAATCTGTATTCGGACCGCGACTGCCCATTGATCGCTTAATTATCCGCACCTTTTCTTCGATCTCTAATTTGCCGGCATAATGATCATGCTGATGATCAGCGATAAAAGCAAGGCTGTCGACACATTCACCATTGTCTAGCCAAATCGGACGAATAGAGGGAATGTAAACGCCGGTATCCATTTCCCGATTTTTCAAATAATTTAAAACCGGGTAAAGCTGCTCTTCCCGAATCCTATAGGCTTGGCCAACACATTCACCGCCGTTGTCTAGTCCGACCACCAGCCCCGGATTTTCAAATGTTCCTCGGTAATGAACCGACCAAACGCAAAATGTACGGTGATAGCCTTTGATAATTGCTTTTTGAGATTCCTCGAATTCAAAGCCTGGATCCCACATCAATGAGCCATAACCGAACACCCAAACATCGCCTGTGGGCACGGGCAAACAAAGATTATCTCTACAATGATTATTCAATTTTTTTCTCTACTGCTGTTCTTTTTGAGTATATCCATTAAAGATAAAATTTCTATTTTTAAAAACAACAAATTTATGCTATGCAGCTTGCAAATGATTAATTTGTTAATATTTTTTGTTTAACGCATAATTACTCCTTCACCAAAAACACAGGCGTAGGAAGCATAAAGGAAAGTGAATAAGTGAATAGGCCGATAAGAAGCTATGTCAGTTTCGTTGATAAATTAAACAAGAAGATTGGACGAATAACGATGTATATGATTTTTCTTATCATGGCTGTCTTGCTTTACTCTTCTATTTCCAAGACCTTTTTCAATCCTTCAATCTGGACTATAGAAATTGCTCAGTTCCTGATGATGGCATACTTTCTTTTGGGTGGTCCTTATTCAATGCAAATGGGTGATCATGTACGCATGGATTTACTCTATGGTAGTTGGTCAAATCAAACCCGCGCCTGGGTTGATGCGTTCACCATCATTTTCCTAGTTGTCTATTTAATTCTACTGCTCTATGGCGGTTATTCATCGACCAGTTACGCTATTGAATATGGTGAGCGCAGTTATTCAGCATGGCGACCTTATATGTGGCCGATCAAGGTTGTTATGTGTATTGGAATTTTTTTGATGCTGCTGCAAGCGATCGCAGTGTTTTTTAAAGACCTAGCCAGGATCAAAGGAGAAACGCTTTAATGGGTTATGAAATGATTGCATTGATGATGTTCTCATCAATGATGCTCATGCTCATAACAGGCCAACGCGTTTTCGCGGCAATTGGTGCAGTGGCTTCAATTTCAGCCCTGTTACTCTGGGGCGATGGTGGAGCTGAAATCGCTTTTTCCGCAGCCATGAAGTTAATGAAATGGTATCCACTATTAACGTTACCGCTGTTTATCTACATGGGGTTTTTGCTGTCGGAAAGCGGTATTGCTGATGATTTATATGAAATGTTTCATGTCTGGTGTGGTGGTCTTAGAGGAGGGTTGGCAGTAGGTACGATTTTGTTGATGGTAATGATCTCTGCCATGAACGGCTTGAGTGTTGCCGGTATGGCAATTGGCGCAACGATTGCCTTGCCGGAATTATTAAAACGCAGCTACGACAAGATAATGGTCACTGGCGTAATTCAGGCAGGTAGCTCCCTTGGTATTCTTGTTCCGCCAAGCGTGGTGCTGGTTTTATACGGCATGATTGCACGTCAGCCGGTCGGACAATTATGGTTGGCCGGTGCAGTTCCAGGTTTAATGATGGCGGCGTTATTTATTATTTATATTGTGATTCGTTGTCGACTGCAACCGCATCTGGGACCAGTACTACCGGCACAAGACCGACAAATACCATTAGTTGAAAAACTTAAACTGCTACAAGCCGGGATTATTCCGTTATTGATTTTTTTCTCCATGACTGGATTATTTTTAATGGGTTACACCAGTCTGGTCGAAAGTTCAGCGGTTGGCGCTACAGCCGCAACGCTGGCAGCAATTTTCAAGCGTCGGCTGACTGCAAAAGTAATGGAAGAAACCATTCGTAAAACACTGGGTATCACCTGCATGTTCATGTGGATTATTTTGGCTGCACTATGTTTTGGCGCAGTATTTGACGGGCTTGGAGCAGTGCGCGCAATCGAAGGTTTTTTCTTGGAGCAACTGGGGTTGGGGCCCTGGGAAGTTCTGATTTTAATGCAACTATCTTTTTTATTAATGGGCACTTTTCTTGATGACACCGCGATGTTAGTCATTGTGGCGCCATTATACGTGCCATTGGTAAAGGTACTTGGTTTTGATTTAATCTGGTATGGGGTGCTTTATACTATTACCTGCCAGATTGCTTACATGACGCCACCGTTTGGCTATAATTTATTTTTGATGCGAGCGATGGCGCCACCAGAAGTATCTTTGATCGATATTTATCGGTCAATTATTCCTTTTGTCGGCGTAATGCTATTAGCACTTGTTTTAGTGATGGTATTTCCACAAATAGCATTGTGGCTACCACACTGGCATTACGGCAAATAATTGTAAAACACATACAGGAGAACCGAAATGACGAATAGACGTGAATTTTTAAAGAAAACCGGACTTGCCAGCGCAGCTGGTGCATCTGTACTTGCAGCACCTGCCGTACACACGCAATCAACAATAAAATGGCGTTTGCAAACTTATGCCGGCCCGGCATTGGCTGAGCATGTGATCAAACCCTCAATTGATGCGTTTAATAAAGTGGCCAACGGTGAAATGGAAATTGAACTTTATTTTGCCGATCAATTGGTGCCCACCAGTGAATTATTTCGTGCCATGCAGCAGGGCACCATTGATGCCGTGCAATCGGATGACGATTCGATAGCATCGCCAACTGAAGTTTCGGTGTTTGGTGGTTATTTCCCATTCGCAACCCGTTATAGTTTGGATGTTCCAGTATTATTTAATCAATGGGGCCTGGCAGAAATTTGGGAATCTGAATATGGCAAGGTTGAGGGTGTTAAATGGTTATCAGCCGGTGCCTGGGACCCGTGCCATTTTGCCACTAAAGAACCAATTAATAGTCTAGCTGATCTTGAAGGTAAACGCGTTTTTACTTTTCCTACTGCAGGACGTTTCTTAACCCGTTTTGGTGTGGTTCCGGTTACATTGCCCTGGGAAGACATTGAAGTCGCTGTGCAAACCGGCGAATTGGACGGTATCGCCTGGTCTGGAATAACCGAGGATTACACGGTAGGTTGGGCCGATGTCACCGATTATTTTTTAACCAATAATATTTCCGGAGCCTGGTGCGGCAGTTATTTTGCCAATGAAGAAAAATGGAATGAACTACCTGAGAATTTGCAGGAACTTTTCAAGCTTTGTATGGATTCATCGCATTACTATCGTCAGCACTGGTATTGGGGTGGTGAAGCCAAACTCAGAACGGAAGGCACTAAAATGCAGCTGACCTCAATCCCGGATGAAGAGTGGGCGACTGTTGAAGCAGAAGCACGTAAATTCTGGGATGAAATTGCAGCTGAAAGTGAAGTCAAGGCTCAAGTTGTACAAATCCTGAAAGATTACAACGCAGCCATGGATAAAGCCGGTCGACCTTATCGGTATGGTTGATAAATGAGTCAGGTAGTAACATCGTCATTGCGAACTTGATCCGCAATCCAACGGCTTTGATTTGAAAACGAGTAGATCATAATCCAATGGCCTCATTTAAACGCACACTATGATAGGTGTGTGAGGTTATGGATTCAACTTCAACTTGTTAACGGCTTAAACTTTTATCTTTACCAAGATGGTATTGACTGAAAGAGTTGATGATAGAAATGCCAATGGATGCCGGATTTAATCCGGCATGACGTTTGTAATCATTTAATTAAACATTTTTAGGGATACATATATGCCATCAAATCTTTCCTTAGACCAGCTCAAAAAGCTGGTTAGGACAGGACAAATTGATACAGTATTGGCCTGCCAGGTCGATATGCAGGGGCGCTTAATGGGTAAACGATTTCACGCTGAGTTTTTTGTCGATAGCGCTTGGAAAGAAACCCATAGTTGTAACTATCTACAAGCGACAGACATGGAAATGTTTACGGTTGAAGGGTATAAGGCCACAAGCTGGGCGGCCGGTTATGGTGATTACACCATGAAACCGGATATGAGCACCTTACGTTTGATTCCCTGGTTAGAAGGTACGGCTTTAGTCTTGTGTGACGTACTCGATCATCATACCCATGCTGATGTACCGCATTCACCAAGGGCTGTGCTCAAACATCAAATCACTAGGCTCAAAAAAATGGGCTACAAAGCCATGATCGCGACCGAGCTGGAATTTTTCTTGTTCAGGCAGTCATTCGAGGAAATGCATGACCTTGGCTATCGGTGCATGACGCCAATTAGTCCTTACAATGAGGACTATCATATTTTCCAGACCACCAAGGAAGAAGATATCATGCGGGCGATTCGCAACGGCTTGCAGGGAGCGGGAATTCCGGTTGAAAACTCAAAGGGTGAAGCCGATCCAGGTCAGGAAGAGATTAACGTGCGTTATGCCGAGGCACTGGAAATGGCAGACAATCATGCCATTACCAAAAATGCATGTAAAGAAATTGCCTGGCAAAAAGGCCGGGCACTGACATTTCTGGCTAAATGGAGTCATGATGCTGCGGGTTCATCGAGTCACGTGCATCAATCGCTTTGGACTTTACGTGGTCAACCTGCGTTTTATGATAAGAAAGGACAGTATGGCATGTCTAAAGTCATGCAGCAGTACATGGCTGGATTACTAACTCATGCCTCTGAAATAACCTATTTTCTGGCCCCATACGTTAATTCGTACAAACGTTTTGCGGCGGGTACATTCGCGCCAACCAAAGCGATCTGGTCCAAAGATAATCGTACAGCCGGTTATCGCTTATGTGGCGAGGACACTAAATCAATTCGAGTTGAATGCCGTGTCGGTGGCTCTGATTTAAATCCTCATCTGGCAATGGCCGCTTTGATAGCGGCCGGCATTTCAGGAATCGAAAATAAAATGGAACTCGAGGCGGAATTTAAGGGAGATGCCTACCAAGCCAAACGTGTACGCACGATTCCAGAAACACTGCGCGACGCGACCAAAGCATTAAAATCTTCCAAGATGTTACGGGCTGCCATGAGCGATGAAGTGATTGTTCACTACGTTCGGGCGGCCGAATGGGAGCAAGAGGATTTTGATCAAAAAGTAACGGACTATGAAGTTGCACGTGGCTTCGAAAGGGCCTAGATATGACTGCATGGTTGCGATCTATTGTCGATTATTGATTAGCAGATCTACCGAGGGTCACATTTGTTGACAAAGGTATTTTAAGGAGAAATAAAAGATGAGTTATCAGGCTAACTGGTCATATCCAACGGCTATTAAATTTGGTGCAGGACGGATAAAAGAAATAGCAAATGCTTGTACTCAAGCAGGAATAGAAAGGCCTTTATTAGTTACCGATAAGGGACTAGCCGGTTTACCGATTACTCAATCGGCATTGGATTTACTTGAATCAGCCGGTTTAGGACGAGCCATATTTGCCGAAGTCGATCCCAATCCCAATGAGATTAACATGCAAGCAGGCATTGAGGTTTTTAAACAAGGAGACCATGATGGCGTGATTGCTTTCGGAGGCGGGTCGGGTCTTGATTTAGGAAAAATGGTCGCATTTATGGCGGGTCAAACCCGCCCGGTATGGGACTTTGAAGATATCGGTGATTGGTGGACTAGAGCAGATGCCGATTCGATTGCGCCGATTGTGGCTGTGCCGACGACAGCAGGAACGGGCTCAGAAGTGGGGCGAGCCAGTGTTATTACCAATAGTCAGACTCATGTTAAGAAAATTATCTTTCATCCCAAAGTATTACCAACAGTTGTTATTTGTGATCCTGAATTGACTAGAGGTATGCCGAAAGTGATTACAACTGGAACCGGCATGGATGCGTTTGCACATTGTCTGGAAGCCTATTGTTCACCACATTATCATCCCATGAGTCAGGGCATTGCCTTAGAAGGGATGCGTTTGGTCAAGGAGAATTTACCAAAAGCCTATCATGACGGAACTGATATTGGAGCACGTGCGAATATGATGTCAGCAGCAGCCATGGGCGCTACGGCGTTTCAAAAAGGCTTGGGCGCGGTACACGCTCTGTCGCATCCTGTTGGTGCTATATATAACACCCATCATGGTATGACCAATGCGGTTGTCATCCCGCCAGTATTGAGACTCAATCGCCCAGAAATCGAAAAGCGAATTGCTGCAGCCGCCGCTTATTTAGATATAGAGGGTGGTTTTGATGGCTTTTATGACTATGTGCTTGAACTCAGAAAAGAATTAGCAGTGCCAGATAAATTGGCCGAGTTAGACGTTGGTACTGATCGCATTGATGAACTCACTGAAATGGCATTGGAAGACCCCAGTTGTGGTGGTAATCCAATTGAGTTAACCACAGAAAATGTAAAACAGTTGTTTATTGATTGTATTTGATCTATTTCAAACGACATAGTTTAGTGATTTGACTAAAAGTTTTCTACCTTTATATTTAATACTTTAGATCAAAAACTTGATGAAGTGCTTTAAATTTATCATTTCTAAAAATGAGTTTATAAGATTCCGATTTGCAAAAGTTAGGGGCGTTGCAATTGTTAGTTCCATTCATGCTAGAAATTTAAATGTTTATACTTTGAAATATAAACTCTGCTATAATAATGTTAATGCAAACGACAGCTAAAGACTTAAGATTTCATACCAAAGAGCTACTGGAAACTGTTACCAGAGGTGAAGAGGTAATTATTACTTATCGTGGTAAAGCCACAGCAAAACTGGTACCTATTGACTCCGAAGAAATCTATGAGGATGAGTTGTTTGGAATTTGGAGCAATGATGCTGAGTCGGTAAATGTAAACCAATATTTAAGGGAGCTGCGAAAAGGCCGATTTGATGCTGATTGACACGGATGTCATCATCTGGCACATGCGAGGAAATGAGAATGCCAGAAAACTTATAAGTCAAAATACTGGTTTTTATGTTTCAGTGGTAACTTATATGGAACTAGTGCAGGGGATGCATAATAAAAATGAATTGCTTGCTCTCAGAAAGACACTTAGACATTGGCAGACCTCAATCATTTATATTGATCATGAAATTTCCAGCAAGGCCATGTTTTATGTAGAGCAATATTATTTAAGCCATTCAGTAAAATTAGCAGATGCACTAATCGCCGCAACCGGTGTTTCAAAGGGTTTGTCATTAATTACGGCAAACTATAAACACTACCGTCAAATAAGTAGAAATATTGATTTAAAAAGATTTAAACCATGATGTTTTTTAAATCAGCATGAACTTTCTGAATATCATCCGTAAGCGCCAAATTAGGGATGGGATTTTCAGTTAACGTTTGATCTGCCAGAGTAAGGTTTTCAAATTGGAGACTGGAATGCTAGCAAAGACGATGACGACAAAACAGGGATTATGGCTAAGTCATGTTAAAGCGGCAGATGAAAGCAAAGGTACTATTGCAGATTACGCCAACACACACGGATTGCGTTTAAAAACGCTGTATCAATGGAAGTCGAAGCTAATTAAGTTAGGGCTATACAGACCTGCTGCTTAGTCGAGTCAATCAGCGTTTGTTCCGGTCGCACCTGTTCAATCCGTTTCATCAAAACCAAGCTGTAAGGTCAAGTTGACCAATGGCACTGTGATTGAGTTTGCCGGTGAGTTGGATACCAAGATAATTCGAGCTGTAATTACCAGTTCGGAATTAAAGCGTTGATTCGTCCATCAGTGGACTCGGCGATTTATTTATATCGCCATCCGGTGGATATGCGTAAGTCAATAAACGGACTGGTCGCGATTGTCGAAGGCCAAATGAATCTAGATCCATTTTCCTCAAAATTGTTTGTCTTTTGTAATTCCGCGAGAACGATTATCAAGATGGTCGGCTGGGAAGGCAATGGTTTTATCTTGTGGATGAAACGCATTGAGAAGGCACGATTCCGTTGGCCAGTGAATCTGCCGATAGATCAGGTTGAACTGAATGCCAGGCAGATTAACTGGTTATTGGATGGCTATGATTTAACGTTATTACAAGGTCATTCGAGTTTACCTCATCACACTGTTCTTTAAAGGTTTTAAAGCCGTTAGCATGATAAAATACAGCCATGAATCAACGCATTAAATCACTCCCCAATGACCCTGAACAACTCAAGGAATTAGTGATTCAATTGCAAGATAAACTCGACACAGAACAGGCTAAAAACAAACACCAATCGGATTATATCAACCAGCTAATTGAAGCAATTGCCTTAGCCAAACAGCAACACTTCGGATCACGAAGTGAGAAGTTTAATGTTGATCAGCTCTCACTATTATTCAATGAGGCCGAAGCCTTATCCGATCATGATACTGACAATTCCAATGGGCATACTGATGACGAAAGCAAAACATTGGTTGCTGCGCACGCTCGTCGTAAAGGCAAAGGCGGTCGAAGGAAGCTGCCGGATCATTTTCCCAGAATCGAAGTTGTGCATGAATTGGATGAATCTGAATGCACCTGCGGCCACTGTCAGAGTCAGCTTATTGCGATGAGTGAGAAGTCCAGCGAGCAGATCGAACTGATTCCGATGACGGTCAAGGTCATCAAACACATCAAGAAGACCTATAGCTGCCCCAACTGTAAACAATCCATTAAGGCGGCTAAGCTACCGCCCCAGCCGATTCCGGGCAGTATCGCCAGTCCGGGAACAATCGCGCATGTAGTCGTCGGTAAATATATCAACAGTATGCCGTTATATCGGCAGGAACAAGAATTTAAACGGCTGGATATTCCACTCAACCGTTCAACCTTAGCAAATTGGATGATTAAGGCTGGGTTATTGATCCAACCGCTGATTAATCTGATGCGTGATTCGATGTTGGACTACGATATTGTCCAAATGGACGAAACACGGTGTCAGGTATTAAAAGAACCGGGGAAAACGCCGCAAAGCCAATCGTTTATGTGGATTCAGCGTGGCGGGCCACCGGGCCGAAGAATCATTCTATATGATTATGCGCCGAGCCGGTCTCAAGAGATTCCCGTACAGTTGCTCGGTGATTATTCCGGTTATTTACAAACAGATGGTTACGAGGGGTATAACAAAGTTTGTCAACGAAATGACATTACCCAACTTGGCTGCTGGGCACATGTGAGGCGAAAGTTTGATCAAGCGATCAAAGCTCAGGACAAGCTCAAGACGAAGAAAGTGTCTTTAGCCAAACAAGCCTTGCAACGGATTCAACTGCTGTACCGAATTGAGAAGAAGTCCAAAGACTTAACTGTTGAACAGCGATTCGCACTTCGCCAATCCCGGCCTGTGCCGATTCTTAAAGACCTAAGGAAATGGCTGGATCGGCAGCTGCCAATCGTGGTCAAGCAATCAGCCTTGGGCAAGGCTATGCACTATATGGATAAACAGTGGGATAAGTTAACCGTATATACGACTGATGGTCGATTACATATCGACAATAATCAATGTGAGAACGCAATTCGACCATTTGTGATTGGGCGTAAAAATCATTTGTTCTCCGACACGGTTTCAGGGGCGAAGTCCAGTGCTAATCTTTATTCATTGATTGAAACGGCTAAGGCTAACGGGTTGGAACCTTATAACTACTTAAAGACTGTTTTTACTGAACTACCAAAAGCCACTTGTGTTGAGCAGATCGAAGCCTTGCTACCGTTCAAGCTACTGACTGAACTGGAGCAGGCGGCATAATAACTGATAGAATGATTATTTTCGCTGCTAACTCAATTAGCGACATTACGCCGAAAGCGTTAAATTCATATGGAAAAACCTAGATTTATAATTTTTTATTATATTGTGGGAGTTTTGCTATTTCCTCTGGTATTCATGGTTGGGAATATGAAGGCAGATAATACATCATTTTATTTTTGTTTAATTCTATACTATTTAGGGGTGTGGAACTGCTATGCATTTTTTGAAAATAAACTGATAATAATAGGGTATGGTTCAATTAAGCCGAAAGCCGAAAAAAACACTAGGAGACTGGCTTTTCTACTAAACTTTTTAGTAATGGGTTTGTGTTTATTCGAATTATTTTTTGCGAGATTGAAAAGTTACCCTTTGTAAGAAGCGAGATTGTCACGCCTTTAATCCAACGCTTACTATCATCCGTAGTGTAAACACTTATAAAGAAAATCAGTGCTGTCCCATTAAAAATCATGTGATGAAGTATAACCCCCTGTAAACAAAGAAAAAAATAGCAAAATGCTAGAAGTAAGACATGAATCAGAAAAGTCCCCAACGTCATTCTGGAAAATACGAAGTATTTGTCCAGAATCCAGCATCTTCAAGCATTTCTGGATGCCGGATCAAGCCTGTGCTGAACTCGATTCAGTATCCAATGACGATAGGGGTAGTTAATGGGGCAGCAGTGAAAGAAAATATCAATCAAACAGTTATTAAGTGATTACATCTGATTTAATCTTGATGCCGTGTTGTACCGGACTACGATGTAGGGTGTATATCTCGTTTCTTTCAATATGTTTTTTCTTACTCAATTTTCAACCCCAGAAAAGTTTTAGTATTTTGTATTAATATTTATTTTTCAATCTTTAGATATCGCATTTAATACATCTATTTGACTTAACAGTTTGTCTTTTTTGTTGTTGTGGTGAATATCGAGAATATCTTTGAAGCGTTCGGATAATTGATCAATTGTCTTTTTTAGATGTGCAATTTCTTCTTTATCGAGCTTGATGCCGCCGTCGAGTTTTCGAAAAACTTCAATCGATTGTGGCAGATAGGAATGATAAAACGCTGAGCGTTCAAAATTGAACTCCGGCTTACGCGCATATAGATCATGCACTTGCTTAAACAGTTGTAATAATTCCGGATACTTTCTCGCGCTCTTTAAACTCAATAAGGTGGTGAACTGATGTTGCACTGCATCCGGGCTTTCTTGAACAGGGCTGATATCATAGGGCGCATCAGCTGCGATGACTTTAAGCTCAGTGCTGGAAATCTGGTCGATAATGCGCACTTCAGTGCCTACTTCAAACGCATTTAAGGTATCGGAACGAACCCGCCAGAGTGTGTCGCCTATCTGGACTTTGGCTGAATCGTCGGTAAAAACCTCAACCACCTTGTAGAGCTTGCCAATATAACGTGCGCTCATGGTATTGAGGTTTTCGACTTCAGGAATGTCGGGCCGGTAATGTTTCCAGATTCGATAAGCACCAATTGAAACGATTGACAAACCTGTAAAAATTATAGTAACCGCAGCAAAACTCAAACTTGGAATAAAGTAGCTCAATAGTGCAGTGATCAAACCAGCAAAGCCTAACCAGAGGAAATAGCCGTCAACAGCCAACATGGCTTCTAAAGCGAAGAATAAAATTCCAAGTAATAGGAATAAGACAGAATTACTCATTGGTTAAACTTTATTTCAACTCTTAAAGATCCCGCAACAAGCTTGTGTCGGATACCGAATCAAGTTCAGCACAGGCTCCGATCCGGTACGCGGGAAACGCTTCGATAAATTGCAAGAGCCCATTATTCAAGTACTATTCCCCGGATTTATTCCGGGGTCTCCTTTTGAGGAATCGGACTCTCTGTTTTAGTCTGTTCAAACAATTCCTTAATACCTGCCAGTGAACCAATAATATTGGTTGCCTCAACAGGAAGTATTAACGTTTTCTGATTTCCTGAAGTCGCCATGGCCTCCAGAGCCTCAACATATTTATTGGCGACAAAATAGTTTATCGCTTTACCATCGCCTTGAGCTATTGCCTCGGAAACAACCCGGGTTGCCACAGCTTCAGCCTGTGCAGCCCGTTCTCGGCCTTCGGCCTCTTGAAATGCAGCTTCCTTCATCGCTTCAGCACGCAATACCTGTGCTTGTTTCTGTCCCTCCGCACGCAGGATCTCGGCCTGTCGGCTACCTTCAGCTTCAAGAATTTCGGCTCGTTTATCTCGTTCGGCCTTCATTTGCCTGGCCATTGATTCAACCAGATCGGCAGGTGGTGTAATATCCTTGATTTCAATTCGAGTGATTTTAACGCCCCACGGTTCGACCGCCTCATCAACAACGGACATCAAATTGTTATTGATTTTGTTGCGTTCAGATAAACATTCATCGAGTGTCATGGAACCGAGTACCGTACGTATGTTGGTCATCGCCAGATTCAGAATTGAATTATACAAATCGGCTACTTCATAACTTGATTTAGCGGCATCAATGACTTGATAGAAAACCACACCATCGACTTGCACTAAAGCATTATCACGAGTAATGACTTCTTGTGAGGGGACATCAATCACTTGTTCGCGCATGTCCTTTTTACTACCGACTGCATCGAGCAAGGGAACCAGAATTGAAATACCCGGCTTAAGTGTACGAGTATATTTACCCAAACGTTCCACTGTCCATTCATAACCCTGGGGCACGATTCTGATTGCCTTAAACAGCATAAACAGAATTAATAAAACAATAATAAAAGGAACAATGGCAAGTTCGTTAACGAAATCAAACATGGTTTTTCCTCTAAGCTTTTTATAACTATATGGTGATTATAAGTGCTAACTTCAAATGATTAGATTAATTCTGCTGTGGTAATCTTTGACCTAATTATTTTTCTGGAAGACAAATGATTGATTTATATTACTGGACTACGCCGAACGGCCATAAAATTACTATTTTTCTGGAAGAATCCGGGCTTGAATATGAAATTCACCCAATTAATATCGGTCAGGGTGATCAGTTCGCACCGGATTTTCTAAAAATTTCTCCTAACAACCGTATTCCTGCAATTGTGGATAATAATCCAGATGAGGGCGACGAGCCGGTTTCGATATTTGAATCAGGAGCGATTCTGCTATATCTGGCTGATAAAATCGGAAAGTTTAATTATTCTGATCTACGGGGGCGCACTAACGTTCTGCAATGGCTGATGTGGCAAATGGGCGGGTTGGGTCCAATGGCGGGGCAGAATCATCATTTTTCTCAATATGCGCCTGAAAAGATTCCTTATGCCATTGATCGCTATGTCAATGAAACTGCACGATTATATGCTGTTTTAAACAAACAACTGTGCAACTCAGACTTTATTGCCGGAGATCAATACACCATCGCCGATATGGCCAGCTATCCCTGGGTGGTTTCCCATGAAAAACAATCACAAGATCTGAATGATTTTCCGCATTTGAAACGTTGGTTTGAGATAATTCAGGCGCGCCCGGCGACGATCCGAGCATATGAAATTGCCCAGGAAATTAACCCTCCTAAGCAATTTACTGATGAAGAAAAAGCAATCTTATTTCAGCAGGATGCCTCAACGGTTAAAGATTGATTTATAACACAATGTCATTCTGGAAGCTCGAAGTGCTATTCAGAATCTCCTTGGATAGACCGCAACCTCGAATAAAGCTCGAACAACTATGTGGAGATCCTGAATTGAATTCAGGATGACGGGGTTCGTCGGCATGACGGTGAGGCTGTCATCGATTCAAAAAATAAATCACTAGCAGCAGCCCAATCAGCAATACCGCCCAAGTCATAATAGCCATAACCGATGTCTTTCTAGCCTTGTCGGCTTGCCACCAACCGTGTGGACGAATGCCCTGAAAAACAAAGGTTAAAACAGCCGCTAGATTTACACCGATAAAGTTCACTGTAAAAAGTAGTCCAGCGCCAATTGCCTGCTGCATTTCCCCGTTACCCAGTTTTAATCCAAACACAAGTAATGGCGGCAATAGTGCAACAGCAACCATAACTCCGATTAAAGTGCCAGAACCGCCTGTGGTAAACGCCAGGGTGCCGGCCGCACCCGCCGCCAGCGCCAGTATGAAATCGCCGTAAGTTATTTTGGTGCGATTAATAATTTCAATGCTTGTTAATGAATCATCAGGCAATGTATAACCTAAGGCGATTGCAATAACTAACGCTAATGCGGCACCACAACTACCCACTAAAACGGCTCTGCCTGCCAGATCAAAATCTACCATACTGGTAGCCAGTGCCAGAGTGATATTCGGGCCCAAAAGTGGAGCAATGACCATGGCCGCAATGACAACCGCTACATTGTTATTAATTAAACCCACTGCAGCCACAGCCACAGATAAAAGTAGCATCAGAATATATGTTGAATTCAATTTAGTGCTTGCCGAAAGGGTGGCAATCAACTCCTGTCGGCTTACGGTTCGACTGCTGGGTCTGGAGGGTTTTTTGCTGGAAGTTGGTTCACTTGGTTGTTCTGACTCCTTGGGTTCGGGAAGACTGATACCCAGCTTGGTCATCATCAGGCGATATTCATCGTGCTGACGATAACGATCATCCAGCTTATCAATAATCTGTTCAACCTTGTTACTTTGCGTGACAATATTGTGTTGAACGTGTTTGTCATCAAGTTGAACGGTCCAGAAATCGATGATGTCTTCAGCTAACCAGTTCGAGATACTTTTGCCAACACCAATTGGTACAATTAATTGAATGAGACAGGTATCCATGAGAAGTTGTGTTTGTTTGTTAGCGGAATTATAACAGCAGCCAAGATGCTGTTTTTCTTATCTCGTTCTGTCCCGAAAAGGCTGCGTCAAAAGCTTATCGATAACCTGTTCACGTTTATCGCGGAATTGTTTTAAACCAATTTGCATTTTTGCATGGGTATCTTTAGGTTGATCGATATATGTGCCAAACAGTCTGTCCCAGAATGAGAAATTAAAGCCGTAGTTACTATCGGTTTCATCGCGATGAACTGAATGATGTACTCGATGCATGTCTGGTGTTACGAAAATAGTCCGCAACAATTTGTCTAAGCCAATTGGGATATTTAAATTACTATGAGTAATCATAGCTGTAGCATTTAAAATAATTTCAAAAAGCAAGATGGCCAGAGCAGGGATGCCAAAAACAATGATAGCGACAAATTTAATCACCAGAGAAAGAAGGATTTCAACCGGATGAAAACGGATACCAGTGGTGACGTCGATATGTGTATCACTATGATGCATGCGATGAAAACGCCACAACCAGTGAACTTTGTGAAAAATAATATGCTGGGCGTAAATCAACACATCGAGAACTAAAATAGATAAAACAATATTTAGCCACGAATGTTCGAGAATATTATTAAATAATCCCCAATTTTTGCTATCAGCATATAAGGCCACTGCAATAGTTGTAGTGGGTAAAACAATACGAGCAATTACAGAGTCCAAGATTACAATTCCAATATTGCTGGTCCATCGCAACGGCCTTTTTGCATCAACCTTGCGCCGGGGTAATAAGAACTCAAGCACAGCCAGAAAAATTAGAACACCAAAAAAGATGACCAACCTCAACTGATCGGTTTGCTCGACTAAATACTCAGGCATTTAAGCTTCAGCCAGAAAAGTCTAGATATTTTCTTTATCTCTATCGAGCAAGTGATCCATTTCTAATGCCGGAATTTGTTGGCAGGGTTTTCCCACACCAATAGCCGGCACTCCCACAACTGTGCAGTGTGGAATAACATCATCAAGTACGACACTGCCGGCACCGACTTTAGCACCTTCACCGATTTTTACATTACCAAGAATTTTTGCACCGGCGCCAATCAAAACTCCATCACCGACTTTCGGATGCCTGTCACCTGTATCTTTGCCGGTACCCCCAAGCGTGACTTCATGTAACATTGAAACATTGTTGCCGACCACAGATGTCTCACCAATCACCAGACTGGTTGCATGATCTATCAGGATTCCCTGACCAATTTTTGCAGCCGGATGAATATCTACCCCAAAACATTCACTGATTCGGTTTTGTAAAAAAAGTGCCAGGTCTTTACGCCGGTTATTCCATAACCAATGAGTAACACGATAAGCCGTCAGCGCATGAAAGCCTTTGAAATATAATAACGGCATAATAAACTTATCGCAGGCTGGGTCACGTTCGTAAAAAGCTCGAATATCAGCACGAATAGCCGTTCGGATTTCTTCCGAGCTTTTTAAGGCCTGTCCAAGAACTTTGCAGATAGTTATGTCCTTGAGTGTTTCGCAACGCAGTTTATCTGCCAAAATGCAGGTAATCGAATCTTCTAGTGAATCCTGATCGAGAACAGTTGAATTAAGATAGCCTGAAAGTAAGGGCTCGTTTTTAACCGACTCCTTTGCTTCATCGAGGATTTGTTGCCAGATAGTGTCCTTGGAATAAATGGATGCAATATTAGTTTGGCTCATAGCGTAGGTCCTTTGGTATTGGCCTTGGTATGATTATATCTTATCTGTATTAATGTTTTTCAAGTTGATGTTTAAGCGATATATAATACAGTCATCAGAATCAATAGAAATTTATTATGAATCAAACAGTTACCGGACAATCTAGAAAGGGTTTCAGCGGTAAACAAGTTTTTTTGTTTATCCTTATCGCCATATTAGCCACTATGTTGGTTACGTTTTTTATAGTCAGGACATATATTTTTCCTGCTGAATTTAAGCCTGTTACTTTGAGCGAAAAGGAAGAGCGCCAGTTAAACGACAAATTAGCGGAACTCGACGTACTTGAATCGATAGGAAGTGATGAAAAAATCGATATAAAAGGTAACGTCGTTGAGTCTGAAGACGGAAGGTTGGAACCTGAAAAATATAGCGAGCAGGGCGCTAACAGGGAAATTATATTTAGCGAACGCGAGCTTAACTCGCTGGTAGCCAGTAATACTGACATGGCCAAACGATTGGCGCTAGATTTATCAGATAATTTGGCTAGCGCAAAGTTGTTAATTCCACTCGACCCTGATTTTCCGATCATGGGTGGCAAAACGCTGAGACTAAACGCAGGTGTACAGTTATCATTCGCCAACGACCGTCCTGTGGTCGTGCTTAAAGGTGTCAGTGTTATGGGTGTACCGATCCCCAATGCATGGCTTGGTAATTTAAAAAATGTTGACCTAGTTAGGGAATTTGGCACAGATGAAGGCTTCTGGAAGGCTTTCGCCGCGGGTGTTGAATTAATCGAGGTAGCCGATGGTCGGTTACGAATTATACTAAAGGAATAATTGACTTAGTCATTACTGCTGCGCTGGCTGGACAGAGCCCGCTAAATTGGTTGGTTTGTTGAATAATTTCTGGTGCTAATACTCTATCTATTTTTTTAAAGCCAGCTCCAGCAAAAAAGGACTCAGCCGTTTCAGTCAACAAATATAGTTCTGTAATTTCATTGGTGAGGGCACACTTTTCTAGTTCCACTAGAATTTTGCTAGCATAACCTAGCTTTGTTTTATCGGGATTGACAGCTAGCGATCTAATCAAACCATAGGGCTGATAAAATTCTATTGCACCAAATGCTGAGCAATTGCCATTTTGCTTAAGGACAAAAAATAATTGTTCATTAAAATCAATATCTTGAGTTATTAATCTATAGTGATTTAATAGATTTACAATCGATTCGTAATCTTCGGCCTTCGCGGGTTCAACATAAATTCTATTCATGCAGATAACTGGCACTGTTCCCAGGTCAGGATTGCTTTTTTACGCATCTGTCCCCAATGATATTGACCAATCACTCCGGTTGAGCGAATTACGCGATGGCAGGGAATTAAATAGGCAATTGGATTTTTACTCACAGCTGTACCAACGGCACGCGATGCACTATGTGCATCTATCGAATCGGCAATTTGACCGTAGTGTCGCACCTGACCAAATGGAATATTCAAAACTGCCTGCCAAACTTTAATTTGAAAATTTGTTCCACCTGCCAGAAGATTGATCCTGTGGTTTTCGTTCGGCGAAAAAATCTTATCGATAGACGTTTGTGTTATTTCGGGTTGGTAATTGAGTTTCGCATTAGGCCAGTAAACAGATAATTCATTTTCGGCTTGTTTTTTTGATTTTGCGTCGGTAAAAAATAAACTGCAAATTCCTTTGTCAGTTTCACCAACAACACTATTACCAAAAGGGGTTTCATGCAAACCATACGAAATTTCCAGGCCTTGTCCTTTGTTTCTGTATTGCACGGGAGACATAGCCTGCAAAGTAATATACAAATCGTGCAGACGACTACTGCTCGATAACCCAACTTGCTGCGAAGCTGAAAGCATAGTTGCGCCATTACGCAGAGCGCTATTGGCATGTTTGAGCGTTACCGATTGTAAAAACTGTTTGGGTGTGACGCCCGCCCAGCGTTTGAATAAGCGTTGTAGGTGATACGGGCTAACATGGATAGCATTTGACAACTCATCAAGCCCTGGCTGGTCAGCATAGTTTTGCTCCAGGAAATGTATCGCCTTTTCTATTCGCCGATAATCTTTATTCATCTGTTTCTTCACATTGAGTTTAGGCTATTTTGGTATTTTTCCATAGACACCTCAATCCGAAACTTGCTGAATTGAACTGTCAACTTTATTTATAAATTATGAAGCGGTTATTGTTTTACCTCATTGTAGCCATTTTTGTTGCAGGTTGCGCCTCAACCGGCTACAACAATTCCAATTATTCCGGCATCTATCAATTCAAGTTGCTTAAACCGATTACCGTTTCGGCAGGAAGCAGTGATGTCTATATTATGGCGCCGGGAAAAGTGGTCAGACGCAAGGAAATCAGCAATTATGATCTGTATTGCAAGATTGCTGTGCCACGCCCAAAAGAAAGCGGTGAGTTGATTATTAATCCGGATGAGTTCGAAATTAATAACATCTATAGGCGGATGTCCGAGCTATATCATTCGCCAGATACGGTTCAGTTGGCCTATTACGGCGGCTACGGCTATGGTGGTATATTTAGACATCATGATGCTTCCCGGCATGATCTTGAATTATTTTTAAGCATACACTCGATCAATCAACCGCATGTGAAGTCACTGTCATGTATTCGTTTTGGAAATCCATTCTTTGACAATGCACCAACAATCACCGAAATGCAGCAGGTGTTTAAGGGCCTAGCTGAATTTTCGCAAGTTAGTCAATGAATAGGCCTGTATGAGTCTTTTTTACACGTTCTAAACTGACAGTAATAAACGACCTGGGTCTTCCAGACATTCTTTGATGGTCACCAGGAACCTGACAGCTTCAGCGCCATCAATAATTCTATGGTCATAGGATAGGGCCAGGTACATCATTGGTCGAATTTTGACTTCGCCGTTTACAGCCATCGGACGTTGCACAATATTATGCATACCAAGGATAGCGCTTTGCGGTGGATTAATGATCGGCGTGGACATCATCGATCCAAACGTACCACCATTAGTAATAGTAAATGTACCGCCAGTCATTTCATCCATTGTAATGGCGCCTTTTTGTGCTTTTTGGCCGTAGTTCACAATTGATTGTTCAATTTCGGCAAAACTTTTTTCATCACAATTGCGTACCACCGGCACTACTAATCCGCGCGGTGAAGATACGGCGATACCAATGTCATGATAATTATGATAAATAATATCAGTGCCATCGACAGCCGCATTAATCACAGGGTAACGCTTTAGGGCTTCAACACTGGCTTTCACAAAAAATGACATAAAGCCGAGCTTAACGCCATGTTTATCAGTGAAAGAGTCTTTATAACGACTACGTAGTGCCATCACCTCAGTCAAGTCCACATCATTAAACGTCGTCAAAATCGCTGCAGTTTGTTGTGATTGGACCAGACGGTTAGCAATGGTTTGACGCAAACGCGTCATGGGTTCACGACGTTGTTCACGCCCGCCACTTGCCGCGACAGGTGTAGGACTTGTTTGCACTTCAGGTGTGTCCTCCTGTGTAGGTGCAGTCTTTGATTGATTCAAATGATTTAGAACATCCTCTTTGGTAATTCGTCCGTCTTTGCCGGTGCCGCTGATTTGAGACGCATCAAGATTATGTTCGGCCAGAAGCGCATTAACAGCAGGACCATGACGATCATCATCTGAAACTGTTGTACCAGTATCAGTTTCAGCTGCAGGCTCTTCCTTGGTTTCCTCATCAGCTCCAGGAGAATCTGCAACAGCCCCGGGTGTCAAAATTGCGATGACTTCCTGCGCCGTTACCGTATCGCCTGATTCACGTTTCAACTCGGTAATCACACCGTCCTCAGGTGCGGGAACTTCAAGTACAACTTTATCCGTTTCAATATCGACAATATTTTCATCACGCTTAACACTATCACCGACATTTTTATGCCAGTCCAATAATGTTGCTTCTGTAACAGATTCAGGCAGAACAGGAACTTTAACTTCAGTTGTCATGGGGGTCTCCTTTTAACTATTCAGCGCCTGTTCTACCAGGGCTGCTTGTTGTTTATTATGTGTGCCGTAGTAGCCAACAGCAGGTGATGCTGAAGAAGGACGGCCAGCATAGCGTAAATTTCGATCAGGATCAGATGAGTCTCGAATGCAGCCGTAAAGCCGGTCGCGAAGTTGCCGGTAACAGCCCTGGTTCTGTGGCTCTTCTTGACACCAAACCAAATCACTAGCATCAGGGTATTGTGCCAATATTTCCTTAACATCATCATAAGGGAAGGGATAAAGCTGCTCAATACGAACAATGGCTACATCATCACGATTATCTGCGTCACGTTTTTCCAACAAGTCGTAATACACTTTCCCAGCGCAGAAAAGGATAGTTTTAATCTTGCCTGGTGATTGTCTGGTTACGACATCATCAATCACAGTCAGAAATTGTCCATTAGCTAAATCATCTAGTGTAGAAACAGCCGCTTTATGGCGTAACAGGCTTTTGGGTGACATTATTATCAACGGATGACGATAATTACGAATTTGTTGTCTGCGTAAAAGATGAAAAATCTGCGAAGGGTTGCTTGGTACACACACCTGCATGTTATTACTGGCACAAAGTTGCATATATCGTTCGAGTCTGGCTGAAGAATGTTCGGGCCCTTGGCCTTCGTAACCATGTGGAAGCAACATAACCAAACCGGAAAGTCGTTGCCATTTTGCTTCACCGCTGCTGATGAACTGGTCAATCACCACCTGGGCGCCGTTGGCAAAATCACCAAACTGGGCTTCCCAAATGACCAATGTTCTTGGTTCAGTCGTGCTGTATCCATATTCAAAAGCAAGTACAGCTTCCTCAGATAGCAGGGAATTGATAACTGTGTATGCATGAGGTCGATCCGTCAGGTGTTCCAGAGGCGTATAGGTTGATCGATCATTTTGGTTATGCAATACAGCATGACGGTGAAAAAAAGTACCGCGGCCACAATCCTGCCCTGACAAACGCACACTTTGACCTTCATCAACTAAACTGGCATAGGCCATTATTTCACCAAACCCCCAGTCCAGAGGCAATTCGCCGTTGGCCATTTTAGTACGATCATCCATTATTTTTTTAACTCGCGGATGCAGCGTAAAACCATCGGGCAATTCCTGGAGTCGAGCATTTAATCTGGCAATCGTATCTGCGGAAACAGCGGTGTAAGCAGGAGATTGCCAAGTATTACCAATATACCTGGTCCAATCAACCATCAGTACAGCTTTGTTGGGATCAATAACCTGACCTGCAACTACCCGGCCATCATCAAGCGCATCGCGGTAGTTATCAACCATTTGCTGAGCTTCTCCCGAAGTAATGACACCTTCCGCTTCAAGTTTTTCGGCATACAGCTGCCTGGTAGTTGGGAGTTTTTTTATGGTTTTATACATGACTGGCTGGGTGACCATAGGCTCGTCAGCCTCGTTATGGCCATGGCGACGATAGCAAATCATGTCAATCACCACATCACGCTTAAATTTCATCTTAAATTCCAGCGCCAATTTACTGGCAAAAATAACCGCATCCGGATCATCCGCATTAACATGAAGAATAGGTGACTGCACCAGTTTAGCCACTTCAGTGCAATAAAGCGTTGATCTTGAGTCAAGCGGGTTACTGGTGGTAAAACCAATCTGATTATTGACGACAATATGGATAGTGCCACCGGTTTTATAACCACGGGTCTGCGCCATATTCAGTGTTTCCATATTGACGCCCTGACCAGCAAAAGCAGCATCGCCGTGAATCAGAATTGGGATATTCTGACTCATTTCAACATCTTGCCGTCTGTCCTGCCTGGCTCTTACCGAACCGATAACAACAGGATTTATAATTTCAAGATGTGAAGGGTTGAATGACAAAGCTAAATGAACCGGTCCTCCGGGGGTCATGATGTCAGAAGAAAAACCCATGTGGTATTTCACATCACCCATATTGGCGTCATCAACGATGTGCTTGCCTTCAAACTCATCGAATAAAGTCGCTGGAGCTTTACCAAAAATGTTGACCAGAACGTTCAAACGACCGCGGTGTGCCATGCCGATAACAATTTCCTTGGCTTGCATTTCACCGGAACTCTGGATTAAGTCATTCAACAACGGAATGAGTGTATCGCCGCCCTCGAGTGAGAAGCGTTTTTGACCAACATATTTAGTATGTAAATATCTTTCCAGTCCCTCCGCCATGGTTAAGCGTTGGAGGATATTTTTACGGGCCTCCGGGCTTTCTTTTGGACGGCCGGAAATGATTTCAATCCGGTCTTGTAACCATTGCAATTCCTCAGCATCGGTTATATGTGAATATTCAATACCAAGCGTTCCACAATAAGCATCTTCCATCACTGAAAGCAACTGGCGCAGTGACATCTCGCTGCCGGCAGCAAAATCACCAGTTTGAAAAACAGTGTCCAAATCATTTTCTGACAGATTATTGTAAGCAAGCTGTAAGTCTGGAACGTTGGGTTTAACAGTTAAATCCAAAGGATCAAGATCGGCTCTGAGGTGACCACGGTTACGATATGCTTCAATAAGCTTTAATACGCCGATTTGTTTGGTTAAGGCTTGTGGTGCTGCATGACCATTAGTGTAGACTGCTTTTTTACTGGCGTAGTGACTGGCGGGTTTGGCCGGTGGCAGTTCACCCGTGTTTTTAAATTTTTCGAAGACCGGCTGCCAGGAAATATCCACTGACGAAGGGTCTGCTAGATACTGTTTGTATAATTCATCCAAAAAGGGTGCATTGCCGCCACATAGAATTGAAATGTCGCCGTTGTTTGAAGGCTGCTCAAACTCACTCATGCTCGCTGTCCGTATTTCTTGTCTGTAAGGTAATTATAAGTGAAATCTTTGCGGACTTACCACCCAGTTTAAGGCTGTATCGTTACACCAGTATGCCCGAATCCACCTTCGCCTCGCTGCGTACTAATAAATTCATCGACTTGTTCGAAATTGCACTGCAGAACAGGTAGAAAAACCATTTGAGCGATTCGATCACCTGGCTCGATGGTGTAGGAATTTTGCGAACGATTCCAGATGGATATAAAAACCTGTCCCTGATAGTCGGAATCGATAAGCCCAGTTAAATTGCCCAAAACGATACCGTGCTTGTGGCCAAGTCCTGAACGGGGCAATAAAACTGCCGCAATAGTAGGGTCGCCGATATTAATCGCCATGCCGGAAGGAATTAATTCTGTCTGCCCCGGCTCAATGATTAATGGTTGCTCAATACAGGCCCTTAAATCAAGCCCGGCCGATCCATCAGTTGCATAATGAGGTAATCCAAATTCAGAACTTAATCGTTTATCAAGAATTTTCAGTTGAATGCTTTTTTTCATATGCCTTAGTTATTATAGAAATAAGTTGTTTGGCCAGGTTTGATTTGGAATCCGGCCCCAGCGTTTGTGAGCGTTCTTTTGATAAAATAGTCACACGATTATCATCTTGACCAAATGCTTTACCATTTCCGACTTCATTAGCAACAATCATATCGAGATTTTTTTTCTCCAATTTTTGTTTTGCATAATCAATGATGTTATTGGTTTCAGCAGCAAAACCGACCGTGAAGGGAGGAGCATTCAATTTGGTAACACTTTTTAAAATATCCGGATTTTTTACCAGTTTAATTAGCATTTCATCATTAGACTTTTTGATTTTCTGATCCATGCTTGTATCTGGTCGGTAATCGACAACAGCCGCAACACTGATAAAAATATCCGTTTCGCCGATACATCCATGCACAGCATCATACATATCTTGAGCCGAAATAACAGGAACAAAGTCAACTCCACCAGGTTGATCAAGGGACGTTGGGCCACTAACTAATCTGGTTTTAAATCCAGCTTCGGCAAATGCCGTGGCAATGCTGTAACCCATTTTTCCTGAACTATGATTTGTCAGTCCACGAACAGGGTCCAATGCTTCCCAGGTTGGGCCGGCGGTAATTAGGACTTTGGGCTTGTTGGGATCGGGGCTGATTTTAGGTCCGGATTCAACGGAGTCGGCATTGAGTTGTGAGGAAGACTGAGAAAGTATGGCTTCGATAATTGCCGGTGGATCAAGCATACGTCCGGGGCCGACCTCACCGCACGCCTGATCACCTGAATCCGGTCCAAGAATAACCGCACCATAGTTTTTTATTTTTGAAAGATTATCTTGAGTAGCAGAATTTTGCCACATCTGCTGGTTCATGGCCGGAGCGACATAAATTGGGGCGGTAGTCGCTAGACAAAGCGTTGTCAACAAATCATCGGCCATGCCATGTGCCAGTTTGGCAATAAAATTTGCTGTTGCAGGTGCGATAACAACCTTGTCAGCCCAACGAGCCAGATCAATATGATCCATGCCTGACTCAGCTTCAGCATCAAGTAATGTATCTCTAACCGGATGACCGCTAACCGCCTGTAAAGTTAGCGCAGTGATGAAGTGTTTAGCGGCTGGCGTCATTACCACACGAACATCCGTGCCTTGCTCTTTTAAACGGCGCACTAAGATCGGTGTTTTGTAGGCAGCTATACCCGCTGTGACACCGACAATTATGTTGCTATTGATACTCATTGTGGCGTAAAGTTTACTGTAGTTAGTCCTTAATTAACACAAGGAGGTGTTAGATGATAGCTTTAAAAGAATGGCCTGAACATGAGCGTCCGCGTGAGAAACTACACAGACATGGTGCTCAATACCTCACTGATGCTGAATTAATAGCAATTCTGCTGAGAGTCGGCACAAAGGGAAGGACGGCAATTGATGTAGCGCGTGTGCTGTTAAAAAATCACGGTTCACTGCGCAGTTTATTTAATCTGTCAATCGATTCCTTGTGTCAGGAACCCGGTATTGGTCAATCAAAAGCCATTCAATTGCATGCGGCCCTTGAATTGGGGCAGCGACTGCAGAAAGAGCGCTTGTTCAGGCAGAAAACTTTAACTTCACCCAGACAATGTGAATCTTATTTAAAATCATGGCTAAAGGATAAACCCTATGAATGCTTTGTTTGCGTATTTTTGGACAATAAAAATCGGGTGCTTGCTTGCGATCAGTTGTTTCGCGGAACCATTGATCAAGTCAGTGTTTATCCTCGAGAGGTGGTTAGAATGGCTATAGAAAAGCAGGCCAGTGCCATAATCGTCGCTCATAACCATCCATCGGGAATTGCCGAACCAAGTACCGCGGATGCACAAATTACCAAAAAACTTAAAGATTCTCTGGATTTGTTGGACATCCGTTTACTGGATCATTTGATTATTGGTGATGATGTGGCAGTTTCGTTGGCTGAAAGGGGATATTTGTAGGAAATTCAGCATTTTAGGCTACCAAATCCAGTTGTTTTTTGGTATAAATGCCAACCTTTATTAAGTTACTAGATTGGTATAAATGCCAACCTTTGTAAAAAGGGCCTTAAACGGTCTGATAACTAATCGTTTTTTTGACGGATTAAATCATGTCTAAAGTATGTCAAGTAACGGGTAAACGTACTGTGCGTGGGAATAATGTTTCTCATGCGAATAACAAAACACGGCGTAGTTTTTTACCCAACCTTCATAATCGGCGCTTTTGGGTCGAAGGGGAAAACCGTTGGGTCAAATTACGTGTCTCCCATGCGGGTCTTCGTATTATTGATAAAAAGGGTATCGACGTAGTATTAAAAGAACTGCGTGACCGCGGTGAGAAAGTTTAGAGATTATGGAGATGTTCTATGCGAGATAAAATAAAATTGGTTTCATCAGCCGGTACCGGGCACTACTACACCACAACTAAAAACAAACGCAATATGCCGGAAAAAATGGAAATCAAAAAATATGACCCCGTTGTGCGCAAACACGTAATCTATAAAGAAGCTAAAATAAAATAACCCAAAAAGTTTAATGAATATAATAAAAGACTCTATAAGGAGAGTCTTTATTAATGTCAATAAATATTATTAAACCCGTAGTGCATTTTAAATGAGATTTTTTAGCTAATTGTGTTCCCATTGTCATTGCGAGTGAGCGAATATAATGAGCGAGTGCAGCAACCCACTGGCATTTCTGACTACCTCGTCATTTCACAATTCAAGTCACTGTTTCAGAATGTATGCTGAAACGGGCTTGGATAGAAGTTAATCATCACTGAAACCACTAGGCGATAAGAAAAGCCATTGGGTTGCTTCGCGCTGCTTTTATGCCCGTATGGGTGCGCAATGACACATAGCAGTGTCACAGGTAGTAATTTAATCAACATTAATGGAGTCAATTGGCCATTTAATCGTTCAAACTACTAATTCTAAATGCACTACGGGTATTATTAACTGACTGAATAGCGCTTTAATCTTAGTGAAAATTCTTCTAAAGCCGCAATACCTGATTCTTCTGCATGTTTACACCATTCCTGCAATGCGCTGAGTGAAGATTGATGATTGACTTCATTTCGGCTTAAACAGATTTCCTGTAGTTTTGTTTTCATTTGATAAACAAATTGCAAATTGCGATTCTTGCCCAGAATTGATTCCAGTTTTGTCCGTGCCGTTTCATCCAAGGAAGAAATTTCTTTACGCATGAGCAAATGGGCCTTGCGAAACAGCTTGAATTCAGTTGGTTGAGCCGTTTTTATTTTACTTGATTCTTCATGGCAAACAGTTTTCAAGACTTCACGGGTGAAATTTGACATGACCTGAATCCTGTTATTCAAGAGCGTTTTGAGTGTATCAATATCACAAAAATCTTTGACGGATGTTGTTTGAATTTTAGGAGCAACTTTTTTAATACTGGCCAACCCTAACAATTCCAGCACTTTAATATAAAACCAGCCAATATCTATTTCATACGGCCTAGCTGAAAATTTTGCCGAGCTGGCATAAGCATGATGATTGTTGTGTAACTCTTCACCACCGACAATAATGCCCCAGGGCACAATATTGCGGCTGGCATCAGGCGTTTCATAATTACGATATCCACTATAGTGTCCCACGCCATTGATCACACCAGCAGCCCAAAATGGTATCCAGAATATTTCCACCAACCACATCGCGATACCAACTGCGCCAAACAAGACCACATTAATAGCCAGCAGTAAAAAAACCCCCGCAAAGGAAAAAGGTGTGTAAATATTCCGTTCTACCCAATCATCGGGTGTACCGTGACGATATTGATCGAGATCATTTGGCTCGACAGTAGCATCTCGATAGAGCTTTACACCACCGGTCAGAGCCGGTGGCAACATCAATTTGAAAAAATATTTTAAACCATGAATCTGAGGGCTATGGGGGTCGTCTTTAGTTTCGACTTTGGCATGGTGCTTGCGATGTATAGCCACCCATTGCCAGGTGACCATGCCGGTAGTCAACCATAACCAAAATCTGAAAAAATGGCTGATAAAGGCGTGTAATTCTATGGCTCTGTGTGCTTGATGTCGATGTAAATATAAAGTCACACTGATAATTGTTAAATGTGTTACCACTAGTGTGATAAGAAGATGAGACCACCAAGGAAGGTCTAATAAAGATAAATCCACTTGTACGATAACCTCTGTCACTGCCAGCTTATAAGACTAGCAGAGACAGCAAAAAAATTATAGTTGTAATTTCGAAGTGAGTTTCATATTTCAAATAACAAGGGTAAAAATAAGCCCCGTCATCCTGAATTCAATTCAGGATCTCCTCATCGCTGTTTGGGCTTTATCCGAGGTTCAGTCTGCTCAAGGAGGTTCTGAATATCACTTCGCGATTTCAGAATGACAGTCAGTTTTTTACAAATCCAATCTATATCGTTTGCTGCTTGCTCCATGCACTGAGTCATGGGCTTCGATCCAGATAGTTTTGATATCTTCAGGAATGATGACGTCATTAAGACTTCGGGTAAAAGGTTGTTCGTTCACATGCGGATGCAATAACACACGTTTCCCCAGTTCTTCACCGGATTCTGTCAGAACACGCCAACTATCAGCGTAATGTTCCCAACCGGTATCATCATGTTTTAGCGTAACATCGAAGCGACAGTTTTGACTCTGACAACTTGCTTTGGCATCGATAATGGTTACTTCATTAGCAATACTATCGCCAATAAAAAGGCATAAACTTAATCCTGTTAAAAATAGAAATAGCCGGCTGGATTCAGCGTTGGCGGAAGGAAATTCGACCTTTGGATAAATCATAAGGGGTTAATTGAACAGTAACCTTGTCACCCTTCATAATACGAATATAATTTTTGCGCATTTTTCCGGAAATGTGGGCTGTCACCACATGTCCGTTCTCCAGTTCAACTTTGAACGTGGTGTTAGGAAGGTTATCAATAACTGTGCCTTCCATTTCAATATAGTCTTCTTTGGCCATATAATTCCTTGTTAATTCCAGGGATCGCTAGTGTGCCTTATTTTCAGACAAATTCAAGTGTTTAAAGGTGTTTCCATTCACCATCGGTTAAGATTTGGGAAGCGTTGAAGTTGGACTTATAGGCCATCTTTTGTGATTCCTTAATCCAGTAACCCAGATAAAGCCAGGATCGATTCATTGATTTGGCCAGTTCGATTTGCTTTATTATCGCATAGGTGCCCAGGCTACGATCTTTAGATAACTGCGGATCAAAAAACGTATAGACAGCCGATAAGCCATTGGTCAGCACATCGGTGACTGATACGGCAATCAATCGATTCGATTTTTTGAATTCAATCAATATGGTTTGCACATCTGAGGCGATCATTGATTCGAAATAGTCAATTTTAGTATGCTTTTCCATACCGCCTTCTGCATGGCGTGCTGCCAAATATTTTTTATATAGAGCAAAGTGCGCCTCCTTATAACCACAGGCGACCAATTGGTAGCTGGTGTCAGAATTTTTATTTATGATGCGTTTTTGTGATCGGCTTGGCTTAAAGGCACGGGTATCAACGCGAAGGGGAATACACAAGTTACATTTTTGACAATGCGGCCTGTAAACAAGTTTGCCACTGCGTCTGAAACCGATATTTAATAAATCGCTATACAGCGCAATATCAATCTTTTCTTTAGGGTCTAAAAATAAAGTTGAAGCCTGACGATCTTTAAAATACCCACATTCATGCGGACTTGAAACATGCAGAGATACTTTCATGCTAGCGAGACCGGCTTATAATCAGCCCAGTTTTGGGGTTTGGTATTTTTACATTTCTCAATAATCAATTTGGTAAATGCTTTTCTTGACATATATGTTGCACCGAGTCGTTCGACTAATTCGCTCGGTAGCTGACAGTCTAATAAATCATAGTTCCAAATTTCAAGCTGCTTGATTAAAGTAATTAACGCCAATTTTGAAGACTCACTGATTTTGCTGAACATGCTTTCACCAAAAAATACCGTGCCCAATGAAACACCATATAAACCGCCGCAAAGTTCAGAATCTTGCCAGCATTCAATTGAATGGGCATAACCTGCCTCATGGAATCTAATATAGGCTTCAATCATATCCTCGGTGATCCAGGTACCAAGGTCGGTTTGTTGATTTTTGCGCGGTGCAGCGCAGTTGATAATGACTTGTTCGAAGCAGCGGTCAAAGGTGAATTGGAAATTGTTTTTTTTAATCGCTTTTTTTACCGATTTTGAAATACGAAGTTGGTCTGGATAAATAACCATGCGCGGTTCGGGGGACCACCACAAAATTGGATCGCCTGGATTGAACCAAGGAAAAATGCCATTTTTATACGCACTGAGCAGGCATTCTGTCGACAAGTTTCCACCAACAGCGACTAGACCGTCCTTATCACAAGTCGTTGGATCAGGGAATTGATAACGAATTGCTGAATCCATTAGCAATTTTTGAATGGTGTATGTTGCTCCAACGCTTCAATATACCTTTGCACGTGATCTGTTTCATAATCAATATGATCTTTAATAGCGTCAAAGAATTGAGGGTGGCGCAACCAATGAGCTGATTTTATTTCTACCGGCAACAGTCCACGAGATAATTTATGCTCTCCCTGGGCACCTGCTTCAAAATACTGAATATTATTTTCTATGCAATAGTTTATCGCTTGATAATAGCAGGTTTCAAAATGCAAATTATTGACCTCAATATCACAGCCCCAGTAGCGACCGAATAGCGTTTTTTTATTTTTAAAAAACAGGGCAGAGGCGATGTTTTTTTTATTTTCAAAAGCGCTTATCATCATAGTTTGATCCGGCATTGTGTTACCTATCGCAAGGAAAAAATCCAGGTTTAAATAAGCCATGGCACCGTGAAGGTGAACCGTATTTTTATAGAAGCGGTAAAAGTCATGCCAGTTTTGTTCAGTAATACTTTCACCTTGAATGATCTTTAGTTCAATATCAGTCTGGCTGACAGATTTGCGTTGCTGACGTATTTTTTTTCGTTTAACTGAAGTAAAACTTTTGAGATAGTCATCAAAGTTTTGATAACCATTGTTTCGCCAATGAAATTGATAACTGCTGCGAGGACTAAAACCTTGCTCTTGCCATACCTGAAGCTCATGCTGGTTTAAAAATAAGCCATGGATTGAGGAGAGCTTTAATTCCTTGGCAGTTTTAACAGCGTGTTGAGTCAGCCTTGATTCTTCCACAAATTTATCATGACTGTCGCTGATCAGGATTTTATTGGCGGATACAGGAGTGTAAGGAATCGCACATAAGCCTTTTGGATAATATTCGATTCCGTGACGGTGATAGGCATCTGCCCAGGCCCAATCAAATATATACTCACCATAAGAATGGCCCTTAATATAAAACGGCATTGCCGCAATTAACTCATCACCTTTGGTGTAAATGATGTGGTGCGGTAGCCAGCCTTTTTCGGCGGTAACACAACCGGAGGATTCCAGTGCTGCCAAAAACTCATGACGTGTAAAAGGAGAAGCGTCGCTTATTAGTGCATTCCATTTTTTACGTGGAATCTCGTTGATATCAACAATGCTTTGGCAGGCCATTGTATTATTATAAACATCTGCTGCTTGATGAGTTGTTTCCTCCTGTGAGGGAATAGATTCAGCCCTGTAGTTCCGACAAATAGCGGCTATTGGGAAAGTTGGTCTGCAACACCCGCCATGAATCTTGAGCTAAATCGGGCAACCCCATTTCCCGATAGGCGATGACCATCATTCCCAATGCGTCCTCAACGGCAGGTGTGTTTTGATAGTGCTCAATGACATATTTACAGCGATTGACAACAGCAACATAAGCGCCACGTTCCAAATAGAATTTGGCAATATTAGTGTCGTGCTTGGCGATTGTGTTTAATAGGGCGGTCATGCGTTCAGTTGCATCACTGGCATATTGGCTGTTAGGAAACCGAGTCACTAGTTCCTTAAACGCATCAAATGAATCTCGAGCCGCTTGCGGGTCACGGTCACTGAAATCCTTAGCACCGGTTAATTTGGAAATGAAGTTTCTATGAGTCGTAAAATTTGCCAGACCTTTTAAATAGTAGGCGTAGTCGACATTAGTGTGAGTCGGGTAGGTGTGGATAAACCGGTCAGCTGAGGCGACAGTCAGTTCTTCATCGCCGCGTTTGTAATACAAATAAGCTGTCTCCAATATAGCCTGCTGCGCGTACACGCTGTATGGAAATCGTGCCTCAATTTCACGCAAATGATTCAATGCTTTTTCATATTCAGAATCTTCAATAGATTCTTTTGCGATCGCTAATAACTCGGGAGCAGGGATACCGGATAAATCATTTTTATCTTTCAGGTTGCATCCGGCACTTATCAACAGCACCATGCTAATATAGATCAGACGTTTGTAATAAATCATTTCAATTTAAAATTTATGGGATAATCTTCGTCTTCATATTCTAACCAAACATTTCATCTTCCGCATTATTCAATACCTTGGCACCAGATAATAAAATTACAGGTCAAATTCCAACTGACTATTCAGGTATGCGGCTGGACAAAGCGCTCTCACTTTTATACCCGGAACATTCAAGAAGCACCATTCAAAAATGGCTAAAAGACGCATTAGTAACTGTCGATGATGAAATTTTGCCACAAAAACAAAAAATCCAAGGCGGCGAACAAATAGAAATCCAATTGCCTGAGCAGCGACCCCAAACCTGGCAAGCTGAAAAAATAGACCTGGATATTGTCTACCAGGACAATGATATCTTGGTTATCAGCAAACCGGCCGGCCTGGTGGTGCATCCCGGTGCGGGTAATCCTGACGGAACATTGATGAATGGATTGCTTTATTTAAATCCAGACTTGTTTGATTTACCCAGGGCCGGAATTATTCATCGCCTGGATAAGGATACTTCAGGATTAATGGTTATAGCATTAAATGAATCATCAAGATTGCGATTAGTCGAACAATTACAAGCTCGCAATGTTACCCGACAATATTTAACCATAGTCAATGGGGTGCCGATTTCCGGTGGCACTATTGATGCTTCAATCAGCCGCCATCCTTCGGATCGAAAACGCATGACAGTAAATTCTTCCGGTAAGGATGCGATCAGTCATTACCGCGTTGCAGAAAAGTTTGCTAATCATTCATTGCTTAAGGTTAAACTGGAAACGGGAAGAACCCATCAAATTAGGGTGCACATGCAACACATTGGCTTTCCGGTGGTTGGCGATCCAGTTTATGGGCAACGCTTGACTATTCCTAAAAATGCGTCAGAAGAGCTGGCACTTTGTTTGAAAAATTTTAAGCGCCAAGCTTTACATGCCGAACAACTTTCTTTTACTCATCCAGCTGCCCAGAAGCACATGAGTTTTTCACAACAACTGCCAGACGACATGCAAGAATTATTAACCCTGCTTAAAGCTAACCGAGGATCAGTATGATTGATATTTTTAATATCGGGTGGTCTGCGCCAGCAAACATCAATGCGCTGACCACAACACGACAAGGTGGAATTAGTCAGGGAAATTATAAGGGGTTAAACCTTGCTAATCATGTCAATGATAATGATAAATTAGTCGAACAAAACAGAGCAATTCTAGCTGAAGAACTTAATATTCATGAATCACCGAAATGGCTGAATCAAACGCATAGCACTAATGTTGTTAACGCAGATGGGTTAAATGAAGTTGCCGATGCTGACGGTGCTTATACTACACGGGCAAATTGTATCTGTGCGGTTCTAACGGCTGATTGCTTGCCAGTTTTCATTGCTGACATTAAGGGGCAATCTGTTGGTGTTTTTCATGCCGGATGGCGTGGGCTGGCAAATGGAATTTTGACAAGTGCAGTCAATGCCATGAAACCGCATTCGCAAGGATTAATAGCGGCGATTGGGCCAGCGATCAGCCAATCGTCGTTTGAAGTCGGTAGTGAAGTTCGAGAAATGTTTCTGACAGAGAGTGACAGTGCAAAGGATTATTTTGTTCCCTCAAATAATCAGGATCATTTTTATGCTGATTTATATGGATTGGCTAAAATGCAATTGTACAATATGGGCGTGGAATCGGTTTGGTTGCCTGAATCAACGTGTACTTATAAAGATTCCGAGCGGTTTTATTCTTATCGCCGCGATGGCCAAACAGGGCGAATGGCCTCATTAATCTGGATTAGTCAGTAAATTCAAACAACAGTGACAAGTCTATTGCTTGAACATGCTTGGTCAATGCGCCAAGGGAAATGTAATCAACACCAGTCAATGCGATGTCACGAAGATTCTCTAAAGTGATATTGCCTGAGGCTTCAAGCACGGCACGCGAGCGATTTATTTCCACAGCTTGTTTTAACGTTTCGACACTAAAATTATCCAACAAAATGCGCTTTGCACCAGCGGCCAGAGCTTGTTCTAGCTCTGCTATAGATTCAACCTCGACTTCGATCATTATGTTATCACCGTGAAGTCGCAATGCTTTTTGCATAGCCGCATTTATAGATCCGGCAGAACGAATATGGTTCTCTTTAATTAACACCGCATCAAACAAACCGATTCGATGATTCTTTCCGCCGCCGACCTTAACGGCGTATTTTTGTGCCAATCTTAAGCCCGGGATTGTTTTCCGGGTATCGAGTATCTTGCAATCAGTATCTTCAATTAATTCGGCATATTGCCTGGTAGTTGTAGCCGTGGCTGAAAGCGTTTGTAAAAAGTTTAATACACTGCGCTCAGCAGTAAGAATGGTCCTGGCATTACCATGTATTTCAGCTATTGTTTGGTTCGGTTCAATATTATCTCCTTCATCTACATCCCATGAAATTGTGATCGCCTCATCAACCTGTCTGAATACTTCGCTTGCCCAGGGAATACCACAAATAACGGCATTTTCACGAGAAACAATCTGTGCCTTGGCCATTTGATTTTTATCAATTAAAGCCGCAGTAACATCACCGCTGCCAATGTCCTCATTTAATGCTAATGCCACTATCTGTTCAATACTTTGCTTTAAATTGTTATCCATACTGTTCAGTTTTATTCAGTGAAGCTAAGTTTAATATGATTTGCCGAATAATCGATAAGGATTATAATTTCATATTCAGAGCATAAACACACAGGAAAGGATTAATGGCTGAAAATATATGGGATTTGGTAAACCATAACGTCAACGAATCCAATGAAAATACGGCTTGGACTCGCCGCATTGATAAAAAAACTAAAGAGCATTTCAGTTATAAGTATGTCTACCAAAATGCGCTATCTATTGCTAAACAATTACGTGAAGCGGGTGTAGAAAAAGATGATCTGATTGGCATCATCGCACCCAATGGGCCTGAGTGGGGTTCTGCGGCATTGGCAATTTGGAAGCTTGGGGCCGTCGTTACTCCGATTCACGTCGGTAATAGTAGTGAGGAAATTGATGAGCAGGTGGCTGTAGTCAGGCCCAAACGCATTCTCAGCTACAAAGCACCGATTACCTTTGCCAATGAAATTCCAATCGAACTAAAGGAAGTAGAAACAGATGAAATAGCCGAAGAGGCGGCTATTGCAGTGGAGGTTGATGAGAATGACGAAGCGGCAAGGATCTACACCTCCGGCAGTACCGGTAAGGCAAAAATGGTCAGGCTGTCACATAAGAACATTTGTTCAAATGTTCGTGCAGCCGTGGCTTTTTCACCACCATTGGATTCCAGCGATAAATTCTTATCTCTGTTGCCTTTATCGCATGCCATGGAGCTTACCGGTGGTATGTTGTTTCCTTTGCGAAATGGTTGTTCAATCATTCTGCCACGAGTGTTGGCCGCAAATGAAATACTAAATGCAATGGTAGAAGAAAAAATAACCATGTTAATTGCCGTCCCCAGACTTTACAGAAATATTATTTTGGGTCTGGATAAAAAATTTACTGAATCAGGTTTTGCATTAAAAGCCTATCGTAACCTTTTGAAAAACATGCCTTTAAGCCTACGAAAGCGATTTAATTTTCCAATAAGAAAGCAGCTTGGCACTAATATCAAAGCCTGGATCAGTGGCGGTTCAAGACTGGACCCGGAAATTACCAAAGCTTTTCATGACCTCGGCTTACCACTTCGACAAGGCTATGGTCTTACCGAAACTTCACCCGTTGCAGCGGTGCAGGACGAGTTCGATCCTGTGCTTGAATCAGTTGGTAAACCGCTTGAGAAAATCGAGATTAAAATCGATCAACCAGATAGCCAAGGTGTTGGTGAAGTGTGGATCAAAGGGCCTAATGTAATGCTCGGCTACACCGATGAAGATTTGACCGAGGAAGTGATCGAAGAGGGTTGGTTCAAAACAGGTGACTTGGGGCGTTTAGATGCAAACGGGAAACTGATCTTGACCGGACGAAGCAAACGCTTGATTGTGACCGAAGCTGGAAAAAATGTTTATCCGGAAGATTTGGAAATCAGGCTGGAAAGATTTGCAGGCGTTAAAGAAGCCGGTGTGATCGAAGTCGAAATGAAACCAGCCGCCATACTTGCTCTCGATACCGGTGAACCTGTCACCGCTGCCGTGATCGCCATGGACGAAAAAGACAAAGCCGAAGCTATAGAAAACGCCAAGCGAGTTTTACGTGAATACAATTCAACGGCTTCAGGCCACAATCAAATCACCCGCTTCGCGGTGGTAAACGAATTACCCAGAACACCGCTTGGCAAAATCGCCCTCAAGCAACTCCCCGAAATATTTGAAACCCATGAAGTGACATAAGCGAAGCATTGTTACCACAAATTCTAGATATTAATAACTATTTTGGGAGATACTGGCCTTTGCCAGTATGACAATGTTATTGTTTACAACCAGCTATCCTAATCAGGAAATTCTTTCTGGCACCGTCATCCCGGACTCCGATCCGGGATCTCTATGGTTTGCCATAGAATTCTAAATTACACCAAACCATGAAAATTATAGCTATCGGTTGTTTTGTAGTCATTGGTGTTGGTTTTGTCTGGTCATTCCAAATCGGAAAACAATACAATAAAACAGACTGGGGACACAAAGGATTAAATATCCTTGATGGCATCAATCGATGGCTTTGTCTTAAATACCACCGTTTACCAGGGCGGTTTCTTGAACTGCCAGAATCTGGCCCGGCGATTTTAGTTTCTAACCATGTTTCCGGTTTAGATCCCTTATTATTAATTGCCGCAACAACCAGACCGTTGCGCTTTATGATTGCTCAGGAAGAGTATGATCGGTGGTGGCTTAGATGGCTATTAAAGCGGGTTGGCTGTATTCCGGTCAAGCGTGATAAAAATCCTAAAAAAGCGCTGAATAATAGTATAACCGCCTTAGAAAAAGGCGAAATATTAGTCGTTTTCCCGCAAGGTGAAATAATGGCTGAAAATAGTGATAAGCCGCTGAAAAAAGGTGCCTTTGTACTAGCAGAAATGGCAGGTGTGCCCGTTTTTAGTGTAAGAATTGAGGGCGTAAAGGCAAAAGGATTCACCATTCTAGCGGTGTTTGTTTGTTCGAAAGCCCGTATCACCCAAAGCCAAAATATTCATCTGATCAGCGATGATAATATAGAGCAGGTAGCAACTGATATACGCCAATTCTTTCTTGGTGCCGAGAAATGATTTCGGCGAAGTACTAACGTCCGTCTTAGTCTGGATATTTTTCAACCCCACCTAATCCCCTAAGAGGAATCTCAATAAATTAAAGGTAAAGCTATTCAGGTCTGTGCCAACACTATTCACCGGGAAACGAAACGGGCGTTAATTGGTTGGCTTCCCTCAACATACCAGCTTAGTCATGCCCGTATTGACTTCGCCACCCTGAACTAGATTCAGGAATCCGGGATCAGCACAGGCATGGCGGGTATCCAGGAATTATTGCTTCAGTACTGAAATTAAGAACATGATCTTGTCATCGCGAGCGACCAACGGAAGCGCCGCGATCCAACGGCTCGTATCAGCCACCATAAGTGCGGTCTTGTAGTGCCCGTTTCAGTAGTACGCTGGACGGGCATTGATCCAAGCGATGCTTATAATCGCTTTGATGAAGTTAAATTATTACACAAAACTTTCAGGTCTTTCTGACTAGTCAGAACGAAACTTAACTTCTTGTAACATTTACGAAAAAACATGAAATTGTAAACAATTGTAACCAGTTAAACACAACCATTTCCTAAGAAAAATTCCTGGTATACTATTCGCGTCGTACTACCAAAAACTGTGGAAGGTTTAATATCATGACATCTAGTTATTTAAAAGCTGGATTGCGTCCAGCAATCGCAATTGTTTCGATCGCTATGTTATTTTTGTCAGGCAATGCATATGCTCAGGTAGCTAGATATGCGAGCCAATTTTCTGGAACGACTTCAGGTGGTAACGCTTATGGAACTGGAAATCATAAGGAAGATATTATCTGGTTGACCTGGGATCATGCGCGCTCAACTAACGGTACTACTATTTTGCATAGACAAAATGGTTTACAAAACGGCACGGGGATGTATCAAGCATCTGATGATTATTCTCCCGGTGGTCATGGGAGAGGGAACACGGATGGCGGTGCAATTACCAATAATGACTCAATGAATTTTCCCCTGCCTGGTGGCGGTGATCTTGAAGTTACGTTCAAAAACATTGTTTTTGATCCGCATCTAAATGGCAGATGCACAAATGGAACCAATGTAACTAATGCCAATAAAAACTGCGGCTATCAACCAGGTAATGCGCAACCTGATCCTGACATGAACCCAACGACACCAGAGTCACCAGATTGCAGTTTCAATACGACTAACTGCCAATCCTGGCCAGGCAGCGGTTTCCAATACGGTTATAACATTGAAGGTTATGAAATGTTGTTTTCCAATATAGGCCCTGGGCGAAACAGTAGTTCAGGTATTGAACCAGGTCAGGATGCACAGGAAATCATGTTTGATGTTGATTTCAAAATGACGGTTGATGGTGTCAGCATTCCAGTTGATGTGGTTTTTACCGATACAGAGACAACAAATCCTAGTTCTGGATTCAGGGAAGTAATTAATGCAGTCTCCTCAGGTGCTGACTGGCAATTAATTGAAAGCGTACGCTCAACTAACTACGATGCTACAGCAAGTACCAACGGAAACGCCAAACATGCTCAAATTACAGATACTGAACGAGAAGGTACACCTAGAGGAGTTCCAATATTTTTAACTAACGGAACCTCAGATACAACAACTATTAGTTATCATTTTGATTATCTCGCACAAGCAGGTGGCCACCAAGGTATAGTTATTGGTGTGTTGTATCCCAAAGATCATGGTGACGCACCAGTTAGTTATGGCGATGCAACCCACTTCCAGGACATGATGGGCGATCCTAATAATGATGATTTAACGAATGCTTCACCCTTGTACCTGGGCTCTTCAGGTGGTGCAGGTGCATCACGGGGTGATACTGAATCTTCGGCTTTTTTCTCCGATGATGCAACTGGTGACGATTCGAATAACTCTGGTTCCGCTAACGACGAAAACGGTTGGGTATCGTCAGGTCTGAAGTATAAACCCGAAGGTGGAATGGAGTGTGAGGGTGCTAATGGCAAGTACATCACTCAGGCGAATGAGTATTGTGCAGTGGTATCCGTCACGAATACTACTAACGGCGCCGTACAAGCAGTAGGCTGGCTGGATTTTGGCGATGGTACTGGAGCCGATTTCACCCCGGACGGTAAGTTTGATGCCAATGAGATGTCCTTACCGGACTTAGGCGGTGATGGCATCGGGGCCTTAGTGGCTGATACAGGTGACAATACTGCGGATGATACATTCACTACGGGCAATATTGAAGCCGGGTTTAGCGGTAACGTCGTCTTGGTGTGGACTGATTTAGGGGATGTTGATGAACAATCACCAGACTCAACATTTTTGCGCCTGCGATTGACCAGTCATGGCCGTGATAATACCCCTCCCGATGGTTTTTTTTCTGATTCCTCACCCTCTCCAACCGGCCCGGTTACCGACGGTGAAGTGGAAGATCATTTGATGGCGTTTGACGTTCTTCCGGTGACCCTGTCTCATTTTGATTCATCCCGTAGTGGAAATAAGATTGATATTACCTGGAGCACAAGTAGTGAGTTATTTAATGTGGGGTTTCAGTTGTGGGGCTTGGATGGTGTTGATGGTGAGTGGGATAAATTACATAATTGGCTGATAAAGTCCGGTAGCGGCAATGCGGTAGAGCCGCAGAGTTATGCCAAGCGGGTGAAGATTCCGAATTCGATTGATCAGTTAGTGAGCGTGGGGCTATCGAGTGTGGATAGTGATGGTTCTGAGCATTATTACGGGCCGTTTGAGTTAGGTGAAAGCTACGGTGAATTAGGGCAATTAGAGCCGATTGCCTGGGATGCGGTGCGTGCTGAGTTAGATGCGAGTATGTTAGCGCAGGGGTATGTGAAAGACCGGGTGCATGGGTACCGTAAGGTAGCGGTGTCTGAAGCCGGTGCGGTTCAAAGTGCGGCGAGTTCGACGCAGACGGTGATTGAGTTTAGGGTGCGTGAAGACGGCTTATACCGGCTGACGAGCAGTGAGTTAAGTGCGGCGGGGATGGATTTAAGCGGGGCGTTAAAACGTGATATAGCGATTATTGATAGTGCCGGTGATGCGGTGGTGCGTTATGTGAAGAGCGGCAAGACGTTTGGGAGTAAGGGCGAGGTGTATTTTTACGGCCAAGGGCCGGATGAAACGGCGGGGATTTATACCGAATCGAGTGTGTATCGGTTGGTATTAGATCGTTATCGAGCGTTAAATGCGCCCAAGCAGGGTAAACAAGGGGTGAGTAGTGGATTTAGTGCGCATTATGTAGAGACAAGTGCGGTTGAACAGGACAATATATATTTATTTAGCAGTTCAGCGGATGACCCGTGGGTGACGCAGGTATTAGTGAGTGAGCCGGGTAAGCCGCGCTTATACGGCTTATCGGTGCCGATTGAGGCGGATGCCTTGTCGAGTGAGCCGAAGCACATTGCCTTAGGGTTAGGCAAGAGCAGTGCTTTAGGGGGGGTTGGTGATGAACATGAAGTGCAGGGTGTGGTCTTAAGTCCGGCGGGTGAGAATGGGGTCTTGTATTTAGCGTCGAGGGCGAGTTCATCGGGTTCGGGGTTATGGGAGGTATTGTTAGAGATTCCGTCGGGGACGCCGTTGACGGTGACCGACGGTGAGGCGGTGGTTGGGGGGTTATTCAGTGTGGGGTCGGGTTATGCGTTTAGTGAGGTGCATTTAGATTCGATGGGATTGCGTTATGCGCGCCCGTATGTATCGAAGGCGGGGGATAATTATTTGATATTTACGGCGCCCAATGATGGTGAGTTAGGGTACGAGGTAGAGGTGCCGAACAAGGGTTATCCGTGGGTGTTTGCTACGGATGGGTCGAATTTAGTGCGGCTTATCCCGGAGAATGCGCCGAAATCGACGAATGCAGACGGAGAGCAGGTACGCACGGTGCGGTTTGCGGCGTTGGCGGGTGCGGGATTGTTGAGTGAGGGAGAAGCGCTTCGGTACTGGGTGGGTGCTCGTACCCAGGCGTTAAGTGTTGAGGGATTGATAGAGAAGTCTGTTGTGAGTCAAGCTGATTTAGTGGCGCAGGCGGGAGGCAGTAATTACCTATTGATTAGTCATCCGAGCTTTTTAGGGTCGGCGCTTGATGCGTATGTATTGCATAAGCAAGGCGAGGGGTATGGTGTATCGGTGATCAACTATCTGGAAATAGAGGATAGTTTTGGCGGTGGTCAGTCAGGTCCGGCTGGATTGACGAGGTATATCTCGGCGGTGAAGGCAGCCTACGGGCAGTTAGACTATGTATTGGTTGTCGGGGGCAGTACGTATGACCATACGGATAAGCTGGGTACGGGTGCGGTGACGTTCATCCCGGGGCATTATGGGGAGAGTAATCATTCGCAGTATACGGTGAGTGATGTGCCGTATGTGCAGGATGAGGCGGGAGGATTATTTGCGAGTATTGGTCGATGGCCGGTGCGGACGATGGATGATGTACAGGCGATAGTAGACAAGAGTATGGCGTGGGGCACACCCACTCACACGAGTAGTGAGTCGTTATTGATAGCAGAGCACACGATGGCGGGTGAAGGGATTGATTTTGGTGGTGCGTTAGACGGTATTGCCCAAGTATTCGGGGGATTTTATGATCAAAGCCGAGTGTATGTGGATAGTATTTTAGCTGATCTTGTTGATGCGTTGATGGCCTCGGATCCGACATTAACGCAGGCCGAGGCGAGGGCGCAGGCGTTGCCGCAAGCGATTGGTCAGGCGAAAGGTGAGATTATTGGTGAGTTAAGTGGTACGTCTGGCGCACCGTCACCGGACATTGTGTTGTATAACGGTCATGCGAGCACGGGTCAATTATCGAATTACAATTTATTCAAGTCCAGTGATGTGAGTGGGTTGGTGGATGCGGTGGGCTCGGAGTTATGGGTGCCGATGAGTTGTTATGTGACGTGGTATGAAGGGGCGGCGGTGAACAGTTTAGCGCATCAATTGTTGTTTACGGGCAATGCGATGACGATCACTGGGGCGATGTTATTATCGAATCACGGTGAGAACATCCAGATGGGGACCTCGATACTGAATAGTACGGTGAATGAAGGCAGTACGCTTGGTGAGGCGGTGAATGAAGCCAAGGCCGTTCAAAACAACCCTAATGTTGACATTAACTGGGCGATACTGGGGGATCCAACGGTTTCTCTAAGTTCACCATAATCTCAGATACCCTACCACTGATTCAAACCGTACGCTGAAACGGGCCTGATTGGAGTCACTATCCTGGCAGGTCTGAACACCTTTAATCGGAATATCTCAACGCTGTCATACTGTTCAACGGAGACAGGGGCCTGACGAGGTATGAAATTTAATACATGCCCGGTTCAGTAAGAGTCAAGAGTGTATAGGTCATTCATTTATCATAAACTTCGTTATTCCGCTTCCCGGTGAAACAAATCGAGTAAATCAGCAAATTGCCTGACTTCGAATAGTTTCCAGTGCCCGTTTTAACTCGTTTCTTACCAACTTAAGCGGCAGACGGATAGAGTGGAGTAATAAGAGATGCCAGTGGTGCGAGAATATTAGCTTTGCTAAACTCGTCACAGTTTATAACAGCAGCACAGGTTTGGAATAATAAACAAGTGAGAATCAAAGAGCTGAAAACGTTTGTTGTCGGTAATCCCCCCCCACACTTTGGTGGTTTATACTGGATATTTGTCAAGCTTACTACTGATAGCGGTGTTGAAGGAATCGGCGAAGTCTATTCAGTACCGTTCGATCCGCACGTAGTTAAAGATATGATTGCCGATGTGTTTGACCGATGGGTTGTTGATACTGATCCATTCCATGTCGAACGTTTGTGGCGCCGGGCTTATTCAACTGGTTTTACTCAGCGACCTGATGTTTCAATGATGGGCATCTTGAGCGGAATCGAAACTGCATGCTGGGATATTATCGGTAAAGACTGCGATAAACCTGTCTACGAATTATTGGGTGGAAGAGTGCATGAGAAGCTGCGTTCTTATACTTATTTGTATCCTAATCCGGATGATGATCGGCAGATCATGAGTAATTATTCTACCGATCCAAATGAAAAAACGGTTTATAGCGATCCGGATTTAGCAGCAGAAGTAGCCGAAAAATATGTGGCAAAGGGGTTTACTGCACTTAAGTTTGATCCCGCTGGACCTTATACAGCATTTGATCCACGCCAGCTTTCTTTGCCAGCTTTAGAGCATGCTGAATCGTTTGTTATGCGTTTGCGTGAAGCAGTAGGCAGTCAATGTGATTTGTTATTCGGAACACATGGCCAAATGACGCCGTCCAGTGCCATTCGACTAGCAAAGCGTTTAGAGAAGTATGATCCACTTTGGTTTGAAGAACCAACGCCGCCAGACAATATTACCGAGATGGCCAGGGTCGCAAGATCGACCAGCATTCCGATCGCAAGCGGAGAGCGTTTAACGACTAAATACGAATTTGTCCGAATTCTCGAAGCTCAAGCCGCGTCTATTTTGCAACTGGCATTAGGTCGCTCAGGTGGAATTCTCGAAGGCAAAAAAATCGCCAGCTTAGCTGAAGCGCATCATGCTCAAATAGCTCCACATTTATACTGCGGACCAATTGAAGCGGCAGCCAATATTCAGCTCTGCACCTGTAGTCCCAACTTTTTAATTCAGGAAAGTATTAAAACTTTTGATGGTTTTCACGCGCAAATTCTGAAAAAGCCCATCCAATGGGAGGATGGCTATATCGTTCCCTCAACTGAACCGGGCATAGGTGTTGAACTGGATGAGGATATAGCGTTGGCACATCCGTACACAGGTAAATCATTGCATTTGGAAATGTTGCCTGACCCTTATTATTAGACTTGTCCAGCTTTATGCCGGGACCACTGGCAATCACAAACAGTAAAATAAATCACTACTGTCCCATTAAAATAAACATGACAGTTTAACCGGACTGGTAATGTAGAATAAAGAGACGCATTGATCGGTAAAAGACATAAAGTAAACCTGTATTATCTCGTCATTGTGGCGAACGCCGCAATCCAGTATTTGCAAGGGTTGTCTGGATACCGGCTTGCGCCGGCATGACGAATTCTAAGTTAACGGGGCAGTAGTGAAAACAAATAAGGACTGCATTGTGAGTATTTATCGGGAAGGGAAACGGGGTGGATAAAAATTCAGCTTTATTCCGGGGTCGATTAAACTTTTGAGAAAAACTGTGTTCATTAGCGACTTAATCAGAGGTTCCCTAAGATAGTTTATACAAATCAGCCTTTGCATCACCCGCTTTGGTTGAGCGATGCAGCAACCAATTGTTCGGCACTATGAGTGGGTTTGAATGCAAAGAGTGTTCGACATAGACCCAGCCGTTATTCTTTATTAACTTTCTTTTCGTTATGGCATCAATGCTTTTCTGCGACAGATCGGATTTATAAGGTGGATCAAGGAAGATAACATCAAATTTCTGATTACATTTTTCCAGATAGGTGATTGCTTTTTGACAAATCACATTAGCATTGCAATCAATCTTGGCTAGACTTTTTTCTAATATTTCAGCAGTTTTTCGACTAGATTCCACAAAGACAACATTTTTTGCTCCGCGCGACAGAGCCTCGAGTCCTAGAGCACCACTGCCGGCGAAAAGGTCAAGACACCGACTGTCTTCAATATAAGGTGCTAACCAGTTGAATAGTGTTTCTCTAATACGATCGGCGGTTGGCCGCAGGCTATCGGTAGCCTGAAAAATTATGTTACGTCCTTTGTGTTTGCCGCCAATGATGCGCAATTTGCCAGAATAGTGTTTCATCTATGTAAACTGTTTCTGCGATCGAGTAAAATGTCGCCAACCTGATAGTTTAAACGACAACGTAAGAGGAATGATTTTCTTTAACCAAAAAACCGAACAAGAAAAAACGACAAAGCAAGATCATCAAGATCGATCGCAGTCTTCAGCTTTAAGATCACGGCTAAAAAAAACTCGGCAAGCCTTGGGCTCTTTGTTCGGTTCTAATGTAAAGCTTGATGATGCGCTGGTTGATGATTTGGAAGATCATTTGATTATGGCTGATATGGGGCTTGATGCTGCCAATCAAATCATGGCTGAAGTGAGATCGCAGGTTAAAACAAAAAAAGTAACATCTGTTGATCAGTTAATTACTTTAGTAGTAAATGAAATCAGCGCTGTGCTCAGCAGTTGCCAACAGAATTTGGCCATTGATCGCTCTCCTTTTGTTTTATTGTTGGTCGGTGTAAATGGCGTTGGTAAAACAACAACAGCCGCTAGATTGGCATTTCACTATCAATCCCAGGGTAAAGCAGTTATGCTGGCGGCTTGTGATACATTTCGCGCTGCTGCCATTGAGCAATTACAATCATGGGGCAAAAAATTACAAATCCCCGTAGTGGCACAGCAACATGGAGCAGATGCTGCGGCAGTGGCACATGATGCCTATGAGTCGGCAAAAGCCAGAAACATTGATTTGTTGATTATTGATACGGCGGGTCGGCAGCATACCCATTCATCCTTAATGGAGCAACTCGGCAAGGTTAGTCGTGTTTTGCAAAAGCTTGACCCCGATTCACCACATGAAAGTATCATTGTTCTTGATGCCGGCAATGGCCAAAATGTGTTATCACAAGTGGCTCATTTTAATGAAATGGTACCTTTGTCCAGCATGATTGTGACCAAACTGGATGGCACGGCAAAAGGTGGCGTAGTCGTGGCTTTGGCTAAAAAGTTTGGCTTGCCGGTGAGATTCATAGGCGTAGGTGAAGCAATACAGGATTTGCGTGTTTTTAATGCCGAGGAATTTGCTCAGGCCTTGTTGCCGGAAAGCCTTGCAGCACAGGGCGAGTAATGATTCAGTTTAAGCACGTTTTCAAACGTTACCCGACCGGGCTGGATGCCTTAAAGGGATTGAGTTTCGATATCGATAAAGATGAAATGGTGTTTTTAACCGGACATTCTGGCGCCGGAAAAAGTACATTGCTTAAATTGATAACGTTAGTCGAAAGAGCGACGCGAGGCTCAATTACGGTCAATGGGTCGGATTTGATGTCATTACCTAGACGTAAAATCCCCTACCATCGACGCGAAATCGGTGTGGTTTATCAGGATCATAAGTTGCTCAATGATCGCACAGTGTTTGATAATGTTGCATTGCCTTTGATTGTTGCAGGTGAACCACATAAGGAGTTATCCAGACGAGTCAGGGCAGCGCTTGATAAGGTTGGTTTGTTGAATAAAGAAAGAATGTACCCTTTGGCCTTATCTGGCGGTGAGCAGCAACGGGTAGGGATAGCGCGTGCAGTGGTAAATCGCCCGCCTATATTGCTAGCCGATGAACCAACCGGAAATCTCGACCCGGAATTATCAGAAGAAATAATGGATTTATTCTATATGTTCAATCAGCACAACGTCACGGTGCTGATTGCAACTCATGATCTTCAATTGCTGGGCCGTTATGGGAAACGTGTGCTGCAGCTCTATGAAGGTCAGCTTATTGATAGTTTCAAATACCATCAGACGGCATGAAATATCTACTCAGACATTTCCAGGTTTTTTTACATACCTTGGGTAATATATTCCGCCATCCAGTGCCAACCTTGCTAACGGTCACCGTTCTGGGAATTACCTTGTCGTTACCAATAGGGTTGTACCTGCTTACGCACAATATTGAACTAATCAGCAGTGAATGGCAGGGCAAGCCACAGGCGACTGTTTATTTGAAAAAATCTGCAACCGAACAAGATGTAGCACGGCTTGACAACTGGTTTTCGACCCAGCGTAGTTGGATTGCTAATGTTCAGTATGTCGAAGCACAAGATGCACTAGAAGAGTTTAAGACTCTTTCTGGTTTGGGACAGGCGCTGGACGTTTTAAATGAAAATCCATTACCGAACATGTTTATTCTTGATATGTCTGAAACTTTACCGGTTGCCGATTACCAGGATGAATTGAGCCAACTCGAAGAAGATGAATCTGTTGAACAATTAAAATATGATTTGGAGTGGGTTCAACGTCTGCAGGCCATCTTGAATCTTTCACAGCGAACGGTTTGGATGGTGGCCGGACTGCTGGGGATAGGCGCTTTGTTAATCATCAGTAATACAATGCGTCTGTCCATTGCTAATAAGAAAGACGAAATTATGATTATTAACCGGGTAGGCGCAACCAACACTTTTATTCGCCGGCCTTTTTTATACACTGGTTTTATTCAGGGTTTACTAGGTGCCTTATTGGCCTGGGGTTTGATTCAGGCGGGACTGAACTGGCTTAATGAACCTGTGCAACGATTGGCGGACTTATATTCTAGTGACTATCAATTAGTCGGATTGCCAATGCCTTGGGTGTTGGCGATTTTGCTGACCGGCGGGCTGCTCGGATGGATTGCTTCCTGGGTAACAGTTAGCCGGCATTTGTCACAACTGTATCCTGGAAAATAATCGATTATTCTTTCAATCATCCAAAATAATTCCTAAAATCGCTTAATTTCTTCAAAAAGTCGTTAATTTCGGCTAAAAATCATAAATCAATAAAAGCACATTATTATTGTGCGTTTCACAAAATATTTAGCACTCTCCATCAAAGAGTGCTAAAATTACATCCAAGATAAAAACTTATAGTTTAGGAGGTATGTTATGACTACACATACACCAGTACTATCACCTTATGCTGTCGGGCAGGATCTTAGTGGATTTATCCAGGCAGCCAACAATGCTCCTGTGTTATCGCAGGAGTATGAAATTGAGTTGGCAAATCGTTACCAAAAAGAAAACGATTTGGACGCGGCGCGTGAATTAGTTGTATCACATTTGCGCTATGTGATTAAAGTTGCCCGTGGCTTTATGGGTTATGGTCTGCCATTAGCTGATTTAATTCAGGAAGGTAATATTGGTCTGATGAAGGCGGTCAAGCGCTTTGATCCCAAACATAAGGTTCGTCTGGTTTCATTCGCGATGCATTGGATTAAGGCTGAAATTTATGACTACATTTTAAAAAACTGGCGCATCGTTAAAGTAGCTACAACCAAAGCGCAGCGTAAATTGTTTTTTAATCTGCGTAAATCGCGTGAGCATTTAGGTTGGATGAATGATAATGAAGTTGAAAATCTAGCTGATGACCTTGATGTTCCCGAAGCGACTGTTCGGGAAATGGAATCTCGTTTAACTGGCACAGATATTTCTTTCACGGTTACAGAAAGCGACGATGATGATGGCCGCGTTGCACCGGAAATGTATTTTGCCGATATGCGTTATGATCCGGAAAAATTATTGACGGCAAAATCTGAAACCGAAGAAAAAATCGAATCAGTTAATGTCGGCTATGACCAAACTTGATCAGCGCAGCCGCGATATTATTAGCCGGCGCTGGTTGACGGAGGATAATAAGGTAACATTGCATGAATTGGCTGAAGAATATAATGTTTCGGCAGAGCGCATTCGTCAGATTGAGAAAAAAGCGATGGAGCAGATGAAAGGATTAATCGCGATTTAGTCAAAGTCTAAACTTTATATATAAAACGGCGCTGACAAGCGCCGTTTTTGTTATATAGTCCTCTCAAAATAACCTTTAAACTCTTGCATGTATTTATTTGAAACCGCCGCCTTGGCTGCGGCATTTTTTTGGGCATTAAGCGGTTTTTTAGCAGCGCAACCAAGCCGTCATCTAGGTGCGTTCGCATTTACCCGGTTACGTATGGCACAAGTGCTGGTAATGCTAGCAGTAGTTGTTTTATTTCAGGGAACTTGGGTAACTTTAATCAAGGATTTTTGGATTATTTGTCTATCAGGTGTGGTGGGCATATTTCTGGGTGATACAGCACTTTTTGCTGCCATGCGTCGGGTCGGCCCACGGCGTACTGCAGTCATGTTTGCTGCTAATGGCCCCATGGGCGCACTGTTGGGGTACTTATTTTTGGGTGAAGTTTTAGATTTAATTACTTTAGCCGGTTGTGGTTTGGTTGTCGCTGGTGTCATCATTGCTATTCTTTACGGACGTGAAGACATCAATACTCATGACCTTGAGAAAACACATGGTTCACTAGGATTGGCCGTGGTGATGGGATTAATCGCCGCTTTTTGCCAGGCCCTGGGAGCGATTTTGGCAAAACCGGCATTGCTGGACGGGGCCGATCCGATTGCCATATCAGCTTTACGGGTGGGCATTTCAGTGGTCTGTCTTTATCTATTATTAGTTTTTCCCGCCAAAGTATTTAGAGCACAAAATCAAATTACTGCTCCCATATTTTGGAAAACAGCGATTAGTGGATTGTTTGCCATGGGAATAGGTATGACATTGGTACTATTCGCTTTGACTGGGGGCCAAGTCGGGGTGGTGACTGTCTTATCGTCAATCTCGCCGATTTTAGTGTTGCCGATATTGTGGGTGACAACCAAACAACGGCCTACAATAGGGGCCTGGATTGCAGCATTACTAGTAGTGATTGGCAGTGCGCTGATATTTGCTTAAAATGGAGCCATGATGAAAGACCACCAAGGTGAATTAAGCTTAAGCACCATCGCCATGCCGGCAGACGCCAACGCCAATGGCGATATTTTCGGTGGTTGGGTGATGGCACAAATGGATTTGGCCGGTTCAGTGCCGGCAAAAAAAACCGTAAAAAACAGAATCGTCACCGTTGCCGTTGATAAAATGAAATTCCTCAAACCGGTCAAGGTTGGTGACAGGGTGGTCTGCTATACCAATATTTCTCGTGTCGGAAAAACTTCCATCACCATCGAGGTGGATGTTTATGCGCAGCGTTTGACCGAGCATAAAGAAGTAAAAGTCACTGAAGGCCTGTTTACTTATGTGTCGATTGATCAGAACGGGGTTCCGCAAGCGATTTCACTCACCAATCCCGAGATATAATAAATAGTTTAATCTGTAAAAAAGCGGGGCTGCAGTAACCAGCGTAACTGACCGCTGGCAGCGTCGGTGCTAGGCCAATCGTCAAAATAAAAATCGATCTTGACCATAGCTGCTGTGGGAAAGCGAATACTGCCACCGCCAATTAATGTGCTGGTTAAATAAGACCAGGTTGGCTCATGACCGACCAGCATGACAGAATCGACATCATCAGTTAATTGCTGAATCAATCGAATAACACCGGTCACAGAGGCTTCATACAGCTCATCGGTGTATTGAATTTCGCATTTCCAATCGCCGGATTCACGGGCAAGCTCAAGAGTTTGCCTTGCTCTGACGGCAGTTGAGCAAATAATAAGATCGGGAAGTTTTCCTGAATCGGCCAATAACTTACCCATGGTTTTAGCAGCCTTGATGCCGCGTTTGGCAAGTGGTCGATCATGATCAGTTTGATAATTGGCATCCCAATCGGATTTGGCATGGCGGAATAGAAGTATTGATTTGGTCTTATGCAAGATAAAAACTTATTTGTAACAACGTAAACGTTAGCACAGCCTGCCAATCTACTCAAATATTTAGGTTTAAATAGAGTTGAAATAACAGTAAGAAAACTTATGTATTAATATTCTTGTTAGGCATCAACTAAATTGCTGATCGCCAAGCAAATATTTTTAATGATACAAGACTTTACGAAAACATTAAAAAAAAGCTACTATTCGGGATTCTTGAGTATTCACACAGGTTATAAAACATGGTCCAAGCTCGTCGATTAGGTGGCCGCGCTGCGCGCAAAGCGCTCAGGGAAGCACCGTTAGCTGAGGACATCCAGCCTATTACACCAGGGCTGGAAAGTGGTATGTTCAAGCCGCTTGCGGATAGCGATATTGGCAAAGTCAATGAAGCGGTCATGGATGTGTTGGAGAATATTGGCCTTTCCCAGGCTTTGTCTTCGTGCATAGAAATGGTTACCACAGCCGGTGGGAAGTACATTTCAGAAAAGGATCGTTTGTTATTCCCTCGCTCATTAGTTGAAGACACCATTGCTAATGCCAATCGAAATGTTGTGCTATATGGCCAGGATCCTAAGCATGATCTGGATGTTAGCGGCAGTAGAACATACTTCGGAACAGCTGGTGCAGCCGTTCATGTGGTCGATGTCGATACGCGTGAGTACAGAGACTCAACACTTTTAGATTTATACAATGCCGCCAGAATCGTTGATCAGATGGATCATATTCATTTCTTTCAACGCCCATTAGTATGCCGAGATTTAACCGATCCATTGGAAATGGATTTCAATACATGTTACGCGGCGGTTAGCGGTACGAGCAAGCATGTGGGCACGAGTTGGGTACTGAAGGAACATCTGGATGTTACTTTCAAAATGCTTCATGAGATAGCGGGCAGTGAGCAAAAATGGCGTGAACGACCATTTGTCAGTTGTTCAAATTGTTTTGTAGTTCCGCCTTTGCGCTTCGCAGAAGATGCTTGTGATGTACTAGAAACAGTGGTTCGCGGTGGGATGCCTGTTTTGCTCTTGGCGGCCGGGCAAGCAGGTGCAACCAGTCCGGCCGCGTTGGCAGGTTCGGTGGTGCAAGAAGTCGCAGAAGTTTTAGCTGGACTGGTTTATGTCAATTTGATTGTACCGCAACATCCGGCGATATTCGGAACCTGGCCATTTGTTTCAGACCTTAGAACCGGTGCGATGAGTGGTGGTAGTGGTGAACAGGCGGTACTGATGGCTGCTTGTGGTCAAATGGGCAGATATTATGATTTGCCTACCGGTATCGCTGCTGGTATGACCGATGCGAAAATGCCTGATGCACAGTCTGGGTATGAAAAAGCTTATACCGATTTACTGGCCGGTCATAGTGGTGCAAATTTGATTTATGAGTCGGCGGGTATGCATGGTAGCCTGATGGGTGTGTGCATGGAAAGTTATGTGATTGACAATGATATGCTGGGTGCAATTAATCGTACTATACGTGGTATCGAGGTTAATGAGGATACCTTGTCGGTTCAAACCATGCGAGATGTTTGTATTGATGGGCCCAGTCATTTTCTTGGTCATGACCAAACCATTAATCTGATGCAGCGTGAATACATTTATCCACAAATCGGTGACCGAACCAGCCCTAAAGAATGGAAGGAACAAGGCTCGACAACCATTCTTGAAAGGGCAAAAGTCAAAGTTGAGGAAATTTTAAGTTCTTATTATCCTAATCATATATCCGAAGAAATTGATATGCGTATTCGGGAGTTAGGACCGGTTAAATTACCTCTGTCAGCGATGAATAGAGCTTAATGATATAACGAAAGTGAGATAATGATATGAATGAGAAACAACTACCGAGTTCAGCTAAAGTGGTCATTATTGGCGGAGGAGTGATGGGAGCCGGCTTGGCCTATCATCTGGCACAGGAAGGCTGGACGGATTGTTTGTTAATTGAAAAAGGGGAGCTCACTTCAGGTTCTACCTGGCATGCTGCCGGACAGTGCCCAAGTTTTATTGCCGATTACAACATGGCAAAGATCCATGATTATGGCGTTAATCTTTATCCTAAATTAGAAGAGCTAACCGGTCAATACGTCAGTTGGCACGGCTGTGGCGGCATTCGATTTGCTTACAATCACGCAGAAGTGGAATGGTTTCACCGTGTTGCCGGAGTCGGTAAATTAATTGGTTTTGATTGTGAAATCATTGACCCGCCAAAAATCAAAGAGCTTATTCCTTACGCTAATATCGATGGTGTTTTAGCTGGTGCTTGGACAATGACCGACGGTCATGTTGATCCCGCTGGTGTCTGTAACGCGATGGCGGCTGGAGCAAGAAAATTTGGCGCCAAGATTGTGACCAATAATCGTGTTATTGATATTAATCAACGTGCTTCAGGTGATTGGGAAATCGTAACCGAACAGGGTAATGTAATCGCAGAGCATGTTGTCAATGCAGCAGGTTGTTATGCCCGACAGGTGTCGCAGATGGTCGGTACCGATATTCCAATGATAAATATGAAGCATACCTATATCGTTACTGATACTGTGCAGGAATTCCTTGATCGAGAAGATGAAATGCCGGTAATCAGAGATCCATACCCATCCTCTTATTATCGTCAAGAACAAAAATCGGGGTTAATCGGCATCTATGAAATGGCAAAATCGGAGGAATGCTGGACTCATAGAGGGGGCTGGCCTGAGTGGGATTCACAAAATGAATTATTCGATCCGGATTTCGATAATCTTGCCCCCTATATAGAACGGGTAATGGAAAGGGTACCGATGTGGAGTGAACTGGGTATAAAACGAGTAGTCTGCGGTGCTATTCCGCATACGCCGGATAGCAACCCGTTTCTTGGGCCGGCCGCAGGCTTGCGCAATTTCTGGCATTGTAACGGTGCTTCAATCGGTATTGCTTCAGCTGCAGGTTCAGGAAAATATTTGGCACAGTGGATGGTTTATGGCGACGCTGAAATAAATATGGCTGGAGTTGATCCACGTCGCTTTAGTGATTTTGCCCCAGGTGACTATACTAAGGCGAAGTCGCATGAAGATTATGAACACATGTATAAGTTACACCTGCCGGGCGAAGAGCGACCGGCAGGGCGAAAGCTTAGAACTACTCCTTTATATGATTTACTGGAGTCAAAAGGTGCGGTGTTTACCGAAGTGAACGGCTGGGAGCGAGCTAAGTGGTATTCACTAGATGGACGCGAAGAAGAAATTGGTTTCAGGCATAACAATACTTTCGAGGTCGTTGCCGAGGAATGTCGAGCTGTACGTGAACGTGTTGGTGTGATGGAATTATCTACTTTTGCTAAATACGAAGTTATTGGTGAAAATGCCGAAAAACTACTTAATCGAATTAGTGCGAACAGAATGCCAAAAAGACAAGGTGGTATAACTTTAACCCATTATTTAGCGGAAAACGGTAGGCTGAACGGTGAGTCCACAATTACGCGATTAGCCGAAAATCATTATTATGTGCTTTCTGGAGCAACCAGCGAAGAAAGGGATTTATCAATCCTCAAACAGGGTATCCAGGAAGATGAAGATGTAACTATCACTAATATCACTAATGATTGGGGAGTCATCGTTGTCGCAGGCCCTGAATCCCGAAAAGTTTTGCAACCGTTGACTGACACAGATCTCAGTAATGAATCTTTTAAATGGTTGACAGGTAAAGAAATTCAAATTGCAGGTGCGACAATACGAGCATTACGTGTGAATTATGTTGGTGAACTCGGTTGGGAGTTACATTGCCGCATGCAAGATATGGTTGCGATTTATGAAGCAGTATGGAATTGCGGGCAAGATTATGGAATTGCTAATTTTGGTACTTATGCCATGAACTCACTACGAATGGAAAAAGCATACAAAGGCTGGGGAGCAGAGCTGACAAATGAAATCACTATGGTTGAAGCGGATGCAATGCGTTTTTTCCGTGTTGACAAAGAAGACTTCATTGGTAAACAAGCAACTTTAAATGTTGATGAAAATAATGTCGATCTTAAGCTAGTCTATCTTGAAGTCGAGATGGGCGACAACGATGTAGTCGGTGGTGAGGCTGTAATGGATGGTGATGAAGCAATAGGTGTGACAACATCAGGCGGATATGGTCATTTTACGGGTAAAAGCTTAGGATTTGCCTACGTGCCGCCAGCCTATGCAAAACCGGGCAGTCAATTTGATGTATTACTGATTGGTGAGTCACGCAAAGCTACTGTGCTTGAAGAACCGGTTTGGGATGCCTCCAGCAAGCGCCCAAGGGCATAAACGCTCTAGAGCATAAATGCTCAGGAGTATAAAAACAGTCTGCATTTTCAAGATCGAATTAAGCTAACGATTAAACACTATATCAATTAGACTCTGACTAATAAAAATCAGAGTTCGATTTGTTGCAAAATCAAAATAATCTGTTGGGCATTATCTATATGATTGCTGGCATTTTTTTGTTGTCAGTGATGGATGCGGTTGCCAAGTGGTTGGTTGAAGACACGTTGGATCCTCTACAACTTATTACGGTTCGTAGCTGGTTTGTAGTCACTGTTTTGTTCGTCTATTATTCAATTAAAAAGCAACGTAATGCGATAAAACCAACACGGCCCATTGCCCAAAGTATCCGTGGCATGTTAGGTTTTTTTGCTCCATATTGTTTTTTTAAATCATTGCAAACTTTACCACTGGCTGACACTACAGTTGTTTTTTTTAGTGGCACATTCATGATTACGGCTCTGTCCTGGCCTTTGTTGAAAGAAAGAGTTGGGATTCATCGTTGGGCAGCCGTAATTTTTGGTTTCATCGGTGTCGTAATAGCGATGAAACCACAAGGGGATGGGCAGCTGATCGGTTATTTGTATTGCCTCACCGGTAGCCTGGCTTATGCACTTTTATTTATTTCTGGGCGTTGGTTATCAAAAACAGAATCTGTTGTTTCATTAGTATTCATGTTCAATTTTGGTCTGGCGATTGTTTGCACTCTATTGGTTCCGCTGGTCTGGGTGCCGATGACGCAGCAGTTAATAATTATTGTGTTTTTCTTCGCGGTGTTGGCTTTATTGGGCCATCTTTGCTTGACTACTGCTTTTAGTAAGGCCCCGGTAAGCGTAATCGTGCCTTTTGAATACACAGCTCTTATTTGGACGGTCATTCTTGGCTATTTGATTTGGCAGGATATTCCTGCTTTGAATGTCTTAGTTGGGGCGGCTATTATTATTTTGTGCGGGCTTTATGTTATTTACCGAGAATCAAAACGTGTGGCAATAGCTAAACTTGAGTCACTGTGAATGTTATGAGAATTGGAAATATTAATAACTCAATCGTAGCAGAAAATGGAGTAGTAGCGACAAGCCAACCTCTTGCAGCCAGGGCGGGCATAGAAATACTTAAGCAAGGCGGTAATGCTGTCGATGCGGCACTCGCCAGTGCAATTGCCTTAACGGTAGTCGAGCCAACCAGTAATGGTATTGGTGGTGATGCATTTGCAATCGTTTGGGATGGCAACAAGTTACAGGGGTTAAATGCCTCCGGTAAATCACCCAAGGCACTGAATCTCAACCGTATCCACAGTTTCGGTTACAAAACAATGCCGGAGAGAGGGTGGTTGCCTGTCACGGTGCCTGGAGCTCCCTTGGCCTGGCAGAATTTACATAATCGCTATGGAAAACTGCCGTTTGAGGCGATTTTCGAGCCGGCCATTGATTACGCAGAAAATGGTTTTGAAGTCACTCCGGTTGTGGTGTTCAACTGGCATAAAGCATTTGCTGAGTTTTCAACCATCGCTGATCCAGCTTGTCAATTTTGGCTCGATACCTTTTCAGTCAATGGTCAACCACCTGAACCTGGTCAGATTTGTACTTTTCCTGATCATGCAAAAACGTTAAATCATTTACTGAATCGCGGAATCGAATCATTCTATCATGGTGATATTGCTGAAAAAATAATCGAATTCAATCGGACGACAAATGGATATTTATCAAGCGAAGATCTGGCTTCACACTCGAATATTTGGGTTGATCCTATTTCAATAAATTATCATGGTGTGGATGTCTATGAACTACCCCCGAATGGTCAAGGCCTGGCTGCATTAATGGCGCTTAAAATTCTTGATCAGCAGAAAATATCCACCGAGTATATGGATGAAACTTTTTTACATGCGCAGATTGAAGCCATGAAACTGGCATGTGCTGACGCCTATCAATACATAACGGATCCAACGGATTGTCAGAATATAGAAGCAGTTCTGTTGGATCAGGCATACATCGAATCCCGCGCAAATCTCATTACAAACAAAGCCGCCGACCCCTGTTACGGGACACCACCTAAAGGTGGAACCGTTTATCTTTGCACTGCCGATAAAAATGGCATGATGGTTAGTTATATTCAATCTAATTACGATGGCTTTGGCAGCGGTGTTGTTATACCCCAGACGGGTATCGCTATGCAGAATAGAGGTGCTTGTTTTTCACTTGATCCTGACCATCCGAATATGCTTGATGGAGCTAAGCGTCCATTCCACACTATTATCCCGGGATTTTTGATGCAAAATGGAAAACCATTAGGCCCATTTGGTGTGATGGGTGGTTTTATGCAGCCCCAAGGGCATTTGCAGGTGGTCAGTGTGATGGTTGATAGTGGTTTAGATCCACAATCCGCATTAAATATGCCACGGTGGCGAATAATCGAGGGTAAAAACCTGCAAATGGAAAAAGGTTTTAGTAAACAAATCATTGAGCAACTGAAGAATAGAGGACACCAAATTACTATTCCTGAAGATATTACCGGCTTTGGTCGAGGCCAAATAATAATAAAACAGGATGATAAATATATTGCCGGTAGCGATCCAAGAGCAGATGGCTTAGCCTTAGGTTATTGATCGGGAGTTGTTTCCTTAGTCGTTGTTTCATCGGCCATCTCAGGAACTAATAACTGTTTGGTCGCGGTATGATTAGCGGCAACAGCCACATACTCACTTTTTTGGTCTTGTTCGATTGGTTTTCGTTTGCTTGACCTGTATACGGCATAAGCACTTAGAATTACTGATAAAAAGGATAGCCACAAAAACAGCTTGTCAGTACCAAATCGTCCCATAATTATAGATGAGAGAATCGGGCCGATGATGGCGCCCAAGCCATAAGTAACGAGCAAACTGCTGGCTGTTTGTACCATTTTGTCCTTAGGTGTGAAATCGTTCGCGTGGGCGGCGCTAATTGAATAAACCAGGAAAGCCAAACTACCATAAGCGGCAGCCATCAATATTATCACTTGAGAATTTTTTCCAGATACTAAATAGATGATTGCCGACACTAAACTGACCATTAATGAAATAACCGTTAATACCCAACGACGATCAAACTTGTCGGACAACTTTCCCACTGGTAATTGTAAGATTAATCCACCTAAAACAGCTGCGGACATGAAATAAGCGGTTTGCTGTAAACTGAATCCAATATCATGAGTGAAAATAGGTGCCATGGAATAAAACGTTGAGTTGGTTATCGCGGCCATAAATGTCCCTACCAGTGCCAGCGGCGACGTCCGATATAACTCAACGACATTCATGCGCGCAGGTGGCATTTGTTCAGGTGCCCTGGTTGTAGTCATTAGCACCGGAATCAGGGCAAACGAAAATAAGATTGAAATAATAGTAAATAAAAAGAAACCGCTCGGATCGGCCAATGGCAGGATTAACTGGCCTGTTCCTGAGGCCGCGTAAGTGGTGATCATGTAAAAAGAAAATACCTGCCCCCGAACTTCATTTTCCGCCAGCTCATTTAACCAACTTTCAATGATGATAATAATTGCACCGATACAAAAACCGGAAATTAACCTGATTAAACCCCAGAAAAAAGGGTTGATGAACATAATGTGGAATAGGGCAGAAGCAGAAATAATTGAAGCAAAGACCGCAAATGCTCGAATATGTCCAACTCGAGAAATAACGTGGGTGGAGAAAAAAGCGCTTAGTAAAAGACCAGCAAAATAACCCGACATGATGACACCGGTTACTTCGGTGCTGAACCCTTCAATGCGGGTACGGATACCTAAGAGAGTGTTAAAAAGTCCATTGGCAACGAATAATATCCCAAAGCTGAGCAAAACGGCGGCAATTGATTTTAATGTTGTTAACATCAGCCATACAGCGGTAATCTCGATCGGAGCTTAGCGCATTTAATAGGCTTCGTCAGCCTAAATTTGATGCTGTTATGTTAAAGTTTGTGCAATTAAAAAGTCTAGTAACGCTATGAATGATAGTGCACAAATTCTTTGCCCCAATTGCTCTCAATCGATTGATGTCAGCGAGGTGCTTTACCAACAAATGCAATCACAATTAAAAGCAGAATACGAACAACACTACTCCAGTCAGAAAAGGGATATTGAACAAACTAAGAAGTCGATTGAACAAGAAAAAGCCAAAATGGAATTACGAATTGTAGAACAGGTAGAGCAGAGACTAAAGCAAGAGCAATCGAAACTTGAGCAAAAACTTAAAAATCAGTTGAATGAAGAAAATCAACTGAGAATAAATACGCTTGAAAAAGAACTGGCGGAAAAATCCGGCACAGTTAAACAATATCATCAGTTAAAAGCAGAATTTGAGCGACAAAAAAGGGAATCTGCAGAGCTAAAACACAAGCTTGAAGCAGAATTAGAGCTAAAACTAAACAAAACTATTAGTGCTGAGCGAGAGCGGTTGCGAGAAGAGGAGAGTACTAAAGCACAGCTGAAGTTAGCAGAAAAAGATCAAATTATTGAGCAATTGCGTCGCCAGGCTGAAGAAGCTCAGCGTAAAGCCGAACAGGGTTCAATGCAGCTTCAAGGTGAAGTGCAAGAGCTGGCGATTGAAAGTTGGCTTAAAGAACACTATCCCCTGGATACGATAGAAGAAATCAAAAAAGGAGCACGCGGTGCAGATTGCATACAAACTATCAATACCTATAACCGCAATAGTGTTGGCAGCATTTATTACGAAAGTAAAAGAACAAAGGCTTTCCAGGTGGGCTGGGTGGAAAAATTGAAGCGGGACATGCAGAACCGGCAGGCGGATATTGGTGTGTTGGTTACGGAAACTTTACCGAAACAGATTAATCGAGTTGGTCAAATAGATGGAGTTTGGGTTTGTCGCTTCGATGATTTAGAGGGGTTAGTGAGTGTTTTACGGGAGTCGTTAATTCAGATTACTCGTGCTCTGATCGCGCAGCAAAACAAGGGCGATAAAATGAGTTTGCTTTATAACTATCTGACAGGATCTGAATTTCGCTTGCAAATTGAGTCGATGGTGGAGGGGTTCGTGCAAATGAAAGATGATTTGGAAAGAGAAAAACGCTCCATGCAGGGATTATGGAAAAAGCGTGAAAAGCAGATTGATAAAGTGCTTTTTAATGCGAATCAGTTCTATAGTTCAATTCGGGGCATCGCTGGCAATGCCATACCAAAAGTGAGCCAGTTTGAATTGCCGGGCGATAATGAACAGCCCGAAATTAAATAGTTTTAACGCTCTTGTAGTTGATTATTGCTTGAATTGTTACAATTATTAACAATCTAGCCGTTTAATTGGCTTATTTAGGGGTTATTTTTAATTAATAGAGTTTTTGTTGAATCGTTGTATGATGGTAAAATTTAGTCTACTGAATTCACTAAACCTTTATAATTACTGCAAATATTGTAAGTGCTAGTCATGAAAAAGCTTTGGAAAGTCCTTGTGTCTGGATTGACCGTGTTGGTCATTTCGACAGTCAGTTATGCCCAGGAGTGGCAATATGAGGTCAAGAAAGGCGATTCGTTGTGGACAATCGCGGATCAATATCTGATTCACGAAAGCTATGTCCGACGTTTGCAAAAATATAACAACGTCTCAAATCCTTTAATTCTACAACCCGGACGAATAATCAAGGCGCCAGTTGAATGGTTGGGTAACTTGCCAAGTTCAGCCAAGGTGCTTTCAGTTACTGGCACGGCAGAAGTTAAGAATACTAACAAAGAAAACAAGCTGACGACTGGCTATGAATTACAGGTTAACGATCAAATTATCACGGGTGAAGATGGATCATTGAAAATAGAATTTTCTGATAAATCAGTGTTAAATGTCTCATCGCACACAAGTTTGTTATTCAAGACAATGAAGCAATCGCATGATGGCAATGTGATTAACGTCAAAGTGGATATTGACAGGGGTCGAGTCAAGGTTTTTGTAAATCCAAATAAAGAAGCCGGTCACCGACTAGAAATAGAGTCGCCAGCTGCAGTGACAGCGGTTAGGGGGACAGAATTTCGAATTGGTGCTGATCCGAAATCGAGCGATACTGTCACGGAAGTATTAAAAGGCAAAGTGGCTGTATCTGCTCAGCAAAAAACTGTTACGGTTAAAGAACTCTATGGCACAAAAACCGAGAAGGATAATAAGCCTATTAAACCGGTTAAATTACTTAGTGGGCCTGAAATAAAACCTCACGATGTAATCCAAACTAAACTTGCTGCGCTTCAATGGAACGGGCTAGAAGGAGCTGAAAACTACCGTGTTAAAGTTTCAGGTAAAGAAGATTTTTCTGATACCTTTTACGATAATGTCGTTTCAACAACGCAAGTAGATGATATATTCTTTGCTAGTGATGGGGATTTTTTCGCCAGTGTGCGAGCGGCGGATAAAAATAATATTGAGGGTCTTGATAGTGTTGTTAAGTTGAGTGTCAATGCAAGGCCAGAGCCCCCGCTAATTATTTCTCCAAAAAAGAATACTGCTACTTTTAACTTAAAACCGGATTTTCTGTGGGCTGTTCCTGCCGATAGCGTTGAGAAGCTTCGTTATCAACTATCTGATCGTGAGGATTTTACATCGATTCTGGTTGACGAAACGTTTGCTTCAACTGATACCTTTATTTTAGAAAATCCGCTAGAGGCAGGGCAGTATTACTGGCGTGTTGCTAACATAGATAAAAGCGGGCAAGGACCATTTTCGAATCCCTTTTCCTTAGTGATCCAATCTCAGCCTGAAATTTCATCTGAGATCGTCGAATCGGGTTCTGGATCACAGGTTAGTTTGAATCTATCTAAAGATCCATCGGTTTCAAAATATCATGTGCAAGTGTCTAGGGACGATCGGTTTACGAAACTCATTTTCGATGATTGGGTTGAAGGTGAAGAGTTTGCGTTTAACACAACAGGCGCTGGCAGTTACTACATCCGTTTAGGGATCGAAGATCGGGAGTCGGGAGAAGTTAAGTATGCTGATCCACAGAAAATTCTGGTGCCATTCAATGAATGGAAAAAAGTTTTGATGTCGCTCGTCACGGGTTTATTAATAGCACTTTGATAACAAGCTAGGGGCTATCGCGACATGGGGAAGTTGATAGAGTTGCGCCAACTCGGTGCAGTGTTGTTATTGCTTCTGTTCGTCTTTGTTCTTCATCATTTTAAAATTCTACAGCCGCTTGATAGAATTGTTTACGATACCCAGATTCGTCTTGCAGACAGGCATCCTCTGGATGATATTGTTATTGTTGGTATCGATAAGCAGAGCCTCGATGAGATCGGGCGTTGGCCTTGGTCACGTGATGTCCATGCGAGTTTTCTAGATAAAGTATCCAAAGCTAATCCTCAGGCTGTGGTTTTGGATATATTGTTCAGCGAACCGAGTATTCCAGAATATGACAAATCTCTTGCCGAGGCGATTGCTAATAATGGCAAAGTGGTATTGCCTGTTGCCCTTGAAGTGTCCAAGAGAGAGTCAGGGTTAGTTGAAAACCTTCCTATAAAAATCTTGCGGGTTGGAGCGGCAGGAATCGGTCATGTAGATCGTGAACTTGACCTTGATGCTGTTTCAAGACGATCCTATTTATTTGCCGGCTTATCTGCTTCATTACAATGGCCTAGTATAGCCCTTGAAACAATATGGGTGTCTGGGCTGAATCCAAAGATTGATATTCCCGAAAACTATTTGTCTACCGGTAGCGGTAGGCTTAGTGATAACACAAATCGATGGTCTCGTGGAGAGGAATATTTGTTGCCTTACGCTGGAAAGCCGGGAACGTTCGAACAAATATCTTATTCAAGAGTTTTGGCTGACGATTTCGATCTAAAAAAACTAAATAATAAATTTGTCCTGGTTGGCACCACTGCGATTGGCTTAGGGGATGTGATTTCAACACCGGTTTCGGGTGAGAGTAACCCAATGCCTGGAATCGAAGTAATCGCTAACGAAATAGATGCCTTGCGACAGGGATTAATGATTACGGAGCTAGGTTACTGGCCCAGTTTGTTAGCCACTTTATCCGTGGTGTTGCTTTCCTTTTTGGTATGGAATTTTTTGCCTCCCCGTTACAGTCTATTTTGTGCGGCGGGATTGGTTATGACAATACTTGCATCTGATGCTTGGCTATTGCATAAGTTAAGGCTGTGGTTTGCACCAGCGAGTTTGATTATTGGTGTTGCAATGGGTTATTTAGGTTGGATTTGGGGGCGCTTGGTAGAGACTGTTAAGTATCTAAATAGCGAATTGAATCGGTTGGGAAATGTGTCGATGCCGTTACTGGAAGTAGATCCACAGGATGGTAACAAGGCTTTTAATTATTTAATGAAAATTGACGGTTTTCACAACGGTTTGATTAAAGATGATCAAGGCAAAATACTATTTGAATGGAAATCAGATAAAGATGGAACTGAAGTTGATGCCGATACCCAAGCGCAATTAGTGACAATTGAAGTTCCTGTTAAACGTCATAACAATGATTGGCAGTTGAGTGTGCTGATAGATGAAAGAAAGGTTCACAAGGCTGATGCGCTGTATATTGCCAAGCAACTAACAGCTTATTACATCACTTCACCAGAACACAGTGGTAAAACACCGGTCGAGTTTGTTAACAGTCGAATCGAATTAGTCAAAGCAGCTTATTCTAAAATGCATTTGATGAATGATTTCGTCAGCGAGGTGATTGATCAACTCTACAATGGTGTTGTAGTGACAGATACATTCGGTAATGTTGTGATGGTAAATCGTGGCTCAGATAAACTATTAAACTATGATGAACAAGCACAGCAAAATATAAATGTACTTGATCTTTTAACAGAGCTTAAATTTAGTAAGGATGTCGATTGGTTCAGTGTTTTTTCTGATGTGATGTTTAAGGCAGAGGACTTTATTGTTGAGGCCAGAGCAGCCTCAGGGCAATATTTACTGGTTGAAGTCACACGTTACGCTATTGATGAAGAATCAACATCGGGAATGGTGTTCAATTTTGTAGATGTTACCGCCTTAAAAGAAACGGAGCAAAGTCGACGTGAATTACTGGCTTTTTTATCCCATGACCTTAGATCACCGCTTGCTTCACTTATTGCCACCAGTGATTTAGCTAAAATAAGACCGGAATACCGTGAGTCAGAGACATTCTTAAAGTCGATTAAAGATAATGCCAAACGCGCCTTACAGTTGGCCGATGATTTTCTTGCTTTAATGCGTGCTGAGAGCATTTCAGTTGAGTCATTTGAACCGGTAAATTTTAATGCCATTGTTACTGAATCGATTGCTTCAATAGAAGGCTCGGCCAAAGCTAAGAGAATTTCGATCAAGAAAATCATCGATGAGAATGATCAACTTTTTGTTAACGGTGATAAATCCGTATTGGAAAGAGTCTTAATCAACCTGCTCTCTAACGCAATTAAATATAGTCCGATTGATCGAAAGATAGAAGTTGGTGTTCGCAAACGCGAGGATGAGCTCTATTGTTTTGTTAAAGACAATGGTTATGGAATTCGTGAACAAGATTTGGAAAAAGTGTTCCAGCGTTTTGAGCGGATCACTCACGATGAAAGCAGTGATGATGCTGGAACCGGACTTGGCTTGGCATTTGTTAAGTCCTCTGTTGAAAAACACAAGGGTAGAATCAGTTTAGAGTCAAAAGAGGGTATCGGATCGTGTTTTCATGTGTATTTTCCCTTGCTTACGGAAAAAACCCACTCACCGATCCGTACATCGAAGTTAGTCAGTTAGAATACCAGTAATTGAGCTTGTAATTGGTTAATGTCTATAGGTTTTACAATTACCTTGTTTGCACCCAACGCTTTAATCTTGTCTATTTCTTCTGGTGCTGACTGAGCTGTAAAGAATATAATTGGGACGTTTAAATTCATCTGCTGAATTTGTGCCATAACTTCAGTACCATGCATCTCTGGGATTTGGTAATCCAGAATGACCATATCAGGTGGAGTGTGTTTAATGTCCATCAAAGCCTGACTGGGCGAGATGAATGTTTTGACCTCTACGTCGGGGTCCTGTTCAAGGACAGCCTTAATCAGTGAAAGCATATCTTGATCATCATCAATATAAACAATTTTTCTTATTTGTTCTAGCATGGCACAAATCTTTATGTTAAGAATTCTCGATTAAAGAGAATGTGAAGTTTGTAGTCACATTATGATAGAACTGATTCAAATTTCAATTGTTGTGTATTAGTATTTCACTAGGCAAATTAATAAGGACTAACCAATGGCTATTGAGGAAGGCAAGAATACACCGCTTTTCACGCTCAAAGATCAAGATGGAAATAAAGTTGCATTAAAAGATCTTAGGGGTAAGAGAGTTTTGCTATATTTTTATCCCAAGGATGATACCCCAGGATGTACTAAAGAAGCATGTGGTTTTCGTGATCTTTCGGCTGAAATCAAAGCTTTAAATACGGTTGTGCTAGGAGTATCACCTGATGATGGTGATTCACATCAAACGTTTATTCGCAAATACAATCTGCCGTTTAAGTTGTTATCCGATCCAGATAAAAAGGTTATGGAAAAATATGGGGCTTGGGGTGAAAAAGTGATGTATGGCAAGAAAACAGTAGGGGTAATTCGTTCGACAACACTGATCGATGAGAAAGGCAAAGTTATTAAACACTGGAAAAAGGTACCGAAAGCCGAATCACACCCACAAAAAGTTTTAGAAATACTACAGTCATTCTAGCCCATTTTTCAAGGAAAAACGGTTTCATAACCGATTGAAAATAAAGGGCAAATTAATTTTTTCATTTGTAACATTTGTTAACACACAAAAGGCCGCAGAAAGAGTATTATTCTTATATCCGGTAATTATGACAACGTCATGATTATCTTGATAGTCTCCTCCATCCTCCTTTGGTGGTTTAGGCGCGGTCTAAGAACCGCGCCTTTTTTTATTTGTATCTGACTAATTTTGCTCACGAGCGGCTTGTTTCAAGCTCTTGAGTGCTGTATTATCGCCCATCTTTTTCGAACAGAATTCGATTGCCGGATATTTATGAAAACATTTTCTGCAAAAGCGCATGAAGTAAAGCGTCAGTGGTATATGGTGGATGCTGAAGATCAGGTTCTAGGGCGGCTTGCTTCGCAAATAGCAACTAGGCTAAAAGGCAAGCACAAAGCGGAGTATACACCTCATGTTGATACAGGCGATTATATTGTTGTTATTAATGCCGAGAAGATTCGTGTAACGGGTAATAAAGAAGCCGATAAGTTCTACCATTGGCACACGGGACACCCTGGTGGTATTAAGTCTCGTAATCTCGGGGCAATGCGCGAAAAATCGCCGCAGTCGATTCTCGAGTCGGCTGTTAAAGGCATGATGCCTAAAAATAAGTTAGGCCGGGAAATGATGTCAAAGTTAAAGATTTATTCAGGTGATAATCATCCGCATGAAGCGCAACAACCCGTTGAGTTAAAGGTATAACATGGCAGCTACACAATACAACTATGGCACTGGTCGACGTAAGTCTTCTACTGCTCGTGTTTATATTAAACCGGGTAGTGGCAATATCACCATTAATAACCGCTCGTTGGAAGATTATTTTGGCCGTGAAACAGCACGTATGATAGTTCGCCAACCGTTAGTATTGACTGAAACTGATAATAAGTTTGACATAAAGGTCAATGTCGACGGCGGTGGCGGTAGTGGTCAGGCTGGCGCGATCAGGCACGGTATCACCAGAGCGTTGATGGATTATGATGAGGAGCTACGCAAACCACTAAGGGCAGCCGGTTACGTCACCCGCGATTCTCGTGTGGTTGAGCGTAAGAAAGTTGGCTTGCACAAAGCCCGAAAGCGTCCGCAATACTCTAAACGCTAATAGAAATTTATTTATATAAAAAACGGGCGCTTCAAGCGCCCGTTTTCGTTTCTCTACAATAAGTAAATATAATGTCGTTTAAATGATTTTTGTAGCTTCCAAGTTTATAGCGATGATGTTAGTGTTTCAAAAGATGAGTTTAAATAATTAGCGCAAAGTTAATTAAATGTATAAGTATAAGGTTTTTATCGATGGTGAGGCTGGAACAACTGGTTTACAGATTCGTCAGCGTTTGGAAAATCATCCGGGTATCGAATTGCTATCGATTGCGCACCAAGATCGAAAAGATGAGCAAAGTAAAAACTTAATGTTTGAGCAAGCTGACTTAGTGATTTTATGCCTGCCTGATGAGATTGCCCGAGTTTCTGCACAGCTAGCCATCCAAAAAAATTGCCGGATTATAGATGCGAGCACGGCACATCGTATTGATAATACTTGGGTTTTTGGGTTGCCGGAATTAGGTAAGCAGCAGCGACGGTTGATTCGTGAGGCTCAGAAAGTTTCAAATCCAGGATGTTATTCCACAGGTGCAATATTATTACTAAAACCGTTAGTAAAAGCTGGCGTAGATATTAATTTTCACCTTCATGCTATATCTGGCTACAGCGGGGGGGGGCATGGCATGATATCACGATATCAATCGAATCAGCTGATTGAAGATGCCAAAGCTTATGGGTTGTACGGATTTGATTTCAAACATAAACATTTACCTGAAATAATGAAATATAGTGGTGTATCATCAAAGCCAACATTTCTCCCGGCTGTAGTGAATATGGCACAAGGTATGATAGTTCAGTTTGCTGTTCATGATAGTGATATCCCAGATCAGTGTTATCATCGTTTATCTAATAGCGCTGAGACCTTTGGCTATGCAATATATGAACAATTTAATGCAGCATATAGTGATGAGGAATATGTTTATGTGCATTTATTAGATGAGTTTGATTCATCAACGGCACCTTTTTTATACGGATACGAAAATAACGGTACAAATCGAGTCGATATCTTTATTTTTCGCAATGAAACTGACGGGCAAACCTTGTTTGTGGCTAAATACGATAATCTGGGCAAGGGAGCTTCAGGTGCTACAGTGCAAAACCTGAATTTGATGTTAGAGTTGGATGAGTCGCAATCAATTAACCTTGATGATGAAACGAATGAAAGTATGAAAGTATGTTAGGAATAAGTGACAGCGCCGTTACTCGTATTAAACAAATTCTCAAGAACAAGAATGAAACGGCGCTTCGTGTATTTATTCAAGGTGGTGGTTGCTCAGGATTCCAGTATGGATTTCAACTCGAGTCGGAACAAGATGAGAGTGATGTTTTAATCGAAGAAAATGAAATTCGTATTTTGGTTGATCCTTTAAGTATGCAATATCTTGAGGGTGCCGAGATAGACTTCAAAGACGATTTAATGGGATCACGTTTTGTGGTTCACAATCCCAATGCCAACACAACCTGTGGTTGCGGAGCTTCTTTTTCTACTTAACAACTGGCTGGCCAAATACTACCTAAAATGCAGGCTTTGCTTGCTCCAGTAATCTTTGTTAAATCTACAGGTTGGTTGTCGATAGTCTGTTTAGCCAACCAGGCAAATCCACAGGCTTCAACCCAGTCTGGATCAATACCCAGAGCCTGTGTGCTATCGATTTCCGCTTCAATGGCTTGGCTTAAAAATCTCATTAAAGTTTGATTTTTGGTGCCGCCGCCGCAGACATATATTTCTTGGCTGGTCGGACAAAACATTGAAATTGATTTTGCAATAGATTCAGCAGTTAGCATTGTGATTGTTGCCAACAAATCTTCCGCAGAGGATTTGGAACTATTTTGTCTCAAGTAACTGTCAAGCCAGCTTTGATTAAAGTATTCCTGACCAGTGCTTTTGGGGGGTAACTGACTAAAAAAGGGATCTGAGAGTAAATGTTTTAACAGCTTGTCATTGATATTTCCGGTCTGAGCTAGTTTGCCACCATCATCATAATTTTGATTGAAGTAGCGCTGACAAACCAGGTCGATTAGTGTATTTCCAGGTCCGCTATCGAAACCTATCACTTCGCATTCTCTTGCCAGATAACTAATATTTGCGATGCCGCCGATGTTGACAATGGTTCTGTTTTTATCTTTAGAGGCAAAGAACGCTTTATGAAAAACAGGTGCAAAGGGTGCTCCTTGTCCACCTTGCGCGATATCGCGTGATCTGAAATCATCGACGGTTGTGATTCTGGTATGTTCTACGATAACTGCTGCACTGCCAATTTGCAGGGTATAAGCTGGGGTGTTATCGGGCTGATGTTGAATGGTTTGTCCGTGGCTGCCAATAGCTATAATGTCTAATTTTGGGTTTCTTTGAGCTAAAGTTTTAATCAAATTCGCAGCTAATAAACCCAACTCAATATCTAAGGTAGTAACCTGATGATAGGGCAAATTGCTGTCTAGTTGTAGGGCTTTGATTTTTTCTCTGAGTTGATCCGGATAAGCCAAGAACTCGCTGTCCTTTAAGGCAATATTATCCTTTTTGATTTCAACAAGTGCACCATCAATGCCATCGGCACTAGTGCCGGACATGAGGCCAATGTAATAGCCCACTTGAGGATTAGATCGAAGGTGGTATTAACGAAGGAATATTTAAGCCGGCAACAGATTGCCCCTGAAGTGCATCAAGACGACGTACCCACTTTTCAGATTTGGCAATGAAATGATTTAATTCTTCTGAGTCGATGGGCAGCGATCGGGGTAAATCAACGGCCAATGGATCAACATGTTTGCCATTAATTCTGAATTCGTAGTGCAAATGATAGCCTGTAGAAAGCCCGGTGCTGCCAACATATCCGATAATTTGACCTTGGGTAACTTTAGAACCATGTTTCAAACCTTTTTTATATCCACTCATATGTGCATATAAAGTCGAATAGCCTTGGCCATGATTAATGGCAATGGCTTTGCCATATGCTCCCTTGCGGCCGATATGCTCAATCGTCCCGTCAGCGGTCGTCATAATGGGTGTGCCACGAGGAGCACCATAATCAACCCCCTTATGTGCGCGCCATTTTTTTAGTACTGGATGATAGCGACGATGAGTAAAACCTGAAGTGACATTTACATATTTAAGTGGATTACGCATAAAGGCTTTTTTCAAGCTCTTTCCCTCGGGCGTGTAGTAATGTGTGTTACCGTCAGTATCTTCATGGCGGATGGCTCTGATAACGTTCCCATTGATGATAAATTCAGCGGCCAAGATATCACCGGTGGCCATTACCTCCCCATCAACAGACTTTTCTTCAAAGATCACAGAGAAACGATCACCGTCTTGAATGTCTCTTGCAAAATCGATATCCCAGCGGAAAATACTGCTGAGTTTACCAATCACTCGATTAGACATATTTAGCCGCTCGGCAGTGCTGAAAAGATTGCCATCGATGGGCGCCGTGACATCACGAATTCTAACTGTTGGTTCGACTTCGTGAGTTTCAGTAACAAACTCACCACTACTATCTTTGGAAACGATTAAGCTTTTTAAACGATTAACTTGATACCTAAGCCCAGTAAATTGATTGACCCGATCAATCTCTATTTCGAGGTTCTGGCCGACCGTCAAATAGTTTAATGATTTCAGGTTTTCTGTGGCGGCCAGAGAAATAGCGTCCTTATGGGAGAGATTTAATCGCTCAAAAATTTTGCTCAGGCTATCGCCTTTTTCAATTTTGACACTGATCCATTTGTTTTTCGAAGTTTCAGGTTCAGTCACTAGACCTTGAACTTTGGTTTTTGCCTCTCGAGGTTCAGTGATAATAGCGGTAGAACGAGGCTCTTCCAGTATATCAATGCTTTCGATTAGATCCAGATCTAAAGGCTCAAAAGCGCTTGAGTCAGTTACAGTTTCTGGTTCTGCTTTGTTGGCAGTAAAATCAAGAGAAACAAAATTCGGATTTTGATATGCATAATAACCGCCAACAGCAACTAAACCAACAAAAGCAATAACTGAAACGCTTGTCGCAGTCGATGTTGTTTTGGTATCGTGAGGTTTGTTTGAGCTGTTGTTGTAATCTTTGGTGGTATGTTTGAAGTCTTGAAGATACATGCTCTTTCGGCTGTGATTTTTTAGATCCATTTAGTTAAAATCCAGTCTGTTTCTCTACAATGTTAAGTCTGGCAATAGCCTTGATGTTGCTCAGACATAACCAGTAAGTCTCGTGTTAGTGGGCATTCTAGCGGATTTGCCCACGAAATATAAGAGATATTGTTATATTTAGGCTTAATTTTTTAAGGATTCATCTGAATGGATAAAACGATCAGCAAAGCAACTCAGTCTGCCATGAAAGAAATTATAAGAGGCAGTGAGGAACTGATCCAGGAGCAGGGTCTGATTGACAAGCTTGAAACCGGAAGAAAACTCAGAACTAAAGCTGGATTTGATCCAACTGCGCCTGATTTGCACCTGGGCCATACTGTTTTACTAAATAAAATGCGTCAGTTTCAGCAGCTCGGTCATACTGTGATTTTTCTGATCGGTGACTTTACCGGCATGATTGGCGATCCCAGTGGCAAAAATGCAACCAGACCACCGTTAAGCCGCGAACAAATCCTGGCGAATGCCGAGACTTATAAAGAACAAGTTTTTAAAATCCTTGATCCAGATGTGACTGAAATTCGTTTTAACTCCGAATGGATGGATGAATTAGGTGCTGCAGGTATGATCAAGTTAGCCGCACAGCATACCGTGGCAAGAATGTTAGAACGGGATGATTTTAAAAAGCGCTATACCAATAACCAGCCGATAGCAATCCATGAATTTCTTTATCCGCTTTCACAAGGCTATGACTCAGTCGCGTTAAAAGCAGATGTTGAATTAGGGGGTACTGATCAGACCTTTAATTTGCTGGTTGGGCGAGAATTACAAAAGAATTACGGGCAAACTCCACAAGAAATTTTGACAATGCCTTTGCTTGAGGGTCTAGATGGAGTCAATAAAATGTCCAAGTCATTGGATAATTACATAGCGTTAGATGATCCTGCCGATGAAATGTTTGGCAAAATCATGTCAATTTCAGATGAATTGATGTGGCGTTATTTTGAATTGTTAAGTTTTAGGCCGTTGGCAGAAATTGAGAATCTTAGACAGCAAACCAATGAGGGGCGCAATCCCCGGGATGTGAAGTTCGAATTGGCCGGAGAATTAGTAGCTCGTTATCACAATAAAAACGTGGCAGCGGCAGCGCAAAAGAAATTCGTTGACCGATTTGCTAAAGGCATTACACCAGATGAATTAGATGAATTTCATATCGATCTAGCAAGTGGAGAAACGATCATGATTGGTCATGTTTTGAAATCCAGCGGCCTTGTTTCCAGCACATCAGAAGCGATAAGAATGATCAAGCAGTCTGCCGTCAAAATCAACGGAGAAAAAGTTTCTGACACGGCATTAGAGATTAAATCGCCGTTTGAAGCCGTCTTTCAAGTAGGGAAACGTAAAATGAAACGAATTACCTTAGGTTGATTAGATAACCCAGACCAACAGGGCTGTAGAGTGCAATGGACCCCAATTATTGTACTCTACCAACGATTTCGCTACGAACGATCTGATTAACAATCCACTAGCGTTTTTATTGGTTTCAACGTAAAATTAATTGTCTTGGCGCATTAAATATCAAGCCAGTAGATTCAAGTCCTTTAGCCTTGAAACTGGTTTAAAAAAATCAGCCTGAAAAAACCTTGGAAAACGTTTGACAGGGGGCTTTGGCCGAGTATAATGCGCTGCTCTTTGGCCGTAATAAGGCCTAGTTCTTTAAAAATTGAATCAAGCAGATTGTGTGGGCGTTTTTAATTGCTTATATGAGTGAACGTCAGGAATTAAACTGCCTTTTTTTCCAAAGGCAGAACTCCAAGTTTTTTGTTTCTTTGCTTTAAATAAAGAGACACATATATAAACTGGAGAGTTTGATCCTGGCTCAGATTGAACGCTGGTGGCATGCTTAACACATGCAAGTCGAACGGTAACAGACGCTGATGATCCCTTCGGGGTGATTCTTGTGCTGACGAGTGGCGGACGGGTGAGTAATGCGTAGGAATCTGCCCAGTAGCGGGGGACAACCCGGAGAAATCCGAGCTAATACCGCATAAGCCCTACGGGGGAAAGGTGGCCTCTTCTTGAAAGCTATCACTACTGGATGAGCCTACGTCGGATTAGCTTGTTGGTGGGGTAATGGCCTACCAAGGCGACGATCCGTAGCTGGTCTGAGAGGATGATCAGCCACACTGGGACTGAGACACGGCCCAGACTCCTACGGGAGGCAGCAGTGGGGAATATTGGACAATGGGGGCAACCCTGATCCAGCAATGCCGCGTGTGTGAAGAAGGCCTTCGGGTTGTAAAGCACTTTCAATTGAGAAGAAAGCTTTAAGGTTAATATCCTTGAAGTTTGACGGTATCTTTAGAAGAAGCACCGGCTAACTCCGTGCCAGCAGCCGCGGTAATACGGAGGGTGCGAGCGTTAATCGGAATCACTGGGCGTAAAGCGTGCGTAGGTGGTTTAGTAAGTCAGATGTGAAAGCCCCGGGCTTAACCTGGGAACTGCATTTGATACTGCTTGACTAGAGTTTGGTAGAGGGAAGTGGAATTCCGAGTGTAGCGGTGAAATGCGTAGAGATTCGGAGGAACACCAATGGCGAAGGCAACTTCCTGGACCAAAACTGACACTGAGGTACGAAAGCGTGGGTAGCAAACAGGATTAGATACCCTGGTAGTCCACGCCGTAAACGATGTCTACTAGCCGTTGGAAGGATTTTCCTTTTAGTGGCGCAGCTAACGCGATAAGTAGACCGCCTGGGGAGTACGGCCGCAAGGTTAAAACTCAAAGGAATTGACGGGGGCCCGCACAAGCGGTGGAGCATGTGGTTTAATTCGATGCAACGCGAAGAACCTTACCTGCCCTTGAAATCTTAGGAACTTGATAGAGATATCTTGGTGCCTTCGGGAGCCTAATGACAGGTGCTGCATGGCTGTCGTCAGCTCGTGTCGTGAGATGTTGGGTTAAGTCCCGTAACGAGCGCAACCCCTATCCTTAGTTGCCAGCGAGTAATGTCGGGGACTCTAGGGAGACTGCCGGTGACAAACCGGAGGAAGGTGGGGATGACGTCAAGTCATCATGGCCCTTATGGGCAGGGCTACACACGTGCTACAATGGTCGGTACAGAGGGTTGCCAAGCCGTAAGGTGGAGCTAATCTCAGAAAACCGATCCCAGTCCGGATTGCACTCTGCAACTCGAGTGCATGAAGTCGGAATCGCTAGTAATCGCGGATCAGAACGCCGCGGTGAATACGTTCCCGGGCCTTGTACACACCGCCCGTCACACCATGGGAGTGGGCTGTACCAGAAGTGGCTAGACTAACCTTCGGGGGGTCGGTCACCACGGTGTGGTTCATGACTGGGGTGAAGTCGTAACAAGGTAGCCGTAGGGGAACCTGCGGCTGGATCACCTCCTTTAAAGACGAACTGACGTTTACCATTTCTTTTAAAAACGTCCACACAATTTGCTTGATTTACTGAGTACAGATAACAGATTTGTACGATTGAAATTTGGGTCTGTAGCGGGGCGCCGCAGGCGCAAGGTTAGAGCGCTTTCGCAAAGCGAATGATCTTAATCTTTCCGTATAAACAGATTTTGTACACTAGAATTTGGGTCTGTAGCTCAGTTGGTTAGAGCGCACCCCTGATAAGGGTGAGGTCGGAAGTTCAAATCTTCCCAGACCCACCATAATTGGCGCTTTTCTTCGTTAAATGGCTCGTCGTTTATTATTCATAAACTTCCTTGCCATAATCTGCCTTGCAGGAGGCGGCAAATTCAGCAATTATCTGCAGGATACGAAAAGCAGGAGGCGCTTCTGCTGACGAAGTTAGGATTTTTTTGATTATTAAGGCGCTTGAGGATGAGTTAAGGAGCATACATAAAGTATGTGACTGACACGAAGACGAAAGCAACGTCAGAGAAGCAAAAAAAGATGGAGTACTGGGGCTATAGCTCAGCTGGGAGAGCGCCTGATTTGCATTCAGGAGGTCAGCGGTTCGATCCCGCTTAGCTCCACCAACTTTTGAAAGTGAGTAAACACTAAGGTTTAATGATTTGAAGTTTAGTGTTTACTTTCAAACGAAAGTAAAAAACGAAGAGATTATCATTGAGTAATCGAAGATAAGATCAAGTTTAGAGTTCTTTAACAATTTGGATAGTCTAAAGGCGCGAATATGGATTGATGAGATCTATATTCCGAAAATGAATATAATTATTTATATTTTTATATTCGACACACAAACATTTAAGTTTTTCTTAAATTGATGTGTGGGTATGTTGCAAACATAGCATTTTGCTAATTCTCAAGTAATATGCATATAACTTTAGCGATTATTTCATTATTCATTTATGAGTAGTGGATATAAGCGAGGATTTAGTGTGCTTAGTGAGGCATCCGCAGGAATGAAAGAAGGAATGTACTACTGTACATGACTGATTGAATGACAAGGATAACGAAGCTAAGTGCGATAAAGACCGCTTAGATAGATTGTTTGGGGTTATATGGTCAAGTGAATAAGCGCATATGGTGGATGCCTTGGCAGTTAGAGGCGATGAAGGACGTTGTAGTCTGCGATAAGCTTCGGGGAGCTGACAAACTAGCTTTGATCCGGAGATTTCCGAATGGGGAAACCCGACCATTTATGGTCATCGTGCACTGAATACATAGGTGTACGAAGCGAACCGGGAGAACTGAAACATCTAAGTACCCCGAGGAAAAGAAATCAACCGAGATTCCCTTAGTAGCGGCGAGCGAACGGGGAGCAGCCTTTAAGTGATAGCAATTGGATTAGAAGAACACTCTGGAAAGTGTGGCCATAGTGGGTGATAGCCCCGTATTTGAAAATCCGTTTGTGGTACTGAGCTTAAGAAAAGTAGGACGGGACACGTGAAATCTTGTCTGAACATGGGGGGACCATCCTCCAAGGCTAAATACTACTAACTGACCGATAGTGAACCAGTACCGTGAGGGAAAGGCGAAAAGAACCCCTGTAAGGGGAGTGAAATAGAACCTGAAACCGTATGCGTACAAGCAGTGGGAGCCCAGCACCTAAATTGTTTTTTGGTGCGGTTCTACAGCTATTTTTTGGCATTATGCTAAATTTTGACTTATGTGATTGTAAGTTGGAATTTAGGTGCTGGGTGAACCCAGCTTTATGGTGCCAAAGTTTTAAGTTTGTTATGTTTTATGTTTATGTACTACAGTCTTTGACCGAGCCTACTCAGTTTTATATTGGGAGTACTAAAGACCTTAACGTTCGTCTTGAATCTCACAATAATGGAAAAAATACTGCGACGAAAAACCATCAATGGAAATTGGTGTACTACGAAGCGTATTTAACAGAGTCGGTGGCAAGGCAAAGAGAAAAACAACTAAAACATCATGGAAAATCAAAACAGGCATTGATGCATAGAATCAAAGTAAGTTTAGATTAATGCTAGTTTATTTAGTCATGAATTCTTGATGGTTGCTTAAGTTTGGATTCCATACGGAAAATCAAAATAAGTACTGATGCTGGGTTTACCCAGCACCTGAATTCTTAAAAAGTAATTTGAGTTCAAATTCCATTACAAACTTAAAAAATGTTGTAGCGCCAGACCTGAGAATAATTCAGGTGCTGGGTGACTGCGTACCTTTTGTATAATGGGTCAGCGACTTACTTCTCAGTGGCGAGCTTAACCGTATAGGGGAGGCGTAGGGAAACCGAGTCTTAATAGGGCGACTTTAGTCGCTGGGAGTAGACCCGAAACCGGACGATCTATCCATGGCCAGGTTGAAGGTGGGGTAAAACTCACTGGAGGACCGAACCAACTGATGTTGAAAAATCAGTGGATGAGCTGTGGATCGGAGTGAAAGGCTAAACAAGTCCGGAGATAGCTGGTTTTCACCGAAAACTATTTAGGTAGTGCCTCGTGTCTTACTCTCGGGGGTAGAGCACTGTTTGGGCTAGGGCTGCATCTAGCGGTACCAAACCCATGCAAACTCCGAATACCGAGAAGTACAATCACGGGAGACAGACTGCGGGAGATAAGTTTCGTGGTCGAAAGGGAAACAGCCCAGACCGCCAGCTAAGGTCCCCAAATTACAGCTTAGTGGGAAACGATGTGGGAAGGCACAGACAGCCAGGAGGTTGGCTTAGAAGCAGCCACCCTTTAAAGAAAGCGTAATAGCTCACTGGTCGAGTCGGCCTGCGCGGAAGATATACCGGGGCTCAAGCTGTATACCGAAGCTGCGGATGCACTTTATGTGCATGGTAGGTGAACGTTGTGTAAGCCTGTGAAGGTGTGCCGTGAGGCATGCTGGAGGTATCACAAGTGCGAATGCTGACATGAGTAGCGATAATGCGGGTGAAAGACCCGCACGCCGAAAGTCCAAGGTTTCCTGCGCAACGCTAATCGGCGCAGGGTTAGTCGGCCCCTAAGGCGAGGCGGAAACGCGTAGTCGATGGGAATCAGGCTAATATTCCTGAACCATACTTCATTGCGATGGGGGGACGGAGAAGGTTAGACCAGCCGGGTGTTGGATATCCCGGTTTAAGCATGTAGGCAGAAGATTCAGGCAAATCCGTTTCTTCAATGTCGAGGTGTGATGACGAAGTCTTTATTAAGACTGAAGTGGTTGATACCAAGCTTCCAAGAAAATCCTCTAAGCTTCAGATGAAGTGTGACCGTACTCTAAACCGACACAGGTGGACAGGGCGAGTAGCCCAAGGCGCTTGAGAGAACTCGGGTGAAGGAACTCGGCAAAATGACACCGTAACTTCGGGAGAAGGTGTGCCCTTTGTATGTGAAGCCCCCGCGGGCTGAGCAGAAGAGGGTTGCAACAAAGAGGTGGCTGCGACTGTTTATTAAAAACATAGCACTCTGCAAACTCGAAAGAGGACGTATAGGGTGTGACGCCTGCCCGGTGCCGGAAGGTTAATTGATGGGGTTAGCTTTATTTATAATGCGAAGCTCTTGATCGAAGCCCCGGTGAACGGCGGCCGTAACTATAACGGTCCTAAGGTAGGAATTGCTGCCTTAGTAAAATTCGGCTATATGCTGGGAAGTCTGAGTATCCTACATTACAACTAGGAAGCGGTTTTATGACCAAAATATTGAATGACTTCCGCATCTAATTGTTCCCCAGTTTTAAATTGGTGTTGGAAGATGCGGATACTTCAATACTCCTTTTGTGACAATATGATAGGTGCAGATAATCAGCAGGAAAGACCAGGTTGGAAGACAAAGGACGGTAGTCAGACGACAGATTATTTCTGTTTTCTGTAATCAGTCTTCAATCTTCTGAACTGGAATCCTCAGAGACTATACGCCGGACATTCAGTAATGAATGAAGATATAGTCCGAACTGCATGGCGACATGCAGAGTAAGGAGTAACATCCTTACCGCCTTATTAAATGTAAGGTCAGTTGTTTGCTCAAACAACGCAAGTAACAGATAGAGCGAAATTCCTTGTCGGGTAAGTAAAATTGCCCCTCTGGTTCGTGAGGATCAGAGCAAACCAGCTCATATCGGAAAAACCCTCCTGTTGTGCAGGACAAAGGGCAATTCCGAGGGAAGTCGTGTTTAAGTTAATGTAAAATCTTAAACATTGACCCCGTAACGACTGATCCGAAAGGTGAGGCTCAGGGTTAAACTTTACTTTAAACCTGAGCAATACGCTGGTAACTTGTCCCTTTACAATTAAACGGAAGTGATGCCCATGAAGTGCCCTAAACTTAATCCACAATATATTAGTGGCCTGGTTGAGGGTGAAGGCTGTTTTCATGTTTCTTTTAATTTTCGAAAAAAGTTAAAAGTAGGCATTGAAACACGCCCTTCTTTTTCTATCTCTTTAAACCGCCGGGATTTAGCGCTTTTGCAAGCAATACATCAATTTTTTGATTGTGGTGCGATTCGTTTTTCAAGTTCTGATGGAACTTACAAATATGAATCTAGATCAGTTAAAGATCTGGTCAGACGAATTATTCCACATTTTCAGAAATTTGAGTTGCATGGAAGTAAACATGACGATTTTGTTAAGTTTGCTGAAATCTGTAAAAGTGTTAATCAAAATCGGCATCTTAATCCTGGTCATTTAAAGCATATTATTGATATTGCTTATCAAATGAATCCATCAGGTAAGAGAAAACATGAGAAGAAAGATCTTCTAAAGGTAATCGACAAGTTAATGGTATAGTCTGCGCCCCATGGAAACATGGGGGTAACGTGAAGTTCCGACCTGCACGAATGGCGTAACGATGGCCACACTGTCTCCACCCGGGACTCAGCGAAATTGAACTTGCTGTGAAGATGCAGTATACCCGCACCAAGACGGAAAGACCCCGTGAACCTTTACTACAGCTTTACACTGGACTTTGAATACATTTGTGTAGGATAGGTGGGAGGCTTTGAAGCGGTAACGCCAGTTATCGTGGAGCCAACCTTGAAATACCACCCTGATCTATTTGAGGTCCTAACCGAGGCCCGTTATCCGGGTCCGGAACCGTGTATGGTGGGTAGTTTGACTGGGGCGGTCTCCTCCCAAAGAGTAACGGAGGAGCGCGAAGGTACTCTAAGTACGGTCGGAAATCGTACGGATAGTGTAAAGGCAAAAGAGTGCTTGACTGCGAGACAGACACGTCGAGCAGGAGCGAAAGCTGGTCTTAGTGATCCGGTGGTTCTGTATGGAAGGGCCATCGCTCAACGGATAAAAGGTACTCCGGGGATAACAGGCTGATACCACCCAAGAGTTCATATCGACGGTGGTGTTTGGCACCTCGATGTCGGCTCATCTCATCCTGGGGCTGTAGCCGGTCCCAAGGGTATGGCTGTTCGCCATTTAAAGAGGTACGCGAGCTGGGTTTAGAACGTCGTGAGACAGTTTGGTCCCTATCTGGTGTGGGCGCTGGAGACTTGAGAGGATCTGCTCCTAGTACGAGAGGACCGGAGTGGACGTACCCCTGGTGTTCCTATTGTCACGCCCGTGGCATTGTAGGGTAGCTATGTACGGCCGGGATAACCGCTGAAAGCATCTAAGCGGGAAGCCTCCCTCGAGATTAAGTCTCCCTGGACCCTAGAGGTCCCTAAAGGTTCGTTGTAGACCACAACGTTGATAGGCAGGATGTGGAAGTGTTGTAAGGCATTAAGCTAACCTGTACTAATAAACCGTGAGACTTGACCATATAACACCCAAATGATCTGAAATGTATTGTTCAGAATTAACCAGGGTGTTGAGAATATAGTCAACATACTGCTTTAGATTATTTCAGATTGTAAGAATATGTAGCTCCTTTTGGATGCAGTGCATTCTTAAGGAGGTCCTTCAGTCCTAGCGGCTTCAGGATATGCTACGTCCGATTTGCCTGGCGGCAATAGCAAGTGGGAACCACCTGATTCCATCTCGAACTCAGAAGTGAAAACACTTAGCGCCGATGATAGTGTGGCATTCGCCATGTGAAAGTAGGTCACTGCCAGGCTAATAACTTTATAAAAACCCCGCATGCCGGGGTTTTTTTCTGTCTGCTAATAATTGGGGCTATTATACTTACAGCTTTGGATATTTCGCTTTATAATCAACACCTTTTTGAATAATTGTTAACAATGTCGCAATCGAAAAACTCGATACAGCAGAAATATTTTGGTCACGATCATGTAACCGTGATTAAGCCAGAAAAAGGCTTATTTGATCTAGATTTGCGTGAATTGTGGGCTTATCGTGAGCTATTGTTAGTACTAGTCTCGCGTGATGTTAAGGTTAGATATAAACAAACTGTATTAGGTATAGCCTGGGCAGTAATCCAGCCTATCACGACCATGATCATCTTTAGTGTAATTTTTGGTAACTTTGCGAAAATACCTTCGGATGGGTACGCTTATCCTGTATTTGTTTATACTGCTCTTTTACCCTGGGGTCTGTTTTCTACAGCTGTGAGTAGTTCTGCTAACTCAATGGTGGGTTCAGCACATTTGGTTTCTAAAGTATACTTCCCTAGAATTCTAATCCCTGTTAGTTCGGTCGGAGCTGCACTCGTTGACTTTGCAATATCAACGTTAATTTTATTTTCTTTGATGTTGTTTTTTGGTGTCGAATTTTCTCTTAAACTTTTATTGTTACCCGGGTTGATCTTTGTTCTACTATTGACGGCTTTGGGTGTAGGTATATTTTTATCAGCATTAACTGTTTCTTATCGGGATTTTCGTTATGTTGTACCATTTATGATCCAGATTTGGATGTATCTAACACCGGTTATTTATCCTGTTAGTCTAATACCAGAAAAATGGCAATGGATTAGTTATTTAAATCCTATGACCGGTATAATTGAAGCTTCAAGGGCTATTTTTCTCGGTGCGGAGATTAATTTAATCGCTTTGCTTTTCTCGATAGTGTTTGCTGTGACTATGTTTATTCTAGGTGTTGTGTATTTTAAACGCGTTGAAAAACGTTTTGCCGATGTGATTTAACTTTTAATGACGAATTCCCAATCCGTATTAAGTGTCGATAATTTGAGCAAGCGGTATGCTATCGGTGGCCGGGATGAGTTGAATAAATCGTTTAGAGAAATGATTATGTCAACGCTGAGTGCACCTTTCAGAAGATATAAAACCTTGAGTGGCCAGGTAAAAAATGATGAATTGTTTTGGGCACTTAAGGATATTAATTTTCAGGTTAATCAGGGTGAAGTGGTTGGCATAATCGGTAAAAACGGTGCGGGCAAGAGCACACTTCTTAAAATTCTTAGTCGAATTACAACACCCACGGAAGGCTCTGTTACGCTAAAAGGTAATGTTGCTAGCCTGTTAGAAGTGGGTACAGGATTTCACCCAGAGTTGACAGGTCGTGAAAACATTTACCTAAATGGTGCGATTCTGGGAATGCGAAAAAATGAAATTAAGGCCAAGTTTGACAAAATTGTTGAGTTTGCCAATATCGAGAAATTTGTCGATACACCAGTTAAACGTTATTCAAGTGGTATGTACGTTCGTTTGGCATTTTCGATTGCGGCGCATTTAGATCCTGATATTTTGATTGTTGATGAAGTATTGGCGGTAGGTGATGTCCAGTTTCAAAAACGATGCCTTGGAAAACTTAATGATATAGCAACAACAGGTAGAACTGTATTGTTTGTAAGTCATAATATGAGTTCCATCAATCGATTGTGCTCAAGGGCAATTCTTTTGGAGAATGGGAAGATAATCGAAGACTCAGGAGTCCAAGAGGTGATTGAGCAATATCTTCGCAGCGACCAAAATTATACTGACGGAGTTTGGCAAGCTGAGCCTGGTTCTCAGCATAACTTGCCAATCGAATTTACTAAAATCAGTATTTGTAATGAGCGACAACAAATTTCTAATGTCGTGCCATATAACGAATCGTTCTCTATAAAATTATCCGCAATTTCCAGAGTAGATGCTGGAGATTATATATTTGGAATTTTGGTGACCGATATCTACGGAAATCAGATTTTTGTTTCCCATCATTATGATAAGAATCTGCTCACAATAAAAATCAAACAAAACAAACAGATAAATTTGCAGTGCAATTTTCCAAACGAATTGTTACGTCCAGGCAAATACACATTATCTGTTTTCTACCATGAGAGGATTGGTAATGCATTAAAAGCGATCTGTGAAAATCAATTGAACCTGCATATCGCTGATGTTGGGTTCAACGTTAATCCTGGGAGAAAAGGGATAGTTGTGCCAAAATTGACCTGGCAGATTACAGATTAAAACAAACGTCTTATCCTCCTGTAAATTTTTTGTGTCATATTTAATTTTTGCGGGCTAAACTGATCAACATAGCCTTCACATTCTCTGTGATTAGCTTCAAAATATGGTCCCCCTTGTTTCCAAACCTCATCTGATCCAATATGGAAGGTTAGGCGCCGATTTTTAATCCAGATGGGTTTTTTGGAGGCCTTGTCAATTTCTGTTTTGAGTAGTTGCCCAATGGGTGGAAATCCAATAAAACGCATTTCTTAGATTCAGTTTAGTAACAATGCTTCTTTTGAAAACGAAACAATCAATACCGACATGAGGTGTTCCGGAGACCTTGTAACATAAATCTAGATTAGACTCATCTAAACGAACTCCATTGTATTCTTTAGGTAAATTTTCGCGGTTAATGTAAATAGCATCATGTCCTTGAAGGATCAACTTTTTGATGTAGTTATAAAAACTTGGCATTAAGGAGATGTCAAGATTGGTATAAACAAAAAACTCTGCTTCTGATGCTTGATAAAGTCCATTGATAATATCGGTCAGTCTTGGTAATGGTTTTTGAACTGTGTCTTTTAAAAACGGAATGTATTCACATGCGTATTTTTCAATATCCTTAACCTGTATAAAGCTTTTGGGCGGATCGATATTCTCAGATTTATGTTTTATGGTAAATAAATCTACAGTCAGGTCAGAATCGGAATTTTGTTTTGCCCTCAATAATGACTTGAGCGTTAACGGCTGAGCAATATATAAATAAGACTTTAATTTGCTCTCGTCCAATTTCCGTAATATTTACAATATGACTTATGTGTATCACATTATTAAGAAAAACTATAAATGATTGTTTTTCGAATTTATTCTGTTTTCGCTATTATACATCTTTGGCAATGTCAGTTGTATTGTCTTGTGCCAAAATGGCTAATTTAATATTGCTGATGAAATTTGGGTTTTGGTGTCTAACAAATTGAAAACACTCTAGAACCTGATAGATTAATTGTGAAAATAGGTGGAACAGACCATTGTAGAACACTCTTAGCAGAGATGAAGCTGTGTAGTTGCTAAAAACTTTGTAGTACAAATGGAGGTTTGATCTATAATAGCGACTTACGCGTAGCAACTTTGGCGCCAGAAATTCACTGTAATGGCAATCAATGGCGAAATGATAGAAAACAGAGATATGCTAGATGAATATTCGAAACTTGAGTATGAGCAAGCCCAAGGGCCTGCATTAAAAATTAAGCGTAAAATTAAATCGTTGTTATCATAACTTGGCAGTGGCTGATACAAGATTGAATTATATATTGATAGCAGGATTGCCTCGATCAGGATCAACACTGGTCCAGTCTGTTTTAAATCAGTCTAATCAGACTTATACACTGCCGGAAACTCATTTCTTTGAGGAGGCGAAAAAGATAAATGTCACGATGAGTTTCACGTTAAATCAAGCAGAACAGTTGTTCAGAGTCTTAGCAACAAAGTGGCATTTGTCTTCGGGTTGCCTTGAAAAAACGTTCAAGCAATTGAATAAATCTCCATCAATAGATATCAGAGAAGCCTTTTTTAAATTTATTGATGCTCATAAACCACAAATAGCAGATTGTGATTTGACGGCGATTGAAAAAACCCCTGGCAACTTGATTGCAATTGAGTCATTGCTTGAGTACGACCAAAACCTGAAGTGTTTATTAACATGCAGGAACCCACGTGATTTTGTTAATTCTATTTCAAAGATGTATTGGTCTCCTGGTACAATAGAAAAGATCTTAAATAACTGGAAATCTTCAGTATTTCTTGCATATCAATTGGCAGAAACTTTTCCCGATAATATAAAACTTTTACATTATGAAGATATGGTTAAAAAACCAGAGATAACTTTTCGTGATGTTTGTAGTTTTGTTGAACTCACCTGGGATAATGACTTTTTAAACGATATTAACCGTAATGTGAATGACTTTATTACGCCTGGAGAACATGACTGGAAAGGGAATAATATAAAGTTAAATACAATCTGTAAAAATCCTTCGCAGTTAGATTTATCTCTTCAGCAAAGATTTAAGGTTTTTATATATACAATTATACCAGCCTTAAAATTAGGGTATTTGAAATATTTTAGGCTTTAGATTGATGATGTTTGTACTTAATTTATTCTCCAATAGTTATCGATCAGAGATTGTTTAAATGATCGTTTAATAGAAGTTTGTGAATAATATATACAGTATATAATGCAATCTGAATGGGTTATCTGAGTTCACAAACAACTGATCTTGATTACTTTGGGTGAGTTCGCATGTGTAGACCTGGAATGGATTAACTAAACTCGCAGTAGTTTAACTCACAGACGTAAGTCGATAGAGGCTTATATTTAATATAAATTTTATGACAAAATAATGAACAACTTACTCAAAGAAATATTGGCCACAGGTCAAGTTGCTGATGAAAATGGGAATTACTATGAGGTGCATAGTAATGTGACTCAACAAGCAGGAGAAATGCTGCAAAAATGGATTAACAAAGTTAATTGTTCTAATTCTGTTGAGGTTGGTCTGGCGTTTGGTGTATCGAGTTTGTTTATTCTTGATGAACTGGCAAAAAAACAGAATTCGATGCATTATGGTATTGATCCTATGCAGTTTAATGATCGTTGGCATGGTCTAGGGCTTGAGAATATTAAGCGAGCGGGTTTTGAAGATATTTACAAGTTTTATAATGAGCCTTCCTATACGGCGTTGCCAAAAATCCTTCAAACGAGTGAGAAATTTCAGTTTGCATTTATAGATGGCTGGCACACTTTTGATTACACCTTGGTTGATTTCTTTTATATAGATAAAATGCTTGATGTTGGAGGGGTGATAGTGTTTGATGATGTTTGTTATAAATCAATACGAAAAGTACTAACATTTGTTTTATCCAATTTGGATTATGAGTTAGTAGACGGTACAAGGCTTGATGTTGGAGAAAATGTCAACTTAAAGTCGAAGATCAAATCATCCCTGTCTGTTTTATCTCGTGATGACTGGACTCCATCCAGTAAAACAAAATATTATTTTGATCAATTGCATGGCATGCACACTGTGGTTGTGCGAAAAACAGCTTTAGATACACGTTCATTCCGACATTTTTGTCCCTTTTAACAAAACAAGATCATGAAAGCTGCCCACTTTCTATTGATGCCAAAGCTGGCCTATTCGCCACCTAATGAAGCCATTGTACAAGCGTTACTAAGCTTGGGATTAGAGATCGATATATTTGCTCCGGGTGAGCAATTAGATGTTTCAGCGTATGGAGACAAGGTCAAAGCTTATCCCGCTCATTATGGTTATAAATGGCTAATTCAAAATTGTTTTTTACCAAAATGGCGTCAATATTCAATATTCTCAGGTACTACAGAAGACCCAATGGCTGCTGTAGGCTTACTCTCAGCCATTCATCGTAAACCTAGTGTGACCTTGTCTGATGAAATACGCTCTGGTTCTTATTCGGGTAATCGTACGAAACGCTGGAAGCAACTATGTTGTTGGGCGATGCGGCGCTCAAAATTGCAAATCGTCAATGATTCGGTGAGACTGGAACTGTTGAAAGATTACCTGGGTATGACCTCAGTTCAATCGATGATGGTACTTCCAGGGTGTTTCCGCAGCCCTCCCCAGGCAGCAGACAAAACAGTGATGCGAGCGAAATGGAATGTAAAGCATGACAATCTGGTAGTGGCAGACTCAGGCGTCTTCTATCATGAGCATAGTGCACTTTGGCTCATAGAGGCCCTGGTTAGTTGCTCCGATATTAACTTGGTCATACAGCCCCTGAATACAGATCCTTTGTCACGTTTTTTATTAACCAAAATTCAGGGTGCCGAGAGAATATATATGGAGCCAGAACGAATAGAATGGCGTGAGGCTTGGTCTCAAATGGGTGCAGTTGATATTGGGGTTGCCGTGTACAGACAAACAGGGCCACAGTTTCAGAATATGGGAATCAGTTCAAATCGTTTGTGTATGTTTTTAGCAATGGGAGTGCCAGTAATAGTTAGCAGGCAACCTAGTTTCGAGTTTGTCGAAAAATATGACTGTGGAGTCATGGTCGAAAATGAAGATGAATTTATCAAAGCGATTGATTATATTAAGCCGCGTCTTGAGGAAATGAAGCGAAATGCCCTGAAATGTTCGCGTGAATACATAGATGCAAAGGGAGCTTATCGAGCATTAACAGAGAACTTCAGAAAAATACTGAGCGAATAAGATGAATTCACTCAGAGAGTTACTTTTTTTTTTAAAAAAACCGGCTCGGTGTCTTCCATCTGGGCAAGTTTGGTTTGCAGGATAAAAAAATTTGTTCAGTGATTATGTATCACGGCGTTGAAAATGATTCTGATAAAGCTAAATTCCGTCCACTTGATTTGTCTGAAAATTCTATAATGAGCGAAATTGAGTTTTACATTCGCCAAGGTTATCAATTACGAACACATATCGATTCTTCTTGCCCAGGGCTAGTCGTTACATTTGACGATGGAAACAGAAATATCAAAGATCTTGTAATTAAAATTTCTAACCAATTCAATGTCCGGCCGATAATTGCTATCTGTCCTGGAGTGATTGAACAGCAACAACCTTTTTGGTTTGAAGAAGTTTATGCTCGGTTATTATTGAGTCAGAACTATAGAAAATATCCAATCTGCAGTGACTGTGATACTGGCGAGACTGCAATGCAGCGTATTATGCAAAAATATTTTTCTGAACATGCTATTCAGTCGGATGACCTTCTAGCTGAAATTCGCATGGTAACCGCAGATGTAAGTGTCGAGCAGCTAACTCAACATCCAGCGGTTCATAATAATCTTAACTGGGATGAACTGGCAGAATTAGTTGCTAATGACCGTTGTCTTATCGCTGTGCATACGTTATTTCACGATGCGGTGACACATATGAATTCGACTCAGTTTACTAACGATCTTGCACAATGCAGTTCTTTAATTAAAGCTAATTTAGGTGTTGATTGTGAACACTTTATTTATCCTTTCGGTGACAAGGGCGAAGATTGGGAGGCGGATATATTGTCTAAGTTTGGCTACAAGTATATCTATTTAATGGATGAAAGAATTAATTCTAACAAGAATGCACAAGGTAGAATTTCACGAATTACCGGCCGAGATATGAATAAAGCATTAGGTTATTATCAATATCTCTGGAAGCAAAGACATTCTCACCCTGATCTATATCATTAGTCAAAAAAGTTAAGAAATGAAAGTTATTGGCGTTGGCCTTAATAAAACAGGCACTAGCACATTAAAGACCTGTATGAAACTATGGGGCTTTAATCATTGCACTTTTGATTTGGGTGCCTTTAATGCATATCGAAATAATGATTGGGAATATTTAAAAAGAATCGCTGATGAACATGATAGCTTTGAAAATTGGCCCTGGGCGTTAATGTATGATCGTATGTACAATTGGTATCCAGATGCAAAATTTATATTATCTGTGCGTAAAAACGCTGAAACATGGTTTAAGAGTTTAAGCCGACACGGTAAGCGCATTGGCCCTTTAGTTGACTATGAGCTTTATATCTATGGTTATGCAGATCCTGATGAGAACAAACAGGCCCATATTGATTACTATCATAAACATAATCAAATGGTTGAGACATTTTTTGCTGGCCAATCAGACAAACTGCTAAAAGTCTGTTGGGAAAATGGACATGGCTGGAATGAATTAAGCCAATTCTTGCAGTTGCGACCGCCACAGGAAGATTTTCCACATTCGAACAAAACACCAAGCTTGTACGAAGAGCTTGAGAGAAAATATCGCCCGATTTTGGGGCGTTATAAACAAAAAATATTTGGCAAACCCAGAAAGTGATTAATTTTTCCAGTTGAGAAGTTTCTGAATCAGCAAAACCAGAATGTAGACTGTTATTAGTGACAATACGAATATCGTTAATTGTTGCGTAAAACTACCGTATAAAAACGGCGTATAGGCAAATAATATTGGTACTAAATATAGTCCTTTGGCGATTTTCCAGGATTGTAGACCGGTTGCCATCGGTGGTGATTTAGCAATCGCTGCAGCAGTAAACGCAGTTAGACATACGGGAGGTGTGACATTGCTGTCCTGGCTCAGCCAGAAAATAATCATATGTGCTGAGAGCAATGCACCGGTCACTAATTCTGGGCTGACTAATTGCTCCTTAACGGTCTGTGCTAATTCTTGAGGTAACCCAGCTAAAAGTTCCTTTGCAGATGTCGTATCTAACTGAACACTACCGGTCAGAAATTCCGGGTTCACCAAGGCCAACATTGTCTTAGCTGTATCTGTAATTTCTCCCGAAGTTAACGCCTGAATTAACATGCTGTCGCTGATCATAGTGTACAAAGCTGGGGCAGATAAGGTGGCTAACACAATGTAAGAAGCTGTAACAGGTAAACCCATGCCAAGCACCAAGGAAGCCAGACCAATTAAAATGATTGCAATAAATAAATTACCGCCCGCCCAGTCGTTTATCATTAGCGAAAAAGTATTGCCAATGCCAGCCATTGCGATCACGTTTACAATTAATCCAACCGAGCACAGCAATATGGCGGTCATGATCATATTCCTGGCGCCCAATGCCAAGGCATCGCAGATATCTCGAATTCCCATTTTGTTTGGGGTTAACCAGGAAGCCACGACGACAGAGATAATGCTAAAACCCGCCGCATAAGTCGGCGTGAATCCATAAATCAAAAGGCTAATCAATAATCCGATAGGAATAATGAAAGCAACACCGCCTTGTTTCATGATCTCAGAAAATTTTACTGTTTCCTGGTCTGTAGCAGATAATCCTAATCGTTTGGCTTCACTGCGAACGAAAAACGCAACAGTAAAAAAATATAATAAGGCCGGTAATACACTGACAGAAATAATGGTGGTGTAGGGGATTTGTGTATAACTGGCCATTACAAATGCGCCTGCACCCATGATGGGTGGCATTAACTGACCTCCTGTCGACGCTGCTGCTTCGACACCGGCGGCAAATTTTGACTCAAAGCCTGCTTTTTTCATAAGCGGTATGGTGATTACGCCAGTAGAAGCGGTGTTTGCCACTGCAGAACCAGAGATAGTACCCGTCAATCCGGATGCAATAACTGCAACAAGGCCAGGACCTCCAACAATTTTACCTGCCAACGCTTTAGCCAGATTAATAACAAAATCACCCGCACCGGAGCAAAGCAAAAATGCACCAAACAAAATAAACATAAAAACGAAGGTTGACGATATGCTGGCAATGTTCCCAAAAATTCCGTCATCCCCGTAAATACTTCGAAATAAAACGGTTTCTGTGCTTAACCCGGAAAACCTAAATACGCCATCAGCCCATTGCCCCCAAAACGTCACATAACTTAAGGCAATAATGATTAAAATTGGGATAATCCAGCCGGTGGTTCGCCGGGTTAATTCAATGGCACCGAGAATCAGCATGATGCCTGCAATCCATTCTATTTGGTTTAATCTAACACCGCGGGCATAAATTGCGTCTTCCATTAGAATCAAATAAACCGCACTGATTGCAATTAGGACTCCGAGAATAATATTGATCAGATTTACTGGGCTGGATTTTCGATCTGTTAATAGTGGGTAGCTAATTACACACAAAAGCGCGAATCCTGCAAAATGCAGCGAGTTATGCAGCAAGGGAGGAAGACTGTCGACGGTATTATAATAAATATGACCAAGTGACACTATTATGGCCACGACATAACCGACTTTGCCCAGGCCCTTTAACTGGTCACTAATTTCCTGGCTGGCCATTTGGGAGATATGTTCGGCCAGACCTCAAGATCTGGCCATTTTTTTACTCGGTTATTGGATTATTGGGCCATTAAATTTTCTGGAATCTCAACACCGGCTTCTTTGAAATATTTGGCCGCTCCGGGGTGGAGGGGAACAGGTAAACCTGCCAGCGCCTTGTCTAAAGACATTGCATTGGTAGCTTTATGGATAGCTTGTAAAAAAGGCAGGTTCTCAAAAATTGTCTTAGTAATTTTATAAACGGTTTCCTCGGGGACATCGGCGTGAACAGCAAGAAAATTTGGTTGTGCAATAGTATTAATCGCATTGGCTTGACCCGGATATGTTTCAGCCTCAATGACATAACGCGTCCATAAGCCTTTGCCACCATCCATGGCTGCAATTTGTTCATCGGTAACTTCCAACATAGTGATTTGATCGCCCATTGCTGCATATGCCTTGGTCACAGCACCAGTCGGTACGCCTGCAGCTGTATTCATGCCTTCAACCTGGCCGTTTTGCAGGGCATCTGCGCTAGGTCCATAACCACCGTAAAATAGCTCGTAATCATTCTCGATATCTATGCCAAGTCCTGCAAACAGGGTTTTATTAGAACCGATGGTGCCGGAGTTCTTTTTGCCCAAAGCCATGGCTATGCCTTTCATGCCGACTAGATCTTCAACATTGCCGGATTTAACATGATCATTTTTAACCACGAACTGCTCAACATTTTGCCATAGCATAGTAACCGCCTGTAGATGCTCCTGTGGGCCATCTGCCTCAACTGGACCCGTGCCTGTCGCTGCGTAGTGACCAAACAAGCCCTGTAAAATCGCAAATTGAGCTTCGCCCTCACGGAGCAATTTTACGTTTTCTCCCGAACCGGCGGAGTTGATCGCAGACATGCCGATTTTCTCTGTGGGCTGGAGTTTGACTTTCGTTAGTGTCGCCAAAGCTACGCCAACAGGATAATAGGTGCCGCCCGTGCTGGCGGTTGCTAACAAATAATTTTGTTCTTCCTGTGCATGCGCCGTGTAAACAGACAATGCTAATACCACAGTGAGTAGTGGTTTGGTCATTTGGTACATCAATTTAGTAAACATATTTTTCTCCTGTTCGTTAATTTTTTCATCCAGGGTCAACAGACCTGAGTTCATCAATTAAAAACTGTGCTAAATGCTGATAAGCATAAATACCAGCTTTTTGTTCAGCTTGTGAATTGTAATTGGTATTGGTATTTATATCATAAGTATAGGCATTGTTGTTTTCGTCTTGGATAAATTCAAAGGCTGCGATATCCAGATTCTGCCGGGTCATAAACGTTTCATATTGCTGAATCAAAGGATGGTTGAAACCATCAATAATTTCAAATTTATCTTTAGCCTCACTGTCAAGAAGGCAGAATACATCTTTAGTCTCGCACACATCAGCCGGGCACAGCTCGAAGCCTTGTTCAGTGTTGACTTTAACAGCATAAACTAATTTTCCATTGATAAATTCAGTACGGATAATGTAGGGCTCGGGTGATTGAATATATTCCTGGATCAACCATAGTCCGTCAATGGGTGGTTCGCATTCATGGCTGAATAAAAACGCTTCTAACGATTTAATGTCATGAATTAATTTTACACTCAAACCTTTTCCGCCACGGTTATGTTTAATAATGAAAGGCTTTTTTATTTGTTTTGCAGCCCTGAGAAGCTGTTGAGTTCCTAGCACAGTTTGTGTGCGTGGTACTTCAATCCCAGCATTACGTAAAGCAATATATTGGGCGGTTTTGCTGATCTCTAAATTTATTGTGTTGCCACCGTTAATAACGCGCCTTCCATAGCCTTCGAGCCAGTTAATAACACAAGTTGAATATTCGGGCGAATAACGGTATCCGCGAGTATGGGCGGAAGCGCTCATGCGATTAAAGAATACACCTTTTGGCGGCTGAGACCTTAAATCCAGGTGCCCATCGATCATGGACCAACGCTGATAAGGTGCATCTATACGATCCAACGCATTAGTCAGTGGAGCCAACCACTGTTCATTCTCATAAATCAAATATATTTTTGACACAAATATCCTTTCAACGTATTGTCCTGAAACCAAGATTATATCTGTCAAAAAAATGACAACCACAGCAAGATTTCTTGAAGGCTCGATTATGCGGCATGTGATTACCATGACCGGCACATCAGCCCTGGGTTTGCTGACTTTGTTTGTGGTCGATCTAGTAGATATGTATTTCCTCAGCCTGCTGGGTGAGGTGGAATTGGCTGCAGCAGTGGGTTTTTCGGGCAGTATTTTATTTTTTACCACATCTGTTTCAATTGGTGTGGCAATCGCTTGTGGCGCCCTGGTATCGCGTTCTATTGGTGAACAAAATATTAAACAGGCAAAACGTTATGTGATTAACATTTATGTGACAGGTGCATTGTTCGCTTTGGTATTAGCAACGATCATCTGGATTTACATACCCGAGTTGTTGAACCTATTAGGTGCGCATGGACGAACCCAGGAATTAGCCACTCAATATTTGCGTATTATTATTCCATCGATGCCGATTATGCTGATAGCTATGTGTGCAGGTGCAGCCCTGAGAGCGGTAGGTGCAGCGGCTTTATCAATGTATACCACGATTGCCGGAGGAATTGTCAATGCAGTACTTGATCCGATATTGATTTTTGGACTGAGTATGGGTGTTAAAGGAGCAGCCTGGGCATCAGTGGCAGCACGTTGCATAATGCTGATGGTTGGTCTTTATAGCTCAATACAAAAACATGATTTAATCAGCCAATTTAACCTGAAACATTGTTTTGAGGATTTACCTCAAATCACTAAGATTGCATTTCCTGCCATTCTAACCAATATTGCCACCCCAATTGGTAACGCCTATGTAACGGCAGCGATGTCACAATTTGGTGATAGTGCTGTCGCGGCCATGTCAGTAATAGGGCGGCTCATTCCGGTTGCGTTTGCCGCTGTTTTCGCTTTGTCCGGCGCAGTTGGGCCAATAGTTGGGCAAAATTTTGGTGCTAAAAAATTTGAACGAGTTTCAAGAACACTTTCTGATTCGATATTATTTACTCTACTCTACGTGGGTTTGATATCAGTTGTTCTATATTTATTACGCTATCAAGTTCCAGCGCTATTTAGTTTGACCGGTGCCTCTAATGCGCTGGTGGTATTTTTCTGCACCTGGATAGTGTTTACGTTTTTCTTTAACGGCGTCCAGTTTGTTGGCAATGCGATATTTAACAATCTTGGTTTTCCACAGTACTCGACGATTTCCAACTTTGGTAAGGCCACTATAGGTACTATTCCATTTGTTTATCAAGGCGCGCAGCTTGGCGGGGCTCAAGGAGTGTTAGTTGGCCAGGCTTTAGGAAGCGTTTTGTTCGGCGTGTTGACTTATTGGTATTGCAAGCGACTAATCAAGCAATGTGCCGGTGGAGGCATAAAACCAAAATCAAAAACTAAATTTTTGCGCCGTTTTCCACTTTGGCCATATTCAAGTAACCGATAAAAAACCCATCATCTGGTGGGCTTTTAGTTAAAAAAACAGATTATTTTAAAGTCGTTCAAGCATCGAACGAAGCGAGGCAATGTGGGCGTTCATTTCTTCCTCAATACGTGCAATTTCATCTTCAATATCTTTAATTAGTACTTTTCGGGAGCGCTTGCGTTTTAAAATTTGATCAAGTTCTGCCATGGCTTTAGTTACATATGGCGAAATTTCATTAACGGTTTCCATTTTTTGAGTGCCACTATCGACCATTACTAGTTTTTCCGAGCGGGGAAATTTAAATCGTTTTGTTACTGGCAATAAGGAATTTTTTTTGCGTTGATACACAATACATAGATGGTCTACATTGCCTACCTGATGCAATGTATAACGGCTGATTTGTTCTGGATTGCTGACGCCCATCTCATTAAGGGTCGGATATTTCATAATTACTCCACTAATATTGTTGCGTTATTTTACTTCAGCTTGTTGAGTCGAATCATTGGATTGTCTTAATATTTGTAATTCACCCAAGGCCACCGATAGCATTGGAAAATCCAGCTTTCCGCTACGCTTAAGTTCACGCAAAACATTCTTGAAACGTTGTTTGGCTTTAATATTTCTGGTGTCCCAGTTGTCAATACGTTGCTTTGCGGTTCCCTTGCTTGCTGCTAGCATATCAGCCGTAAGCAAACGTTGTACGCGGTGTAGCTGATTTCGTAGGCTTGATTTCGCCAGCAAATGCCAGTGATTGTCTGCTTGCAAATCAGCGATGTTATCTCTAAGCCAGTGTAAGTCGAGTATATCTCCAATTGAGAAATAAACGCTGCTGGCGATGTTCATTTCAATGTCCCTGTCATTGGCAACTTCAACCAAGTCCATTGAAGAAGACAGGGCAACAAATGCGGCTACCTGCTCAGCGATTTCAGCTGGTACGCGAGCTTTAATTAACAAATCCTTGCGTTTTTTGTGTAATATTTTATTTGGTTTGGCAAAGCTGCGTGGAATACAGGTTCTCAGTTCCTCAATGCCTGGTTTAAAGTAATCAACAGTTTGCTGAATATCAATAGGCATTCTGCGATTACGCAATAACCATAAACTAGACCGTTCCAATAATCCTGCAGCATCATTAAGCATTTGTATTTGAATGTTGGCATCGACTTTATTATCGAGTTCTTCTATTTGTGACCAGATTTGATCAATTGAAAATATTTCCCTTGAACACATAAATGCTCTGGCAATATCTGCATAGCTGGCACCGGTAGTTTCCGAAAGCTGAAAAGCAAACAAAGGACCAGCCTGATTGACCATTTTATTGGTGATATAAGTAGCAACAATTTCCCGGCGTAAGCGATGCTCGGCAATCGTAGAACGGTATTTTTTGACTAGTGTTTCAGGGAAGTACTGCTCGACAACATTGCGTAGAAAATCATCATCTGGGACATCTGAATCCAGCAAAATATCATAAATATGAATTTTGCTATAAGCAAGTAATACTGATATTTCTGGTGCGGTTAAACCACGTTTCGAAGCCGCATATTCCTTTAAAATTTCGTCACTCGGCAAAAATTCGAGTTCACGATTTAAACTGCCCGATTTTTCCAGCATTTGAATGAACCGTGCATGTTCTTTGACATGATTTAGAGTTTTAGTGCGTTCAATACTTATCGCTTGAGTCTGATCGTAATTATCGGCCAAGACTAAATCCGCCACAGTGTCAGTCATGTCTGCAAGTAAGTTGTTACGCTGCTTGACTGTCATGTCACCGTTTTCAACCACTTCATTAAGCAGTATCTTGATATTTACTTCATGGTCAGATGTATCTACACCGGCCGAATTGTCAATAAAGTCGGTGTAACACTTACCACCATTTTGGCAGAACTCGACTCGGCCTAGTTGGGTCACACCTAAGTTGCCGCCTTCCCCAATTACTTTACATCTGAGCTCATTGCCATTGACGCGGAGTGAATCATTGGCTCTGTCACTGGCATCATCATGGCTTTCCATAGACGATTTGACATAAGTACCAATGCCACCATTCCAGATTAAATCAACCGGAGCTTTGAGCATGGTATTAATTAATTCATTGGGAGTTAGCTGTTCAGCGGATGTATCAAGTAAGGTCTGAATTTGCGGAGTAAGCTTAATCGATTTTGCTGATCGCTCAAAAATTCCACCGCCTTTGGAAATCAGTTTTTTGTTGTAATCCATCCAGCTTGAGCGGGACAGGTTGAACATGCGTTCACGTTCTTTGAATGATTTTTCCGGATCTGGGTCGGGATCAAGAAAGATGTGCATGTGGTTAAAAGCGCCCACTAATTTGGTTTTCCTGGAGAGCAGCATACCATTACCGAATACATCACCCATCATGTCACCAATGCCTATGGTGGTAAAAGGTTGGCTTTGCGTATCATGACCTAGTTCTCTGAAGTTACGTTTGACGGATTCCCAGGCGCCACGGGCGGTAATTCCCATGCCCTTGTGGTCATAACCTACGGAACCTCCCGATGCAAACGCATCATCCAGCCAGAAGCCATAATCTCGTGCAACGCCATTCGCGATGTCAGAAAAAGTGGCTGTCCCTTTATCGGCTGCAACGACTAAGTAGGGGTCGTCTTCATCGTGTCGAACAACGCTCTTTGGCGGTACGATTTCGCCTTTAACTATATTGTCAGTGATATCGAGTAAACCGCTCATGAAGATTTTGTAGCAAGCGATGCCTTCCTCCAACTGGGCATTTCTATCACCACCAATAGGTGGCCGCTTAACGAAAAAACCACCTTTTGAACCAGTCGGTACGATTACTGCATTTTTAACTAACTGTGCCTTGACCAGACCCAGGATTTCAGTTCTGAAATCCTCGCGTCGATCTGACCAGCGTAAACCGCCGCGGGCAACACGTCCCCCTCGCAAATGCACGGCTTCGACTCGTGGAGAGTAAACAAAAATCTCAAACATTGGTCGTGGTAATGGCAAGTTATTAATTTTCGACGGATCAAATTTAAATGAGATATATGGTTTGGCAGAGCCATCGTCGGCAGTTTGAAAATAGTTTGTCCGCAAACTCGCATCAACCAGATTAATAAAACTTCTTAAAATTCTGTCATCATCAAGATTGCTTACTTCCTCGAGCCCGGCTTCTAATTCCGTTTGTAGCTTAGTCATGTTATCTTGACGTTGCTTCTCATCTAATTCAGGATCAAAGCGCGCTTTAAAAAGTTCAACAATAGAACGGCTGACGTTTTGGTTATCAATCAAACATTCGATCATGTATGGTTCGCTGTAGCGAATACCGATTTGGCGTAAATATTTGCTATATCCGCGCAGGGTCGCCACTTCACGCCAACTTAGTCCAGCATTGATAACTAACTGATTGAATCCGTCGTTTTCTGCGTCACCGGACCAAACTTTTAAAAAAGCATTTTGGAAAATATCACTAATTTGTTCGGTATCAATTTCGGTGCCGTCACGTGTTTGCATATTGAAATCATGGATCCAAGCACAACTTTTACTGCTGGTTTGAACTTTGTAGGGCTTCTCAGCCAAAACCTTTAAACCCATATTCTCAACGACCGGTAATGCATCAGAGGGAGAAATAGCTTTATTTCTGGAATAAAGTTTCATTCGCAGACTGGTTTCATCGGCACCAATAGGACGATACATGTGAATATCGATGGATTTAGCGGCATCTAAAGATTCCATGACTTCAATATCGCAGGCGGCTGAGCGCGCCGAAAAGTCGGATTGGTAAGAAACCGTGAAGGCATCGTCATATTTATGCAGTAACGCGGTGCCTTTCTCTTCGCCGAATTGATCTGTCAGTGATTCACGAATGTGGTCGGTCCAAGAACGTGCCGCTTCGATGATTTGTTGCTCGATTTTCTCTTCTTTATATTTGGGCCTAGTTCCCGGTTTGATTCGTATAATGAAATGAACTCGAGCAAGAATGGATTCAGAAAAATGCGTATTGAATTGACTACTGGTGCCTTTATAGGCATCCATTAATATGTCTTGAATTTTTTTACGTAGTTCGCGGTTATAGCGTTCTTTAGGCACATAGACCATGCATGAATAAAATCGATCAAATTTGTCGTGACGGGAAAAAAATCTAATTCTTTGGCGTTCCTGTAAGGCTAGGATGCCCATGGAAATATGAAACAAATCATCATCAGCAATGGCAAACAAGCTATCACGAGGATAGGTTTCAAAAATATTCTCCAATGATTTGTAATCGTGACCACCATCTGGCAATTTACTTTTTGCCAAAACCCTGGAGACCTTATCTCTTAGTAAGGGTATCTCACGAGTGTTTTTGTTATACGCAGCAGAAGTGAATAGACCGAGAATGCAATATTGCCCAACTAACTTGCCTTTGGTGTCGTATTTGTTTATGCCAATGAAGTCCATATAGGCCGGGCGGTGAATGCGCGAGCGTTTGTTAGCCTTGGTAACTATAATCATCTCATCATTTATATGCTTTACAGCCCCACTAGGTAGCAAATCGGTATGACCATTTCGTAGCAAGCCCAGGCCGCTGCCTTTTTTCATTTTTAATTCCTGGCCACGAATTACATCTTCACAATAACCCAGAAATGTAAAATGGTCGTCTGCAATCCAACGGCAAAATTCAATGATCTCTTTGTTGGTTTTGGCGTCGAATGGATTTTTTTGCTTTTTAAGATCAGCCGTCAACAGATCAATTTGTTTGCGCATGGCTTTCCAGTCATCCACAGCATCGGCGACTTCATTTAATACTGAATTTAGTTCGGCTTCGATTTCTTTAAGTGCCTTGCCTTCAGTTTGGCGGTCAATCTCGAAGTGCATAATAGACTCGGAGCCGAAGCCAGACTTAGTAGTGTCAGACCTTTCAATATCACTTAGAATGCCTTGGGTCGAGCGCTTGGTCGACAACACAGGATGGATAGTTAAGTGGATAGTGGTGTCTAGTCTGTTCAATGCCATTGAAACTGAATCCACCAGAAATGGCCTGTTATCTGTGACTACTTCGACAACCGTATGAGTTGATTGCCAGCCATGTTTATCAAATTCTGGATTATAAACGTGGATTTTATTTTCGTCTTTTTTACGTTTTTTGGCTAACTGTAGTATCGCCATTGCCGATCCGGCTAGATCCTGCAAGCTTTGTTTTTCCAGATCATCAACTGAAATTCTTTGGTAGTAAAGTTTGATGAATTTTTCAGCTTGATCTTTTAATGGCTTATCTAATGAATTAGGTAAACTGCTAATTATTTTTTTGATCAAATCCAGGTGGCCATTACTATCCGACATGCTAACTCCGATTGGTTTGTAAGTGCAAAAATTATTGCGTATTGGTTTCTTTGTGCAATTATATAAGGTATTTTTTCTTAAGTCATTCTTGTAATATTGAATTCATCCACTGATAGACTTAACTATTTGAGATAAAAACTTGAGGCCATCTCCATGGAAAATAATGTGACTCAACCACTTTGGCACCCTAGTAATTCAAGAATTGAAAATGCAAATATCACTAAGCTGATTAAGCAAATTAACCAGCATTGTGGTTCGACAATTGAAAGCTATACCGATTTGCATCAATACTCAGTTGAAAATCAACAAGAGTTTTGGAGTCATGTATGGGATCTCACCAAGGTCATTGGTGATAAAGGGCAAGACGTCTTGGTTAATCCTGACAAAATGCCTGGAGCAAAATGGTTTCCTCAGGCCAAGCTCAATTATGCTGAGAATCTTTTACGATTAAAAAATGATAGCACAGCAATAATTTTTAGAGGAGAAGATAAAGTAGAACTCTCTTATAGCTGGGAGGAATTGTATCATCAAGTTTCATGCTGCGCTCAAGCATTATCCGCCTTAGGAGTGACTATAGGTGACCGCGTCGCCGGCTATATGCCAAATATGCCGCAAACGATCATTTTTATGTTGGCTGCCTCTTCACTGGGTGCGGTTTGGTCATCGTGTTCGCCGGATTTTGGTGTGCAAGGTGTTGTTGATCGCTTTGGTCAGATTGAACCCAAGATTCTATTAGCCGTGGATGGTTATTTTTATAACGGCAAGAAGTTCTCCACTCATGAAAAACTGGCAGAAATTACACAGCGACTACCAAGTCTTGAAAAAACTGTGGTGGTGAGTTATATCCACAATACAAGGGCATGTGAAATTGATGGAACGATTTCTTTTGATGAGTTTATCGAACCTTATTCAGGTCAGGAAATAGACTTCGTTCGACTACCGTTTGACCAACCATTATTTATTATGTTTTCATCCGGCACCACCGGTGTACCAAAATGTATAGTCCACGGTGCTGGCGGGACTCTGTTACAACATCTAAAAGAACATCAATTGCATACAGACGTAAAATCTGGCGACCGGCTTTTTTATTTCACTACTTGTGGTTGGATGATGTGGAACTGGTTGGTTTCAGGTTTGGCCAGTGAAGCAACACTTTTACTTTATGACGGTTCGCCGTTCTATCCCTCTGGCGAGGTGTTGTTTGGCTTTACCGAAGCTGAAAAAATGAACGTATTTGGGACGTCGGCAAAATATATTGATGCCTTGATTAAGCATAAAATAAAACCAGCTGAGAAGTACAATCTTGATTCACTCAAAGCGTTGCTGTCGACCGGCTCGCCACTTTCACCGCAGGGGTTTCGTTATGTCTATGACAAAATAAAGACCGATATTTGTTTGTCTTCAATTTCTGGTGGCACGGATATTATTTCCTGTTTTGCACTTGGGGCACCAACATTGCCAGTCTATCAAGGTGAATTGCAGTGTATCGGCTTGGGCATGAATGTTAAAGTGTTGGATGATGATGGCAATGAATGCCCCCGAGGTGAAAAAGGGGAGTTGTCGTGCGTTTCACCATTTCCATGTATGCCGGTTGGTTTTTGGAAAGACGATACAGGTGAAAAATACCATGATGCATATTTTGCTAAGATTGATAATGTTTGGTGTCATGGCGATTATGTCGAAATGACTGAACGGGGAGGAATGATTATTCACGGTCGTTCTGACGCTGTGCTTAATCCCGGTGGTGTTCGTATCGGTACCGCAGAGATTTATCGGCAAGTCGAAAAACTGGATGAAATCATCGAAAGTATTGTTATCGGCCAGCGTTGGAATAATGATGTGCGCGTGGTTTTATTTGTCAAACTGCGTGACGGTATTGAATTGACCGATGATTTAAAAGCCAAAATCAGGTTGACAATAAAACAGAACACAACACCGCGACATGTGCCGGGCAAAATTCTTGAAGTCGACGATATACCACGCACAAAAAGTGGAAAAATAGTCGAATTAGCAGTTAGAAATGTAGTTCACGGCGAGCCGATTAAAAATAAAGAAGCGCTAGCCAATCCAGAGGCCTTGGAATTTTTCGCTAATCGGGAAGAGTTAGCATAAAACACCATTCTTAGAGTGCTGGTTATTGGCGTTGTTTTAAGATTTTCTCTACCCTGGAACCATAAATCTGAATGTTGATACGGTCTTCAGCGACACGATTCGGTTGTTCATCATAAGTAAAAATGGCTGTTATCCTGGGTGTAGTGCCTTCGATTTTGGAAACTCCATGTAGTGAATATTCTCCGCGGAATATAGTGAAAGTACCGGCTGAGCGGCCCAAGGATTGGGCATTTGTCATGTCACCATTCAGAAAATTTTGTACTAGTTCAATATTCTCGTAATTTTTTGAGCGAACGTTAGGTAGAAAAATAAATTCACCGCCTTTTTCCGGGGCTTGTAAAAGTAATGTTACCGTACATTCGTTGTAATCATAATGCCAGCCATGCCATTCACCGGGATTAAGTGCAACAATATTTAAGGCCTGGAACTCATCGGCATATCGATAAAGCTTAGAAAGCTGTCTAACCCGGGCGACAAATTCCAGCAGAATATCTGACTGATATAGTTGATTAATCAGACTTTCCTGAGGGATCTGGTCATTGGCTAACTGCAACGGGTGGTGGGTAAACTTCCTTCTTCTTGGATGGTTTTTTGGTAATGACTCGTCAATCTTTGAACCATAAATATTTCGACTGATAGAGTTAATTGTCGAGCCTGCGGTAAAAGCTGATTTGCCTCTTTGGCAAATAGTTTTAAGGCATTTGGACGAATAAACCTTCAAAATTACACCAACCGTTTGTTCGCATAGCAAGCTGGCATTGTTTGAGAAATTCTTTTCCAGGCGGGCTATCAAGCTTATGGATAGGATATCTTTCCAAATCAACGAGTTCGATGATGGATTTATTCATGACTATAATCTACAGATATGAGGCTATTGCCATTTCAGGTCTATTCTATACTGAAAAATGCCTTTAATTTTCGTTTTAATTTTGATTCCGCCATTGTCTGAAGCGTTTGTTGATTACTTCATTCAATGTTTCATGCCAGTTATAGTCCATCCAAATGGCTTTTCGCATATTTTTTTTGTAAGTTGGCACGAAAACTAAAACTTGACCCGCATTAGGAAGCAAGCCTAACGTTTTTAGGGTCTTTTTATTGGTTGGACCGAATGCAAATTCATAGGCCAGTTTAAACTGGGCCGAGTCGGACGTTAGGGTTTTGATCAATTGTTTCGATTCTTCAAGGTTATTGGAAGCGGAATTAATACCCAGATTCATTTCGACAACCAATTGCCCGTTCCAAAGTATTTCCATCGGTGATTAAATTGCAAATCGAAGAACACATTATGCGGACCGGCGGCCAATGAAACCTGGTTGTTCTTAATTAATTGTTTAAGTTCATCAACGTCTTTCCACCAGATGATATGGCGTCGAATGGTTTGTAATTTAGCGAAAGCAAGTTTCATCCCACGCTCAGTGCTGAGTAGTTGATAAACTTCATTGATCGGGATGCCGTAGGCAAGTAATGCCCATTCAAGTGTTCCAATGGGGCCATCAGGGAGGGCTCGTCCACCAGGAAAATGCTCCACATCAAATAGATCGGCGGGAGTTTCAGGGCGTGAGGTGACCATGTTGAAAAGTGGATAAGCAATAACCATTGAGTAAGTAGCAAAATTTACAGCGCAATCATTTTTGTTTTTACGTAGAAAATTTCTTCTTTTGAAAAGAGGTTTGAATTCAGTTGTATCCTTGAGCCTGATTAATTGGTTGTTGGCACAGGCTTCACTTGCTTGTGACGCGTTTAAACTGATTAAATCGAAGCCATTAGAAAATACATTTGTGTCATCCGTGATTAACTTAACATCGTTTTCGGTTATAGATTTTAATGTTGCTTGTAAATTTTCAAGATCAAAACCATTTTCCCCAGCTTGAGCTAAATTAATAGTGACTTGTGCAAAACTTTTTACACTCAACAAACTAAAAATTAAAATGAGACTAAAGCTGCAACAAACACGGTAAAAATAACTCATAAATTTTCTTCCTCCCGCAGGGTGGAAGTCGTATCCAGATATGCCTTGATGATCGTTGACTCATAAACGATGCCGATCATTTTATTTGATGTTTTATCATCAATAACTGGGATGCTCTCGCCAATAAAATTGTCTATCGAATTCATGGCTTCCCAAATAGTAGTATCTTGAGTAAGTGTAAATGGTTCAGTATCAATATACTGGGTAACATGTTGTGACATATTCTCCCCCTTATCGATTAGGCTGGCCAAGGTGACCAAGGTGATTGTGCCTTGATAAGTCTTATCTTCCGCAAGCAAATAGGCTTCGGTTGCGTCGGCTTCGATCATCATGCTACGCGCTTGGGCCAGGCTGGTATCTGTTTTTAGCCTGCAAAAATCATCATTTAGATAAGGTTTAATTGGTTTTATATTGAGTACGGCTTTATCACGTCCCAGGCCTAAATCGATGCCACGTTTTTCTAAGACTTTGTCGAACAATGAGCGTCCGAATAATCGGAATGCGACTATATTCGAAAGCACAACACTGACCATGGCTGCTGTGGTAATACTGTAATTACGCGTTAATTCAAGCACTATGATAATGGTTGTTAGGGGAGCGCCAATAACAGGACTGGTCACTGCGACCATCCCACAAATGGTATAGAACACAAGTGCAGAGCGGTCCATACCGGGAATCTGAAACGCAATTATCCCCCAAAGCGTGCCGAACATTATGCCGGTAAATACGGCTGGACTAAACACACCGCCTGCGAATCCAAAACCCAAGCATAACCCGGTTAATATAATTTTCATTATCAGCAAGGTGGATAATTCAATACTGGTGAAAGCGCCATCTATTGTGGCCAGGCGGACAGCTTCTTTGCCCACGCCCATGACATCAGGAAAACCTAATGCCGCGACACCAACAGCAAATCCTGCCAACATCGGTTTAAAAACTTGATGCAGTTTAATCTTTTGGTTAAGTGCTCCGAAATATAAAATGCTTTGCATGAATAGCTGAGCGATTAGAGCGCCGGTTATGCCAATGATTGCAAATAAAATAAATTCCTGGGCGTTTGCAGTACTAACGATACCAATTGAGAATAGCGGCAGTTTGTCAAAAAATTGATTGGCGATTACAAAGCCGACTGTCGAGGCAACGGTTACAGGTGCAAAAGCGCGCAGCGAATAATGCCTTAGTATGACTTCATGAACAAAAACGACCCCTGTTATGGGTGCATTAAACACAGTCGAAATTGCTGCGGCGACGCCGCAACATAAAGCGATGTTGTCATGGTAAAAGCTTTTGCCGGTGATTTTTGCTATGCCAGTGCCGATACTGCCGCCTAAATAGGCCACTGGTCCGTATTGGCCAACAGATGCTCCACAACCCAGAGAAATCAAGCTGGCTATAACATTGACAAATCGATTCCACAGGGATTGGTCATGGGAGTGGCTAAGCGATTCAGAAATTATGTCCGCAACAGATTGTGGGCGTTTCCCCTTGGCTAGTCCCCAGATCAACAATCCAACCACTAGCCCGCCCAGGGCAGGCACGAGTATTGTCGCAGTTGTCAAAACAGAGGAGTTGGTGGTCAATGCACGGCTTTTAGCAGATATTTTTAACCAGTCATTAAGAATGAATATTAATTCAATAAAGCCTATTGAGGCCAGTGAAGCCAACCCACCAATAAGGGTGCCAAGAATTAAGGTTGTACTGATGGAACCTATTGTGGAGCTAAGGGTGCTACTTTTATCCATTATTACATCTCTGTCAGCGCCACTGTACTAGATCAACTATCCTCAGGCAATAGATTCCCCCGGGCTTGTGCCGGGAACATATAAAATCTCGACTAAATTCCGGCCTTGTGCCGGAACCTTAAACATTATTAATACAACCCGGCCTTGTGCCGGAACCTCAATATTTCTTACTAAATTCCGGCTAAACCCGGGATTCTTGTCGGAACAGCCCATTCGGGCTGCTCCGATCAACATAGCTCCTCTACCAGGCGCGATGGTTTAATCTATATACACTCATTCATCCACGGGCATCTCTAATTCTTCCGTTCTTTCAATAACCCCTATCTGTTTCAAAATGTACGTCAAAACGTGCTATTAGGTATATCACTGACCTGTCAGACCCGAATAGCACAGGAGATTCTTCGCATCTCTAATTCTTCCGTTCTTTCAATAACCCCTATCTGTTTCAAAATGTACGTCAAAACGTGCTATTAGGTACATCACTGACCTGTCAGGCCCGAATAGCACAGGAGATTCTTCACAAGCCCGGCGTTGAGTTATAGTGTCGAAGAGCCGGGACAAGCCCGTGGTGTTCTGTCGCTTACGCGAGCGCTAATAAAAAAGGCGTTGTGGGTAACCACAACGCCTTAGTTTTAAAACTTCAGATAGGTTTTACTGCTCAAATAAGAATCGTAAACCCGTCATGAAAATTGTATTGTCACCTGGCTCATCGAATAGCGCACGCGCTTCTGCAAACCACTGGGCTGTTCCATTGCTGGTTTCAAACGCATCAAGACCACCTTGAAGGAAAAAACTGCCATCAGTATTATCGCTGTCATTGATGTCCCAAACTCCGACGCCACCGCCAACAAAGCCTTTTTCACCGACTTTATGATTTACGCCGATATCAGCAAAAGCTGTGGAGTGTTTTGAATCTTCGAAGTTATAAGCACCACCAAGTTGTGCAAGCAATGAGGTGCGATCGTTAAGTGGTTTTAACATGCCAAGGATTACACCGGCTATCTCACTGTCAATATCAGTATGATGTCCGTCTCCATAAGCATCATCAGGGTCTTCCGGACATTCTTCCCGGACACGGCTTTCATAGCCTATGAAAGGTGCGATAAAAGGAAGAACGGAAGGTGCGGCGGCAACCACTGGTTCCGGCTCAGGTTCTGGAGCAGGTGCTTCTGCAACTTGTGTTAATACAGCCAAGTTACAGCATACTTTTGGGATAACAAATGTATGTGTATTGCCGGCATCGTCGACAGCTTCGATGCTATAAGCATCAACTGGTGCGTCACCACCCCAGCGAAGTGCTGTTACAGTATCAGCTTGACCTGTAGTGCGGCGTCTTACACCCATCCATTCGAAAGTAGTACCGATAGGCAACATGACATCATTAAAATCGCCATTTTGAATTTGCGTAATCAAGGCATCAACATCACCGGGCCAACCAGAAGTTGATACCATGTTGATAAAATCATCTCGATTTTCGGTGACGTATCTTTGCAATTCAGCTGGATTATCTATCCCACCTTCACAAACAGGGTTGCTGATACCCATGGTACGGATAGTTTTGTACTCCTGGGCAAAGGCTGTACCGCTTGTTGCAATTAGCAAACTCATCGCAGCGATAAGTTTCTTTAGTGATTTGTTGTTCATCAATTTGCTCCTGATTAGATCAGATTTTAGATTAATAAAAATAGATTTAAACGGCATCTATAGCTATTGATTATCGCCAATTATGAGTTAAATTCCAACAAAAATTTGACCTATTTACAACAAAAACCTATTTTTGTTGTAAATAAGCAACAAAAATACCTGCAAGGAGGGTATTAGTTGGCTAAATATTTATGGGTTTTATCTAAAGCACCGCTGGCTTTTTCAATTAATTCATCAATCTGTGTATGATTAATCACTAATGGTGGAGAGATAATCATAGTATCCCCGACTGATCGCATCACCAGTCCATTTTCAATGCAGTGTCGGCGGCACTCGAATCCCAGAGTACCTTTATCGTCAAATCTTTCTCGGGAAGGTTTATTCTTAACCAGTTCAAGCGCGCCAATTAAACCGGTGCCACGTACTTCACCGACTAGGGGGTGATCAGCTAATTCGCGCCAGCGTTTTTGCAGGTAAGGGCCGATATCATTTTTAACATTCTCCACTAAATTTTCACGTTGTATGATATTGATATTAGCAATAGCCACAGCGCAGGCGGTAGGGTGACCCGAATAAGTGAAACCGTGGGTAAATTCTTCACCCTTTTCTGATAGCAGTTTTGAAACTTTATCGCCAATCATGACGCCGCCGATTGGCAGGTAACCGGATGAAAGACCTTTGGCGATAGGCATTAAATCAGGCTGTAAGTCATAATAATCACTGCCAAACCATTGGCCCAGGCGGCCAAACCCACAAATGACTTCATCCGCAACAAGCAGTATTTCATGTTTATTACAGATTTCTTTTATTCGAGGCCAATAAGAAGCTGGCGGAATAATGACTCCCCCAGCACCCTGGATGGGTTCTGCCACAAATGCGGCCACCCGTTCCTCTCCAAGCTCTAAAATTTTTTCTTCAAGTTTATCAGCAACCTCTAGACCAAATGTTTCGGTATCAATACTGGAATCTTCATCAAAAGTGTATGGTTGGGCGATGTGTGCGAAATTAGGTAATGGCAACCCGCCTTGCTTATGCATACCTGACATGCCGCCCATGCTGGCGGCACCAAGGGTGCTGCCGTGATAAGCGTTTTTGCGACTGATGATTATGTTTTTATTTTTTGCACCCGCTAATTCCCAATAGTAGCGAGCCGTACGAATTACCGTGTCATTAGCCTCCGAACCGGAATTGGTGAAGAAAACCTCTTTAAGATTTGAGGGCGTGATTTCGGCTAACATTTTGGCTAATTCAATTGCAGGGGGGTGAGTGCATTGAAAAAAACTATTATAGTAGGGCAGGTCATTGAGCTGCTGTGTGGCGGCGTTAACGAGTTCTTGGCGTCCGTAGCCGACATTGACACACCAGAGCCCGGCCATGCCATCAAGAATTTTATTGCCCTCAGAATCCCATAGATAAACACCTTCGGCCCTGGTGATAACTCGGCTGCCAATTTCACTAAGTTCCTGGTGGTCGGTGAACGGGTGACGATGGTGCTGGCTATCGAGTTTTTGTAAAATGCTGGTTTTCATCTTTATAAACGATTTTAAACATTCAATAATAGGTGCTCACGTTCCCAGGAGCTGATTACATGCAAAAATGCAGCGTGTTCAGATTCTTTAACAGATGTGTAAGCATTGATAAATGGTTCCCCTAATAAATCTTTTAGCGCGGGACAACCTCGCAACCGGGCTACAGTTTCTTCAAGGCTTCTGGGTAAATTAAACTCTTCTTTATAACCGCTTGTTGCAAGGGCCTGCGTTGGTTGGATTTTCTCTTCAATGCCTAGATAGCCGCATGCCAAAGTAGTTGCAATTGTAAGATATGGATTAATGTCTGCGCCGGCCAGGCGGTTTTCGATACGCCTGTTCTGCGGATCAGAATAAGGAATTCGTAGTCCAGTAGTGCGATTATCATAGCCCCAGAGCAAATTTATGGGTGCGGACATATAAGGTGTCAGGCGGCGATAAGAGTTCACGTTAGGTGCTAATAAACACATGGCTTCGGGTAAGTATTTTTGCAAACCGCCCAGATACCAAAAGAACTCATTACTTTCTTCACCGTTTTCCTGCGAAAATAAATTTAGGCCACTTGTATTATCAATCACACTCTGGTGGATATGAAAAGCGCTACCGGGTTCGTTCTCCATCGGCTTGGCCATAAAGGTGGCATAGATGCCGTGTCGAAGCGCTGTTTCTCTTACCGTGCGTTTAAATAAAAACGATTGATCAGCCAGCTCGAGCGGGTCACCATGCAATAAATTAACTTCAAGTTGTGCGGCCCCCATTTCATGAATCAAGGTATCGATAGCCAGATTTTGTGCTTCACAATAGTCATAAATATCTTCAACGACAGGATCAAATTCATTGATCGCATCAATGCTATAAGACTGGCGGCTTGATTCCTGACGACCAGAGCGGCCAACCGGTGGTTCAAGAGGGTAATCCGAGTCAGTATTTTTTTTAACCAGATAAAATTCCAATTCCGGTGCAATAATCGGCTGCCAGTTTTTCGCCTTAAATAAGTCGCAGATTTTTTTTAGTAATTGTCTTGGCGCCATTTCATTCGGTGTGCCGTCTGCAGCGAAGGCATCATGAATCAATAATGCAGTAGGGTCCGTTGCCCAGGGCACTAACCGGCGGGTATTAAGATCAGGTTTTAAAATCATGTCACCGTCATCAGGCGGCATTAAATCATCGTAATTGGCGGGATAATTTCCCGTGACTGTCTGCATGAAAATTGATTTAGGCATGCGCATGCCTGCTTCTTCACTGTATTTGTGGGCCGGGATGAGTTTGCCCCTGGCAATACCAGACATATCAGGAATTATGGCTTCAACTTCGTCAATATTGTTTTCATTGAGCCATTCACTTAATGGTTGCATAAAATACGACTAATTATTGAATCTCGATATTCTAGCTTTGTTTTACTGACTAAGCTAATTTTGTGTAAACTTTAAACAATACCTAAATCAGACAACATTAGATGCGTATTATTGGTCGAATTATATTACCGTTTTGTTTACTGCTATGTTCGGGGTTGGTGTTCAGTGCTGGTTTGTTACCCGCTTTATCTGCGAATTCGCAAGCCGAGAACTCAATTTCCGTTCCCAGTGATCTAACCCCGGAGCAAGTAGGAGATTTTGTTGCACCTTTAGATGAGCAACAAGTTAGAAATTTACTAATAGATAATCTAAAAACAGAGGCTAGTGCTAATCAAGTAGTCGATCAAGAACAGTCTGTCTCGATTATCAAATTGTTAAAGGGGATTAACAATCCCTATACTCCACTTGGAGGCGGCTTGGCGGCCATGTCTGCTGCAGCGGGAAACTATTTTGATCATGTTTCTGAAGTTATTAATACCATGACGGACGGTAATGGTATCCAAGGGTTTATTAAGCTTGTGGGTTTATTGGCTTTAGTCATCACCGGTGCGTGGCTGATTGAATTTGTATGTCTTTACAAGTGGCGCGAGAAAAAAGCCCCGGAGGTTAACTTAGATGAGCCGGAAGGTTGGGAGGTTAAGTTTAAACATCCATTTTTGCGCTTTTTGCTTAATTTTATTGGTCTAGCGATTTTCGCTGTGGCAGGGTATCTAATCGCTACTTTGTTTTTGTCCGAAAATACCAATTCATTTGCGGTACTTATGCGCTTATTTGATGCGGTAATTGTCTATCGATTTTTTATTATAGTTTTTCGAGTATTAATGAATTCGCCGCCAGAAGGCCTGGACTTAATCGACGACACCATCAATAAACCCATGTTAATGAGGTGTATAGCGATTTTCCTTTTTCTATTTTATATAGTTGCCGATGGGTTTTTTAATACCATGTACACATACGGTTTGTCCGATGCACATTATGTATTATCTGCAGCGGTAATGTTTGGTCTGATTATCAATCCGTTGATTATCGGGGCCGTCTGGTGGGCACGCTACGATATAGACCGAATTTTGTTCGGCACTGTCGATGAGAAAGTTTGTAAAGAAAGTGGTTATCGTTATGCCGCCAGGGCAGCAATTTGGCCGACTGTCGTTACCGTAGTATTACTACTAGTGTTCTGCTTGTGGCAAATCTTAGTGATTACGGGTAACACACAGGACCAGAAAGAAGTGGAGCAAGCCTGGTGGCTGGTGATTTTGTTTCCATTGGTTGATTTGGTGGTGGCCTCGTTGTTATACAAATTGACCAGCATGCCCGTGTTTCAACATGCTCGCTTCCAGCAACGAAAGTATCGAGTGACTTATATCATCCGTAATGTGGTTAGGTTGGTATTGATTGCAGCCTTGACCCTAAACATTCTCGATGCGTTAAACATCGATATTCTGGAAAGATTGGGAGCGGGAGATAAGGATATTGTTAGAGTAATGACCGATATTGGTATCACTGTTGTGATTGGGTTCATTATTTGGGAGGCTATTCAGCTTTGGATAGAACATAAGCTCCCGGATGAGCCTGAAGATGGGGTGGTAGAGATTGAGGGAGAGGGAGGAGGGGCTGCTGCAACTCGAACCGAAACATTGCTGCCTTTGCTCAGAACAACCTTGCTGATTGTCCTGTTTCTTGTCGTAATTATGTCTGTATTGTATTCATTGGGTGTGCAGATTGCACCTTTGTTGGCGGGTGCTGGTGTGGTTGGCATCGCTGTTGGTTTTGGCTCGCAAAAATTAGTGCAGGATATTATATCCGGTGTGTTCTTTTTGATTGATGATGCATTTCGTAAAGGTGAGTATGTTGAGGTTGCCGGAATGCGCGGTACTGTCGAAAAATTATCAGTGAGATCAATGAGATTAAGGCACCACCTGGGTTCGGTTCAAACGATTCCTTACGGCGAGATTGCCACGGTTAAAAACCAAAGTCGTGATTGGGTGATTATGAAGCTGGAATTGCGTTTACCTTACGATGTTGATATTGAGAAAGTGCGTAAAATCATCAAAAAGGTTGGCCAGGAAATGCTGGAAGATGAAGAGATCGGCCCGAACATGTTGCAGCCGCTGAAATCACAAGGTGTGATGCGGGTCGAGGAGTCCGCGCTTATTATTCGCATGAAATTCACGGCCAAACCGGGAGAACAATGGATTATTCGCCGCGTTGCCTATACTCGAGTTCGTGATGCTTTAGCTGCACAGGGTATTGAATTTGCGCATCGTGAAGTCAAAGTACGCTTGCCGCAGGAATTGGAGCATTTGCAAAAAATGGACTACGAGCGCAAGCTGCATTTAAAAGACAAAGAGGAAAACAGCGAAAATGCTGAAGAGCAGGCACCGGTGGCACCCGCCGCAGTGGCTGCGGCTGCCATGTCGGCGGTTGTTGCGAAGGAATTAGCGGCTCAAGATAAGATTGATGACAATGGCGATGAAGGCAGCGATGATCGTTAGCTTCATCTTTTTCGGTTAAATTTTAATGATTTCATTTGAAATATATAGTATAATAATTTCAAATGAATATAGCTTTAGCAACTCAAGAAATTTCTCGCCCGGATTTAGTCTTGGGCAAAGCGGTGTTATCAGTTGCCGGCAGGCTTGGCATTAATGCTAAAGGATTAGCTGCCATTATCGGTTGTAGTGAAGCCAGTGTTTCCAGGCTGAAGCAGGGGCGAAGTATTGATCCAGATAGTAAGGAAGGCGAGTTGGCATTATTGTTAATACGTTTGTATCGCAGTCTCAATGCAATATTAGGCGGTAATGATGAACAATCAGAAAAGTGGTTAAAAGCCCATAATCATCATCTCGATGCAGTTCCGCTGAAAAAAATAAATAATATCCAGGGCTTGATAGAAGTTGTTCAATACCTGGATGCAATGCGTGGCAAAATCTGAATAAACGATTCTCATTTTGATGATTTTTGCAGTCAAATCTGACCTGCTTGTCTGAATCCTACAATGGCTTTGAATCTTTGGGATAAATGCGGCGGTGCAAAAAACATTCGCCGCTTGACCGCAAAACCCTGGCGGGCGGTTGAGGCTCAGCATAAAGTTGTTACTCGCAAGCTGGTTGATTCTGTGGAAGAACAACTGTTACTGGAAGAATTGTTAGAGAAAAATAAGCCGTCTTATCCAAGTGAAACAGATAACAACTTGCATTATTTATTATCGACACCATTTCGCTATCCACCGCTTAAATATGGGTCACGATTTGGATCGCGCCAGCAACGTGGTATCTGGTATGGATCAGCAAAGATCAAAACGGTGTTGTGTGAAGTTGCTTATTACCGATTTTTATTTTTACAAGGCAGCGAAGCCGAATTGGGAGAAGTTTATGCAGATTTTACTTTATTTAGAGCAAGTATAAAAACGTCAGCCGGTGTCGACTTAACTCGCCAACCTTTTCTGAAGCACAAAAATAAACTAATTCATCCAACAGACTATCAAGTGCCTCAGGAATTGGGTGATAACATGCGTGAAAACAATGTGCAGGCCATTCGTTTTTTTTCAGCCAGAGATAAAGATAGCGGCATTAATATTGCCGTATTCAATAGTATAGCGTTTGATCATAAATCACCGTTAGAATTTCAACATTGGCATTGTGTGGCCAATTCACAGAAAGTGGAGTTTGTCCAGCGGGACTTACCTAAACAAATGATAATGGAATTTGATCGACAGTATTTTTTTAAATAGATCAATAGATTAGAGAATAAACTGGAAACTTTTTATTAACGCCTTTGAGCTTGGGAGAGCCTAAACACTCCCACTCGAGAGGCAGCAGTTTACTAAACGATTCGGAAACAATGACTGAGCGATCAAATTCCTTGGTTAGGCTTTCAAGTCGTGCTACCTCGTTTGCAACCGGTCCAATGACAGAAAACTCCAGTCGTGTTGGAACGCCAATATTGCCGTATTTCAGTGTGCCCGCATGTAATCCCAGGCCAAAATCAAGCGCATCTTGGTTGGCGCATTTTCTTTTCTGGTTAAGTTGATTGATTTTGTCCCTGGCTGTGATTGCTGCCTGCCAGGCAGCATCAGCCGCCTTTTTGGCTGTTTTAAAAGATTCGACTGGAAAAATAGCCAATACAGCATCACCAATAAATCTTAATACCTGGCCGTCGTTTTCCAGTATTGAACCAGCCGTACATTCAAAATATGCATTGAGCGTATCAAGAAAATCCTGGCTGCTAAGATTATCGGCCAGATAAGTCGACTCGCGCAAGTCGCTATACCAAATTACAGCGTCAATAGATATTAGTTCTCCACGTTTGATTTGTCCCTTTAAAACTCGCTTTCCCGCATCATTTCCCAAATAGGCTTCAACAATATTGGTACTTGTAGCTTCTCTGTCCCAAAGTTTTGCCGCGATTCCTAACGCTGGGAGTATTTCTTCAGTTATGGTTAAAAATTTCCTTGGAAAACCACCAGCACGATTACTAAACCAACTGGTAAACACACCTTCGATATTATTTTCATCAGGAAAATCCTGATCTGCAAAAGAAGTCAGAAAAGCATAGTACTCTGTGCAACCTGCCTTTGCCATTTCTCTTAGTAAAGGGAATTTCTCCCAATCTCCCGATTTATCAAGTCGGTAATTGAGTCTATTTAACTGGTTTTCCAGCATAAAGAATACAGGACCACTTTGCCAATCTTCTTCAGCCTCGTAACCATGTTCGGCAATATCAATTTCTAATTCGGAACCTTGCCACCAGGTCATTGCGATGGCTTCAGCCAGTGGATGTAAGGTTGGCATGCCTATGTTGCCTCGATAAAGACCAATAGGTTGGGCAATTTTTTCACAAAATTGAGTGAAAAACGATTGAGAATCAGCGCCAATTAATGTTTGATGCAAAATCCAGTTCTTCAGTGCATTTATATCAACATTAGCCATAATTTAAAGGTAGAAAACAACGCCAGCGCATACATATTGTTAAATTCTATTTGATTTTTTTCTTTGCCTGCATGCATAAATAATCGTGAGCAAAGGTTGCGGCGGCAATGGCCGTTATTTCAGATTGATCGAATGGTGGTGAAACTTCGACTAAGTCCATGCCGATATAATTGATGTTTTCCAGCGCCCTAAAAATTTCTAATGCCTGAGCAGTAGATAGACCGCCAATAACCGGTGTTCCAGTACCGGGCGCACAGGATGGATCAAGGCAATCAATATCAAAGGTTAAATAAGCCTGATGATCCCCAACGATTTCATAGGCTTTTTCAACCGTTGCATCAATGCCATTACGGTGAATCCAGGGAGAAGTGATGATGTTAAATCCATGATCAAAATCGTTGTGTGTTCTCAAACCGATTTGAACAGATCGCTCGGGAATAATCAGTCCTTCATTGGCTGCACGCAAAAACATACTGCCATGATCGATCCGTTTGCCGTCGTCTTCCCAGGTATCACAATGTGCATCAAACTGGACTAACGATAAAGGGCCGTATTTTTCAGCGTGGGCACGAAGTAAAGGGTAAGTAATAAAATGGTCGCCACCAAACGTCAACATGGACGCGCCGCTGCTCAGAATATGGGCAGCATGAGCTTGTAATACCTCTACAACATCACCGGAATAGCCGAAGTCAAAAAAGCAATCGCCGTAATCGATAACAGCCAAATGGTCAAAGGGATCAAAACCGTAGGGAAAGGCCTTAAGTTCGGCAAGTTGAACCGATGCGGCGCGAATTGCATTGGGTCCAAGTCTGGTTCCAGGACGATGGCTGGTTGCACAGTCATAGGGGACGCCACTGACAACTACATCTACGCCTTCGAGACTACGTGAGTATTTTCGTCTTAAAAAACTTAAGGCTCCACTATAGGTCATTTCATGATCACGACCAGTATTTTCTGCAGCCCTGAAAGCCTGATCACCGTGTTGGCTTAGATCTTCGGGTGTGCCTGTAGACATATTCAATCCTGAAGTTTTAAATCTTATCAATAACTCGGTACACGCCGGCTGTCAACTAAGTAGGTGAAGAGTTTAAAATTTCACTTACACTGGTGAACTCTCTTTGCTGTACCGCAGCAGTTTCTTGTAGAGTTAATAATCCGTTGTATGTCGTCAATCCTTTGGCCAGCCAGGGGTTACGCCTGAGTGCTTCGATCGCACCAAAATCTGCTATGTCTTTGATATAAGGCAGCAGCGCATTGCCGTACCCTTGGGAGGCCGTAACAGGTACTGCACCGGGAATATTGTCAACACAAAAATGACGAATGCCATCCACCTCGTAAACAGGATTGTCCCAGCTTGTCGGCCTACATGTCTCTATCGCTCCACCAGCGTCACAGGATATATCCACAATTACACTGGTTGGTTTTAACTGTTTCAACATTGGTCTTGTGATTAAATGATCTTCTCGAGTCTTGTCCCATAACACACAATTTACAATCATGTCAGCTTCAGGCAAAAGTACTTCGAGCTCGTCTAGTGGATGGGTAGTGAATTTCTGGGTTGGCCAATCCAGTTTTGTTTTAAATAAGGCTCCATGATAACTGTCAAAACCCATTACTTTGGCACCCAGTGATAATAGCGTTCTAAGTGCTCCTCTACCAACACCACCCAAGCCCAAAACAATAGCTTTACAACAAGGCGCATCATAATGAGAGAAAAAATGACACCCACTACCGCCTAGATAAGCAAATGTTAAACGAAGACCCTCAAATGCGCCGATTTCACCTGCCAGTGGACAATTCGGAGAACCATATTGGTGGATTTCTTCAGCGGCGATAGCGGTCAATTTTCTCTCTAATAATACATCCAATTGTGCCCGGTCTGCCGCGCTATGCAGGTTGGTAAAAATGATATGTTCTGGTTTTAAATAGTCGAACTCTTCGGGCAGTATTTCTTTAACTTTCACAATTAGCTCACATTGATTAAACAATGACTTAGCTGTAGATGTTATTTTTGCACCGGCCGCTTCATAGCTTGCATCCGTTGCACCTGAAAGCAGACCAGCCTCTGTTTCAATAATAACTTCATGTTTGTCAGCCAAGTGCTGAATATGATTTGGCAGCAGGGCAACTCGTCCTTCGCCGGGTTTTATTTCTTTGGCTATTCCTATACGCATAATTATGTCAGTTTTGTTTGGTCAAGTTCAGTTTCAGGGGAGGGCATTTTCTCTTTCGAGAATAATAAAAATAGTCCGCCAATTAGCGAAATACACATACTCATGATTCTGAATAAGATGGATAAGGCAACGCCACGAGTGTTCATTATTTGTTCTGCATTTGCTGTATTAGGCAGGTAAGCAGCACCATATTGACCAAATAAACTTCCAAACAACGCTTCGCCGATACCCCAGCCATTTGGAGCAATCGGTATTGCCGATACGATGAAAATTACAGGTACTAGGGCCAAAAATTCAACCGCTGGCACACCCATATCGATTGACCTCGACAAGGCATATATACCGAGCATATTAATGATGTGATTAAAAATGCTGAGTAACCACCAGACTAACACTCCTTTTTTATGATCGTGATATTGGCGAATGGCCGTATCGAGATTGTAAATTTGTTCTGTGATTTTACTTGGAAACTTTTTCACTAATGCACTTAGGCCAAGTCTACGTCTGACAGAACGATTAAGTAAAATGGTTGCGAAAACCACGCCCAATATCAGTCCTAGCCATAAAGTTAGTGCAATTTCCTTGAAACGCTGAAAAAATAAAGTCACCGTAATCAAGCTGACTATGACTAGCGCTGACAGGCCGATAATTCTGTCGGCAATCACAGTTAGTACGGCTGCTAAACGCTTCTGCGGTGAGTTTTTTGCAATATAGTAGGCTTTTATTAAATCGCCACCGGTTTGACCCGGCACAAAATTATTAAAAAATATCCCAATCCAGGTCAGGCGAATGGCCTGACCAATAGTTAACGACAAGTTTTGAGAGTTAACCAGCCAATGCCAGCGAAAAGCGCTAAACATGGCCACCGTGATGAACACCAAGGCACCTAGTAATAACCAATATGGGTTAGTTTGTTTTAAATAAGTAAAAAACCCGGGATTAATTTGATGACTGGTTTGTTGGCTCGATTCTATAGAAAAGCGTTCACCGTTATGGGCTAAAAATTCAACAGGATAACGATTCCAATGGCTAATAATTTCGCCATTGATGACGGTTTGTAATTCATCGCCTTGATTGATGACAATTGAGTCTTGCCATTGAATGCGAAAAAAAACATAGGCCAACAGGCCAATAACAATAAAAATTTTGGCGACTGAAATTAAGGTTTTTGTCGATTTATTCAAGCGATAAAGATTTATTGATTAGAAGGGTGAAGTTGGTATAGTGCCTCTTTAAGAAGGCTAGATTCTAACAAAAAGCGGAAATAAGAAGGTGGAAATAACCGGTAGATATGATTTAAAAATTCCACAGCAAAAAGTGTGGGATTCAATGATGGAACCCCGAATCTTAACTCAATGTATCCCTGCCTGTCAGAATATTGAGAAATACTCAACAGATCAATTTTATGCCAAAGTTAAAGTCAAATTTGGTTTTGTGCCGGTCAGGTTTAATGTGAAAGTTAATCTTTCTAATATTCTGGAACCGCAAAAGTATTCTTTAGAAGCAGTGGGTGAAGGCGGATTTGCACATGCAGCCAAAGCTATTGGCGATGTTGAATTTATTAAAATGGATGAGCAGACGACTCGCGTTGATTTTCTAGGACAGGTATTACCAGGGAGTAAATTGGTTGAGCTGGGTGAGCCTTTAATACAGGCGACAGCAAATAAATGGTTTAACCGATTTTTTCAACGTTTTGAAAAAGAAATTTTAACGACCCAATGAAAAAACTATTTTCACTGATTGTCGTTGGTTTGCTAAGTTGCAATAGTTTTGCTGATGTCTTTTTGCCGAACAATCATAGTCATGCTAATGCTAATCCATTCGTTCGAATACATGGGTTGCCTGGTTTTTCTGGGTCGGACACACTTTCGGCTGGTCAATTTGAGTCACAAATTGACTTGGAAATCAGTAATGAATTTCATCTTGAATCTTCAGACAGTGAACGTGTTTTTTTAGATTATGAGCGCTCACAGTTGAATATAAGTTTTGAATATGGGATTAAGGAAGATACATCAATCGGAATTGTACTGCCCTATATTTCAAATAGCGGTGGATTCATGGACGGTCTGATCGAGAATTGGCACGATCTGTTTGGATTGCCGCAGGGCGGTCGAGATGATGCTCCTGATGATGAATTTACAATTTCTTATCGCAACGCCGAACAAACACTTTTTCTAGATAAAACTGATGAGGGAATAGGTGATGTTTATCTATTTTTGGCCAAAAAATTGACTGAAACCGATGAACAGAAACTAAATGCAAGAGTTAATTTAAAATTACCGACAGGGGATGAGGATCAATTGTTTGGTAGCGGCGGATACTCGTTTTCCACGAGTCTAAACGGATTCAAACGATTAACTGAAAAATGGCAGGTATACGGTATGGTAGGTTTGAGCTATCTTCAAGACAGTGAAATATTACCTGAGTTACAAACTAACCTTGTTGGTTCTGTTGTGATAGGAGTGGTTTGGCAGATGAGATCACATCTGAGTTTGGTAGCACAACTGGATTTCAATTCTGAAGTATATGATCAGACCGATCTTGATGCGATTAATGGCAAGGTCGGGGTATTAGTTATTTCTGCAGCCTACCAGTTTTCTGACAGAGCCAGCTTGGTAATTGGCTTTAATGAAGATGTCATCAACAAAGATGCAGCACCGGATTTTGGTGTAAATCTGGGTTTTCGATATCAACCATAATTTCCAACGAAACACACCGTCATGCCGGAAATTCCGCAGGAATTATCCGGTATAGTTATTCCCCTAACTTTTAAGACACCTACGTCGTCATACCGGCGAAGGCCGGTATCCAGACAATCTTTATCGGTGACGGATTGCGGATACAGGCTACGTATTTCCTTAAATCAGCAAATTTACAGGTTTATGTACGATTATTTATATGAATTAACCCGTTATGCATTTGGATTTAAATGCATAATTAAGTTACTATTGGCGGGCTCGTCACTGTGGAATTTCCGAAGGATACTGAATCAAGTTCAGCACAAGAATATCCGCAATCCAGGTTATTTTAAAAGTTTTTTCTGGATTCCGTGTCAAGCACGGAATGACGACGGGGAAATATTTAAGTATTTTTTACTGGTGCCTTTTCAAATGCACAACGGGTGAATTACTATATCTCCAAACGACTGCTTGGGCTTTAAACGAAGTAGGGCTTATTGCGGAACTTTTCGGGAGTTGCCTTCTTCGTTAATCGTCTCATTCATTTCCCGGTGAATGCTTCTAGTGCAAGTCTGGATTGTTCCACTTCTTCTAATTGCCAGTTACTCCAAGCCGCTTATGCATCAGCGGGCTGGTGGTTGTGTATTGAACAAATTGTTTGGCATCTGGATTAAGGTGTTTTTGTACGCCAAAGGCAGCGAGTGCTGCTTCATGAAAACCACTTAAGATTAGTTTTTTCTTGCCTGGATATGTGTTAATGTCGCCAACCGCAAAAATCCCGGGTTGATCTGTTTCAAATTTCTCGGTATCGACAATCAGTTGATTTTTATCGATATTTAAGCCCCATTGCGCAATAGGCCCGAGCTTTGGTGACAAACCATAAAAGGCCAGCATTTCATCACCCTCAATTTGAATGATTTCATCATCGAAGGTTTTTATTTCCAGACCTGTCAAAACATTGCCGGCTTCATTTTCTGTGATGCCTTTAATCATGCCGAGATAAACATCAAGGTGTCCATTTTTTGCTAAGTCGACTACCTGTGCAGCCATCGCCGGCGCACCGCGAAATTCTTCACGCCGGTGCACCAATGTCACTCGCTTGGCGATTTTCATTAGCTCCAAAGTCCAGTCCAGGGCGGAGTCACCGCCACCGAGAATGATGATATTTTTATCGCGGTATTTTTCCGGGTTGGTCACTTTGTAGTTGATCGTGTTATTTTCGTATTTTTCGACTCCGGGTTTACGCAATGAACGGGGCTGAAATGATCCAAGGCCGCCGGCGATAATGACGGTAGCCGCATCAAATTCTGTCTCAGCCGTGGTTTTTACATGAAACCGTCCAGCAGATGTTTTTTCAAGTTCTGTTACTTCCTGATTCAAATGATAGGTTGGTTCAAAAGGTTTAACCTGTTCCATCAACCGGTCAATCAGCTCCTGGCCGCCAACAATTGGCAGGGCGGGAATATCATAAATTGGTTTGTCGGGATAAAGCTCGCTGCATTGCCCCCCCGGTTGTTGCAAGGAATCAACAATATGAGTTTGAATGCCGAGTAAACCCAGCTCAAAAATCTGGAATAAACCAACCGGGCCAGCACCAATAACGATACAATCACATTTAATGGTCATGAGAAAAGCTTTTAAAAATCATCCAACGGGCGCCCAATTCTACAGGTTTTTTGTTGATTTCCAAGCGTTTGACGGTGACTAGAGTTTAAAGTTTTTATAGGGGCATACTTTCTGAGTTGGTCAGTTGACGTGTTTGTTATCAAAGCGTAATCTGGCGAATGTAATAAATAAATTTTTCAAATGACACAAGCCCTACAACTCAAAAATCTTCCTGCCAAGATCGAACATGCGCAGTTCCATGGTTGTGTGCAAAAATGGTTTGATTCAGAACTGGGCGAACCGACAGATTGTCAAATACAGGCCTGGTCGCATATAAATCATACAGAAAATGTAGTTATTACTGCGCCAACCGGATCGGGCAAAACTTTGGCCGCTTTTTTATCTTGTATTAATCGTTTAGTTCAAGAATCGTTGGATTTTGGTGGGTTGGCAGACCAAACCCGGATTTTATATATTTCGCCGCTTAGAGCATTATCCAATGATATAGAGAAGAATTTGCAGGCACCGTTAAAGGGAATCAAACAACAGCTAATAAATTCAGCCTTACCGGATCATGGCATTACTACGGCGGTACGTACGGGTGATACAACTGCCTGGGAACGGCAAAAAATCAATCGCAAACCACCGCATATTTTAGTTTCAACGCCCGAATCGCTTTATATCCTGTTGACATCGAAGGCGGGTCGCGAAGTTTTATCGAATGTTGGTACAGTCATTGTCGATGAAATACATGCGCTAATCGATAACAAGCGCGGTGCACATCTGGCGCTTTCTTTACAACGTCTATCTGCATTGCTGGGACGCGATTTTCAACGAATAGGGTTGTCAGCCACGATTAAAGATAAACAGCGTGTCAGCAAGTTTCTTTGCAATCATGCGCGATGCCAGATTGTTGATGCCGGTAGTCAACGCCACCGGGATTTGCAGCTGTGTTTGCCTGATTCAGCCTTAACCGCCGTGATGTCAGGCGAGGTCTGGAATCAAATTTATGATCAACTCGTCGAATTTACTGAAAATCACCGGACCACCCTTGTTTTTGTAAACACCAGACGCTTGGCAGAAAAATTAACACGTCAGTTAGCTGAGCGAATAGACGAGCAATCTGTTTCTACCCACCACGGCAGTTTGTCGCGGGCACACCGGCTGGATGCTGAAAATCGACTCAAAACCGGTCAATTAAAAGTTCTGGTTGCTACGGCTTCACTTGAGTTAGGGATTGATATTGGTGATGTTGATCTGGTCTGCCAGATCGGTTCACCCGGTTCAATTTCAACGTTTCTACAGCGCGTGGGTCGCTCGGGGCATGGTGTGAATCGAACTCCAAAAGGGAGACTTTTTCCAACTACTTTAGAGGAGTTGGTCGAGTCAGTCGCACTCATTGATGCGGTTAATAAAGGTGAACTGGATACTCTGCTGGAAATCGACAAACCTCTGGATGTGTTGGCGCAGCAGATAGTCGCTGAAGTCAGTGCGCGCGACTGGAACATTGATGAGCTTTTCGATTGTTTCACCCAGGCAAGTATATTCAAGTCGTTAAAGCGTGAGGAATTTAACCAGGTGATTCAAATGCTGGCACAGGGTTTTACCAATCGACGTGGTCTGAGGTTTGCATACTTGCACTTGGATGCAGTCAATGGCGTCGTTAAAGCCAGAAAAAGCGCGCGTTTAACAGCGCTTACCAATGGCGGCGCGATTCCAGAATTATTTGACTACGACGTATTTTTGATTCCAGATAATTTCAGAATTGGCAGCGTTAACGAAGATTTTGCGTTCGAGAGCATGGCGGGGGATATTTTTCAATTAGGAAACACTTCCTATCGCATACTCAAAGTTGAAACCGGTAAAGTCTACGTTGAAGACGCCAGAGGTCAGCCTCCGACGATCCCATTCTGGTTTGGAGAGGCTCCAGGTCGAAGCCATGAACTTTCAGAATCCGTAAGCCAGTTAATGGATTTTTGTAACCAGCTGTTTGAGAAAAAGGCACCAAATCCCGTTGCAGAAATCGAGAAACAGTATGTTTTGGATAATCATGCAGCGATTCAATTATATGATTACCTTTTTTCAGCGCATGCGGCGCTTACAGTCTTACCTAAATTCGATACCGTCGTATTTGAACGTTTTTTTGATGAAAACGATGACATGCACCTTGTCATTCATTCACTTTATGGGTCGAGATTAAATCGTGCCTGGGGACTTGCCTTACGTAAGCGATTTTGTCGTAAATTCAATTTTGAGCTGCAAGCCGCGGCCTTGGAAAATTCAATCATTTTATCTTTGGGGGCGACACATAGTTTTCCCTTGAGGGAAGTAAAAGGCTATTTAAGTTCTAAAACAGTTAAAGAAGTTGTCATTCAAGCGATGCTTGATGCCCCAATTTTTAATACCCATTGGCGCTGGGTTTGTAATATCGCCCTGGCGGTCAAACGCTATAACGGCGGCAAACGACTGGCGCCACAAATCCAGCGTAATAATGCCGAAGACTTGGCTGCACAGGTTTTCCCGGATCAACTCGCCTGTTTGGAAAACATCGCCGGTGAACGTGAAATACCGGATCATCCGTTAGTGAATCAGGCAATAGATGATTGCATCCATGAGGTAATGGATGTAACTGCATTGGAGCAACTCCTCGATAAGATTAAAGTTGATGAGGTGAAAATGGTTTTCAAAGATGTTTCACAGCCATCTGTGTTTTCACAAGCCATTATTAACGCCAGACCTTATGCCTTTTTGGATGATATTCCCGCTGAAGAGCGCCGTACCCAAGCGCTACAGTCGGCCATGTATGGCTCGGGTAGTGATATTCAACACTATGGTTTGATCCCGGATTTTGCTATCGAACAATTGCGTGAAGAAAACACACCTTTAATCCGCGATGCGGAGGAGTTGCATGATGCACTGTGTGTTTATGGGTTATTTGATATACGTACGTTGAATCAATCTAAAAATTCGGCTGAGTTTGTTAACAGTCTTGAGGCTCAAGGCAGAGTTTTTCCGCTCAAGCTAAATGCACAATCAAGCTATTATTATGCAGCCGAATGGCAGCAAATTATCGGTTTAATTTTTCCAGATCACAAGTTTGCTAAAGGCAGCGGTTTAACGTCTTCTACATTTATTAAACAAGTCGAAAATGAAAAACAAGCCATTGTCGAGTTGACCCGTGCTCAACTCGAGTTGCTGAGTCCAGTCACTGCTGAGCAATTAGCAAGCAACTTGAATCTTTCAAGTGAAAAAGTCTTACAAGCCTTACTCGCGCTTGAGCAGGAGGGTTTTGCAATGCAAGGTGAATACATTCAGGCGGGTCAAATTCATTGGTGTGAAAGACGGCTGCTTGCCCGCTTGCATCGTTATGCTTTGCGACAAGCTCGAGAATCAATCAGAGCTGTGAGTAAAGAAAAATACATGAGTTTCCTAATTGAGTGGCAACAACTCACTTTTGAGTCCAATGGTCGGGGAGTGAATGCAGTGATGTCGGCGATTGAGAAATTGCAGGGTTTTGCAATCAGTTTGAATAAATGGCGGGAGGTTTTGGCAGACCGTATAGAAGGTTTTGACTTTTCACAATTAGAAACTTTATTCCTGGCTGGTCAATTGGTTTGGCATCGCCCACGTTATAAACATAACAGTGAAAATCGTGTGGCGGGATTGAGAAAAAATTCTCACATCATGATTTTTAAACGTGAAGCAGCCAAATTCTTGTTGGATAGCTCGACTGAACAAACGAATGTCGAGCTTTCATCTATTGCGGCACATGTTTTAGAGATTTTAAATCAGCATGGCCCGCTGTTTTATGATGAAATTCTTGAAAACTCACGTTTATTGCCGAGCCAGCTAGAAGAGGCCTTAAGTGAGTTGGTGGATGCCGGTTTGGTAGTTTGTGACAGTTTTCAGGCATTACTAAAATTAGTCAATAGAAAGCCCGAGAAACGCAAATTGGCAAGACGAATAGGGACACAGCTACCTTTTGCGGGACGCTGGTCAGTTGTTAGACGAGACGAAACCGGTAAGCAATTGAAACAAAGCCCTGACCAGCAAGATCAAAAACTACAAGCAGCCTGCGAACTATT
>CBDCFC010000049.1:0-37395 GCA_965215945.1 Arenicellales bacterium | reverse complement strand
TAAAGTATTTAATCTGCAGCTGTTTGCTTAGATTTTTCTGCTCACTTTCGGGAAGTTCATCAAACGGTCTGACCGTTTTGATAAATTCATAAATTTCTTGTAATTCACCATGCATTAGATTTTCCTTTAGGACTAATCTCTAATAGATATAAGCAAAAAGGCTCATATAACATGAGCCTTTTTATACTTAATTTTGGGTGCGTTTAAACATTTTGACGATTTGCAATTAAATCATCGACTACGGCTGGCTCTGCCAAGGTTGAAGTATCACCCAGACTGTCTATTTCATTGGCTGCAATTTTACGCAAAATTCGCCGCATGATTTTTCCAGAACGGGTTTTCGGCAGACCCGGCGCCCATTGGATAATATCTGGTGAAGCGATAGGGCCAATCTCTTTACGCACCAGGGTCACCAAGTCTTTTTTCAGTTCATCACTGGGTTCAACACCCTTCATTAAGGTCACATAGGCGTAAATACCCTGACCCTTAATATCGTGTGGGTAGCCGATCACAGCAGCTTCAGCAACGGTATCATGTAATACCAATGCACTTTCGACCTCAGCAGTTCCCATCCTATGACCGGAGACATTGATAACATCATCAACTCGTCCGGTAATCCAATAGTAACCATCGGCATCGCGTCTGGCGCCATCACCGGTTACATAGACATTATCAAATCCACTGAAATAAGTTTCAATAAACCGCTTATGATCACCGAAGACTGTTCGCATCTGCCCTGGCCAGCTGTGTTTAATGACTAAATTGCCTTCACCCTCACCTTCAATTTCATTGCCGTCATTGTCAAACAATGCCGGTTGAACGCCAAAAAATGGTAACGTTGCTGAACCGGGTTTCAAATCAATGGCACCGGGTAACGCGGTGATTAAAATACCGCCGGTTTCTGTTTGCCACCAAGTGTCAACGATCGGACATTTTTCATTACCGACGACTTTGTGATACCACTCCCAGGCTTCTGGGTTAATAGGCTCACCGACCGAACCTAATAATCGCAACGAACTTCTTGACGTATTTTCAACCAGCTCATTACCAAGGCCCATTAGAGCTCGAATTGCAGTCGGTGCAGTGTAGAAAATACTCACTTTGTGTTTGTCGACAACCTGCCAGAACCGACTGCCATCTGGGTAAGTTGGCACACCTTCAAACATCAAACTGGTTGCACCGTTTGCAAGTGGGCCATAAACGATATAAGTATGGCCGGTAATCCAGCCCACATCCGCAGTACACCAGTACACATCACCATCTTGGTAGTCGAATATATACTTATGCGTCATAGCGGCAAAAAGCAGATAACCACCTGTTGTGTGTAACACGCCTTTCGGCTTACCGGTTGAACCTGATGTATAAAGAATAAATAATGGATCTTCCGCATCCATGTGCTCCGGCTCACAGTCAGCTGAGGCCGATTCACAAGCTTGTTGATACCAAACATCACGGTCTTCAACCCAGTTAATATCATTGCCGGTTCGCTTGACAACAACTACAGAGTGAACATTCGGGCATTCTTCTACTGCTTTATCGACATTGGCTTTCAGAGGCACGTTTTTACCCCCCCTAGGCCCCTCGTCTGCGGTAATCACAACTCTGCAGTCAGAATCATTAATTCGATCACGCAGTGCATCCGGAGAAAAACCGCCAAAAACAATTGAATGTACCGCGCCTATACGGGTACAGGCTAGCATAGCAACAGCAGCTTCGGGAATCATTGGTAGATAGATTGATACCCGATCCCCTTTTTTAACTCCACGATCTTTTAGCACATTGGCGAAACGACACACGCGTTGATGCAAATCTTTATAAGAGATGTTTTCATCAACATCGGGGTTATCCGATTCCCAGATAATCGCTGTTTGATCACCGCGCTTTTCTAAGTGTCTGTCGAGGCAGTTATAGCTAACATTGAGCGACGCACCGTCAAACCAGCGGATGTATCCTTCTCGAAAATTCTCTTCAAGCACCGTATCCCAAGGTTTAAACCAGTCGAGAAACTCATTAGCCCGATCTGCCCAGAATGTTTCCGGATCATCAACAGATTGTTGGTAAAGAGTTTGATACTGTTCCTTGTTAATATTTGCGTTTTGGGAGAATTCATTTGTTACTGGATATACTTTGCTTTCGCTCATCTTGGTGCCTCCTGGTCGAGTAAATCAGATTAATATTTTACTTATAGTAATCAACTTTAGGCCGTTGTTCTAGCCACTGGTTAAGTTACTATCGAGAATTCCGCTGTTAACAGAGAATTATGCTATTTGTTTGCATGGCTATATATTAGACAAAAGTATAATTTTATAAGTAGCGTCGTATCAATTCTAAACGTTTTGCTTTGCATTCATTTGAAAATGAAACTATGCCGAAATACTCAGCGCCACAAAATAATCGCATCATAAGGAACAATTTAAAAAATATAATCGACCAAAAGGCAAGTTCCAAAAAATGTTTTGACAGTAAACCTCGGCTCGAAAATTGATGAGTTTCATCTGTTTACTAAATCAAAGTGATCAAATTAACCACTTAAGAGCGGGCTTACAATCCACGTTTTTCTGTGTTTCTTATTATGTTTAGTAATTAACACTTGACAAATTTGTGCAACGCACAATATACTGTTTGTTGTGCGATGCACAATATCTAATTAACAAAGCCTAATAGGGAGGCCGTTATGAAAAACGATATAGTCAATGAGTTTAATGAGATTAGTCAAAATGCGTTAAAAAGCGCGAATGAACTAGTTGAATTAAATACACGAATTCTTAAACAGGCAATTGAACGCCAAGTAGAGTTGAGCAATGTTTTTGTTGAAGGAAACAAGAAACAGGTAGAATTGCTAAAAGCAACTCAGAATCCTAATGAGTTGATTGAGAAGCAAGTTCAACTGGCCAAAGAATATACCGAGACCTTGGTTCAAGCCACGCAGGAAAATTTAGCGCTTGTTCAACAATCGAGTGAAGAATACAAAGCTTGGTTTGAAAAAAATGCAAAAGTAGTAAATCAAACTACTAAAAAGCCTGTATCGAAAAGAAAATCTGCATCGTAATTTCTGAAAATGTTTGATGCAAAAAAATTATTCCTCTCTGTAACTGGATACGACCGGCCTTAATGCCGGTCAGTTTCGATAAACAAAAATTACATTGGAGTGTTTAATACAAATTGTAAGACTGACATATGATAAAGGTTAAAAAAATACTGATTGCAGATGACCATCCATTATTTAGAGATGCACTGAAATTTGTATTAAGATCGAGATTTGATTCGATTAAAATGCCGGTCAGCGGCACATTTCATAATCTAAAAGAAAAAATCAAGAAACACGACGATGCTGATTTATTGTTATTAGATTTGCACATGCCGGATTCAGTAGGCTTCTCGCCATTACATTACCTTAAAATCAGTTACCCCCATATACCAATTGCAATTATTTCTGCAAATAAAAACCCCCTCACTGCATCAAGGGCAATTAAATATGGGGCGGATGGGTTTATACCAAAATCATCATCAACCAAAAAAAATAATATCTGCGGTGGAAAAAAATACTGGATGGTGAAAAATGGATGCCCGGTAAAACCTCACTTAAGCCTAATGAAGCAGACAAATTTAATGATGAGTTTTTTAAAGCGACTAGAGTTCCTTACACCAAAACAATTTGACGTATTGATGATGCTAATGGAGGGAAGAACTAATAATGCAATAGCGGATGAGATCTGTGTAACGGTCGCAACTATCAAAGCACACATAGGGGAAATTCTTAAAAAACTGGAAGTTAATAACAGGACGCAGGCAGCGATTATAGCGTCGAATTATCTCGATATTGAATCTCAATACAATCAAGTGCTTGAGTGACTGCAGCATGCTCTGTTATTGCGAGACTAAAGAAAAAATGTATTTATTAAATGAAGTGTTTTTATATTTTGGGTGGTTTTAAATGAGCCTATTAAGATTCGATATCAATCTTTTGATCTTTCTAGATGTTTTGCTGGAAGAGTGTAATGTCAGCAAAGCGGCAGCTCGACTAAATATCACCCAGCCTGCCATGAGTAATCGGCTAAATAAAATCAGAAAATTACTAAATGATCCAGTATTAGTTCGAACAAGCAAAGGTATGCAACCAACAAAAAAACTATTGCAGCTTCAGCCGGTAGTGAAGGAAATAATCCAAACTATCGGAAGAACGCTTGTAGTCAACGAGAAATTTGACTGCACATGCAGTGATAGAGTATTCAGGATTATGGCTAGTGATTACACTGCATCTACCCTACTACCTCCCTTGCTGGATGAATTGGCCAAGCAGGCACCAAAAGTTTCATTGGACATTATTACCCCTAGCGACACGACATTTGCTGAAATTAAAAATGGGCAAGTTGATTTTGCGATTAATTCATTTACACATGAACCTTTATCGTTACACCAACAAGTTCTCTGGGAGGATAAATTCTGTTTGGTAATGCGCACCGATAATCTTAAAAAGAAAAAATTAACGCTCGATGAGTATTTTAATTCCAAACATGTTTGGGTAAATAAAACAGATTGTGGTATTGGTGTTGGAGAAGATTTTCAACAGTTATCCGCAGTGGATAGTGCAATCAGCAGGCTGGGTAAGCAGCGTAACATTAAACTATTTACCCAGAGCTATCATGTTGCTTTACAATTGGCTCAAGAGCAAAATTTAATTGCAACCGTTCCTTATCGTGCAGCATTGCTAAAAAAAACACAATACCGATTTGAGTATTTTACCTGTGCCGTTTGAAATCAAACCTTTTGAACTCAAGATGATCTGGAGTCCTTTGTTACATCAAGATGGTGGACAGCAGTGGTTAAGGCGATTGATTGAAAAAGTCGCTGATCAGATCTAAGAATAGAAATTTTATAAATGGAGATAAGAAAATGAGGCTCATACTTTTAGGAGCTCCTGGCTCAGGTAAAGGCACACAAGCTAAAATGCTTGTTGACAAGTACTCTGTACCCCAAATTTCAACGGGGGATTTATTACGCGCTGCGGTAAAAGCAAATTCCAAACTGGGGAAAATGGCTAAAGCAGCCATGGAAGCGGGTGAGCTGGTTTCTGATGATCTGGTTATATCTTTAATAGAACAGAGACTTTTGCAACCCGATACCGACCGTGGATTTATTCTGGATGGTTTTCCTAGAAACTTACCACAAGCCGAGGCACTGGATGAGAAGCTTGGCCATATGAATAAACCATTGCAAATCGCACTTCACATTGATGTTGATCAGGATATCCTAATCAAACGCATAGTCGGGAGAATGACGTGTGGAAAATGCGGCGCCATTTATAATAAATACTTTCACGCTCCTAAAAAACAAGGCGTTTGTGATAATTGCGGTGCCAAAGATTTACAAATCACGTGCTGATGATAATGAGGCCACAGTGCGTAATCGCCTGGTAGTTTATAATGAAGATACCCAACCCCTAATCAATTACTATAGTAAGCAGGACAAGCTTAAAACGGTTGCCGGAGCGGGTGAGTTAGAAGACATTCAGCAGAGCCTGGTTGCTGTCATTGAAGCAGAAATAAATCCAATTTAGAGAAATAACAACCTGCTGTTTCGGGATAACAAACAGTAAACTTTAAACATTAATCGCAAGATCAAATATTCTCCAGAATCTCATTGAAGGTTGCGCTGGGACGCATGACTGCCTTGGTTTTCTCGGAATCAGCTTTATAATAACCGCCGATGTCAACAGCCTGACCCTGCACTGCAATAAGTTCGTTTAGTATTTTTTCTTCGTTATCGGCCAACTGTTTTGCCACCGGTGTAAATTTGGCTTTCAGCTGCTCGTCATCATTTTGCTCAGCCAGTGCCTGTGCCCAGTAAAGTGCCAGATAATAATGGCTACCCCGATTGTCCAGTTCACCGGTTCGCCTTGAAGGTGATTTATTATTATTCAGTAGTTCGCCGGTCGCCTGATCCAGCGCCTTGGATAATATTCCGGCCTTAGCGTTATCGTACTTTACGGCGATATCTTCATAGGAAACAGCCAGGGCCAAAAATTCGCCCAGAGAATCCCAGCGCAAGTGGTTTTCCTCTAGTAATTGCTTCACATGTTTTGGTGCCGAACCGCCGGCGCCAGTTTCGAATAAGCTGCCGCCGGCCATTAATGGCACGATTGAAAGCATTTTGGCACTAGTGCCCAATTCCATGATCGGAAATAAGTCAGTGAGGTAATCACGCAATACATTACCGGTCACGGCAATTGTGTCTTTATTACGGATAATACGTTCCAGTGAATAACGCATGGAACGTAACGGCGACATAATTTGAATGTCTAAACCGTCAAAATCATGGTCATTCAGATAAGTTTTGACTTTTTTGATCAATTCAGCGTCATGAGGCCGATATTCATCCAGCCAGAATACGGCGGGAGTATCAGATAACCGCGAACGGGTTACAGCTAGCTTCACCCAGTCTCTGATAGGTGCGTCCTTGGTCTGACACATGCGCCATACATCGCCCTTTTCGACAGTCTGTTCTATTAAAACATCTCCATTGCCATCAATAATTCGGATGATACCGTCGGTTTGAATCTCAAAGGTTTTATCATGCGAGCCATATTCTTCAGCTTTTTGTGCCATCAGACCAACGTTTGGCACACTGCCCATTGTCGCCGGATCGAAGGCACCGTTAGTCTTGCAAAAATTGATAATTTCCTGATAAACCCTGGCAAAATTAGTATCCGGTATTACCGCCTTGGTATCTTTTAGTTTCCCATCCGCCCCCCACATTTTGCCGCCATTTCGGATCATCGCCGGCATGGACGCATCAACGATGACGTCATTGGGCGCATGCAAGTTAGTAATACCCCTGGATGAATCCACCATCGCCAGCTCAGGACGGATTTGATAGCAAGCGCGAATATCGTCATCAATCTCCTCCCTGAATGATCCAGGTAAAGTTTCAATCTTTTCATAGATACTGCTGACCCCGTTATTGGGATTAACACCCAACTTTTCGAACAATTCACCGTATTTGTCAAACAGATCCTTAAAATAAACTTTAACAGCATGACCAAACAGGATTGGGTCTGAGACTTTCATCATCGTGGCCTTGACATGCAGTGAAAACAAAACACCGGTTTCGCGTGCGTCCTCCATTTGCTCTTCAAAAAACTGGCAAAGCGCTTTTATGCTCATGAACATGCAATCGATGATCTCACCTTCCTCTAATGCGACTTTATCTTTTAAAATCGTGGTGTCACCATTTTCTTGAGATAACTCGATTTTGACCTCGCAGTCTTTATCCAGAGTGAGGCACTGTTCATTGGAATAAAAGTCCCCGCTTCGCATGTGCGAGACATGAGTACGTGATGCTTGACTCCATCCGGCCATTTCGTGGGGATTATTACGCACGTACCGCTTTACTGCCGCAGGCGCGCGCCGATCAGAATTACCCTCGCGTAAAACGGGATTAACGGCACTGCCGAGCACCTTGGAATACCGTTTTAAGGTGGCAAATTCTTCCTCAGTCTTGGGTTCCTCCGGATATTTTGGAATGTTATACCCCTGAGTAATCAACTCATCAACAGCGGCGATCAATTGTGGCACACTGGCACTGATATTCGGTAACTTAATAATATTCGTATCAGAATCCTGAGTCAGCTCACCCAACTTTGCCAAATCATCATTTACCTTTTGTTCTTCACTGAGATAATCAGAAAATTCCGCCAAAATTCTGGCTGATACGGATATATCCCTTTTCTCGACCTCAATTTCCCCCGCTGCAGAAAACTTTCTGATGATGGGCAATAGTGAACATGTGGCAAGCAACGGTGCTTCGTCAGTCAATGTATAGATTATCTTGGGCTTTTTCATTTGCATGTTTACTCTTGGCTATGTATATAAACATAAAATTTTTACCTGTCAGTTATCTACAGATAAAATTAAGCGGTATATAGTCAGACACTAGCTACAATTAAGCGTCATCTTCAAAATATAGTCTATCCTAAATGGTTATATAACAGGTTTATAGAGAGTATTCAGGAGTTGCAAAGAACAACTATCTATCCGTTGACGGGGAGGAAAAATTCTTAATAGAATCAAATGAATGCACGGATGTATAATGTGAAATCTGAACACACGCATTTAAAAGTATAACTATCTGGCAGTATGGTTAAACCCTGGATACTGATTTTTTTCTCATTCCTGTATATAGGTTTGCTGTTTGCGATTGCCCATTACGGTGATAAGCGAACGATTCAGAAAAACCTCGCACCTTACAAACCTATTATTTACAGTTTGTCGTTGGCTGTTTATTGCACGTCCTGGACTTACTATGGAGCTGTTGGTAATGCCAGTACTCGTGGCTGGGAATTCTTTGCGATTTATCTTGGACCAATCCTGGTGTTTTTATTCGGCCATCAAATGCTCAAGCGCATCGCCAATATCTGCATTGAAAACAACATCACCACAATTGCTGATTTCATTGCTTCGCGCTATGGTAAAGCGCAAAGCTTGGCGGTCTTAGTAACCATCATTGCCATCATGGGTACATTACCTTACATTGCCTTGCAGCTTAAGGCTGTATCCAGCAGTTATGAAGTAATCGCCGCTTATTCAAAGCAAACACTGCCCTATGAGTTTACGGCCCCATTTTTTAAACGATACCGGATTAGTGGTTGCCGTAATCATGGCGATATTCAGCATCATTTTTGGTACCCGCTATGTTAATGCCTCAGAGCATCATCAAGGTATTATTCTAGCAATCGCATTTGAATCACTGATCAAATTACTGGCCCTTATCAGCGTTTGCCTGTTTGCCATATATGGCGTATTTGACTGGCCTGCTGACATGTTCAACAAGGCAGCGCAGTCTCAATATACCAATGATCTGTTGCTCACGCCCAGTTTGGCCGATGACTTTTTTAAAATTACATTCATCAGTAACATGCTTTTAGCCATGGCCGCAATATTCTGCCTGCCCAGGCAGTTTCATGTGACATTCGTAGAAGTTGATAACACCCAAAACATGTCCAAATCGCGCTGGCTGTTTCCGATCTACTTGCTGATAACCAGCTTAGTCGTAGTTCCGATCACATTAGCAGGTTTATTCCTATTTGACGGTAATCAGACCAATACTGACATGTTTGTTTTGAACATCCCTTTATTTTTTGAAAATGATTTGATGACGCTGCTGGTATTTATTGGCGGATTTTCAGCGGCAACAAGCATGGTTATTATTGCTGTGATCACGCTTAGCACCATGATCTGTAACGATATTGTCATGCCCGTGCTGTTTAAGTTTTCTAGATTCAAGTTAAAAGAACGCACCGATATTACCAGTACATTATTGTCTATTCGTCGATTGGCCATTCTTGCCATCCTCTTGCTGAGTTATTTTTATTACCGCTATTTAGATGATTACGCCCCATTGGCTTCTATTGGTCTAATCGCTTTTGTTGCAGCCATACAATTTGCACCCGCCATTATCGGTGGTGTTTACTGGAAAAGAGCGACACGGCAAGGTGCGACGTTTGGGTTGCTAGCTGGGTTTGCCGTCTGGTTTTATACTTTGTTTCTTCCCACGTTGTCGGAAACTGGCTGGTTGCCGAATGGTTTCATTGATAACGGTCCATGGGGCATCGATTATCTCAAACCTTATGCTTTATTCGGCCTGGATCAATGGAGCCCAATCACTCACGCACTGATTCTAAGCTTGTCTGTAAATCTGGGCTGCTATATTTATTTCTCTATCACCCGTAAATCGAATTTACTCGGTCGAATTCAGGCTGCAAGGTATACTCAGACAGAAAGCACAAGCAGCAAAACCGATGGATTACCCTGGTGGAGCACTGTCGCCATTGGTGAATTGCGTTTACTTGCTGAAAAGTTTATTGGTGAAAAGTCAACCAGTAAGGCCTTTAGCGAATATTCAAAACGGCGTGCCCAGTCACTGGTAGCAAGTGAGAAAGCGGATGCAGAACTGATCAGCTTTACTGAGCGGTTACTGGCAGGCGCCATCGGCGCTTCATCCGCTAGATTGATTATTAGTTCTGTTTTACGCAATAAAGATTTGCCGATTGAAGATGTTTTCAGTATTGTCGATGAAGCATCACAAGCTGTTCACTTTAATCAGGAACTGCTTAACAGCACGATCGATCATATCGATCAGGGCATTAGCGTGGTGGATGAAAATCTTGAACTAGTGGCCTGGAATAGCCGCTATTTGGAGATTTACCAGTATCCTAAAAAGCTGATTCAGGTTGGCCGCCCGATTGCTGAGGTGATTCGGTATAATGCAAATCAAGGTGAATTCGGCCCAGGGGCAACCGAAGCCCATATCGAAAAACGCCTGCAACACATGCGTGAAGGCAAACCCCACTCATATTTACGCTATCGCCGTGACGGAACCATTATCCATATCCAAGGTAAGCCCATGCCGGGTGTCGGTTATGTAACCAGTTTTACTGACGTCACAGAACTAAAACGTGCCGAGCAGGAACTCAGAAAGATCAATGAAAACCTGGAGAAAATAGTTGAAGGAAGAACACTAGAGCTATCCAAGGTAAATACAGAGTTGGAAAAGGCAATATCGAGTAAAAATAAATTTCTCACCGCCGTTAATCATGACGTCATGCAACCGCTGAATGCAGCCAGGCTTTTTACCTCCGCACTGGCGCAACATACTAATGACAAGTCAGGACTGAGTGAGAAGATCAACAATTCAATACGTTCTGCCGAGGAAATAATTCATACTTTGCTCGATATTGCCAAGCTTGACAGCGGCAGTATAACTAAAAACATCAGTGTATTTAAAGTTAATGACATATTAGAAAAATTGACGGAAGAATTCAGCGTCATAGCAGCCCAAAACAATATAAATCTGAAGTATATTCCCTCTAGCGTTGTCATTGAAAATGATGCCCACTTGGTCAAGCGCGTATTACAGAATTTTATATCCAATGCTCTCAGATATACTCCCGCGGGCGGTAGAGTAACGATTGGTTGTCGCCGAAAATTAAGTTTGCAAAAGCAACCGATGGTTTCAATACAAGTGCATGATACCGGCACTGGTATTGAAAAGAACAATCTGGAATCGATTTTTGAGGAATTCAAGAGGTTGGACAATCAAATCACTGACAGCCAGAACGGCATCGGGCTGGGATTAGCGATTGCTAAGCGTATCAGCAAACTGATAAATGCTGAGATTAAAGTATTGTCCAAATCAGGTGCTGGCAGTATTTTCAGTCTTGAGCTTTCATCCAGCGCTGATAACCTTGACACAAAAAAAACCTGCACATATAAGCACCACGGCTCTAAGCGAGCTTAGCAAACTTAAAATCTTGTGCATTGATAATGATACTAATGTGCTTGATGCCATGCAGGCTCAGTTGAATGTCTGGAATTGTGAGAGTATTTGTGCTTGCGGATTTGTTGATGTGAAACAGCAGTTGGACAGTAAAGACTTTTTTCCTGATGTACTACTGGTTGACTACCATCTTGATAATGAGAATGGGATTGAAGTAATTGCTAAACTCTATGATTATCTTGGAGCTGAAATTCCAGCAATATTGATTTCCGCCGATGTAAGTCAGACAGTAAAACAACTAGCAGCCAAGATGGGCTATAAATATTTAAGCAAACCCGTGAATCCTGCTGCTTTAAGGAAACTGATTGCCAGAGCGACTCAAAATCAAGCGGTTCATCCACTGACTACTTAAAATTTTGGGCGTTGGGGTCATCAATTTCCAGGTGTGTTGCTGCCATCATTGCCGCTTGAGTTCTATTACTCACGTTTAATTTTCTGAATATTTCACTCAAATGCGCCTTAACCGTAGCGATGGTGACATGCATTTCTTCAGCTATTTCAAGATTAGTTCTGCCCTCAACCAGCATCATCAGCACTCTGAATTGTTTGGGCGTTAAAATCGACAACTGATTTAAAAAATCATCTTCACTGTGGTAATCTTTTAACCGGTTTTGTACCTCTTCAGGCAACCAGATTTCACCACCCATAATTGTTTTTATCGCAGTGATGATGTTTTCTATTGGCAAGGACTTCGGAATAAATCCAACGGCCCCGTATTTAATTGCTCTGGCAATAATTTCAGCCTCCTCATTTGCCGAAATGATCGCCACAGGTATTTGCGCATGATTAATGTCAAGATAGTGCAAGGTTGAAAATCCGACAGCACCAGGCATGTGTAAATCGAGTAGAACCAAATCCACGTCCGCATGATGTATCAATGATTTTTGCAAGCTGGAAAATGAATCTGAATTGACTATTTCAACATTTTCGAAGTGGTTACTAATGGCGTGTTGCAAGGCTTCCCTGAATAAAGGATGATCGTCAGCAATCAAGATTTTTTTGATCTGAAACACGCTAAATATCCGGCCCCCGTGATTTTCCAATAGTTATTAGAGTAATTAACTTAGCAACAAATTATACTTTTGGCTAATACTAAATTATAAATTCATTGCCGATAATCACCGTTGAGATTTTGTGTTTGTCGTAATGGACAACTACAAATCTTCAAAAACTAATCTTATCATGAGGAAAAGGTGGCTATCTTATGTCTAATCGCAAAGAAGAGTATTGGAAAGCGAATGTGAAGCTACTGACCATATGTCTCATCATCTGGTTCGTCGCTTCATACTTGTTTGGAATCGTCTTGGTCGAGCCTCTCAATACCATACGCATTGGGGGATATAAACTGGGTTTCTGGTTTGCTCAACAAGGCTCAATTTATGTATTTTTACTGCTTATCTATTTTTATGCCAAGCAAATGGGGAAAATAGATAAAGAGTTCGGCGCAGAAGAATAAGGAGGATAACATGGATTTAACAACACTTACTTATATCGTAGTTGGCCTAACATTTGCGCTGTATATCGGTATTGCATTCTGGGCCAGAGCCGGCAGTACCAGCGAATTCTACGTGGCCGGTAAAGGCATTAACCCCGTCGCAAATGGCATGGCGACTGCGGCTGACTGGATGTCGGCGGCATCATTTATTTCAATGGCAGGCCTGATTGCTTTCTTGGGTTATGGCGGCTCGGTCTTTTTAATGGGCTGGACCGGAGGCTATGTATTACTCGCCATGTTACTGGCACCTTACCTGCGCAAATCAAATAAATTCACAGTGCCGGAATTTATCGGTGACCGATACTACTCAAATTCGGCCCGTGTAGTTGCTGTTATTTGTTTGCTTTTTGCTTCGATCACTTATGTTATCGGGCAAATGAAAGGCGTTGGAGTAGCATTCTCTCGCTTTTTGGAAGTGGATTATGATATCGGTCTATTAATCGGCATGGGTATCGTATTAACTTATGCGGTAATGGGTGGTATGAAAGGTATCACTTATACTCAGATTGCCCAGTATTGTGTTTTGATTTTCGCTTACACGGTTCCGGCAATCTTTATTTCACTAAATCTGACCGGCAATCCCATTCCACAAATTGGTCTCGGTGGTCAGATGGCAGACGGAGTCTATCTGCTCGACAAGCTGGATATGGTAGTCAAAGATTTAGGGTTCACTGAATACACGACATCTAAACGGGGCGATACACTCAATATGTTTGTCTATACCCTGTCGTTGATGATAGGTACAGCAGGCTTACCTCACGTTATTGTCCGCTTTTTCACTGTGCCTAAAGTGGCAGATGCAAGAGCCTCAGCCGGTTGGGCATTAGTTTTCATTGCCTTGCTTTATACAACAGCCCCTGCGGTTGGTGCCATGGCTAGGTTGAACCTGATGAACACCATTCAAACTGGCGAAATTGGCAACCCTGAAGGGAATCTGGCTTATGAGGACCGACCTCAATGGTTCCAAAAGTGGGAGAACACAGGCCTGTTAGCCTATGAAGACAAAAACGGTGATGGCAAAATTCAATATTACAACGACAAAAGCGAAGAATTTAATGCCAAGGCAGAAGGATTCGGCTGGTCGGGTAACGAAATGACCAAGGTTGACCGTGACATTATGGTATTAGCTAATCCTGAGATTGCAAAACTGCCAAACTGGGTTATTGCCCTGGTGGTTGCCGGTGGTCTAGCTGCTGCGCTTTCAACGGCAGCGGGTTTGTTGCTGGCCATTGCATCTTCGATCTCGCATGATTTACTCAAAGGTGTATTCAGGCCGGATATTTCAGAAAAAGGCGAATTGTTAGCCAGTCGTATCTCAATGGTTGGTGCTGTTTTACTGGCGGGGTATTTAGGACTCAATCCGCCCGATTTTGCGGCAGGCACCGTGGCCATTGCCTTTGGACTTGCTGCATCGTCGATATTCCCGGCTTTAATGATGGGTATCTTCTCCAAAAAGGTTAACAAGGAGGGTGCCATTGCAGGCATGATTGCAGGTATAACAATTACCCTGCTCTATGTCTTCCAACATAAAGGTTGGTTCTTTATTCCAGGCACTTCTTTTCTTGGCGACATGAAACCAAGCTGGTTTCTAGGAATTGAACCCAACGCATTTGGTGCTGTTGGTGCTTTAGTCAACTTTGTTGTTGCATATATAGTCTCTAGCATGACTGCACATGTACCAGACCACATCGAAGTGATGGTCGACGACATTCGCTCACCTGGTACTGTAACTTAGCAAGATCCCTCTCTCGTCAAACAGAAAATGCCCAGTATAAACTGGGCATTTTCTTTTCTATCATTTTCTTTTCTATAGATTCCCCCGGGCTTGTGCCGGAACCTTGATTTTATTACTAAAATCCGGCTAAACCCGGGGTGCTTACCGTAACAAATGGAATGGACACTGCCTCAATAACATTCGGCATCTAAAGTGCCATAATTGAAATTTCAATTAACAAAAGAGGCAGTATCCATGAACAAGATTAGCGTATTAGGCATTGATTTGGCAAAAAATAGTTTCCAACTGCATGGGATAGACGATCACGGTGAAGTCGTTTTACAAAAGAAAGTAAACCGTACACAGCTGCTTGCATTGTTGGCCAACCTATCACCGTGTTTGATTGGGATTGAAGCCGGTGGTGCCATTTCGGACTGATCCGATGAACATCGCACTTTATTTAAGGAGCGATGTTCAACCTATATACACTCATTCATCCACCGGCATCTCTAATTCCTCTATTCTTTCAGTGACCCCGATCTGTTTCAACATGTACGTCAAAACGGGCTATTAAGTGCATCACTGATCTGTCAGGTTTGAACAGCACAAGAGATTCCTCGGCCCGTGGTGTTCTGTCGCTTACGCGAACGATAATAAACATGGCGATCAATCAATTCTACAGGTAAAATCATTACTTGTTAGGAACCACCAAGCTTTAATTTAGGCTAAAAACTAAATCCAGGATAAAAAATGAATCGTATTCTCATATTAATGACAGCAATCACCCTTGCCGGATGCAGTGGCGGTAACGCAGGTACATCTTCAGGCAGTGGTGGTGCAAATCCGACAACTGGTACGACCGCAGGTGGCGGCGCTGATATCAGCAGTGGTGAATATAACGGTAACATTGATTTTGCTGGCCTGAACAGCACTGCCTCAATCACCATTGATGTCGAAACCAACGGTAATGTAACGGTTACCAGCAATGATTCTGGATCTACAACAGGCTCTGTAAGCGGTAATTCATTCTCAAGTTCAGGCACGATCAGTTTTAATCTTGGTATTCAAACTTGTACTGGTTTTACTACCATTGAAGGCTCAGGCTCAGGTGCCACACTGTCTGGAACAGTATCAACACCGTCCGCTAACTGTGTTGAGAATGGCGTTACTAGCACTATATCACTTGATGGTACATTTACAGCGAATCAATAGGTACTGCCACAACGATTTCAGAGGTATAACTCATGTCTGATCACGAAATTGAACGTGAATATATGGACTATGACGTTGTTATCGTTGGCGCTGGTCCTTCCGGTTTGTCAGCAGCAATAAGATTACGCCAGATCGCTGAGCAAACAGACCAAGACATTTCTGTGGTCGTGGTGGAAAAAGGCTCAGAAGTCGGAGCCCATATTCTCTCCGGTGCTGTTTTTGAACCAACAGCGTTGCATGAACTCATTCCCGATTGGCAGGAAAAAGACGCGCCTATTAATACTGCTGTTAAGGAAGATGAAATTTACTTGATGCAGTCCAAAGAGAAAGCCAGAAAAATACCAAACTTTGCTGTACCTAAAACCATGCATAATGACGGTAACTACATCATCAGTTTAGGTAATTTATGTCGCTGGTTGGCCGAGCAGGCTGAAGAATTGGGTGCTGAGATATTCCCTGGGTTTACTGCTGCCGATATTCTTTATGGTGAATCAGGCGAAGTTTTGGGCATCATAACCGGCGACATGGGTATTTCTAAAAACGGCGATGAAAAAGATACCTACATGCCGGGAATGGAACTACGCGGCAAATATACTTTATTTGCGGAAGGTTGCCGTGGCCATTTGGGTAAGCAACTCATTGCCAAGTTTGAACTTGATCAAGGCAAAGATCCGCAGCATTACGGCATTGGTATCAAAGAACTTTGGGAAATCCCTGCTGAGAATCACCGGCAGGGTCTGGTGGTGCATACTGCAGGCTGGCCATTAACTGAAAGCAAATCAGCTGGCGGTGGATTTCTTTATCATGTTGAAGATAATCAGGTTGCATTAGGTTTGATCACCGACCTGAGTTATAGCAACACTTATGTCAGTCCGTTTGATGAATTTCAGCGCTATAAACACCATCCTGAAATCAAAAAATTTCTGCAAGGAGGCAAGCGAATTTCTTATGGTGCAAGAGCGATTGTTAAAGGTGGATTACAGTCCCAGCCAAAGATGACGTTTCCCGGGGGTTTATTGATTGGCGATGATGCCGGAACCTTGAATTTCGCTAAAATTAAAGGTTCTCACACGGCCATGAAATCAGGCATGATTGCCGCCGAATGCGTCGCAACAGCACTAGGCGCAGATCGTGCTAATGATGAAGTTACAGAATATAGTGAGGCGTATAAAGCCAGTTGGGCCTATAAGGAATTACATACGCAACGCAACTTTGGCCCTGCCCAACATAAGTACGGTAATTTTTGGGGCTCGGCTTATGCTTTTATTGATATCAATATTTTTAACGGCAAGCTGCCATGGACGTTTTCAGATCCTAAGCCAGACTATGCTCAGACCAAACCCAAAAGTGAATGCAAGCCGATTGATTATCCAAAACCTGATGGTGTAATCAGTTTTGATAAATTGTCTTCAGTATTTTTATCCAGTACAAATCACGAAGAAGATCAGCCAGTACATTTAACACTAAAAGATGATTCAATTCCGATTTCTATCAATCTAGCAGAATATGACGCACCGGAACAGCGTTACTGCCCTGCCGGTGTCTATGAGATTGTCAATGATGGCGAGGAGCCGCAGTTACAAATTAATGCACAAAACTGTGTGCACTGTAAAACCTGCGACATTAAAGATGTCAGTCAGAATATCAACTGGGTAACACCCGAAGGCGGAGGCGGACCCAACTATCCGAATATGTGACAAAGGCAAAAATCATTCGCCTTTGTCATCCCGCGCTTGACGCGGGATCACTAGCAATAATAAAGGACGATAAATTATCGAAATAGTACTGTAAGAATTTACCGGGAAATGAAACTGACTTATAAAATATTTTTTAAATCTATATTCAACTTCCCAGTTAAATAGGTCACACAAGTCTGGAATAGTCCACTTCGAATAATAGCGAATGACCCCGGCACAAGGCCGGGGAACAATCTTTTCGGATGACAAGATCTACTGTTTTCTATCACGCACACTGCTTCAGTAAAAACAACAGTACTATTACAGCCACCGCTATAGGCAAAATTTTGCGAATCATGGATCCTCCAGCAGAAGCCGCCTGACCGGCCGCATCGGCTGCACCGCTGGCCGCACTTGCAGCGGCATCTTTTGCAGTACCTGCTGCATCACTTACAGCATCTGCCGTCGCTCCAACCGCGTCCGCAGCAGCATCTTTTGCTCCGCTAGCAATATCGGTTGCAGCCTCAGCTACACCTGACACGGTATCTCCAGCAGCGCTCGCTGCATCACTAGCCACATCAGCAGCTCCGGATGCCAAATCTGAAGCACCTTCAGCAACACTACTTGCGGCATCTCCAACTGCATCCTTGGCACTGCCCGCCAGGTCAGCTGTTGCATCAACCGCGCCTGAAACAGCATCCCCTACCGCTCCTGCAGCATCACTAGCCATGTCTGCAGCGCCATCGACAACATCTCCGGCCGCATCTGCAACTTTCTCGGCGCCACCAGTCAGCATACTGGTTAAACCGGCCATTATTCCTGATTGACCAAGCAGATCGCTCATCCCCGATGGCATCGCTTGGCTGATATGATCTTTCTGACTTGACAGTAAATTCATCACTCCATCTTGATCAAGCCCGCCTGTTGATCTTTGTTTGCTGATAAAACCTAAAACCAAGGGCAAGACCATACCTAACAGCGAGGATGAGGATTTACTGCCGATACCACTGAATTTACTGATCATATCAATGACACTGCTCATGTTGTCGCCCAAAAGACCGTTTAATAAACCGCTGCCTTTCTCAAGCAAAGATTCTTGCTTATCGGGTTGTAAATAGCTGGTGAAATCATCGGCAATACCATCATCCAAATCATCCAGCACACCTGAAAGCATGCCCCCAGCATTTGAATCACTGCTGACTTTATCGACGATGCTTCCCAAAATAGTTGGTACACCTGCATCGATTGCACTTCGAGTATTTTCCGCAGATTCACCCAGTACTCCGCCTAGTTGTTCAATAACAGAGTCTCCAAGTTGCCCTCTGACCATTTCAATTAAATTTATCGACATCGTTTTTTCCTCTTAAGTTAAATATTGATTTTTATAACCAAAGTCAGCTTATTTTAGGCTATTTTCCGGAAGAAATAAAAAAGGGACAACTTTCTGCAATTATACTTCGGCAGCAGCCAGTCTTTCGTCCTTAAGTCTTTGAATTTCCTGCCGTTTTGTAATGAGAGAGGAAATGACCACTCCTGTCGCAACTAACCCAACCAAAATAGTCGACACGGCATTTATTTCTGGTGTTACACCCAGTCTAACCATACTGTAGATTTTCATCGGCAAGGTGGTCGCCCCCGGCCCTGTAGTAAAACTCGCTATAACCAGATCATCCAACGATAAAGTAAATGACAATAACCAACCCGATACAATTGCTGGAGCAATAACAGGTAAAGTTACATAAAAAAAAGTTCGACCAGGTGTGCAACCCAGGTCCATAGCAGCCTCCTCTATTGATTGGTCGAATCCAACCAGTCTTGACTGAACCACTACAGCAACATAACACATTGAAAACGTAATATGGGCAATGGTGACCGTCGTAAACCCTCTGTTCAAGCTCAGTGCTACAAACATCAACAACAACGACAGTCCAGTAATCACTTCGGGCATGACCAAGGGCGCATATATCATTCCGGAAAACAAAGTACGGCCTCTAAATGAACCCATTCTTGCTAGCATTAGGCCCGCCATAGTTCCCAGAATAGTTGCAAATGTTGAAGAAACAAAAGCAACCTTGAGTGTTACCCAGGCAGCACTTAAAATGCCGTCATTTTGCATCAGCGATGCATACCACTTGGTTGAAAACCCACCCCAGACGGTTACCAGTTTAGATTCATTGAAACTGAAAATAATCAGAATAATGATTGGCAAATACAAAAAGGTCAGTCCGAGCACCAATGAAGCCGCATTAAATTTACCAAACTTGCCTATCATAATTGACTTTTTTCCTGCTGCTTTTGAAATAAGACAATAGGAATAATCAGTAACAGCAATAAAATTACGGCAATCGCCGATGATAATGGCCAGTCACGATTATTAAAAAATTCCGACCACATAGTTTTACCGATCATCAGAGTATCCGAGCCCCCAAGCAAATCCGGAATCACAAACTCGCCAACAGCGGGAATAAAAACTAGAAAACAACCGGCGATAATACCTGGCATGGAAATAGGAAATGTTATTTTCCAGAAGGCCGACAGTGATGTACAACCCAAATCACTGGCCGCTTCCAATAAACTAATATCCAATTTTTCCAGGGAAGCATAAAGCGGCAATACCATAAACGGCAAATATGAATAAACAATACCAATATATACAGCTATATTTGTGTTAAGAATCGTCAATGGCTCTGAAATTAATCCGATTTTTATTAATAACAGATTCAATAGTCCCTCTTTTTTAAGAATGCCAATCCAGGCATATACGCGAATTAAAAATGAAGTCCAGAACGGCAAAATAATTAACATTAGTAATGTTGTGCGCCACTGTTTAGGAGCACGTGCCATCGCATAGGCAATGGGATAACCTACTAATAATGTCAAAAAAGTTGAAATAACAGCTATTTTTAAACTGCTCAAATACGACTTCCAGTAAAGATCGTCTTCCAGCAGATAGCGATAATTGTCTATATTGAGCTTGATTTGCAAATAGGTGTTTTCAATCCACTCGAATATGGCCGTGTAAGGTGGACGAGCAACCGCCACCTCGGAAAAACTGATTTTTAAGACAATTAAAAAGGGAAGTAGAAAAAAAATTAATAACCAAGTGTAAGGTAACAGGATAACCAGGCCACGGCCACCCAGACCTAATTTCTGAAAAATAGCAAATAAAATTCCGAATGACCAGCGGTAAGGTGCAGATGAGGATAAGCGGTTATGTAATGAACTTATTTCATCATCCGAGCCTGACCGGCCCTGCACATATTCGGCTTGTTTATTACTCATTAGCTTAATCTAGTAACACTACTGCCGCATCCGGAGTAAAACTTAAGTAAACCTTATCGTGCCAGGTAATGGCACGTTCTTTGATACGGTTTACGTTAGCCTGACTTGAGATTAGCATTTTGTCATTTTCAAGCTTGACATGATAAACAGACATATTACCCAGATAGCCAATATCCGAAACTTCTCCAATCAGACAGTTATACTCCGTGTCGACAGGTGGTGTTTTGCTGATCTGAATTTTCTCGGGCCTCAATGCTGCCCAAACTCGCTGCCCCTCCAGAGCTTCAACTTTATGAGTTGCCTTGATTTTGCAATCTGCATCACTAGCTTGAATATAAAGATGGTTTTCACCAGCACGGATCAGATTGCCTTCGATAATATTGATGTTACCGATAAAATCCGCCACATAACGGGAATGCGGGAATTCATAGATTTCAGTTGGAGTAGCAATTTGGACGATACGGCCATGGTCCATCACGGCAATTCGCGATGATACCGTCATGGCCTCCTCCTGGTCATGAGTCACTATCACAAAGGTAATGCCCAGTTCTTCCTGTATATTAGCCAATTCAAATTGGGTTTGTTCGCGCAGTTTTTTATCTAATGCACCGAGAGGCTCATCCAGCAGAAGCATTTTAGGCCTTTTCACCAAACTGCGTGCCAGCGCGACTCGCTGACGTTGTCCACCGGATAACTGATGTGGCTTTCGCCTGGTAAACTGATTTAACTGTACCAAATCGATGATTTCTTCAACTCGTCGGTTGATTTCATCTTTGGGAACTTTGTCTTGCTTAAGACCAAAAGCGATATTTTGCTCTACATTCATATGCGGAAATAGCGCATAAGATTGAAACATCATATTGACAGGTCGTTTGTGAGGTGGAATGACAACCAGGTCTTCATTATCTAGGAGTATGTTACCTGAAGTTGGCGCCTCAAATCCGGCCAGCATTCGCAATAAAGTTGTTTTACCACAACCTGACGGGCCCAACAGTGAAAAAAATTCTCCTTTGAAAATATCCAGTGAAATATTGTTGACGGCAACAAAATCACCGTATTTTTTTACAACATTTTGAAGCTGAATATATGGTTGAGCCGTCGGGTCGTTCCAGGGCGATAATTCAGGTGACGACTCCAATGGCGCTTGTGCTGTCATAACCTCACTCCTTATTGAGAGATTATTCGATTTTAGTAAGAAATATTAGCTCCCGCTCTTTATCTTAGTCCACATTCGTGTTACTACTCTCTGGGATTTAGGAGGATATGGCGTTGTCACATAAAGTTTGGCCAGCGCTTCTTCTGACGGGTAAATCGCCGGATCAGTAATTACATCTTCTTCTAAAAATTCCTTTGATGCCTCATTACCATTAGCATAATAAACATAATTTGAGGCTTTGGCGATAACTTCAGGTTGCATAATGTAATTTAAAAATACATGTGCATTTTCTGGATGCGGTGCATCAGTTGGCACAGCCATCATATCAAACCACATCAGTGCACCCTCTTTTGGAATTGAATAACCAACATCAACATCATTACCTGCTTCATCAGCACGGTCACGGGCTTGTAACACATCACCAGACCAGCCGACAGCCAGGCATAGGTCACCGTTAGCTAATCCGTTAATATATTCAGAAGAATGAAACTTTTGAATATACGGACGAATTGCTGCCAAAACAGGCTCAGCTTTCTTAAGGATTTCAGGATCATGACTGTCAGGATCCTCACCTATATAATTCAGTGCAGCAGGAACAAGTTCATCGGAAGCGTCTAATATATGAATACCGCAGTCAGCAAACTTCGAGATAACATCCGGGTTAAATATCATGTCCCATGAATCCAACGGAGCATCCTGCATGCGCTCGGCAATTTGATTTACATTGTAACCAAACCCCGTAGTTCCCCACATGTAGTTAATTGAGTGTTGATTGCCTTCATCAAAATTCGCAGTACGTTTCTGAACAACATCCCACATGTTTTCCAAATTCGGCAACTTGGATTTATCCAATTTCTGAAATACCCCAGCTTGAATCTGGCGCTGTAGAAAGGTACCGCTAGGTACAACAATGTCATAACCAGTACTGCCAGCGAGCAGTTTAGTTTCCAGAATATCATTGGAATCAAAAACATCATATACCACTTTGATTCCAGTTTCGGCTTCGAAATCTTCCAGAATTGATTCATCAATATAATCCGACCAGTTATATACATTGACCACTTTTTCTTCTTCAGCCTGGGCCAATCCGGCGAAGATTACCGACAAAGAAAAAATTCCAGTTGCAACAATTCGACTGAACATAACTAAACTCCTATATGTAAACTTGATTAATAACTATGTAATACAATTTCGAAAGATTATCACATCACTGAATTAAACTTGTAAACATTAAAAATTATTCAATTAATATCACCTGCTGAGACAGGCAAGAAAAAATCTTAAGCACGATATGATCAGCCAAAAATCTTTTTAATATCTTCATATTTTTCAGTGATGGCATAGACATTGTTATAGCCCATTTCTTTTAATGTGGCTGCCGCCAGCGATGCCCTGCCACCGCCTCCACAATGGGTAAGAATAACTGTATCAGGATCAGGCGCCAAGTTAGGCACTTTCATCTCGATTAATCCTCTGGAGATATTGACCGAATCGTTAAGCTTTGATTTTTCTGCTGTGTCAGATTCACGAACGTCAAGAATGATTGCATTGTCTGAATTTTGATAAAGTCGTTTCGCTTCTTCCACGTCAACACAATTAATTTTGGTTTGTGCCTCGCTTATAAAATCTGCTGCTGTTTTAATCATAGTGGAACTCCATTCAGGCTGCGATTGTTTCTAAATACTATTTTATAAAATTAATAGTATAAATTTCCATAGGTGCGTAAGGTCCGGGTTTGTAAAAACGTGACAAAACTCCTTTTTGGTTGCGCTCAATAATTTCCTTGTCGGCTATAATCGTTACATTCCAGAGCCATTTCATCCGTTCGAGATCAACTTCTTGTTCAGTTGCATCGCCACGAACCAACCAAATTACTTCTGCATCAGTCTGCGTTAAAGAGCGTGGAGTAAAACGATATAAAACCACGTGGTCACAATACACCAGTAAAAAAGTTAAATTCCCAAGTTGTACATTGCTGGCTCCTCCATCAAAGGCTTGCAAATTACCGAGTAAAGGAGCAACGGGCTGGCCGTTTTCGCTGCCTGTTAAGTAACCTTTGAACAAGGCATAGCGATCATAGTGGTATGGTGATTGTCCTTTTATCAATGCTTCTGGTTGATCAAGCTTAATCTCTTGAGCTGTAATACCAATTTTAGCCGCCCGTTTAGCAATTGCCTGATCAAATTTTTCAAGCTGCTCATTGTTTAACATGATTGAATGTGAGGCTGAAAATTCTTTATGCGCAGGACCACAGTGATAACATTCATCAAAATTCTCCATCACTAATTTCCAATTAGCACGGATAGGATGAACTTCATGCGCGACAACTTTAGTATTGGCAAGATCAAATATGGCCAGCGGCGCCTTTAAGTTATTCCTTAATTCATCAAATGGCGGCGAATCGGGTGATAAGCTGACGAATATAAAACCGCAAAATATTTCAATGGCCAGCTTATTTAAACTATATTCTGATTTGTCGAAACTGTCCTCCATGTGCCTGGCTGACATCAATTTGCCATCCAAATCATAAGACCAGGCGTGATACGGACAGACAAAACGCTTTTGATTAGCTATCCCAGGTTCACAGATTCTGGAACTACGATGACGGCATACATTAGCGAACGCATTGATTTGACCGGATTGATCTCGACAAACGATGATAGATTCTTTATCTATATCAAAAGTGTAACTATCACCCGGATTCTGAATTTCTGAAGTGTGACAGATATACAACCAATCTGCGAAAAATATTTTTTCAAGGTCGAGTTTGTAAATCTCAGGATCAATATAAAAAGCCTGCTCCAAGGAATAAGCAGACTTTTGCCTTAGAACCAGGCTTTTGATGTCTATTGCTGATTCTCTAGCCCTTGCATCCATATTAACTCAACAAGCCTTCCTGTTTTAAGTCGTTAATGGTTAACTCAAGTCCCTTTTCCAGCAGGTCAAACATGTCATCAATCTGAGTTTTTGTGATGACCAGTGGCGGCGAGAACACACACATATTTATAAGAGGACGAACGATCAAGCCCAAGGCTTGGCAATGCTTGTCGATTCGATTTCCCAAATCATAATCAGCTGCCAGTTTGTCGGCTTTGTGGCTATCAAGCGGGTTCGACCTGGATACGGCATAACCGGTTTGGCCATTGATATTCGGTTTATTTTTACTTTCGGGATTAATTTCACATTCAATACACCCCATCAAACCCATTCCACGTGTATCAACAACTAGTGGAAAATCCCTAAATCCGTGTAATCGCCGTTGAAAATGTGGTGTAACTTCACGAACGTGTTGCAGAATTTTTTCTCTTTCCATGATTTCGATATTCTTTAATGCAGCAGCACAAGAAACAGGATGCCCCGAATAGGTATAGCCATTAGAAAAAATACCGCTGTCTTTATCAATATCACTAAATTCAGCTAATAGTCGATCAGAAACTAAAAACGCACCTAGTGGAACATAGCCTGATGTGAGTCCTTTTGCGCAGGTAATAATGTCAGCATCAATATCGAATACATCCTTGCTGGAGAAAAAATACCCCAGACGACCGAATCCAGTTACTACCTCATCAGAAATATATGCGACGTCATATTTTCTGCAAATCTCGTGACAGGCTTTGTGATAGCCTTCTGGTGGGACTATAACGCCGCCCGATGCAAGAATGGGTTCTGCAATAAAACCGGCGACTTTGTCGGCTCCTAATTCAATAATCTTTTGCTCCAATTCATCAATCAAAAATTGACCAAACTCCTCAACAGATTGCCCTTGTTTACGGCGATAAGGGTTCGGGTCACTGAGAAAATGAAAATGCTCTTTATCAAAGTCATTATAGTTTTTGTCCCTGGTTTTACCGCAAGCAGAAGACGATAAATATGTACTGCCGTGATAGGCATTGGCCCGTGAGATAAAGTGTTTTTTCTCAGGTTTTCCCAGAAAATTATTTCGAAAGATTAAAAAGCGTAATGCTGAATCAACTGCCGTAGAACCGCCAGTGGTGAAGAAAACATGATTCATGTCTGGCGGAGCAATTGATACGAGCTTATCTGCTAATCGGGCAGCCGGCGAATTGGCAAAACTCCAGGGACTGACATAAGACAATTGCATACTTTGTGCCGCAATCGCCTGAGCCATTTCCTCCCAGCCATGGCCTATATTGATGCACCACATCCCAGCAGGACCGTCTATTAAACGATTGCCATCAGAATCGTTTACATAGATGCCGTTTCCGCCAGTGATGACTGTGCGTTTATTTTCACCAATCGATTTAACATCCTCCCAGGGATGAACAAATTGATTGTCTTGCTGTTGAAGTTGTTCGGTTTTTTCAGTCATAGTTAAAAGTCTAATGCAGGTACAGTGTTGCGCCTGGGTGGATTAAAGAATGGCCGCTTTACGATTTTGCAAGGAACCATGTCTTTATGCCATTTAAGCTCCTTGTTAGTGTAAACATCGACCCAAAGGTTATCAGGCTTAGTTTTTGCGTCCAGCCAGGCTAACGCAATATTATTCTTGCAAGTTGGCGACCACATTGCCGATGTAATGGTGCCCACATGTTTACGTTTGTTTTGGTAAATCCACGCATCGTTCGCTGGTTTATTGCCTTCAATCTCAAGACCAACCAATTTACATCTTGAACCATTTTGTTTTTCCCTTAGTAAGGCCTGACGACCATTAAAAAAGCCCTTGTCGAAATCAACCAGACGACCATAACCAAGTTCAAACGGAGAGCGTCCGCGGTTTAAGCGAATAACATGGTTTACCGGCAGAAAATCAACATGAGGCAAAACAAAGCCGGCCTCAAGCCGTAGCATATCCAGTGCTTTATTGCCAAAAGGAACTATTCCTAGTTCACTGCCGGCAGAAAATAAATCATCCCAAAGCTTAATTGCATGAAACGGATCGATCCATAATTCATAACCAAGATCACCGGTAAAACCGGTCCGCGAAATAATCAAATCATCGCGATAGTATGGAAAAGATTTCATTTGAAATGGCGCTAGATCTTTGACTCCTTTAAAACCCAATTTAACAAGGACGGCAGCGGAAGTCGGTCCTTGAAGAGCAAGCGCTGCGATTTTTTCGGTACGGTCTTTTATTTGTACATCAAAACCAATTGCACTGTCATGTAACCAGGGTAAATGTCGATCTTGAGTACAGAACATAAACTCAGTGTCTGAAAATTTGAACAATGTTCCATCATCAAGTGTGTAACCTTTTTCATTGCAAAACAGTACATAGGCAACTTGTGAAGGGTTGATTTTTGCAACATCGTGGGTAAACAAACGATTTAAATAGGCTTGAGCGTCAATGCCAGAAATGTGGTATTTGATCATCGGCGTCAAATCTAAAACACCACATTGATTACGAACGGCAAAATATTCAAGCTCCGAGTTGGTATACTCATCGCTGACGCTATAACCAGCCCAGCCCACCCAAAGTCCACGTTTATTTGCCTCAAAAGTTCTATCGTGAAATGGCGTCGGTATTACCATCGGACAATTTGGACGTGAGCTCAGCTTGGCGTTCATGATTTACTTTTCAAAACAGAATGAGCGGCATTTAATCCCGTTGCACCGTTAACATCACCGCCCGGATGACAATCTGCACTACATAGAAATAATCCGCTTACCGGGGTTTGATACTGAGCAAAACCAGGTGCTGGCCTAAGCATCATAAATCGCTCCAGGCCAATTTCTCCATGATGCCAATGACCGCCAGTTACATTGTGTTGCCGCTCGATATCTTTGGGGGTCATAGTTTCAACATATTCAGTTGTTGGTCTAATTCCAGGAAAAATATACTCAAGATGCTCAAGGATATGGTTTTCAAATCTCTTTTTCTCATTTTTCCAGCCTCTTTTATGTTGATAAGGAACATAGGGAATCAAAACAGACATTACATGTTTACCTTCAGGTGCTAGTGTTGGGTCGACAGCTGAGGGGATACTGATTTCGAAAACAGGTTCTGCGGGATATTCATTATATTTAATTGCATTCGATGCACGTTCAATATAGTTACTATCGGGTGCATAAATAATTCTCGACCTGAAATCATCGGAATTGTTAGTGATTGATTCTGGCAGTTGGTTCAGTGCAAGATGTAATTTTCCGGTATTACCCTGCATTGGAATATATGAAACACGACGCACAACATCCGTGTCGAGGTTGTTTGCACCGACTAATGACAACATGGTGGTTTTGATATCGGCATTTGAAATAATCGTATCCGCACCAAATTTTTCACCATTAACAAGTTCGATGCCTTTGACCTGGTTGTCCGATATCAAGACGTTGGCAACACGACTGGAAATACTAATATCTACACCCTTGTCCATTGCAGCATCGGCAAGCGCTTTACTAATTGCACCCATGCCCCCTTTTGGCAAACACATGCCCGACTCGTTTTGATGGAGAATCGAATAACGATTCAACCAGTTATAAACTGTATTAGGCGATCTGGGCCCCAAACGTGTGCCCAGAATCGATTCATAACACACACTTGCTTTTAGCAAATTCGAATCAAAATATTCCTCTGCCAAATCGTAAATATTCATCCCTACAATTCGTAGGAATTGACGCAAATCAGGCTTTTCGAGGCGTTTGAGTTTAAGGCCTGCATGAATTAAGGTTTTATAATCCTGCAAAGAACCATTTTTAAGTCGTGGTGGTGTTTTATCTGCTAAAGCAAACAAAATAGCGGTGAATTTTCGCATCTGCTGCTGAAAACCACTCCAAACACTTATTTCATGTTCAGACAACGCACTGCTGTATATGATCTGTGACTCAGGCCCTGTTGAATAATTAACGAATTCCCTATTCTGATTAATTAGCAAAGTATCAATATTAGTTGCTGCCAGCTCAAGTTGGGATTGATCTAGGCCACATGATTTGTAAACTTGCGGATGTAGTCCATACAATAAATGAGAACAGGCTGATACCTTAAAATTCGGAGCGAATTCCCGACTACATGCCATGCCACCAACATCGCTATTGGCTTCGAGAACGAGTACTTTTTTGCCGCGTTTGCCTAAAACATTTGCACAGACAAGTCCATTATGACCGGCACCGATAATGATGACATCGTATTGATTGCTCATAGAGTCATCCTTTTGTCTGATAAAATCTCACGTGCTGCATTGGCACCCGGTGCTCCCATAACGCCTCCTCCCGGATGAGTACTGGATCCACACATATAAAAACCCGGAATCGGTGAGCGATATTGTGCATAACCGGGAATCGGGCGGTTAAACAATAATTGATCTAGCGTTAATTCGCCATGAAAAATATTGCCTTGAGTCAAGCCTGCTTCATTTTCGATATCCTGAGGTGTTCTTATTTCAGCATGCAGGATCAAATCCTTAAAATCAGGGCTGTACTTGGCAATAGCATCAATTACTGTTTTACTAAATGCCAGTCTGTCTTTTTCTGTCCATTGTCCGCTAGCCAAGACCGGTGGTGCGTATTGAACAAACACAGTCATCATGTGTTTGCCAGCAGGTGCCATGGTCGGGTCAATTTGAGTCGGGATTAGCATATCAACATAAGGATCTTTTGACCACGTGCCATTTTTCCAGTCATCATAGCCTCGCTCAAGCCGCTCCATAGTATCGACGATGTGTAAATCGCCGTTTAATACAGGTGAATCTTTAGGCAATGCAGGAAATGTCGGCAAGCCGTCTAAAGCAATATTTAGCTTCCCGGAGGAACCTCTGATTTTGAAATTTTTAACTTGGGTGACAAAGTCTTCAGGCAAATCCTTTTGATCGACAACTTTTAAAAATGTACGTTTGACATCAAGATTTGAGACGATTACATCGGCATAATATTCGTCTCCATTTTTCAGTGCTACCCCAGTAGCTTTGCCTTCAGTAACAATTAGCTTTTCAACAGCAGCATCAGTTTTGATTTCTCCATCTTTGGCTTGAAAAGCACTGACCAGTACATTCGCGATTGCACCCATACCGCCTCGTGCAAAACCCCATGAGCCAATCTTCCCATCGACTTCTCCCATATAATGGTGCAATAGCACATAAGCCGATCCTGGTGAATATGGACCCAAACCGGTTCCGATAATTGAACTACCCGCCAGATTCCCCTTAATTTGATCAGACTCGAAAAAACGATTTAAATAATCAGCACAACTGATGGTATAAAACTGCAAGGTCTCATAAATTTGTTCTTCTGTAAGTTCTTGTAAGTCTTTATATAGTTGCCACAGGCTTTTGATATCTTTGGTTTTTTTTGATGTTGGATCAGGAGGTGTGCGTAATAGCCAAGGCTTTATGAAACGGCACTGACGCATAACATCAACCGCGTAATCATCATAAGCCTCAGCGTCTTTAGGGTTAATGCGGGCATACTCACGGCGTTGAGCTTCATGATCTGAATAAGCGGCAATATAATCACCATTTTCTGTGAACAAACAACCACCTTCGTAAGGAATTACTTGTAAGCCGTGTTTTGATAATTCAAGTTGCCGAAATATCTCTGGTCTGAACAAACTACATACATATGAACAATTTGAATATTTAAAGCCTGGGTAAAGTTCTCGTGTAACTGATGCACCACCTATATATGGATTGCGTTCCAGTACCAATGTTTTTAATCCGGCACGCGCAAGGTAAGCTGCATTGACTAAGCCATTGTGGCCAGCACCGATTATTATTGCATCGTATTTGTTCATTTAACAGAAACTTTCATGAATGAATCATTATTCAGATTGTTACCCGATCGTATTTAATAGGATTATCATAATCCACTTTAGTGTCCAATTCACGCGCCCAGCGATGGCCGGCAAACACGGCATCAGCAATGATTGAGGGTGCATCACAATCCCCTATTTTTGATAGCGTGAATCGTTTTTCCAGATTATCGGAAGCTAGTTGTTGCTCAAGTTCGTAATAAAGGGAGTCTATCGGTTCACGTGTAGTAACTAAAACAAGCGAATCTGCTGACATGGATTGTACTTGATCGCTATAAACACACTTTAACTTAACAGTCTTGCCATCAAACAATTCCAAATTTTTTGCCGTAATAATTGTTACATTCAGTTCAATCAAGTTTTTTTGAACACGATATTGTTCATCGGTGTAATCACACCAGGGTGAAACTTTATCTTCAGGAGTTACATAAGTTACATCAAGGTTTTCATTACATAGCCTCTCGGCAATCACACTGGCCATATAATAACCATCATCATCAAACACCACTATTTTGCCAGTTGGTAAACATCCATCCATAATATCATCGGCTGTGTAGATGTTGTCGGCCGAATCCAAAGCGGTCAGCGGTTGTAGATTATTACGGCCATAACCATCTACTCTTTAATTGTTCGCAATTCGGTTAACATCTGTGGCCTAACCCACCCGAGCCCCGTACAGTGTGGAACTTGATAAAAGCGGTTTTTAGCCGTTACCGGCCCAATTTGTATAGGTTTAAATAAAATATCGTACAAGGGTATTTTGAATATCTATATTGTTTTTGACAAGACTTGATTGTCTGATTAGTATAATTACTGACTAACTAGTCAGTCAAATATGAGTGACAAAAGACGAGAAAAAGGTCTAGAACGACGCAAAATAATTATTGATGCAGCAATTAACTGCATTGCAACCCGTGGATTATGCGATACCACTTTGGATAAAGTTGCCGAGATCGCAGACGTCTCGAGAACACTGGTTGTATTTCATTTTAAATCTAAAAAACAAATGTTAAGTGTCGTTCTGGAAGAATTGGCGAATAAATACAACACTAGATGGGAGGCCATTCTAGAAAAAACCAAAAATGACCCGGATGAAGAAAAATTAATTCATTTGATTAGTTACGATATTGAATTACCACTAAAAAAGCCAGAGTTGATCTGTGTTTGGCACACGTTTTGGGGAGAAGCAAAAGGTTTATATAAAGAATTTAATGCCGCACGTGATAAAAAATATTCCGATGACCTAAATAAACTGATAAAGCAAATGAGTAAGGATGGCGACTACGGACGGGTCAATTCCAGGGATGTAACTGCAGGACTGGAAGCAATGCTAATCGGTTTCTGGTGGACAGCGCATGTAAACCCAAACAGTTATAACTACAAAACTAATATGAAGATCGTTAGATCTTATCTAAAACTGTATTTTCCTAATCACTTCTAGCCCGAATATTTCATGAATCTTTGAGAAACAGGGTCAATCTGACCAAACAGTTCAGGCTAGTCGCGCCTGCGGCGATATTCCCCTACTTCCATTTCCAGCTGCAGGCCAAAGCCAAACGATTGGTCGCGAGGTTCTCCAGCGTTATCCTGAATCCATTCATGTTCTATGGCAGCCTCAAGAAATAACCAATCGCGCAGAAAGGGCCGACGGTAAGTAAAGCTGACACCGTATTCCGGAACACTTTCTGAATTTTCTTCTTCACCGCGGACATAAGCACGTGCAGAAAGGCCATGACCGTTCTGAAGTCGATGAAACCATGAAGGACCCGTTATCCATTCCCATTGGTCTTCATCCTCGGTGAACTTAGCGCTTATGCCCCATTCAAAAATATCCGAGTAGCTGTGAACATAGGAATAATTCAGGTTGGAGGTAGTCCCGTAACCATCATCATTACGCCAGAATAACGTTTGCGTTGCACGCAGGAAATGCGTTTCAGGCATTTCAAAATTATATCGATATCGAACTTTGGCGTAGGGATTCAACCCACTGCTTATTTTTGCACCAATGGAATAATCGAATCCTTTTTTTAGATTTTTGGGATCACTGTAACCCAGACCAATCAACCATTCTGACTCTTCTTCATCAGTACGCCTAACGGAGGTGTCGGCAATGCCATCTGGACGTTGATTCGAGTCGCTAATAAATTCATCTTCATCAACACGGCCAATAAATGCATTCATGCGCTTGCTGGCATTAGGCAGTTTGGATTTTATTCGTACTCTAAGTTTGGGATCGAAGCCGTCACGTTCTGTTTCTTTAAAACCGATTACAACCTTGCCACCGAAACGTTGATCGTCAAAGGGTTTGTCCTTACCGAATAATCGGTCGAACCAACGAACTGTTTTACACATGCCGGTAAAGGTAGCAGCCTGGGTTTTATCAAGCCAGTGTTCTGATGCATAATCCTGGACACAAATATCTTCTTCAGATCTTACAACTTCAGAATTGGATGGTTCATCCGCAGCTTGAGCCAAGCCGGGAAGAATTGCTAATACAAACAAAAAGGCAGATTTATTATTTTTTTCAAGCACGTTTACTAAATTTCCTACTCTGTAATTATTTTCGAGCTATTTTACTTTAAACGCGAGTATAACTCATATCGATATTCATATCTTGGCATCAAGAATGCTTTGAGATCCGCGTAATATCATATCTTCATAAGCGGCTCCGCGTGGCAACATTTGTGCAGCATAAAATTCAGCTGTTGATATTTTTTCTTGCAAAAATTCTTTATTCTCTGGCTCTTCTTCGGCATCAAGTAGCAGATGTGCATGGTAGGCTTGTTGGATTAATTTAAGACCGGATAAAGTCAGCCCACATAACATCAAATAATTTACCGATCCGGCTGCACATAAGGCTGGATCTTCTTTTGAGTTTTCCAGCATCCATTCGGTTGCATGCGACATTTCATCGATGGCATCACGAAGTTTGGTTTTCATGATAGCAAATGAACGATCACCTGCCAGTTTTTCGAGTTTGTCAATAAACTCTAAGGATGAATCAATCAGCTTATGGACAACAACACCTTCATCACGAATTACTTTTCGGCCCATTAAATCATTCGCTTGAATTGCGGTGGTGCCTTCATAAATAGCTGTGATGCGAGCATCACGATAATGCTGTGCCGCACCGGTTTCTTCAATATAACCCATGCCACCATGCACTTGAACACCGTAAGAAGTCAGCTCATTTGACATTTCTGTGCACCATCCTTTAACGATGGGTGTCAAAAACTCCAGCAATTTATGATTATCCTTGGCAATAGTCTCATCATCAGACTTGCTGGCGAAATCCATACAACATGCATGCCAATAGCATAAAGCTCGCATGGCCTCATTGTTTGATTTCATTAACAAAAGCATACGTTTAACATCCGGATGTTCAATGATTTTTGCGTGTGCAACATCTGAACCGGCAGGATTACTTTGTATGCGTTCATTGGCATAAGCAAGTGCTTGTTGATAGGCGCGTTCGGCAATAGATAAACCCTGTAGCCCCACGCCGTGGCGGGCATTATTCATCATGGTAAACATACAGGCTAAACCGGCATTTTCTTCACCGACCAAATATCCCAACGCACCATCTTGGTCACCATAAGACATTACACAGGTTGGGCTACCATGGATGCCGAGCTTATGTTCTATTTTTATGCATTTAAGATCATTGAGCTCTCCAGGCTGACCGTCTTCTGTGAGTAGATATTTAGGTACTAAAAATAAAGAGATTCCTTTTACACCCTCCGGCGCGTCGGGTAACCGCGCGAGAACTAAATGTGCGATATTCTCAGTTAAATCATGATCGCCATAAGTTATAAATATTTTTTGCCCTTTAATTAAATAATGATCACCATCGGGTGTGGCGGAAGTTCTCACCAATGCTAAATCTGATCCTGCCTGTGATTCCGTCAGATTCATGGTTCCGGACCAAGCACCTTCTATTAGTTTAGCTAAAAACTTATCCTTAAGATCATCAGCACCATGTTGGATTACAGCCTCAATAGCGCCTTGCGTTAATAATGGACATAGACTGAACGCCATGTTTGCAGAATGCCATATTTCGTTAACTGCGGTTGAAATGGCATCTGGCATCCCTTGCCCGCCATGTTCGGTATCAAAACCCAGGCCCATCCAGCCACCGTCCTGGAAAGCCTGATAAGCATCTTGCCAACCATCGGGGGTTACTACTTTATTGTTTTCAAGTTTTGCACCTGTTTCATTGCCCGAATGATTAATCGGCGCCAATTTTTCACTGGCAACTTTTCCCGCTTCAGTTAAAACCGCCTCAACCAAATCATCAGAACACTCTTGATAGGCTGTTAATGACTGCAGCTGATTAAATTGGGCACTTGTAGTAAGTGTGAATAACATGTCTTCGACTGGAGCGTTATACGGAATACTCATGGAACTTCCCAGGTTTCATTATGGTGTGACGATGATAACTAATGTGCCACAGCTTCTCAAATCAAGATGAGCGTTTATCACTGCAACAACCAATCATGTTCTCCAGACTGGTGATTTGCTTTTCGCTTAGTTTTCGATATTGCCCTTTAGGCAAATTCTTAGGTAATCTTAAATTGGCAAACCGAATACGAATTAAGCGGCTAACCTGACAATCAACGGCCTGCCAGAGTCGACGAACCTCTCTATATTTTCCATGTTTGAGTACAACCTTGACCCAATGATTCTGTCCTTTGCTTTGGGTAATATCAACTACCGCAAAAGATGATATATAATCTTCATTTTTTAATTTAATTCCTTTCTTTAGTTTATTGATTTTATTACTATTTATTTTCCCAAAGATACGACATAAATACTCGCGTTCAAGCTGTGATGAAGGATGTATTAATTGATTTGCCAATTGCCCATCTGTGGTAAATAACAGTAATCCGGATGTGTTTATATCCAGCCGGCCAACATTGATCCAACGTCCCTGAGTTAATTTGGGTAATAGCTCAAAAACAGTTTTACGATTCTCAGGGTCATTTCGAGTAGTTAAATAGCCTTCCGGCTTATTCAATAAAATGACTTGTTTCTCACCGATTGCCGAGAAATTTATAAGTTTATTATCAATCCGGATTTGATCGTCATAACCTGCTCTGTCACCGAGTTTGGCAATATTGCCATTAACCCTAACGCGTCCTTGTTCGATTAACTGTTCTGCTTTACGTCTTGATGCGTGGCCAGATTCAGCGATAATTTTTTGAATGCGCAAAAGGACCACAAATTTATTGCCATGATTCAAACAGCCGCTTCTTTGAGCTCATCGGTTTCAAGCTCTGAATCAGTATCGATGTTGTCGTTTTGGTCTCGTTCAATATTTGCCTCTGCGATACCCTCATTGTCTGCAGATGACTCCAACAACTCTGGCTCAATGGGCAGTTGGATTTGATTATCTCTGGCTATTTCTTCTAGCTCGCGTCGCTCCTGTAACGTTGGCAGTTCCCGCAAAGATTTCAGATTAAAGTAATCCAAAAATTGTTTAGTAGTTGCATAAAGTGCAGGGCGACCTGGAACTGCTTTGAAACCAACTTCTTTGACCCAGCCTCTTGCCAGTAAAGCACGCATGATATCAGTGCTGACTGATACCCCTCTAACGTCTTCGATGTCGCCCCGGGTCACCGGCTGGTTATAGGCAATAATCGAGAGCGTCTCCAGAACAGCCCTGGAATAACGTGGCGGTTTTTGCTCATACAGCTTCCTCAACCAAGGCGCATATTTTTCTTTACTTTGGAAGCGAAAGCCATTGCCTACTTTTTTTAACTCAATACCTCGTCCTTCGCATTCACTGCCCAATAAATCAATTGCCGCCTGGATTTCTTTTTTATCAGGCTTTGCATTGCTTGGGAAAAGAGAAATAATCTGATTAATACTTAATGGATCATCGGCGACTAAAATTGCTGCCTCGACAATGTTTTTTATTTCGTTATTCGTGCTCATCTGTACTTTCTTCTGTTATTTGGGCGCCACTGATTGATTTGACATGAACTGGTGAATAAGGTGTATTTTGAACAACAACCAACACCTTATCTTTAACTAATTCCAATATCGCAATGAAACTTACTACAAGGCCCATACGGCCTTCTTGTGGATTAAACATTTCTTCCAGGCGCAAAAATTCACGCGATTGTAATTGTTCAAGCAACATGCTCATGCGCTCCCGAACCGATAATACTTCTCGACCAATCAACCAGTTTTGGTTGCGCCTGGCTCTTTCTACCGCGATTTCATAAGCATTTACTAATGCTTGTAAATCAACTTGAGGTAAAGGAATAGGTTGTTCCTCATCCTGTAGTTCTGCAGTAGTCACAAATAAATCCCGCTCAAGTCTAGGCAAGTCGTCCAGCTCTTCGGCCGCTTTACGATAGCGCTCATATTCTTGCAACCGTCTCACTAGTGCAGCGCGCGGGTCTTCACCATCTTCATCGTCACCATCACTCGATCTTGGCAATAGCATTCGTGATTTAATTTCTGCCAGCATGGCGGCCATAACCAGGTATTCCGCCGCCAAATCAAGCTTAAGTTTGCGCATTAACTCAACATATTGCATGTATTGCTCAGTGATGATCGCCACCGGAATATCAAGAATGTCCATATTCTGTTTACGAATCAGATAAAGCAATAAATCTAATGGCCCTTCAAACGACTCAAGAATAATCTCAAGTGCATCTGGTGGAATAAATAAATCTTCGGGTATTTCAGTAAAAGGCCGGCCTTCAACCATCGCTGTAAAATCAGTCAGCGATTCTTCATCATAAGGAATTACATTATTCTCACTCATGAATAATAATCAGTATTCAAACAATCTCTAACCTCTTCCATGGTTTCCTC
>CBDCFC010000048.1:0-59529 GCA_965215945.1 Arenicellales bacterium | reverse complement strand
GACCACACTGACAGTCGCCAGCGAAGATGAAGGTACCGCTCGCCAAGTTGCCAGCTGGTTAAAAAATCCCAACTTAAAGGCCTATACTAATAATGACTTAATCGGTGCTCAGGTAGGCGGTGCTGTAAAAAATGTGATGGCAATTGCAACGGGCATCTGCGATGGGCTGGGCCTGGGTGCTAATGCTCGAGCGGGTTTAATCACACGTGGACTTGCTGAGTTAACTCGACTAGGGCAGGCACTGGGAGGTCAAACCAAAACCTTTATGGGTTTATCTGGTCTCGGTGATTTGATTTTGACCTGTACCGATAATCAATCCCGTAATCGGCGTGTTGGTCTGGGTCTTGGTGCCGGCAAAAACATTGGATCAGATTATGACTGAAATTGGTCAGGAAGCCGAAGGCGTAATCACGACAAAAACTGTACACAAACTGGCTGAGAAACTTGAAATCGAAATGCCAATCACACAAGCGGTTTACCAAGTGCTTTATGAGAACCTAAGCCCGCAGGATGGCGTCAAACGGCTTTTGACAAGAGATTTAAAGTCGGAGTATTAACCCGTCATCCAGCATCTATTATGAGATATTCTTACATTATCTCCTACGCTAAACTATAACAATCCAGACTTAACACGTATCGAAGCGTCGCTGCTGTTCGAGCCATTTATAGAATTGGACAATGCCCCGTGAACTCTGGCTAATCAGTGCTTACAGTTATCTTATGCTGTGGACTCCTTGGTGCTTAACATAAAAGGCATTGACTCTATTTGCTCTCAACTTACTAGCTGTTTCTTAACGACGTAAATTTCTCACAAATTTTTCGCGTATTTGGTTACAGATAAATTTTTCAATAAAAACTATGATGGTCTGATCAAAAACAAAAGGAGACTATCAAATGAAAAATCTCAAACCATACAAAATACTCGCCGCTGCTTTATTTTTCCAATATACAGTCGGTCATACGGCAGCGTTAAACACTACAACTATGGCTTCATCCAGTAGCTCACTTTCTAATGGTGCTGCTACACCAACAGTTAGTGACCCTGTGCCCGTAAGATTGGAAGGGGGACAACTCAAAATCATGGGAACACTTCAAGACGATAAAATTCTAGTGACACTGGAGGATAGAGAGTTCTATCTGACTCAATCTGGAACCCCGCTTATCGTTAAATTTAATGACAATATATTTAGGTACGGTTCCAATCTAGTCCAAAGTGTGTATATACAAGGCGGCGCTGGAAATGACGTTATCGTCAATGAAACCTATAAAATGAGTTTTATCAGCGGCAGTTATGGAAATGACATCATTTATGGCGGATCAGGATTAACTTTCATATATGGTGATGATGGCAATGATAAGCTGTTTGGTTCCAGTGGTATTGATTATATTTATGGGGGCCTTGGCAACGATGTCATCAAAGGTTTTGGTAACAATGATCACTTATTTGGAGGGCCTGGAGAGGACTCTTTGTTCGGTGGAACAGGAAATGATTTATTGGCCGGTGAGAGTGGAAAAGATACTCTTATTTCAGTTGGGGGTGGTGCGGACACCCTTAACGGCGGTACAGAAACAGACTATTTTTGGATGGATGAGTTTGATACACATACAGGAATCGATTATTTAGAGAAGGCGCATGTGATCAAACAGTTTCGGGGATTCTCAAGAGATGGCGGGAACACCGTAACACATATAGGATTGGAACCCTCGGGTGAAGATTTACCTGATCCGGTTCTTCGAGTCAAACACGGTTTAGCAAATTTCTCTTTAACCGGGAAGCCGCCCAGATATATTCTTAGAAGTTTTAAACCTAACCCTCTTTTTTCCGAGCATGGGGCCTGGCGTAGAAGATGTATTTCAGGGGTGGTGTCGGCGATTGCTACTTTATGGCCTACCTTTTGAGTATTGTGGATGCTTACCCGGATTTTTTCCGCAAAACAGTTGCTCCTCTAGGTGACGGCAGCTACGTGGTCCACATGCTGCGTAATGGCGTTGACGATTATGTAAGGGTTGATGCGGATTTATGGGTTGATACTACAACAGGTGAGCCGCTCTACGCGCAGTTAGGCCGGGAAGGCTCGGTTTGGGCCGCCATTTTAGAAAAAGCCTGGGCTGTTGCCCGCCGTGATCAAGGGCTCATACGACTCTATTCCAGGCGGAAAAGAAGTAGAAAAACCTGTCCAATTTGCCTGGGCTGAGGATGAAAAATATGAAATTATAGATCAGTTTCATTATGCTGATGATGGTGATATCGAAGCAGATGTCTATGCATCACATGTCATTTCATTGTGGGATGCAAATGGTCAACCTGATGGTGTAGTAAAATCAGCTATCCAACAAGGTGTATTAAATCTCTTAAATTGGATCAAGGCAAAGCGAGGAAAATGGAATACCAGTACGGGCAGGCGCTGTTTCAGGAGTTTCTAATACGACACAACTCTTACCTAGAGTCGTTGACAATAAAGATAAAATAGTAGAAAAAGGTACCTGGAGACTAGGACAACACATTTACATGGTTGATAGTGTCCTGACCGATACAGCTGGCACGCCGACAGGCCTGAAATTGCGTAATCCGTATTATCTTGAATATGTAGAAATAACAGATTTTGTCAGAATCTACTTTTTGATAACTGCAGCCCATAGTGCCAAACTACTGTAAACTTTCTTGCCAGAATCCCGGGCCTATGGGCTCGGGGTTCTGATTTCCAAGTCAACTTAGAACCAACGCCAATCCGACTTGCCTTACTCCGAGTGACGAAGCGGGTGGTACCAGAACAAATCCGGGAAACATCACTACCCCCATATAACGAACCAGTGGTTTGAAAACTTAAGCATAGCCTTACATAAATTTCAGTTGCCGCCAGGCTTCATAAACCACTACCGCGACACTGTTGGAAAGATTCAGGCTGCGTGAATTCGGCACCATGGGCAATGTAATTTGTGCTTCAGGTCTAGCTTGTTCTCTGATCTCGACCGGCAAGCCACGGGTTTCAGGGCCAAAAATCAGATAATCTGCAGACTGAAATTTAAAATCGGAATAAATGTGTTGGTGGTAGGTAGACAAGGTGACCAATCTAGCACCAGGGTTTTCCTTGAGAAAAAGCTGCCAATCTTCATAAAGGTTTACTCGTGCGAACTCTTTATAGTCTAAACCAGCACGGCGCATACGCTTGTCATCGAATTCAAATCCCAACGGCTCAATCAAATGCAACTGGCAGCCGGTGTTGGCGCACAAACGAATGATATTACCCGTATTAGGTGGGATTTCGGGCTGGTAAAGCACAATATTGAACATGTCTTAAAAAGGTTTGACCACCACCAGAATAACAATTGCGATTAAAAACAGGGCCGGAATCTCGTTGAACCAACGAAAGGTCGAATGACTCCACGTATTCCGCCTAGCACTAAAGTTCAAATTAATCCTCAGACAAAACAGGTGGTAGACCACCAATCCCAAAACCAACACTAGTTTTGCATGCAACCAGCCCCCGGAAAAACCATACGCCATAAATAGCCACAACCCAAAAAAAATAGTCAACACCGCCCCAATGGGTCATCATAATAAATAACTTCTTCTCCATCACACAAAATCGCTCATAACCCTGTTCATCGTCACACTGGGCATGGTAAACATAAAGCCGCGGCAAGTAGAACAAACCGGCAAACCAGGTCACCATGAAAATAATATGAAACGCTTTTACCCAAAGCATCTGACTGGCTCCTTATTGTTGTCAGCTAAAAATAATTGCAATAAATCATCCAAAAACAAACGGCCTCTGTCGGAAGGTCGAAATATTGGGTCTGACTTAACCAATAATCCCTGGTTAACAGCCTGATTGATCTGAGTTTGAATATCAGAATAATCCAACCCGGTCGCAGACTCAAAGTGCCGGACACTAAAGCCTTCATTTAAACGCAGTTTATTCATCATGTATTCCAACGGCAAATCAATGGGCTTGACTTTGGAAATGTAATCGGATTTATTCGGCATGTCGGCAAAGGCGTTAAGGTATTGCTTCGGGTGTTTGGGTTTGGCACTGCGGTAAACACCATCTGCCCGAGTAATCTTGCCATGAGCACCAGCACCAATGCCCAGGTAGTCACCAAAACGCCAATAGTTCATATTGTGTCGGCTGGCATACCCGGATTTTGCATAAGCTGAAATTTCGTATTTTTCATAGCCGTCATTTTCAAGCATTGACCAATAGGTTTTTTGAATTTCCCAGCCGACAGAATCATCAGGCAGCTTTGGCGGCTGCTTGGCAAACAGCGTATTAGGCTCGATGGTCAAATGATAAGCAGAAATATGCGTTGGTGCTAAAGCAATTGCCTGCTCAAGATCAGCTTGCGCCTGGGCAACGGTTTGACCGGGCAAACAATACATCAAGTCTATATTGAGATTATCAAAACTGGCTGCCTTTGCCATCGCGACTGCACTCAGTGCCTGATCGCAATCATGCACACGTCCTAAAACTTTTAAATGCTTTTGCATTAAAGCTTTGTATGCCTATTGAAAGACGGTTCACTCCTGTTTGTCTATAACCGCTAAAACGTGATTCATCGGCAACACCAGGATTTGCTTCGAGTGTTATTTCGATATCTGAGTTCAACTCACAACTTGATTTTATTGCCGATAACAATTGCGCAATGGATTGTGCAGAAAACAGACTAGGTGTGCCGCCGCCGATGAAAATCGAACTGATTAAACGGGGTTGCTCGAGCCTGCTAATTTCAAATTCAAAATCATTAATCAGTGCATCTATATATGGCTTTTCATCGAGATCGAAATGCAACTGATGTGAATTAAAATCACAATAAGGGCATTTTTTAATACACCAGGGTAAATGTATGTATAAACCGATTTGCTTTGGAGTCTGTAACATTAATCCGAACTCACAACATTCTGTGGCTTACCCTGAAAAAAGCATTCAATATTTGTTATCAAAATATCGAGCAATTTTTTGCGGCTTTCAATGCTGCCCCAGGCATTATGAGGCGTCATAATCAGGTTTGGAATTTGTGGATCAAGCAGAGGATGATCAGCAGATGGCGGTTCCTGACTTAACACATCAATTCCTGCGCCGCCTATATCTCCGTTTTTCAACGCCGTTGCCAAAGCCTGCTCATCGACCAGTTGACCGCGTGCTGTATTGATTAAAAACGATGTCGGTTTCATCAATTTAAATTCTTTTTCACCTAACATCTTTTCTGTTTGATCCGTTAAAGGACAATGCAGACTCAAAAAATCAACCTGGGGTAATAGTTCAGATAAATCCAAACGTCCGTTTTGTTTTGGGCGCCCGGGCAAATTGCACAACAATACTTTCATATCGAATGGCGCAGCCAATTTTTCCAATTGCTGGCCTAAAGTACCATAACCGGCAATCCCCAGCGTTTTTGCTTTGAGCTCAACAATCGGATGATGTAATAATGAAAAATGATCCGCTGCAAACCACACTCCTTTTCTCACGTCCGCGACGTATTGATGGGCTTGAGTCGCTAACATCAACATCAAGGTAAGCGCATGTTGCGGCACTGAATTAACGCTGTAGCCTTTTATATTACAAACTGTGATCCCATGTTTATCCGCCGATTTAATATCAATGTTGTCACTACCGGTCGCAGTCAGGCAAATAAGTTTTAATTTCGGTAAATGTTGAAAATGTGATTCATTAAGTTTGACTTTATTAACAATTACAAGCTCAACATCTTTTAATCGTGAATTGACTTGTTCTTTTGATGTGTGCGGATAAGTTTTTAGATTCAGCAATACATTCATCAACCGATTAAGTGACAGATCCTCTCCCATACTCCCCGCATCAAGGAAAACCGCTGCTTGACTTAACATTAGCCTGTTATCTGCCCACGTTTGAATTTAACCCGCTCAAGTCGTCCGCGCTTGTCCGGTCTTTGTTTCGGAGCTTGAATACGTGATAAACGATCAAGTTTCCAAATCTCTTTTTGCTGCTGCCTTTTTTCAATACTTTGCTCGGTTTCGCAATAAAGTTCTGCCGCCAGCGACGCCGATGATCTTTGTGCGGATAATGCAGTAATTTCAACTTCGAACACAAGTCCTTTTTTATCGATGAGCAATACATCACCAATCGCTATTGAACGGGCAGGCTTGGCACGTGAACCGTTTACGGTCACATTACTGGATTTAATTGCCGCTACCGCGAGTTGCCTTGATTTGAAAAAACGGGCACACCAAAGCCATTTATCGAGTCGCATTTGCTGATTTTCCCCAGAATCTATTGAGATTTTGCTCATAAACCTCTAATAAATCTGTAAATTTTAGTCCTTTGTAGCATTTGTTTTCAATTAAATCGGTTAAAAAATGGTATAGTATGTCAAGGGAAATACATGAATATACGCGATAACAAGTTGAATCAAACCCTTAAATTAGCAATTTTCCTGCCCTTTTGTCTGTTTTTTACTAACTCTCACGCCTTGGGACCACTTGATGGGGAAGCCGGAATTTATTGGTGGGCCAATGATTTTGAGGCCGATATAACCGATGGTGAACTCGATGCCGGTGCTTTAGGCGGTAGAGGTGAATTATGGTTTGATCAGAAATGGGGGCTGAGCGGTCAACTTTATCGATCTGATCTGGAAGAAGACGATTTGGACGATGCTGAATATCTGAATATTGATTTTAAGCGCCGTGTGTTTTCACTAACCGATAATTCTTTCCTTGCTCTTGGGCTGGGCTGGCAGGATGTCAACATTGATAACGATAGCAGCAATGGTGCCAGAATTTTAGTGGAAGGACGAGTCGGGCTCGGCGGTGTAGTCTATTTATACGGCCAAACAGCTTGGTTTCCCGAACTTGATGATTTTACTAATCGATCAAATGTGGATGGCACTGAATTTGAGGCCGGCTTAAGTTTTGATCCGCTGCCATTTTTATCAGTACGCGCCGGTTATCGAAAATTCAAAATCGATTACACCAACGACTTGAATGACAGTGATGAATCCGCCAAAAGCACAGGATTTGTCATTGGTGCTGGATTTCACTGGTAGTTTCTAAGCAACTCATGCTTGTTTTTTAAAACAGCAGGACTATAACTTTAGTCTAGGTTTACCTTTTTTTATCACCTCATGATTGCGGTAGGCATCTGCCGCCGTTATTATTGATAAGTGATTCGATCCAGACACTAATGGAGTTGTGCAAAACCATTTTTTAACAGACTATGATTTCAAGCAAAAACTAAGTCAAATAACAGTCCTGAAATCACTGAGCAAGGATTTGATAGATTCGATTTCTCATCATTGCCAACAACATTATTTCGATAGCCATGAATATCTAATTCATCATAGCTCAACGGACAAAAATGTTTTTTTTCTTCTTTGCGGCCGTTTGCGTGCCACCATTACTTCATCAAAAGGCCGGGAAATAGGCTATAAGGAAATTTTCCAGGGTGACATGTTCGGTGAGCTATCCGCAATTGACAACCAACCACGGTCAATCAGCGTGGTTGCAATCCAACCTTCAGTTGCAGCAATCATAAAACAAACAGACTTTATCAAACTACTACAGACGCAATCAGAATTTTCATTGAGAGTCATGATGCATTTAACACAAATGGTGCGTGACCTGTCAGATAAAGTTTTTGAATTTGGTACGATGAATATTCAGGAACGATTCTACATTGAATTATTAAGAATGGCGCAACCTTATGTCAATGATACAAACAGCGTGGAAATTCATCCTGTTCCAACTCACACCCAAATCTCAAACATGATCGGAGCTAACAGAGAAGCGATTACCCGCGAAATGAATAACTTAAAATCTTCCGGGTTAATTGAATTAAAGAAAGGACGAACTTTGATTATTACTGATATAAATCAGCTCAAAAAAATTGTCGGTACAATTCTTGATCATCGAGAAATATAAAATAATAACTTTAATTTTTTGATTAAATATGTAAAAATATAATCCGGCCAGGGATGGCCGCGATGTTTTGATAACCATGAAGGTTATTAGAGCAAAGATTGAGAAGGAGTTTGGAGCTTCTTTTCACCAGCCGGAGGCTTTCATGGAGGGAAGCTTCCGGCTATTTAATTTGTCGGTCTTACAATTTACCTTAGGCGAGAATCCTAGTAATCTCTGCCCTATGGAAAAACACCTGCTTCTTGACCACCTGCTTAGACACCGGCCTCAGACAATCATTGAGAATAATCATTATGCCGCCGTATCGATCATTTTGTGGTTAAATCAACACGACCACGAATTGTTTTTAATTAAACGTACCGCCCACCCCAATGATCCCTGGTCAGGACAGATTGGCTTGCCTGGCGGCCATCAAGAAGAAAAGGACAGCAACCTGATCGAGACGGCGATTCGGGAAACTCAGGAGGAAACACAGATCATTCTGAAGGATAATCACTTTGTCGCTCAAATTGACGATCAACAAGGTTATGCATCTGGTGGCAAAATTAATCTGACCGTGCGACCATTCGTCTTTTTTGTTGAACAAAAACCTGCAGTTAAAATCAACTATGAGCTTGAAAGTCATTACTGGCTACCGTTAACTCATTTCCAGCAAGATGATAATCATATTTACTTTAATCCAATGTCTAACTACTCTGATAGACCTGGTGTTCGATTGGATGAATCAAATATTCTCTGGGGCATGACCTATCGCATACTTACAGATTTTTTCAATGCCATACGGGTTAACTCACCTTTCGTTGGTGATTACGACCGTGAACGGTAAAATAGATTGATGGACCAATTAGTCAACAAACCTTTTGATACGCTAAACCGTCCACTGCGTGATTTGCGCATCTCGGTTACCGATCGTTGTAATTTTCGTTGTATTTATTGCATGCCCAAAAAACTGTTCGGTCCTGATCATGCATTTTTACATCGTGATCAAATACTCAGCTTTGAAGAGCTTGAGCGAATTACGGGTTTGTTTTCACAGTTAGGGGTTTCGAAAATCCGCATAACTGGCGGTGAACCTCTGATTCGCAAAGACCTGGAAAAGTTAATTGCAAAAATCAGCAAAGTTAATGGAATTGGAGATATTTCTCTCACTACTAATGGTGCGTTGTTAACTGAAAAAAAGGCGGAGTTATTAGTCGCGGCAGGTTTAAATCGAATTACTCTAAGTCTTGATGCTCTGGATGAAGATTGTTTTAAAAAAATAAATGATGTGCAATTCTCTGTCAGTCGCGTTCTTGATGCAATCGAGGTTGCCAGGCAAGTAGGCCTTAAACCAATCAAAGTTAACATGGTGGTCATCAATGATATCAACGTTGATCAAATTCTACCCATGGTTGATTATTTTCGTAACCGTGACGTTATTCTACGTTTTATCGAATTCATGGATGTCGGTACCACAAATCGGTGGCAATATGAAAAAGTTTTTAGTGCCAAGTCGATTATTGAACTAATTAATCATCATTCACCACTTGAACCGATAGTGGCGAATTATCAAGGTGAAGTGGCTAAACGCTGGCGATACAAAGATGGCAGTGGAGAAATTGGAATTATAGCCTCTGTCTCACAACCTTTCTGTCGTAGCTGTCATCGTGCACGACTATCCGCCGAAGGAAAATTATATACCTGCTTGTTTGCGTCACATGGCCATGATTTGCGCGGACTTATTAGATCCGAAAAAGATAACCAAAAAGTTCTAAACCAATTAAGTAAAATTTGGAAATCCCGAGATGATCGCTACTCCGAGATTCGCGGAGAACACGATAAGCCAGAAGAAAAAATAGAAATGTCTTATATAGGCGGGTGAGTGATAAATCACTCACCCGCCTATCCCGGGCTTGACCCGGGATCTCCTAATAGCTACTCGGGCATCAACCGATGCTTTGAACAAACTCAAGGAGATTCCGGCCTACGCCGGAATGACATACACATTCTCAGCTACTCTTGGTTACAAAATGAAAACGCAGTATAGTCTTATTAATCCCTAAATTCCTATGTCTCCAACAACCTTGGCATCAACTCCACCAGATTGCATGGCCGGGTTCGATAGTCCAATTGTTTTGAAATCAGCATGTCCCAGGCATCCTTACAAGCACCTGAGGAACCCGGCAGGACAAAAATATAAGTCCCATTGGCGACACCTGCCAGGGCCCTGGACTGCAGAGTTGAGGTGCCGATTTTCTGATATGAAAGCATACGGAACATTTCGCCAAAGCCCGGAATTTGTTTATCAAGCAACGGCATAATCGCCTCTGGCGTGCCGTCTCTACCTGTTACACCCGTACCACCTGTAGTCAACACAACATTGATATCGGGGTTGGTTATCCACGTGTTAACCACTGAACGAATTTGATCGATCTCGTCTTTGACAATTTCAGTTCCGACTACATGGTGGCCATCGTTACTCACACGTTTCACAAGCACTGGCCCTGATTTGTCGGTCTTGCGCGTTCTGGAATCAGATATGGTTAACACAGCTATATTAACCGCAATGAATTCTCGATCTTGTTCAGGCATTTTTGCTTTTCGGGTTTAATCTATGGTTAAAATATAAACTATTATGAGTATTACAGTAAAATTCTTCGCCAGCTTGAAAGAACAATTTGAAAAGCCAGAGATGGTCATCGATCTTGGTTCAGATCAGATGACTGTAAAAGATGTGTGGAAGCAAGTCAGCCAAACCGAGGAAATGCCAGCGAATGTGCTAAGCGCCATTAATCTTGAATACGCACAGGCTGAAGAGATTGTCAAAGAAGGTGATGAAGTTGCTTTCTTCCCACCTGTTACGGGTGGTTGAATGAAAATTGAAATCAGAACCTCGCGGTTTGATCCCTGGTCTGAATTAGCTAACTACAGTCAAAATCAAGTTAACCGAACTGCCGCGGGTGCCTGTGCGGTGTTTGTTGGCTCCATGCGCGATTTCAACGATGGGCAGGCTGTCAGTTCCATGACGCTTGATCACTACCCCGGCATGACGGAAAAACAGCTTCAACAGATCGCTGAAACTCATGCAAGCAATCATGTGCTTGAAGATGTATTAATCGTGCACCGTGTTGGAGAAATCACCCCTGGGGAATCAATTGTCCTGGTGGCAGCCTGGTCAAGCCACCGTAAGCAAGCTTTTGATGCTTGCCGCGCTATTATGGAAGACTTGAAACACAAGGCACCTTTTTGGAAACAGGAACAAACTGATCAAGGACATCATTGGGTCACAAAAAATACGGCAGGATAACCCCATTATCCTAAAATACTGAATTCGCCACAATTATTATTCCCAGCTCAATTTTCAGATAAAATCAGAACAAATATCTAGTTAATTGATAAAAACATGCAAATAGACAAAGACACCCAAACCGAAATTGAAGCCCAGGTATTCCGACGTCTGGTCGATCATTTACGCAATCACAATGAAGTACAAAATATTGATCTAATGATCCTGGCCAGCTTTTGCCGCAACTGCCTGTCGAAATGGTATCGAGCCGCTGCAGAAGAACGAGATATCGAACTTAACTACGATCGGGCGCGTGAATTGATTTATGGCATGCCCTATGATGAATGGAAACAACAATACCAAACTGAGGCTACACCTGAGCAAATGGCAGCCTATGAGGAAAAGCATAAAAAGATGTAGGCTAGGCTGCTTCTTGCAACAATCCGCTGTGCCTGAGTAAGGCTTCAACTTCGGGTTCTCGGCCGCGGAATTCTATAAATAATTCCATAGGTTCGCGCGAACCGCCATTGGCTAAAATCACTTCACGGAATGACTTACCCGTTTCAGCGTTGAACACCCCTTCTTCTTCAAAACGACTGAAGGCATCGGCCGACAACACTTCGGCCCATTTATAGCTGTAATACCCTGCTGCATAACCACCAGCAAAGATATGACTGAAAGCGTGCTGGAAACGGTTGAAAGCTGGTGGAACGATAACTGAAACCTTGGCACGAACTTCATCTAATAGAGATTGTATTTGCTCAGGTGAATCAATATCTGTTCGCTGATGCAACAAAACATCGAACAAGGAAAACTCGAGTTGCCGTACCATGGCCATGGCAGACTGAAAATTTTTCGCCGCTTTCATTTTTGTCAGTAATTGCTCTGGTATTTTTCCGCCTGTTTCATAATGGGAACTGATTAAGTTCAGACCTTCCTGCTCCCAGCACCAGTTTTCCATAAATTGACTGGGTAACTCGATCGCATCCCAGGCCACACCAGAAATGCCGGCCACTCCCGGCTCATCAACGCGGGTTAACAAATGATGCAAGCCATGACCAAACTCATGAAATAAAGTGGTCACTTCGTCATGAGTCAGCAATGACGGTTTATCACCAACCGGCAGGGAAAAGTTACAAGTCAAAAATGCCACCGGCTTTTGCAGGCCTTTGATGGTTTTCATTCGGCCCATACAGTCGGCCATCCAGGCACCACCGCGCTTGTGCTCACGAGCAAATAAATCAACATAAAAATGACCGATGACCTGATCATTTTCCAGAACCTCAAAAAAGCGCACATCGTCATGCCACAGATGATTGTTCTGAATCTGATTAATGCTGATGCCGAATAATTTATTAACCACTGAGAACATGCCTTGTAAAACATGCTCAACCGGAAAGTAAGGCCTGACTTCTTCCTGAGTAAATTCATAACGTTGTTGGCGCAGCTTTTCAGCATAGTAGGCCAAGTCCCAGGCATTCAGCTCATCTACATCATATTCACGTTTAGCAAAGTCTTCCAACGCTTCCAGTTCATTTTCGGCAAAGGGTTTTGATTTAGCAGCCAAGTCGTTGAGGAAATCGATAATTTGCTCAGGACTTTGTGCCATTTTGGGCACAACTGAATAATCTGCATACGTCTCAAAACCGAGCATTTTGGCTTTTTTCTGGCGCAGGTTGAGGATTTCAACCATTAGCTCAGAGTTATCCCATTGGCCTTTAGTCGGTCCTTGATCACTTGCACGAGTAGTAAAAGCCTCATACATTTGCCGGCGATAATCCTGGTGATCGGCATAAGTCATGAATGGAATGTATAACGGTGCATCGAGAGTAAACTTCCAACCTTCCTGCTCGGCACTTGCGGCCATCTGTTTGGCCATACCAATAGCCGATTCTGGTAAACCTGCAAGCTCACTTTCGTCAGTAATCAGTAGCGCCCAGCCATGCGTAGCATCCAGAACGTTCTGGGCGAACTTATTACACTTTTGCGAAAGTGACTGCTGAATTTCCATGAAACGGGCTTTTTGATCTTCAGGCAGATCAACACCTGCCAGTTTAAAGTCACGCAGAGCATTTTGGACAATTTTCTTTTGTGCCTGGTTAAGCGATTCAAATTCATCACTGTTTTTGATTGCCTGAAAACCCTGGTAGAGTCGTTGATCCTGAGACATCTGAGTGCCGTATTCAGTCAGCTTAGGCAAGCATGCTTCATAAGCATCACGTAATTCATCCGAGTCTTTAACGGCATTCAGATGACTTACGGGTGACCACATACGCTCTAACTTGTTATCGATTTCATCCATAGGCACAACGAAGTTATCCCAAGTTCGTGGATCATTAGATTCAGCCAGCGCCTCCATTTGCGCGCGGCTTGCAGTCAACAGTTCGTCCAGTGTCGGTTCAATATCTTCGATTTTTATTTGATCGAATTTTGGAAAACTGGCAAAGTCGGTTAGTGCGGAATTAGTCATGGCATTTTCTTATCAAGCAAAACGGTTAATCTGGAAAATCAAGTAGTATTCATAGTTACTACAACAGTCATTGCGAAGTCGTGAACAAAGTGAACGACTGCGGCAATCCATCTGCTCTGGATTGCTTCGCTGCGCTTTAATGCCCGAATGGGTGCACAAAGACGAAGAGTACAACGATTATTTATCATTTTCGATCGTTAACTCAATCGTTCCTATATCGCTAATTGATCCCCGGAGTAAATCACCTTTTTCGATTGGGCCCACACCGGCCGGGGTCCCAGTAAAAATCAAATCACCCGGTTGTAGATGGTAGTAATAGCTAAGAAATTCAATCAACTCTTCAACGCGCCATATCATGTCACCCAGTTTTGCCTGTTGTTTGGTTTCGCCATTTTGTTTGAGTTCGATGGTTTTGTCAGCAAGCGAATCAAGCTTCACATCTGTGTTCAGCGCCGAAATTACAGCCGAATCTTCAAATGCCTTAGCCAAATCCCAAGGATGGGATTTTTGCTTGAATCGGGCCTGTAAATCACGCCGGGTCAAATCAAGCCCACAAGCAAAACCAAATATCGAATTCCTGGCTTGCTCAAGACTAGTCTCAAAAGTACTTGAACCAACCGCGACAACCAACTCCATTTCGTAATGTAAGTTGTCGGTACCAGACGGATATCGAATTTCAACTCCTGAGTGAACAATTGCAGATGCTGGCTTGGTGAAGAAAAAAGGCTGGTCTTTTTCAACTTCAACTCCCATTTCTTTGGCATGATCAGCATAGTTGCGACCAACACAAAAGATACGATTCACTGAATAATGCTTATCACTGCCCGTAACTGGCAGGCTTGCTATTGGTGCAGGTTGAAAAAAATACTCAGTCATAATGTCATTGGCGATGTTTGGCTGATATATTACTTCGACTATGAGTAATAAAAAACTACTTTATTTTGCTGATCCCATGTGTTCATGGTGCTGGGGTTTTTCGCCGGCCATCCATGAAGTCGCCACTAAGTTCACTGATATTCCTGTTGAAATTCATGTGGGAGGTTTACGTGCTGGTAATACCAAGATCATGGATAAGGATCAACGCTTATACATTCTCAATCATTGGTTCAATGTAAACGAGGCCAGTGGTCAGCCATTCGACTTCGCCTTTAACATGCCTGAAGGATTCATCTATAACACTGAGCCAGCCTGTCGAGCAGTAAAAGCCATGCAACAGCTTAACCCGTCACAAGCTTTGGATTATTTCAGTTCAATCCAAGAAGCGTTTTATGCAAAAAATGCTGATGTGACCAACTCTGAAATTCTGGCTGAACTGGCGACTGAATATGACGTAACTGCGCAGCAATTCGAGCTGGCTTTTAAGTCTGAAGAAATTAAACAACAAACCCAGAACGATTTTATTTTGACTCAACAAATGCGTGTTAATGGCTTTCCCAGTGTGATTGGTCAAAACGAACAGGGCTATATGTTCCTGGCCCAGGGTTTTCAGCTTTATCCGCAGCTTGAGAGTACGATTAATAAGTGGCTGGAGATGTAGCGCGGCTCAGTTCCGTCATCCTGGAAAATACGAAGTATTTGTCCAGGATCTCCTACAGACTGCTCGGACGCCTAAGGAAATCCCGGGTCCCCGGATCAAGCCCGGGGCAGGCTTAGCCGGGATGACGATTAAATGAAAGTGTCCTGTTGAATATTACTGCGTTGCAGCTTTAGCGAAATTAGCAAGTGCACCACTGACCTTCTCAAGCACAGCCGCACAATCATCTAATTTGTGTCGCTGGTTGAGATAATTGGGGTTGTTGTACATTAACCAAGTCTGGCCGGCCTCGTCCTCATAAATCAACGCTTTTTGCGGCAAGTCGATTGCTACTGACTGTGAGCAATTCATCAGCGGTGTACCCACTTTGGGGTTGCCAAAAATAACCAATTCAGTTGGGCGTAATTCCATATCTACTTTTTTAGCGCCATCAGCATGATTCACGCGTGCAAACACATTCATGCCCTTTTCTTTTAAGACGTTTTCAAGATTATCGGCAGTTGTGACCACATCATGATTACTTTCAACTTTGACCATGCCCCAATCATGGGCCCAAGAGCCTAAAGCAAAAATGCATAAAGCGACTAGCACAAATTTTTTCATAGAATCTCCTCGTTTCAGTTATATCAACTATACTATTTCAGTAAGTTTAGCTATTTTGATTCACCCTGGAAATAATTTCCAGATATTTGTGCAAAGTTGGCGCAAAACCATATTCTAAAGACTCAACTGTAATGGCATGGCCAATTGAAACTTCTTTCACCTCGTTCACTGAAGTTAAAAACTTCTCCAGATTATCCAGATTCAAATCGTGTCCGGCATTAATCACTAACCCTAACGACTGAGCAGTTTCGGCAGTTTCCTGATACTGATTCAGTACGTCGTCATTATTTGATTTGCCGTAAGACTGGGCATAATTCTCTGTATATAATTCTATACGATCCGTGCCAGTTTGCTGGGCCGCATCCATACCAGAGGCATTTGCATCCATAAAAATACTGCTGCGAATACCGACCTCATTGAGTTGCCTGACTGTTGTCCTGACCAGATCCAGATCTTTGTGCAAATCCCAGCCGTGATCGGAAGTTATCTGATCGGGATCATCAGGCACTAAAGTGCATTGATGAGGTTTCACTTCCAGTACTAAGTTCATGAAGTCATCTGTTGGATTGCCCTCTATATTCAATTCTTTACCTGGATAATCAATCAACAATTCAGCCAACTCATAGATGTCTGATTTACGGGCGTGACGTTCGTCCGGGCGTGGGTGCATGGTCACTCCGACCGCATCAGTTTCCAGCACTTTTTGTGCGAACTCGATCACACTCGGATAATTACGCCCACGTGCGTTACGCAACAAGGCTATTTTATTGAGGTTAACGCTTAGCTGAGTTGCCATCTTCTTATAATCATTCAAAATTACTGATAATAATAATCATAACGATTCAGGATGTCCTGGGTAAACTTCCAGGCCTGATCATAGCTCAATCCACTATCTGAGGGAATTACAACCCGGGTGTACAAATCTTTGCCTTTCTGGCGTTTTAACTCTGCAAGTCTGCGATGCAGTTCTATTTCATCGACCAGTTCAAAAGCATTATTGGCAGGATTGGCAATATCAATTACTGCGCGATTGCCAACCAGTCTATAGCGAACCGCTACCACATACTTATCAAGTTCACTTCGCGCCGGACCGACCAGTTTTAGATACTTTTCTTCGAGTGCAGTAAATTCCTCCTGAGTCTGGACAAGCTCTTCGGTTTTTAATTCAATCTCTTGAGTTTTGGATTGGATTTCTTCTTCGGCGACCAACAGCTCCTCTTGCTTTTGTTCAATGGTTTGGTTTGCAGTGGTCAGATTTTCTTCCAACTCCGCAATCATTTTTTCCGCATCATTGATTCGATCAAACAAAGTTCGATTGTCTTGCTGCAGTAAGCTATAGACGGCTTTTAAAGCATCAAAATCAGTTTGCGTTTTTTCAGCTGCAGAAACTATTGTTAGTTTTTCCTGCTCTAAGGATTGCAGATTTGTTTGTTGTTGCTCCAATTCAGCCTGTAATTGCTGCTGATCATCCAAGGCTGCTTTGATTTGTAACAGCAATTGTTGATTTTCATCTTCTAAAGTTAATTTGGTCTGCTCGGTTTGTTGCTGTAATTCATCAAGCTCGGTTTTCTCATCTTCAACGATTTTCAACCGCCCTTCCAAAGCTAACTTTGCAGCGGCTAATTCAGTATTTTCATCGCTCAATTTATTGCGTAGTAACTGTAGGGCCTGAATATCAGCCATTAATTCGGTGGCTTGTTGCTGAGTTTGTTGAAGCTCTTGATCACTTTTTTCAGTTTTTAATATTTGTGCTTGAAGCTGCAATTGAATTTGGGCAATTCGTTGCTCTAAGTTTTCCACTGCACTTTCCAATTCCACATTTTCTGAAGCTTTAAGCTCAGCCAGACGGGCCGACTCTTGCTCTGATTTAACCAATTCAACATTACGCAGCAGAATCACGACCAGTGACATTAAAAAAATCATTACTACTACAGTCATGATATCTGTGAATGACGGCCAAACACTGTCATCGGTATGTGTGCCGGCATTCAAACTGGAGGTACGAAGATCAACAAAACTTTGCGATGCGGTCATCTACTTATCCCGTTCTGATAATCTGAAACCTTCAGTGAGTAAGTGGATGATTTTTTCAAAGCCTCTAGCCGAATCATTGACGCGTGCAGACAGATCAGCGATATTTTTTTCTATGCCACTGTTAGTTTCCAGAAATTGCTCATGTTGCTCTTTAAGCTCGGAAACAACTCCAGATAAAGAAGTGATTAACTCGGAATAATCTTTGACCATGGCCTCTGGCTCGGTTTGAAACATCGGTACAATCTGAGTTGTGGTGACATATTCAAGCCGGCTGATACAATTGGTTTGAATATCGGTCAGGCATTGATAAAAGTAGCTAAATATAAAAAAAGCAATAATCGCTGTCATGGTCGTCGATAAGGCGGAAGACATACCTTGAATAACTGTTCCCAGCCCACCGATTTCTGTCGTCGAACCGATCATGTTTGATGCGCCTAACAATGCTATCGACAAAGACACAATTGTGCCGAACACCCCAGTAAGTATCAGGACATTATTCACAAATTTGGGGAATCCGAGCCGACTTGATTCTTCGGCGACCGACACTGATGCTAGTGCGCTGTGATTTATAGGCGCTTTTAGCCGTTTAGATTGTAAAAAAGCATCATAGCGCTGTGAGATCATAGATGTTTTTGACATCGAATGATTAATGTCTTCATTGTCCCAAAATTTTGTACTGAACAAATTGATATTCTCAATCTCACGTTGATAGAACATCAACAATACACAAACCCTGATAATGCCTAGAGTAAAAAGAACCAGGATGGCGACATTAATGACAAGTCCGATTCGGCTTTGATTTTGACTTAGGTATAAATTATAGAAAAACTCTTTTTGCCAGTATAAAACCAACAATAACGCTAGCAATACTAAAAATAGCTGGATAAAAACGGACTTGGTGGTTAATCGGCGTTTACTCATTTTGCTTCTGTTTTGCTGTAACAGGCCGTCTATCTTACCATGACAATAGACAGTTCAATCTGGCTGAAAGTTAGGATTTAAATTCTATTTCGAGGAATACAAACTCATGGTCATTAATGTTAATGACATCATGCTCAACTCCTTGGAGCTTAAAATATGGAACTCCTGCAACTAACTCAGCTATAATCTCCCCATCAGCACTAACTAGTTTTAGCTTACCCGTTGTCATTGGCACAACTGCATAATCATATTCATGTTTATGCCAACCTGTCGCAGCACTGGGGGCAAACCACCACTCGGTGATACGAGTTTTTTCGTTGTCAATAAAAACTGTCGGTTTAGCAGTTTCAGTCATTACTCTCTCTTAGTAAATTTTATGTCGCCGTACCAGAGCTTAGAATCATCACTATTAATCATTATAACAATCGCATAACGAACTGATAACAGACATATCGTAGCACTGAATTTTCAAGGTAAAATGCCGACCTTATCCTAGACCATTTATATAAAAAGTTGAAAGTATGACTCAACATTTCGATTATCTCGTTATTGGTGGCGGTTCTGGCGGCATCGCCTCTGCCCGACGTGCTGCTGAATATGGAGCAAAAGTCGCCGTTTTTGAACCCAAACCATTGGGTGGCACCTGTGTGAATGTCGGCTGTGTGCCTAAAAAAGTGATGTGGAATACCGCTCACATGGCTGAAATGTTAGGCCAGGCAAATGATTACGGATTTAACATTTCACAAAATGGATTTGACTGGTTTTCAATCAAAACTAAACGCGATGCCTATGTAGAGCGTCTAAACGGTATTTATGCAAACAATCTGAGCGGCAGTAAAGTCACTCGTATAAAAGCATATGCAAAGTTTATCTCCACGAATGAACTGGAAGCAGGCGGTCAAAGTTATACAGCTAAACACATCTTAATTGCTACGGGCGGCCACCCCTGGTTACCCGACTTGCCTGGCATCGAACACACAATTTCCAGTGACGGTTTTTTTGAACTCGAACAACAACCGAAAAAAGTCGCAGTCGTTGGTGCGGGTTATATCGCTACAGAATTAGCTGGAGTATTAAACGCCTTGGGACCTGACGTCACCCAGTTTTTACGCAAAGACAAATTATTGCGTGAGTTTGACCACGAAATCGCTGAACACGTTATGGCATTAATGCAGGAACACGGAATTGTGATTAAAACTCAAAGTGAACCAATGGGCTTTAGCAAAGCCGCCGACGGCACAATCTCTGTCCACTATAACGATACTCAGGATGACGGTTTTGAAGCAGTGATCATGGCAATTGGACGTAAACCCAATATCACTGGATTAAACCTTGATGCCGCAGGAATTGTACTCGACGACAAAGGTTTCATTGAAAATGACTTGTTTCAGAATACTAATGTTGAAGGTATTTATGCGGTGGGCGATGTCAGCGGTCGTGCCCAGCTAACACCCGTGGCAATTGCCGCCGGCCGTCAATTGGCAGAACGTTTATTTAATAATAAACCCGATGCAAGATTGGAATACGAAAACATTCCGACCGTCATTTTTTCTCACCCTCCGATCGGTACAGTTGGTTTGGCTGAGCATCAAGCAGTTGCTGAATTCGGTGCGGAGAATCTAAAAATTTACCACAGCCGTTTTATTAATATGTATTACGCTATGCTGGAACATAAACAACCCACTTTAGTTAAACTGATCTGTGTGGGTGAGAACGAAAAAGTGGTCGGTTGTCACATCTGCGGCGAAGCTGCTGACGAAATGATTCAGGGTTTTGCTGTCGCAGTTCGCATGGGTGCAACCAAGGCTGATTTTGATCGTACAGTGGCGATACACCCCACTGCCTCTGAGGAATTGGTGACTTTAAGATGAATTTTTATTAGAAAAAAATTAAAATATAATGTATGGAAATTAATAAGCACATGGAAGTATTATGATATCTGAGCTATATAACGCTTTGGAAGAAGCTGGTCTATCTGGCGAAAAAGTAAAAACTGCTGCTATTGCAGTAGCACACCATAATTTTGACATTTCAAATATGAAAGCTGATTTAATGCTATTGAAATGGTTGGTTGGTTTTAATCTTGCCATGACAGCAGTCATATTGTGGAGAATATTTACTTAGTCAAGTTGTTTACACAACACGAGGAATATTAAACATGGATGTTATAAAGTTAGATTTAGTGGCATTAAAAGAAGATGCCAGGAAAATCGGCATTGCCCTGATTCTCGGGGGTGGATTAGGTTATTTCACTGAAAACGTTGAATATCTGGAAGCTGTATTACTTGCTATAATAGGTAGTGCCGTGTGGTTAATTGCACTAATGGTGCAGGAGTAAATCATGGACAGTATTGTTTTTTATGGATTAATGGTTGCTGTTGTAGTTATAGGTGCCCTGTATTATGCAAGTAAACAAGATAACCGCTGATATTATTTAATAGAAACACCTATCAGGAACTACATGAAAGCATAGAACATCCCGGCCTGTGTCTGGCCCAATTCGGTCTTTTTTGAGCAAATCTCTCTTTTTCCGGCTGTTCGTCGTAAGGCCTGCGCATGACATCTAATAGTTCGTTTACTAACGAATGATCCCCTTCAGTAGATTTATCAATAGCCAGTTGTGCCAAATAATTTCGCAGCACATATTTCGGATTAACCGAGTTCATTAGTTTTATTCTTGCGTCATTAGAAAAACTGTTTTCAGATAAACGCTTTCGATAGCGATGTAACCAATCAACCATTTTTGACTTATAAGTATCTGTCAGTTGATCTTCTACATAATAAGCTTCTAGCAAAGGCGTTAATAACTTGTCGTCACTTATTTCGTCATTATCAGTGTCGAGTTGAGCCAGCTTGCGGAAAAATATAGTCATATCAGTTTCAACTAACTTGAGCGTGTTAAGCAAATCCATAATCAAGGTTTCATCTCCCGCTCCCTTGAATTCACTTAGCCCCAATTTGTTCGTCATCATCTTTTGCCAGGATGCATTATAAAATTCGGCATAATTATTCAAAATTTCCTGCAACGGTTCAGTTTGTTGAATAAGTGGATATATCGCATTAGCCAGCTTGAATAAATTCCATTGGGCAACATGCGGTTGGTGGCCAAAACGATAACGTTTGCCTTGTGCGTCTGTGGTATTCGGTGTCCAGTCTGGGTTGTAATCTTCTAACCAACCGTAAGGACCATAGTCGATGGTGAGCCCTGTAATCGACATGTTATCCGTATTCATCACCCCATGAACAAAACCCACCCGCATCCACTCAACCAACATTGTAGCGGTAAGACGACTAACTTCGCCAAACCACTCAAGATAAACATCGGCACAAGGACTACCCAAATGAGAAAAGTCTGTAGTGATTGTATAGTCAACCAATTTTTTTAGAACCTCAGTTTCTCCACGCGAGGTAAAAATCTCAAAACTACCAAAACGAATAAACGTTGGCGAAACACGGCAAACAATGGCACCCGGTTCAGGTTCAGGATTGCCATCGTAAAACATATCGCGCATCACTTGTTCGCCAGTTAAGACCACACTTAAGGCACGTGTTGTCGGAACACCCAGATGATGCATGGCCTCTGAACATAAAAACTCACGTATAGATGATCGTAATACTGCTAATCCGTCTGCCGACCTGGAATAAGGTGTAGGACCCGCTCCCTTTAACTGTAAGGTAAAACGCTCATTGCTTGCATTAGTTAACTCTCCCAAGTTGATAGCTCGTCCATCACCAAGTTGTCCGGCCCAGTTTCCAAACTGATGACCGCCATAACACATGGCATACGGTTGCATCCCTTCAAGCTGTAGATTGCCGGAAAAAATTTGCACAAAGTCTTCCGACAAACAAAATTCCTGACTAAAGCCGAGTTGTTCTGCCGTCTCCCTAGAATACGCTACCAATTCTGGCTGACTCACCTCTATCGGTTCTACCCTGGAATAACATGCTTCATTCACCTGACGAACAAAGTTCTTGCCTTCCGGGTCAGAAGGTAAGTGATTCAAAAACTGATTATCGAATTGAATTTGCTGCAATGTGATTAAAAACTTTGATTAAAGGGATATGTTAAAGTTTAATCTAACACGATCAACACATAATCTTCCAGCGAATAGCTCCATGGACAGACGCTCGTTTTTGTCATCAACTTTACTGGCCTTAGGCGCAAACACGATTCCAACGCCGGTTTTGGCCCAGTCTCCGTCAGTTAAAACTTACTCTTTGAGTTCAGGATTAGGGACGGGTTATTTCATGGGTGCACCCTATCCACGCGCTTCAATCTGGTGCTATAACAAACTTCTCCCCGGCCCTGAAATCCGCGCCAAACAAGGCGACACAGTGCAAATTCAGGTTACTAATAGATTGGATCAAGCAACAACCTTACACTGTCACGGGATACGCTTGCCCAATGATATGGATGGTGTTCCCGGGTTAACTCAAAAACCCATTCAAAAAGATGAGTCATACACTTATGAGTTCGCTCTACCTGACGCGGGCACTTACTGGTATCACCCGCATTTCAATAGTTCTGAGCAAATTGGCCGGGGATTGTATGGCGCATTAATAATCGAAGAAAGTGATCCCATTCAGGTTGATAGAGAACTGGTCCTGATTTTGGATGACTGGCGATTAGACGAAAACTTAGAAATTGTAAATAATTTTTCCAATCAACATGATAAATCACATGCAGGACGAATCGGTAATACCATAACGGTTAATGGACGAACAAAACCTAAATTCAACACTCGCAGTGGCGAACGTTTGAGATTGCGATTAATTAATGCGGCCAATGCACGAACTTTCGTATTAGATTTCTCTGCATTTGCAACCAATATTATCACTATCGACGGGCAACCGGTCGTACCGCATCAACCAGATGACGGATTGGTTATTCTGGGAGCTGCGATGCGTATGGATTTAATTGTTGACATGATGGATGCACCTAAATCTCATGCTCTAATTAAGGATCAAGCCTATTCAGATCAACGACCCGAAATACTTGAATTCGTTTATTCTGATGAGAAACCACTACGCACCGCACCGCTAGATTCAGCAATTACCCTGCCGCCAAATACCATGCCTGATCCTAATCCTGATGAGGCTGTTGAACACCATATTGAACTTGCAGGTGGTGCCATGGGCGGCATGCGCAGTGCAAAAACCAATGGTCAACAACAGTCCATACGAGAGTTGGCGGCTCAAGGAATGATGTGGGCGATGAATGAACAAGTCGGCATTGGCCACAGTATCGAACCAATCATTTCATTAAGGCGCGGTCAGACTTGCAAATTAAAGCTGATTAACAACACCGTTTTTGATCACCCTATGCACCTGCATGGCCACGCCTTCAGGGTATTAAATCGTAATGGTCAACCAGATCAATACCAGACCTGGCAAGATACAGTCATGGTTTGGTCCAATGAGTCAGTCGAAATCGCTTTCGTGGCTGATAATCCCGGCGATTGGATGTTTCATTGCCATATACTCGAACATCAAATCAGTGGCATGAGCAGTATTGTCCGAGTTGAATAAGTTTTATTGTGTTTATTTCAACTACGAATAACTAAATCCTCCAGAATCGGGCAATGTTCAGCCGATTCGTCACTACCATCACATTTATTCCTCAGCTTTAATAAATAATCACGAGTAGTCGTGATATTGATCAGCAACTCATCCAACTTATCCACGTGTTTATTCACCAAAGCCTTAACCTCCTTTTTGGTATGGTGCTTGGGATCATTTTGATATTCAAACAATAAAGCGATTTCTTTTAAACTGAAATCCAGAGCCCGTAATTGCCGGATGACCTTAAGTTGTTCCAGATGTGAGTGCTGATAAATCCGCTGGTCACTGGTGCTCCTGGCGGGTTTTGCTAAAAGCCCGATTTTTTCATAATGCCGAATGAGCTCGACGGACGTATCAGTTTGATTGGCTAATTTACCTATACGCATGGCTTGACCCTGTAATCGTTACAGGGATTATTATAGCCTTTATGGAACAAGTTGAACAAAATCATGGCTGTTGTCACAACGTCAAGGTGACTGAAAAACCGCAAGGTTTTTGGCAGGATTTATCCATTTGGGGGCGTAGCGCTTATAACACTATGTGGTGTTTGATCGGCTGTTCTATAGGTGATTTTGGTACCATTGCCTATTTTCAGTACACGGGAATCCCTTGGCCAACAGTCTGGATTATGACATTGGCGATTATTAATGGCCTACTTACCAGCATTATTCTGGAAACAATTATTCTCAAAAATGGCGGCTTTGACTGGCTTTCCGCACTGAAAACAGCCTTGGGCATGAGTTTTATCTCCATGCTGGCCATGGAAATCAGCATGAACACTATCGACTGGTGGCTGACCGGCGGAGCCAAACTCACATGGTGGGTGATCCCGATTATGCTTACCGCTGGCTTCCTGGTTCCCTGGCCATATAACTATTGGCGGTTAAAGAAGTACAATAAAAGTTGTCATTAATGAACTTTAACGCATCAAAATCGTCACAAAATGTGATGGTTAAAATTTGCACAAGAAAAATAATTTGCCTGACGTTGTTTTGGATGGTTGCATTGCAATCATCTGTTATTGCTGCCTATCAGAATCCACTGGAATTAAGTACCGGCACTCATTGTGATCATCAAGATAGCGCAAATTATCAAGATTGTTGTCACGATTTAATCTATACCGCAACACACTGCAATAACTGCTTTCAGGCTACTCTGGCAATGGTCACTACAGATGCTTTATCTTTTCTGATTCAGAATCTGTACTATCACACTCTTTTCGATCCTGATTTATATTATCCAGAACCTACTTTAGAACTTTTTAAGCCACCTATCTAACAACTCCATAGTCGTATTTCACTTAGTATCCTGCTTTGGCAGGAAATTATAGGATTTCTGGAGTTTTCAATGAGCAATATTAGTTTTTATTATTTTTCGATATCACTTAAACGATTTATGACAGACGCCGGTTCGGCTTTTGTGCCATCCAGTTTGATTATCAATGTGGCTGAGTTTAATAATTTGAATTTGAAATAATGAAAACCAGTTTCGTTGAAAAAGTAGTAAAACCGTTGATGCTGCTCTTGTTTTCGTTGCTAATGCTGGGCTGTTCCAATAATGAACAACAATCGAAAGTAGCGGGCCGCTGGTATACCCAAACCCAGGTTACAGAAGGCGAGACACTTTATGATACAAACTGCATAAGCTGTCATGGTATTAAAGCCAGAGGCACAGTGCGTGATTGGAAAAAACCACTTGAAGACGGCTCATATCCGCCTCCACCTTTAAACGGCAGTGCTCACACCTGGCATCATCCCAAAAAGGCATTAATTCATACCATTAACAACGGTGGGTTAGCCATAGGTGGAAAAATGCCCGGTTTTAAAGACAAATTAAATACGCAGCAGATCGATTCACTGCTCGCTTACATACAAAGCCTGTGGTCCGACGATATTTATCAAAGCTGGAAATCCAGAGACAATTGAACACATTTTAAATGAGGAACGCCATGAACATACACAAATTACTCGCCTTTGTCATATTGCTGATCATGGGTCAAAAAATCATGGCTCAGGACGATGATCTGGAAGCAAAAATCAAGCAAATTCTTCCGCCCAATATAAATATTGTCAGCATTGGTGAATCGGCCATGCCAGGTGTAAAGGTAATTGATCTGGGTCGGCAGACTATATTCGCCTACCAGGCTGACGATTTTTTGCTAATCGGCGAAGCTTTTGATACAGCACAACAAGTTAGCTTGTTGGATGAGATTAAATCCAAGAAAATGAAACAAATCCTCGCGGGAATCGATAAAAAAAATATTATTCACATGGGAAATAAGAACAGTGACCACTCAATATCGGTGTGGACCGATGTCGATTGTGGATATTGCCGCAAACTGCATTTTGAAACCGTGCCAAAACTGATAGACGCCGGAGTACAAGTCAAATATATACTATGGCCCAGAACCGGGATCAACAATCAAAGTTATGAAAAAGCCGTTTCGGTGTTTTGTGCTGAAGATCAGGTCGCGGCGATGACTGATGCCAAGGCAGGTAAAGAAATGCCTGAACGCAGCTGTGAAAACCCGTTGGCGGAATTTTATAAACTGGGCATAGAGGCTGGGGTACGGGGTACACCAACAATCGTATTGGAAAACGATAAAATAATTCCCGGATATGTTACAGCGGATGTTTTATTGTCAAAGATAAATAATTAAAGCAGATCGATTTAAATAGATTGCAATAAATTCGGAGAAATTAATGAAAATTACGTTTGTAACCTTTATATTTTTGACCTTTAATCAGATCTCGTTGGCTGGTGGCAACAATGATCATTCTCACGATCACAGCAGCGAAGAAAGTAGCAGCACTGATCATCATGGCTATACGTTTGGCGATTCAGGTAAAGCAGATGATGCTGATAGAACGATTGAAATCGTTATGACCGACAATAAATATGACTTGCCTGCACTAGAGACTAAAGCGGGAGAGACCATCCACTTTAAAATCAAAAATGAAGGTCAGCAAATTCATGAATTCACTATTGCCACGACGGATATGCATATCCAGCATCAGGATGAGATGCTTAATCACATCAGTTCAGGTCACATGACCATGACTGACAAAGACCATGGCAGTGGTCATGATCATGCCAATAGCCTGATGCTTAATCCAGGCGAAGCAGGTGAATTGACCTGGACTTTTGCCAAAGCAGACGATCTGGAGTTTGCCTGTAATGTGCCGGGTCATTATCAATCCGGTATGGTTGGTAAAATCAGCTTTTAATGATTAAAATGATAGACATGAAAAATATAATTCTATTTGCCATTTCTTTCGTCATCAGCGGAATTATTCATGCTGCTGATTTCGAAGTATTTAAATCACCCGTTTGCGGCTGCTGCCAGAAGTGGGTGGATGCACTTGAAGAAGCAGGTCATACAGTGACAATTCATAACCAGGACCCTGAGCAACTTAATATCACCAAACTCAATTCCGGTCTGCCAGCTCATCTCGGTGCATGTCATACCGCCTTTGTTGACGGCTATGTGGTAGAAGGTCATGTACCGCTAGAAGCCATTGATGAACTGTTGGAAACCAAACCTGATCTCAAGGGCATAGCGGTTCCCGGGATGCCGTTTGAATCTTTAGGCATGGAAGTTGGCAAAGACGCAGAGCCCTATGTGGTACAGGGATTCGACGAAAATGGCAATGTTATTCCCTTGTCGATCTATAAAGGCACAGAAAAAGTAAATTAATCTGCTGAACAGATAATGTATTATTTCCTCACCAGATTGAGGAAACAACGTGAGTAAAGACAAGCGTCACCCCAGGGTAAAAGAAGCCTTTCGGCTTGGAGGCTCTGAAAAGGCAATCAAGGAATTTTATGCCGACTGGGCTGAAAATTATGATAAGGATACGGCGGGTATTCACTATTCAGCCTGTCAAAGTACTTATGATTTGTTTGTCAGCCTACCGGATTCAGAATTTCTAAGTATTGACCTCACAGATAAATCGATTCGCATCATGGATGTGGGTTGCGGTACCGGCTTGATGGGTAAAACACTGGTTGAGCACGGTTACACCAATATTGATGGCTGTGACATTTCCTTGGAGATGGTTCAAGAAGCAGACAAACTGGGCATTTATAAAGCACTCACTGCAGATATCGATATCAATCAACCCATCAATCCTGACTGGAAAGATGCCTACGATGTCAGCATGAGTGTTGGAGTGTTCACACCCGGCCATGTCGATCCACAGGCCTTAAACCAATTGATCGACATGACTAAGACAGGTGGCTTGATTCTGGTCAGCACACGTCTGGCTTATTATGATTCGACTAACTACCAGCAAGTCAGCGATCAACTTCAAGCGGAAAAGAAAATAAAGTTGCTCAAAGTTGATAAAGATAAACCTTACACAGACGACAGCCCGGCACATTATTGGGCCTATGTGGTGCTTTAATGAACTCAACCATGATGGCGGTATTCATGGCTAGTTGTGGGGGTTACGGCAAATTTATACATAAGGGAACTCGTAAAGAATTTTTCAGAAAAAAGCGTGAGCAATTTTATGCTTATTCCACCTGAAATAACTCACTAGCCTGTTTTACTGCTCCGAATAAACACTGGTGATTTGATTTTCAATCTGGCACTGGCCTGGCTTTTGTTCATTCTGTTGTTCAGTTGCTATGGTTTGTAATGTATCCCGACTCTCTGCAACAAACCTTCCGCTTCGCTCTGATAATGTGACTGCTTTTTCGGCCATTTCACGAGCTTCCCTGCCACAAGATAATTCCTGCAACGTCAACGCCAAATTATTTGCAGCCGCTACATGCTCAGGATCAATAGTTAGTATGCGTTGATATTCTGCGGCAGCATGAGATAGACGCCCCGTCCTACTGTAGGCATTAGCCAAACCAAAAGCAACCATGGTCTGCTTCGGAAATTCACGATTTGCTAGTTCATAGAGTTCGATCATTTGCTCAGCGTCAAGCACTTGTTCCATGCCCACCACTGACTCAAAATAACGCTCAAAGTCAGGGTTTGCCGGTAACTCATCGACATTCAATAAAACAAACGCCCAGTTTTCAGCTCGCTGCCAGGTTTTGAGAAATTTCTTTATATCCATGCGTTTATTCGCTTCAACACCTGAGCGTAAAATGATTTTACTGCTATCTGGCTGATACCCAACAACAACCGCATAATGCCAGAATGGTTTGGCCTCAAATCCAAGGTTCTGCATCACTAAAACAGGTCGATTCGCATACAATTCGTCAAATATTGCATCCAGCGTAGGATCGATCTGATAAGGAATACGCTGGTATTCACGACTAGCTGCCAGCATTTCAATTTGCAACGAACCTTTACGTTCGGGTATATACACTTTGGAAACCAATTCTTCAGCATGAACTGACACGCCACTATCATTCAGCAAGGTTGCCAACGCCGCCGGCCCGCATTGGAATTCTTGTTGAGGAAAAAATGGTGTTTTCGCTAAATAAATCGACCCCCTTTCTTTTGCCGGATGCTTCTCTATTAACGGCTGCTCTATGGGTTGCTGAGCCACACAGCCAGACAACGTAATGAGTATCAATAAAATCCTGATCATACTATACCTCAGAGCCTTTTAAATACGTCGGTCACCCCAACCAACTCTAATAACAATAGCACCAGAAAAACCACACCAATGACTTCCAGTGCACCAGCACCCGCCGGCGCCTGATCAAGCTCATTTGAAAACGTCAGAAGTTCAGCATCTGTCAGATTTGCTAAACGTTCAAACACAGAATGTTGGTCAACGCCCAGATCGACTAAGACTTCACTAACACTTTCTTCGAGCAAAAAGCGTTCCGCACTATCGAGTAATTTTGTACGATCCTGCGCGATTAATTGTGTTTCAGTGTTTATCATCCCGGCATAGGCTGCCGGCTTTAATATCGACAGGATCATGACAGAGCATGTCGTGATGACGATGAGCATCTTAGATACTTTTTTCATTTTTTTCTCCTTTGTGGTTTGCAGCACACAAGTTACTTACATAAACAGACTAGTAAGTAACAAACTCACATAATAACTAACTTTTTAGTTTTGTTAAAGGTGGTTATTTTTTTAAAGTTTGTTCAACATATGATTTAATAACTTGCTGAGTTTGCTCTGATTCCCAAAAAGCCTTTATTTGACTTGCATAATTCTTATTATTCTTATCAATCGATGTTCGCACCGATTGGCGAATTTGTTGCTTGGTAAAGGAATAAATTTCAGGCTGGATCGCAGCCAGTGATTTAGCTGTCGCTATTGCTTTTTGCAATAAATCTTCATCAGTAACCACTTCATCGACTAAACCTCTTTGCAGCGCATCTTCGGGTGTGTAAGTCGCCCCGCCTAACATTATTTCCTCGAAATAAGCACTGTTCACCTTGGCTCGCATCAACTCCATGATAATCACCGGAAACGGCACACCTACACGAAGCTCCGGTACACCAATTCTGAATTTACCCGCTGACATTAAGCGAAAATCAGCACAACAGGCAATTACACAACCACCTGCTATGGCATGGCCATTAATTGCTGCAATTAGAGGTTTTGGACAAAAGAACAATGTGTCCAGCATCTTTTCAAGATTGATCAAAAATTCCCGAATATATTCGGTGCCGCCTTTTAGTAACTGAACAAGATCGACACCCGCAGAAAAAATACTGCCCTCGCCTGTCAAAACAATAGCGCTGCAATCGGATGAGATTTGATCTTTGGCAGTTTGTTCAACCCTCGTTAATAGGCTTGCATCTATTGCGTTCGCTGGTGGGTGATTAATTTTTACAACAGCTATATTTGCTTTGTGTTCGACTTCAATCATGGGATCACTTGTTCGTTTGTATAAATCATTAAAAATATTTTATACCTTTTATATCGGCTTAAAACAGCTCGTACAATAACAGTATTTGTTATAGTGTTTCTTTTTGCTTAATCATAGATACCACTATATGAAACATATTAAGGCCCCTTCGAAAACAACTCAGGAACAAGATAAAAAAATTGTCACCATCGTTGAATCCATGCTTGATGAAATCAAGACCAATGGTGAAAAAGCTGTGCTTGAATACGCTCAAAAACTCGATGGTTGGCAAGGTGATGTTATTTTGTCCGAGGAAAAAAAGCAGGATTTAATTGCAACTGTACCCCAATCACAAAAAGATGATATCCAATTCGCTCATCAACAAGTTAAACGATTTGCCCAGGCTCAACTCGACAGCATCAGTGAATTTGAAATCGAAACTTACCCCGGCGTCAAGTTAGGGCAGCGTGTTTTACCTGTGCAATGCGCCGGCTGTTACGTGCCTGGTGGTCGTTATGCACACACCGCATCCGCCATCATGAGTGTGACCACTGCCAAAGTTGCAGGTGTAGATCATATTGTGGCCTGCTCGCCGCCCCGCGGCGATGCAATTGACGCTTCAGTCGCTTATGCGATGGATCTGGCGGGTGCGGATGTAATTTTTGAGCTTGGTGGTGTTCAAGCAATAGCTGCCATGGCTTATGGGCTTTTCACTGGCCGCGAAGCGGATATTATCGTCGGTCCCGGCAATGCTTTTGTGGCCGAGGCTAAACGCATTCTTTTCGGCCACGTCGGCATTGACGTATTTGCCGGGCCAACGGAGTCGGCTATCATTGCTGACGCTTCAGCTGATCCGATGACCATAACCATCGACTTAATTTCCCAGGCTGAGCATGGCACTACTTCACCGGTTTGGCTTTTTACCGACTCTGAAACTTTAGCGAAAAAAGTCGCCAAATTAATACCCAAAGTTTGCCAAGACCTGCCCGAAGAATCGGTAGCACTTCAGGCCTGGGGAAATTATGGTGAAATCATCGTTTGTGATGGCCGCGAAGAAATCGCCCAAGTTTCAGATCAGTACGCAGCAGAACATTTGCAAGTTATTACAGATGACAATGAATGGTATAAGCAGAATTTGAATAATTACGGTTCATTATTTCTCGGCGAAGGCAGTACAGTCACACATGGTGATAAGTGTTCTGGCACTAATCACATCCTGCCGACAAAACGTGCCGCACGTTATTCAGGCGGCTTAAACGCGCATAAATTTTTAAAGATTTTGACTTACCAAGAACTCGATAAAACAGCGAATAAAGTATTTAGTGCAGCAGCCTCCCGCATTTCTCGCATTGAAGGCATGGAAGCCCATGCCAGAGCCTGCGACTGGCGACTTAGAAAATACTATCCCGATGAGCAGTGGGACTTTGAAGTCTATGACCAAACCCGCTATGACTGATCGATTCACAAAACCGTTTACTCAGCAAGAACCTTTATCCAACGAAGCGATTGAAAGTGCCATCAACGTCATGCGAGGCGGGCGTTTACATCGCTATAACGTAGCCGAGGGTGAGACTTCCCAGGTTTCATTACTTGAACAAGAATTTGCAGACTATCAGGGCAGCAAATATTGTTTAGCATGTACTTCTGGGGGATATGCTTTACATATCGCACTTAAATCTGCTGGTTTAAAGCTCGGGAAACCAGTTTTAACCAATGCTTTCACCCTGGCACCTGTTCCAGGCGCAATTCACAACGCCGGCGGCAAACCTATATTAGTTGAAACTGAAACCGATTTGACCATTGATCTGACTGATCTAGAAAACAAAGCCAAATCTGCAAAAGCAAAATTTTTAATGCTCTCCCACATGCGTGGTCATATTGCTGATATGGATGCCGTAACAGACATCTGTAATCGACTTAATTTATTCCTTATTGAAGATTGTGCCCACACCATGGGAGCAAAATGGAAAAATACCAAAAGCGGTAACTTCGGCAAAATTGCCTGTTTTAGTAGTCAAACTTATAAACATCTGAATTCAGGTGAAGGTGGTTTTCTGACGACCAACAATCCTGAAATCATGGCCAAAGCCGTGATCCATTCCGGCTCCTACATGCTTTACGACAAACATATTTCCAGACCCGAAACCCAAATCTTTGAGACGGTTAAACTACACACGCCGAACTACAGCGGTCGAATGGATAACCTACGAGCATCTATCCTACGTGTTCAACTCAAGCAACTAGACACCAATTGTAAACGCTGGAATGAACGCTATAAGGTATTAGCTGATGGTTTGCAAAACACAAAAGAAATCATTGTTCCAAAACGTTCCAAGCATGAGCACTTCGTCGCCAGTTCGTTTCAGTTTTTTCTTGATACAGACCATGCTAACAAAGTCACTGAATTTATTGATGCATGTGCAAACCGTGGGGTTGAGATTAAATGGTTTGGTGCCGATCAACCCACAGGATTCACCAGCCGCTACGATAGCTGGCAATATATCGAATCACAACCTGATTTACCCAAAACCAGACATATACTAAGAACCCTTTGTGACATGCGTATTCCACTGACGTTTAGTCTGGAAGACTGCGAGCTGATTGCTGAAATTATCAGCCAAACAGCTCGGGACATTATCGAGTCTTAATTTTACGCTATCTACTCGTCCGCTGTGGTCAAATAAAATAACTTGTCCTCTACTTCAGGACTTAACGGTGTGTTGATTGTATTAAAAACCAAATCGCCGTTGGGTTTAAGGATAAACAATGCATTGACAGCTTCGTTATCTTCAAGCCAGTTATCATAACCATAGTCATCGCTAAGCTCAGTAACCTTTACACTCGCGCCTTGTCTCATTTTTTTTCGAAGTGCACGATGAGATAAATCTTTATCAAATAATATTCGCCCGCTAAAACGTTCGCTGATAACATGCTTGTGAAAACGATCTGCAGATTCATTGGCAGGCAATGTATATACATTTCGCCCTCCAAATTCCTCCCTGAAATTCGACGCCTGAGTTGCATTGTATTCAAAATGATTCGATAAACCCAACATACAGCCATAGGGAGATAAGTTCAGATGCATGCCGGCATGTTCTGAACTTGGATTGCCATAATAAGTAGTTAGCCCATCTATTCTGGCCGCACTTATATTGTCCCAGTTTGAATCACAAATGATGGTTTCGACGTCCGCTTTATTTAATGCTTTGGCGACTGCAATCGAAAATGCATTTGCACCAATAATCATTACTCCATGAGTTTGCGGTAGCGCAACATTAAGAAAATTTGCTATTGGCCTAGCTGTTAAGCTTTGAAAGACAACAGTGCCAATAATGATTGAAAAGGCTAGAGGCACTAATTTATCAGCACCAGTAATACCAAGTTCTTCAAGCCTTAAGGCGAATACAGCCGAAACCGCTGCTGCTACGATCCCGCGAGGCCCAATCCAGGAAACCATGGCTTGTTCTTGCCAGGAAAAACCTGACCCTAAAAAACTGATAAAAACTTTAAGTGGACGGGCGATAAACTGCATGACCACCAAAAGCAATACTGCATTTAAACCTAATGCTGCAAAACTCTGAAAATCAAGCCTGGCTGCCAGCACAATAAACAATACCGAAACAAAAACAACTGTTAGATGTTCTTTAAATTCCAGAATTGAATGCACATGCACGTCTTTCATATTTGCTAATACAACCCCCATAACTGTCACCGCGAGTAAGCCCGACTCGTGCATTAGTGAATCAGACGCGGCAAAGACAAAACAAACTACTGCTAGTGAGGCAAAGTTGTGTAAGTTTTCAGGAATCCAATGATGCCGTAACAATAAACCGAATAAGTACGCGCAAATAAAACCCATTATCAGGCCGACTAAAACAGTCGCACCAAAAACGTAAAAGATTTCGGATAACTGAGCTAAACCCTGTTGAACTGCAATCCATTCAAAGATTAATACAGCAATTAACGCGCCGATTGGATCAATGACAATGCCTTCCCAGCGTAAAACATCAGAAATTTTTACCTTTACACGTACGGCTTTTAACATCGGCATGATAACGGTTGGGCCAGTCACCACCATCAGCGCACCGAATAACGCTGATAACGACCAACTCAGGCCAATTAAATAATGTGTAGCAATGGTCATCACCAGACCGTTAACCACTACACCTATTGTCACCATCCGCTGCACGGGACGACCGATATCCGTCAATTCATTACGTTTTAAAGTCAGCGCCCCTTCAAATAGGATCACTGCTACAGATAAAGAAATATAAGGAAATAACAGGTTCCCGAACAATTCATCCGGATCAAGGATGGATAAAAGAGGTCCTAAGATAATTCCACTCAGCAATAAAAATAAAATCGCCGGTAGTTTTACGCGCTGGGAAAGCCATTGGCATAGAAAACCAATCAGACCAATGAGAGCTAACAAGACCAGTGAAGACATCAAAAAATTTGAACTAAATTAGAAAAGTTTTCGCAAACATTTAACAAGCCCAGGCTAACAACAGCTACCTGGCCTTAGGGCCTATAAAAAGCCAGACCAAAAAACCGATTATTGGCAACAGCAATATGACAACAATCCAGATTACCTTTGAAGTGTCCGAGGCGTTACTGCCAAATACTTTGACTATAGCCCATACATCCAGAATCAATATAATGAAACCAAACAATCCACTGACTTCCAAGTTCACTTTAATTTCTCCATAATTTTCTCCGGCTCAATCAATCTTCCAATTGCGGTATATCGCCTTGTGGCCAAGGCATGATACTTACGGCAGAAATGGAATTTTCAGGCGAACCATCAATTATTTTGTCACTATATGCCAGATAAACAATAGTGTTACGCTTGGGATCGACAAATCTGACAACTTGAAGTCTCTTGAAAATTAGTGATCGTCTTTCACTAAAAACGCGTTGCCCGTCTTTCAGTTTTTTCTTAATTAGAATCGGGCCTGTCTGCTTGCAATCTATAGAAGCATGGGATGTTTCCTCTGCCAATCCTAATGTTCCTTTTACCCCGCCCTTTTTTGCGCGACTTAGAAAACAGGCTATACCTTCGACACCCGGATCATCAAACGCCTCCACTTCAATACTGTGATCCGGGGTAAGAAATTTAAATTTCGTGTCAACGCTGCCAATCTTGTCTGCATTCACATTACTCACCAGCATTACCAAGACCATGAAAAGCGTTGATGAAGTGACTTTAGACTTTCTTACATTAATTTGATTGTTATTGAGTTGTTTCATTAGCCTTGCTTCCAGGTCACTATATCTTTATTTTCTATAGCTGCATCAAAAAGCTCAATCAGCGGTTGTGCCCGTTGTTTTAAGCTGATAACCGGCTCACCATCCTTATTAGTTTGTTTATTATTAGAGGCTTCACCTTCGTCGATGCCGGCTAATGCCTCAATCAATCTATCACGATAAGCGGGCACTTCATCGGCCAGAATAGCGCTTGGAACTGTACCGGAGTGCCCTGTCATTTTGATCAATTTTTTTGCAACATTACCGAACATGACAATATCTGGATAGGACTTGGTCGTGAATTTAACGAGCATGTTTGAACCTGGGTAGTAATTGGAATTCTATTCTACACCAATGCTTTGAATGTCCTACACAACATTGGATTTGTTAATGCTTACTGGTTTTACAGACCAAGTCAATTTACATTTCGGCGATCATCTTGCAGTGGTGTCATAAGCACTTCCAGTAAACACGCGCCAACAATCAATGCTGCACCCACCCAGGCGATTAGTGACATTCGTTCTTCCGGCAGAAAAAGACTGGCGGTGATCACGGCAGCCAACACCTCTGACATCATCAACAAACCAACACGCCCTGGAAATAAAAATTTCTGTGCCCAAAACAATATCAGCACGGCAGGCAGAATAACCAGAACCGAGATTAACGAAGCCATTACCGATACTTGAACGATTAATTCTCTACTTGGTGTTTCTACAATTACAGCAACATGCCCCAGTGCAATGGCCACCGATGCTGTAAAGATGAATTGAAACATAGTCATCCCGGCGAGCGGCACATGGTTGTAGCGCTTGATCATTGCTGCTCCAATGGCCCAGAAAACACCCGACAAAAGTGCAAACAAGTCACCGATATTCAAGGGTACGGTGCCATCACCTGAAACCAGCAATAATAGTCCGCACAACCCACCGGCTATCGCCGCCCAGCGTTGCCAACTGGCTTTCTCACCCAGCCAGAAAATTCCGATTAAAGTCGCCCAAACCGGCGTCAAGTAAAACAACAATGTCGCTCGCACCACCGAGGAATAAACCAGGCCCAATGCATATAATGCCAAACCTGTTCCTGTCAATACACCAATCAAGACCGCACGATTCAAAAAATCCCGATGCTGCCGCCACTGCCATAAAACCAATAACGCTAACACGACTGCGGCGGGAAAATTTAATAATGCCACTGCCCATACACCATCAATACCTTGAGCTTGAAGATATCGAAGTGGCATCCAGTACAGCCCCCACAAAGCGGCTGATACAAACACTGCCGTTGAGGCAAAACCTTGGGTTGGCGGGTTACGTTTCACTTTGCTTATCTACGACTATTCACTTAGCGGAATTATTATCTATTCCAGCTCGTTTTACTTTGAGAAAATTTTTCTCGGCTTCGTTTTCAGTCAATGCTATCGCCTTATCATAATTCCGTAACGATTCATCAAATAGCTTGAGCATTAATGAAAGTTCAGCTTTGGCTGCATAATACGGCTGGTAGTCAGTCAGCTCGGCCTCTATTTTCTTTAGCTGCTGATAAGCTTGGTTCACCTCACCTTTGTATGCTTTAGCCACGATTAGATTCAACATGACAATGGGAGACGGATTAAGTTGGTAGAGCAGCGAATACAACTGCTCAATTTGTGGCCAGTCTGTCTCCTGCCAGCTTGGTGAAGTAGCATGAAGCGAACTGATCGCCGCTTCAATCTGATAAGTATCAGGATTACTTTTTGCCAGCGCAGCTAATACTAATTGCGTTCCTTCACGAATCTTTACCTGATCCCAAAGGGATCGGTCCTGATCTTGTAAGGGAATATATGCCTGTGTTTGCGAGCTGCGTGCCGGCCGGCGTGCGTCATGTAAAAGCATAAGCGCCAGCAAACCCGCGACACTAGGGTTGGATAATAAACAATACAATACCCGTGCAAGTCGAATAGCCTCATTGGCTAAATCTTCACGTGTAAGTGTTTGTCCTGTGTAAGCGCTATACGACTCATTGTAGATCAAATAAATAGTCGCAAGCACTGACGGTAACCGCTCTACAAGTGCGTCACCTTCAGGCACGCTATAAGCTATCCCCGCATCACGAATCTTACGTTTGGTACGGGTAATCCTCTGATTCATTGCGACCTCTGAGGTTAGATAAGCCCGTGCGATTTCCCTAGTCGTTAAACCGCAAAGCGTTTTTAATGTTAAAGCAACTTGTGCGTTTTGTGCCAGTGCAGGATGACAACACACAAAAATTAATCGTAAGCGTTCATCAGGAATATCAGCATCGGTTTCACATGGTGAATCATTGTACTGGAACATATCAGTTACTGCTTGCTGTGTTTGCCGGGAAGACCGGTGGCTTTCTTTGCGAATATTATCAATCAAACGTCTGCGAGCAACCGTAAATAACCAGGCCGCTTTATTATTCGGTTCACCATTTACTGACCATTTTTCAACTGCCTGAGCAAACGCATCCTGCATTGCATCTTCGGCCATGGTGATATCACGACTAATTATTATCAATGCTGCAAGAATGCGCCCCGATTCAGCGCGGTAAAGTTTAGCTAAATCAGGGCTGTTGTATTTCAATCAAAAACCATTACAGGTCTGACTTCGACAGTGCCATTGCGAGCATCAGGAATTTGAGCCGCCCACTTCAGCGCTTCATCCAAATCTTCACATTCCAGAATATAGTAGCCGCCGAGTTGCTCCTTAGTTTCAGCAAAAGGCCCATCGGTGATACTCACTTTGCCATCTCGAACTCGAACCGAGGTTGCCGTTGATACAGGCTCCAAGGCATTACCGGAACCAAGGACGCCCGCTTTTGCTGCATTTTGACCAAATTCCTTATATTGCTGCATTAACGTTGGCATATCAACATCTTGAGCGCCTTCAGTACCATAAATTAGTGCCATAAATTGCATAAATCACTCCATTTTCTTAATTAGTTAAACTGGATTGAAAATAAATCAAAAATTCATTTTACAAATACGTATTTACATAGCGGTTCATTTAACCTCTATATTACCTAGTCGTTTGGGCAGGTCAATTTTCGACATTATTGACAAAAAATTTACTTTTTTAAATGAATCAGCTAGATTTCCAATCTGACTCGCATACGGACAAGTATTTCACAGAGTTGTGATTTCCCCTACAATGCGATGGAGTATAAATTGAGATTAACAATGCGAGTTTTAATTTCCGCCGGCGCATCGGGCTTGGGCTTGGCCATTGCCAATAAATTTCTCAATCAAGGTGACAACGTTCATGTCTGTGACATAGATAACAAAGCATTAGAAGACATACGAAACCATCATAAAAACTTGACAGGCTCATGCACAGACACCTCAAAACCCGATCAGGTTGAAGCGTTATTTAAAGATGTTGATCAAAAACTTGGCGGACTGGACGTACTGATTAACAACGTAGGCATAGCCGGTCCAACTGCTCTTTTGGAAGATGTTGAATATGAGGATTGGCGCCGTACCCTGGAAGTTGATCTGGACAGTTTCTTTCTTTGCTCAAAACACGCAATTCCCCGACTGAAACAAAATCAAACGGCAAACATTATTAATATTTCTTCCACCGCCGGCTGGATGGGTTATCCATTGCGTTCACCCTATGCGACTGCCAAATGGGGAGTGGTCGGCTTGACTAAAACAATGGCGATAGAATTAGGTGAACACAACATTAGAGTGAACTGCATCTGCCCGGGCGCCTTATCCGGTGATCGCATGGATAGAGTGATTGCCGCTGAATCAAAGGCCAAAAGTGTTGACGAACAAACTATACGCGAAGGCTATACGAAACAGGTTTCGTTGAAAACTTTTATAGACCCATCGGATATCGCAGAAACCGCCTACTTTTTGTGCTCCCCGGCCGCCAAACGCATTTCCGGTCAAACCATCAGTGTAGATGGGAATACAGAAACGCTAAAGGCATGATTCTTTGAATGTCATTCTGAAATCGCAAAGCGATATTCAGAATCTCATTGGGCTGTCTGCCACCTCTACCAAGGTCCGAAAGTCATTAGGAGATACCGATCAAGTCCGGTATGACTGCTTAGGTCTCGTTAACGGAGTTAACGCCCGAAAAATACTCCTCGGGACAAGTGCTTGACCTGACTATAGCTTCATAGTTCATAGTCGGCCTTCCTCAATCAGACACTTAGCAGCCATGCAACTAACTGATTATGAATTTGTTGAGCAATTTGAAGACCAAACTCTAGATCCAGTTCATTTCAATCATGTTGGGCATTTACGTCTATGTTGGTTATATTTACAGCAATATGATCTCGAAACTACCGTTCAAATGACTTGCACAGGAATCAAGAGTTATGCGGCAAGCCTGGGGGCAAATGATAAATTTCATCGCACTATTACCGAGTTTTTGGCTCGTTTAATTCATCAACGGATAGCCCATCAAGCGACTCACTCGTTCGATGATTTTTTAAACAATAACCAAGATTTGGTTACTGATGCACAGAGCGTGCTCGGCCAGTTTTATTCAACCTCTTTGTTAAGCTCTGAAGAGGCCAGATTAAACTATTTGCCACCTGATCTATAAGCTGGCTTCATAAAATATGTACACCATTGGTCAATTGAGTCAACGCAGCGGACTTTCGCGCAGCACTTTACTCTATTATGATCGTCAGGGTCTTTTAAGCCCTTCAGGGAGAACGGAATCAAATTACCGGCTCTATAACGAAAAAGATATGGCCAAACTTGATCTGATTTTGAACTATCGGCAAACTGGCGTTTCCCTGGAACAAATTAAGCAATTATTAGACTCGCATATCAACCAGTCGACAACTATTCTTGAACAACGTCTAAACAAGCTGAATTCTGAAATGACTCAATTACGCGAACAACAAAAGATTATCATCAAATTATTAAAAAATGATTCCCTGCATAAAACATGTAGAACATTAACCAAAGAAAAGTGGGTAAAAATCCTGCGGAGATCTGGTTTATCTGATGAAGACATGCATCAATGGCATGTTGAATTCGAACGCAACATGCCCGAAGCACATCAGGATTTTCTGGAATCGTTAGGCATAGATGAAAAAGAGATCAAACAAATTAGAAAACGATCTAAAGTTTAGAATTTCGCTGTAAAAATTCCAATTTAATCTTACTCAGTATAAAATCAAAACGCATCCAAAAAATTAGTAATCAACGACTGCCAATGCGCTAATTTCTACTTAACACAAGAATTTCAAATCTCTCTACACCAATTGGTAGCAGAGCGTTTCTTTACTTAGTAGGAATTACTGATGTCTAAAAATAGTTTACAACAACAATTAGGCGGAATTGGCAATGCCTTTTCTGACTACAACTTTCGTATATATTCAATTGGTGCTATCGCCACCTGGATTGGATTTTTTGTACAGCTTGTTGCTGTCTCCTGGCATGCCTGGGAATTAACACATTCGACAAGCTGGCTGGCAATAATTGCCCTACTTGATATCGTACCGAATACTGAATCAATCTATATGGATATCAAAGCAGGCGTTAGCTATATTTTTAATCATAAAGGCATTTCTTCAATTCTGATTATTTTGCTGGTGGGTGATGCGCTTGCTGCGAGTATTTTTTATATGGCTCCTGCTTTTTCTGAACAGATACTCGGATTGGGTGTTGTCGGGGTATCTATAATTCTGGCTTCTAAAGGCATGGGTGCAGCAATTGCTGCTTTTTGGATTGCTTACGACGGTGAAAAAATGGCAACTGTTGAACGGATGTTGTGGGGGTTTCTTTTCTTCATCATTGCGGTTTTTGTAATTTTCTTATTTAGAAATTTATATATAACCATTATCGCATTTGTCATTCTGGGAATGGCAGCTGAAACTTACCATACCATTATGACTGCAATCGTTCAGTTGTCCGTTTTAGAACAACAACGCGGCCGGGTAATGGGCACTTTATTCATGTTTGCTCAATTTGCTTCAGGTATAGGTACGTATCTGATTGGCTATTATGCGCTCAAGCATGGACTTGTTAAGCCTACCTTGGTGGTAGCAACAATATGCTTTTTTGTATGGTTAATTTATTTCATTAATCGAGATCAAATCAGCCATAAATTCTAATCCTCGCCCCACCCTCTGGAGAAACGAAACTCGTCCTTTACTCCTAAGCCAAAACTTATTCAGCCAGCACCCTTTTTGTAAATAGACGCTGAAAATGTGGCGAATGCTTAACCAGTTTGCCTGCCAAACGCAGAATAAGTGGCCGCAGCGGTTATAAGCAGTCATCGAGCGCCTGAAATTTTCACTTTCTTTAATAACTTTCTTGCCCGCAACAGAACGGGATTCATTGTATTGATCCAATGTATCTTCAACCAGCCTGTGCGCAAACTCCGCCGCATCGGCGATACCAAGATTCATACCTCTGCCACCAAACGGCGTATGGCAATGAGCAGCATCGCCTGCCAAATACACTTTCCCCGAGCGATAATTATCAACCTGACGAACAGCAAGAGAAAATGTTCCCTCACGTCTTACCCTTTTAATGTTACATGCCAGCGGCAATCTGGATAAAACATCTGCTGTGTTTGAGACTAAACGATAACGGTTTACCTCAAGTGGAATGGCAATCATTGCCTTGCCTTGATCTAAGAGAAAAATGGTAGCTTGTTTAGCGTGAACCCAGTCGTCAATGTCTACGTCGGCTATCGACCAAGTCTCATTTAATTCAAAACCTGGGTAATCCAACCCAAGGCTCTGACGAGTTTGACTATGCACCCCATCACAACCCAGCACATAATCATATTTTCCTTCGTCGCCACTGGATAATTTAACTTGAACGTCTTTAGTTCGATTTTCAAGATCGATTAACTTACAGCCATATTCAACACTACCGCCGTATGCCTTAAATCTGGATTCAAGAATTTTTTCTGTTTCATCCTGGGCAAGTGTCAGCATAAAAGGATACTGAAATTGATCCTTTTGCAGAGAAAATCTGGCTAACGATTGTGTGTGATGGTAAAAATTGAACTTATCAATTTTTATACCCTTTTCGAGTAATAACGAACTCACACCCGAGGATTCCAGTATTTGTAAACTAGCCGGTAAAATTCCGACCGCACGAGATAAAGTTGAACGCTCAGATTTTTTGTCAATGATTTTGGGGATTATTCCCAGTCGCGCCAACTCAACGGCGGCAGTCAGCCCGGTTGGTCCTGCGCCGACGATCAGAATCTTCAATGGTGAATTTTCTTTTAGCTTTGTAATTCTTTAACCTGGTTATTATCAATCATGCGCTTGATCTGCTCGATTGAGTAGACCGGAATATCCGTCACGCACTCATTAGCCTGATAAAGATCGCCCAATACTTGTTTACGCTTATTAACGGCGTTAATCGTATCTCTCGCATTAGTTCGATTGCCGCTGATTGCAGGAAAAAACAAAACACCGGCGACGGCACTTTTACTGTTTTTTTCTTTTAGAGTCAGTTTCTTGATCGCATCAAGTTCACCAATACGCTGTGCGGTTTCGCCGCAACTCATCGTGTTATCTGTGGTTCTATGGGCCACCATGGTCCGCGACTGAACACAGGCTGTTACGGCGAACAGCAACAGGATAAAAATTGATATTTTCAGGCTCATCGGTTTAGCGCTTTTAAAATAGATGCTGATTATAGCGGCATTGCATCACGGCAGTCATATTTAAACTATAGGATTAAATGCTGGTTTAAGGGTGATCAGTTATTCACAAAGCTAGCCAGCAGCACAATGCTGAGTAATATTGCTACGCACAACAGCATGGTGCCGCTGGGCCAGGTGCGCGCCAAGACACCGGTGGGACCGTAATATCGATACAACTGTTGTATGAATTGTTCGATTCTGAATAATAATCCCTGCTGTGATGTGCTTTTCAGACGTTTTGTCTGAATCGAGAACTCATCAATAAACAGGACAAAGAATTTGCGATAAATCCAGTCGAAATCAAGGGTAATGGTCAGGCTGCGTTTCATCATGGGCAGCACCACAAAAAAAGCGGAACCGGCAAACAGTAACAATTGAAATTGAGCGACAACGTGATCAAAGGTATAAGCTTGATAATCAACGGCGAAGGGTAGCAGGGCGTAAAGCGGCTCGGGAAATAATCCAATAGCGATACACAGAAAAGAAAATATCCACATTGCCGTTTTCATGTTGGCCGGCGGCTCCGGGGGGCGCAGACCGCTGTCTTTTTGGAAAAAAACGAACCAAGGAAACTTAATCCCCGCGTGAAGAAAAACTCCGGCCGATGCTGCCATCAATAAAAACCAGACACTGACCAAACCCATTTCGCTGGCCGATGAGGTTGTCAATGATTTGGTGACGAATCCCGAGGTGAATGGAAATGATGAGATGGATAATGCGCCGATAATACAGTTAATCGTTGTTACCGGCATGGTCTGGAATAAACCACCGAGTTCGGTACATTTTCGTTTGCCGGTGACCAATAAGACACTGCCGGCCGACATTAATAACAGGCCCTTGTAAATAATATGAGCAAAGGCATGAGATGCAGCACCATTGAGGGCCAGCTCAGTGCCGATGCCGATAGCCGTCACCATAAACCCCACCTGATTGACGATACTGTAGGCTAGAATGCGGCGCATGTCGTTTTCCAGCAGGGCGTAAATAATGCCGTAGAAAACCATGTATAGGCCGATATAAATCAATACTTGGGTGCCGGCAAACGAGACCAGCAACACATAAACTGCAGTTTTGGTTGTAAACACCGACAGATAAACCATGCCAGTGGGACTGGCTTCAGGATAGGCGTCGGCGATCCAGGCAGACAAAGGCGGGGCACCGGCATTAATTAAAAAACCGATTAAAATCAAAATACCGGCGATGTTGTCCGCTGACAAATGGGTGAACGCGATAGAATTGGTGGTTAGCGCGTGACCAATGATGCCGGCCATCAGGATTACTCCGCCAAAGATGTGAACCAGCAGGTATCTCATGCCGGCGCTATAGGCCTTGGGGTTGGTGTCAGTGTTGGACCAGATGATCATGGTTGAGCCTAAGGTCATGGTTTCCCAAAAAACAAATAAACTGATCAGATCACCACAAAACGTTACTCCTATGGCCGAACCGGCATAAATAAAGGCGCCCGCCACTTCGAGTCTTGGTGCATGCTTAATTGCGTATAGATTAGTTGTCCAAATTGCGAGAGTGAAAACGGTTGCAAACAGTCGTCCCGCTGTTGTAGAGCTAACCGGCTGTAAGTCAAATCCCATAAATGAAAGCGTGAGGTGATTACCTTCCGGTAATACCCATACCCACGCCAAGCAGAGAATCGGCAACGCTAGCATCAGCGGTTTTCTTAATCGATCGGCCGAGAATAAAATCAATACAGCGCCTAGGATTAAAATTAATCCAGGATTAGTCATCGTAATAATCCTCCGGCCTTTTAAGGAACACACCCAGGATTTTTGCAATCACAACCATAGCCACACAGCTCATAAACGCGTACCAGATGTAAAATCCCCAGCTCGCGTCAATATGCACACCTTGTTGTTCAAAATTATGATGGTGGTCTATGAAAAACTCGGGAATCAGCGTAATCACTAAGACCAATACCAGCACTCCCCAAAGTTTGGGTAGATTACGCTTTTGATACAGCCAATGAGTGCGTTCGGGTTTATTCATGATTCGTTTTCCAGGCTGGTTTCAAAAGGTATAAGCTGTGCAAAAGACAATGCATAGTCTGAAAAAAAGAAAAACAATATGGTCATTAACGCCGTAAGGCTTAGGGCCAGCACGATGGGAAAGGGAGCTTCGCCGTGATCCTTGTGTATGTGGTCAGGATTTTCCGGTTTTAAAAAGGCGGCATAAACTATTGGTACGAAATAAACCACATTTAACAGCGTTGAAATAATAATCACCGCCACCGCGAACAGATATTGAGTTTGCATAGCCCCCATTAATAAAAACCACTTTGACACAAAGCCACCAGTCAGCGGCAGGCCGATCATTGAAATCGTGCCGACTGCAAATGCTGCCATGGTCCAGGGCATGCGCTTGCCTATGCCGTCCAGTTGACTGATTTCTTTTTTCTTGGACGCCGTATAAATTGATCCGGCGGCGAAAAACAAGGTGATTTTGCCAAAGGCATGGGCGGCGATGTGCAGACTGGCACCAATTATTGACCAAGGTGCGAGTATAGTGGCGCCCAACACCACATAACCCAACTGTCCTACGGTCGAATAGGCCAGCCGGCGTTTTAAATTGTTTTGATACAGAGCGATAAACGAGGCGGTGACTAGTGTAAAGCCGGTGATGTATATCAGCCAATCTGAACCGGGAATGGCACTGAGCGTGTCGATTCCAAAAATATACACCATGACTTTGACAATACTGAAAACACCCGCTTTGACGACGGCAACAGCGTGTAACAACGCGCTGACCGGAGTGGGAGCGACCATGGCGGCGGGTAGCCAACTGTGCACGGGCATCACCGCTGCTTTGCCGATTCCAAATAAGAATAATAAGGCAAGAATCAACATGTAGCCGTCGGGCAGCTTTCCTGAAAGAATTCCTCCGGGTAAAAAGTCTGTAGTCCCGGTAGCCTGCCATGTCCATAATAGTGCCGGTAAAAACAAGCCGATCGAAGTTGTCAGTAAAATTCCAAGATAGACCCTTCCGCCCTTCATTGCTTCATCCGTTTGTTGATGGGTGACCAGCGGATAGGTGGACAAAGATAAGGCTTCATAAAATAAAAACAAGGTCAGCAGATTGCCGGCAAAAGCGATACCCAGGGTAGCAAACAATGAAAATGCGAAAAAAAAGTAAAAGCGCGTTTGATTGGTTTCATTGTTTGCGCGCATGTAGCCGATTGAGTAAATTGAATTTATCGGCCACAGCATGGTGGCTATGGCAGCGAAAATCATACCCAGCGGTTCGAGACTAAATTTAATTTCAATGCCCGGTACAAAGCTCAGTAAAGTTATTGATGGCCGGGCTCCGTCCAGTACGTCAAAAGCGATGATCAGGGTAGTAATCATCAGGATCACGGATCCGCCAAGCGTAACACTTTCTCTTAAGTTTGCGTTTTTACCGGTCACGATGATTCCCAGACCGGTAATCAAGGGGATTGAAAAAGCCAGTAGAACCAGATGGACCGAAGTCATTGTATCTGTCCCCCGAAAAGAACTTTGGCGGTGTCCATTGCGTATTGACTGGTTAATGTTGCGGCAGTGCCAAAATAAAAATTCAGCACAACTAATATCCATGTCGGAATCAACAGACCCAACGGCGCTTCTGTTACGTCGCGATTTATTTTTGCTTGCTGTTTAAAATAAGCGATTTCCACAACACGGAAAATATAAATCACCGCAATCAGTGAAGTGATTATGATCACCACAACCACCGGCCACCAGCCGTGCTCGATGGCCGAAAGAATCAAAAACCACTTTGAAATAAAACCTGCGGTAAATGGAATGCCGATTAAACTTAAGCCCCCGGCGACAAACGCGGCCATGGTCCAGGGCATCTGTTTGGCGATACCGGCCAGGTTGTTGATTTCAGTGTTGCCGATGCGATAACAGATCGCGCCTAAGGCCATGAAAAGTGCGCCTTTGATTAAGGCGTGGTTGAATAAATGCAACAAGGAGGCGGCCAAACCGTTCACGTTTAACAGCCCAATGCCCAGCAGTATATAACCAATTTGCGCGACTGAAGAATAAGCCAGCATGCGTTTAATATTGTGCTGAAAGATCGCAACCGTGGAAGCAACCAGCATGGAGATCAACCCCAAGCCTATTAAAAACCATTGGGTGTTCAAAATCTCGAAGCTGAATTCAATGCCAAAGATGCTGAAAAGAAACCGCAGCAGTGCATATACAGCCACCTTGGTGGCGGTTGAGGCTAAAAAAACCGTCACCGCAGACGGCGCATAGGCATAGGCATTAGGTAACCACAAATGCAGCGGAAACATGGCCAGTTTCAGTCCGATACCCACGACCAGAAAACTGTAAGCCACTTTCATTGTGCTGGAGCCGTGCAAAAGTTCCAGGTGCGCTGCCAGGTCCGCCATATTTAATGTGCCGGTCAAGGCGTAAAGCATGCCGACACCAATAAGAATAAATGTAGCACCGATGGTGCCCATCACCAGATATTGAAACGAGGACGCCAGGGCTCGGCGGTCGCGGCCCAGGGCGATTAATGTATAGGTGGATAGTGAAGAAATCTCCAGTAATACAAACAAATTAAATGCATCGCCGGTTATCGCCATGCCGAGCAACCCCGCCAGGCACAGCAGCATACAGGCAAAATACAGGCCTCGCTGGTGCCGGTTTATTTCACGTTCTATACTGTTCCACGAATAAGGCAGTACGATCGAAGCCAGACCGGAAACAATAATCAGTATAAACGCGTTTAATCGATCAACAACGTATTCAATGCCCCAAGGGGCCGCCCAACCTCCAATTTCATAAGATATCGCACCGTCCAGGATTTGCAGGTATAAATGGATGGATAGATACAAACAAAGCCAGCTGGTCACGCAGGCCAGCAACCAGCAAAAACGATGAAAGCGATTGAACAAAAAACATATCGGGGCAATCAGCAAAGGCAAGATGACTTGAAGAATCGGCGCGTGCGATATCATTTTTATTCTTCAGACTCATCTGAAAACTGATGCTTTTGATCTTCTGCCAGAATGTCATTCTCTTCAACAGTTCCATAGGCTCTCTTGATCCGGATAATCAGGGATAATCCCACCGCCGTGGTGGCTACGGAGACAACGATTGCGGTGAGTATCAGCACATGAGGCAGAGGATTGGAATAGGTATCTATATCGTGGGTAATAATCGGCGCACTGCCGCCCTGGATTTTGCCAATTGAAATATAAAATATAAAAACTGAGGTTTGAAATATGTTTAGCCCAACTATTTTCTTGACTAGATTGTCGGTGGCAATCACGGTGTAAAAACCCGCCATCATTAAAAATATGGCCACCCAGTAGTTATATAAACCCAATACAGTGTCTATCATTGCGGCATTGATTGGGTTGGCGGCGGATCGATGCGATGTCTGAACTGTCGGACTTCTGATTGCACGATGGTATAGAAAATAAGAATCAATACCGAGGCCACAGTGATGCCCACGCCGAGTTCGACCAGGAATATTCCGAAGTGTTGACCTTTAACAGGATCGGCAGCCAATGCGGAATAGTCTAAAAAACTTCCTCCCAAAAGCATTGTCACGATACCCGTACCGCCGTATAACAACACTCCTATCACGCCGGTCAATATAAATACCCTGGGATTAATCGCTGCTTTGGCCCGATCAAAACCATAGGTCAGTGTATAAATCACAAAAGCCGAACAAAAAATTACCCCGGCCTGAAATCCCCCGCCGGGCCCGTATTCACCATGAAACTGAACATATAATGCGAACAAAATTATAAAAGGAATAATCCATATTGCCCCGGTCAGGAGGATGGTGCTTGACGATTTGCGTAAATCGATCCGGGTTTTCTTAACATCAGGCATGCCCAGCAAGCCCAGCACTCCGACCAAGGCGGTAAACACAACAACCAGTTCCCCAAACGTGTCAAAACCTCGATAGCTGGCCAATATCGAAGTAACGGCATTTGGGATTCCGATTTCCACGATTGAATCGTATATATACCTGGGTGCGACATGATTATGTACCGCATTTAACGGATCTGCGAAGTGAGGCATATCAAGCGTCCCCCAGATCAGCGCCGAGCCGGTGATCAGGACAACAATCAAGGGTAATACCGGCGTATGGCTGGTTCGACGGGTCCTGGGTCCAGCAATCACCAGTGCTCCGAGCATTAACACCGTGGAAATACCTGCGCCAACGGCTGCCTCGGTAAACGCAACATCGACGGCGTCCAGCACCACAAACATCAATGCTGACAATGAACTATAAATTCCAAATAACATGACAATGGCAAACAAGCTACGTAACCAAATAATGGCTATAGCCGTTATCGCCAGCATAGTCAGCAAGGCGATATCAATATCAATGGTCAGAAATTCGATTTTGGTCCTCCTCATCTTGTAACTTGGGTAATAGTTTGGACTGATGTGCTGCCTTTAGCAGCACATGAGTTGAAATTGTGCTGGTAAACCAGAGTAACAGGATGATAAAAATCAGTTTAACACTGATCAAACTGAACCCGGAATTTAATGCCAGTCCCAGCAGAATTAAAGCCGTGTAATAGGTATCTGAAATACCCGCGGCATGCACTCGTGTATATAAATCCGGCAAACGCAACAAACCTAATGCGGAAGTCAGACCCAAAAATACGCCCGTACCGATAAATAACCAACTGAGAATATCAATAATCATTTATACTGCTTCTTCCTCTTCGCTAAACTCTTTCAGCTTGTCAATAAATTTCAAAACCGAGATGATGCCGGTAAAATTGATCAGGGTATAAACAATTGCCAGATCCAAAAACTCGGGTCGGTCAGTCAAAAAGCCGTAAACAGCAATTAACAGAATAGTCTGCGTGCCAAATACATTAGCAGCCAGAATCCGGTCATAGACCGTCGGCCCATAAAACGCCCTGACAAGTATCAACAGCATGACCATCATAATCGCAATGCTTGCCACCATATAAATCATTTGCTTGATTCCAGTTGAGTGACTTTTTTATCCATGGTTCCCGCTTCCAGATCTTTGATTGATTCCAAGGCCAAAGCATGGACCGTTATCGTGTTATCTTCAATATCCATTGAAACGGTTCCCGGGGTGATGGTAATCGAATTGGCATAAACTGTTTTGCCCATGTCTGTTGACTGAGATACTTTCAGTTTTTTTAAGCTAGGACTGATTGGATACTTGGTGGGAAACCAGATTCTTTTGGCTGTATCAATATTCGCCTTCCAGATCTGCCCGCAAAGCCAGATAATATAAAGCGGAAATCGAAAAGCAAATTTGATATCAAAAATCAACGGGCTTGTTTTTCTGCATCGAGTTTCAATCCAAGTGGCAAATATGGAAGAAACCAAGCCCAGAAAAATTAAAAGGGAATTATCCCAGAATCCTGACAATAGCAGCCAGAATGCGAACAGACTAATTACCAGGACGACAAAATGGGTCATTTAATATCTCAACTACACCGCGAAATGACGTTAACAATCATTCATTAAGGATTTTTTGCCCTGCTAGATTAGTGATATCTAACGACAATTTCAACCGTAAATAGGTGATTGGGCCTGTCCGGGAATGACGAACTTCAATCAGGTTTAATTGTTTTTCACGGGCAACTTATCAAACTCCGGCAGCTTGGAGGTCGCCACATGCCAGGGCGCCTTTGAGGCAACAAAAATATTCCACTTGGGTTTGACCCCTGGATCTTCATCCAATGTTCCTGCCGCGATCACCATAGTACGTCCACTTTTTTCGAGCCAGGGTAATGACGAACCACAGTTTTTACAAAACGACGTGGCAAAATATTTTGTATCATCTGGTTCATAGCGACCTATAAACTCCTCACCCAAGGTCCACTTAAAATCATCTTTTTTGACAAAAAGATTTGATGCATGGGCACTGCCCGTAAACTTGCGGCAGCGCGAACAGTGGCAATACTGAAAGATATTCAAATGATCAGTGATTTCATAACCAACCTTGCCACAAAGACAGCTGCCTTTAACGTTGTAATCAGACATAGATTTTATTTTTTCAAGTAAATACAGATTATTCTAGCAGAATAGAACAATCGCTGATCAAAACTCAGACTGTGTCAATTGAACGCTTGTTGGCCATCTGATTTTAAGCCTTTTGATACTGATGAGTTCCACCCAATCCCTAAAACTGTTAGTCGAGACTGCTCTAGTAAGGCAGCATAAAAGTACTAAAAACTAGTTGTCATTTAAGCTGAGATGATTTTCTCGACGATTCGCCGCCCAAAATCATGGGTTGGGCCTTCCCAGTGTGGTGACAAACGGCCGCCATCGTAAGCCGGCGATAATCGACCCTGCTGCAATAATTCCAACATGCCGATGTCTTCCTTATTCAAGTCATCCCACATTTTGATAAGCGCTTCACGTGGTTCTTTATATTCATCTGCCGTTGCAGCATCACCAATCAAGAACACATGTAGTTCTTCGCGGGTTTTATTCGGTGCTTGAGGATAAGACACTAGCAATGTAAATTGATCCGGATAGACTTCGGCGGCAAAATGAGGAAAACACAAAAACCATAATCCACGTTTGGCATCTTCATCAGGCAGGTTTGGATACACAGGCAATCCCTCACCACGTCCTTCTTCCACTTGGGGGAAAATATAATCGTTATAAAACACATGCTTGTTCCACTCACCTGACCAACGCACATTCATGGGGGCAAACTTGAGCAAGCGTGGATGGACAGCAAAAACATGATAGCCTTCCATGTAGTTCTCGTAAACCAGCTTCCAGTTGGTTTCAATTTCAAAATCAAGTTTGCCGGCCCAACGGATGGCGGAGAAGTCGTAATTCTTAGTTCTATCGAGCATTGGAGCAAGCCACTGTTGAACGGGCTCAACATCACCGGAAATATTGACGAAAAGACAACCGTTCCAGTTCTCACAACGTACTTCAATTAAATCAAGTTTAGGTCCACCTCCACCTTTAATTACATCATGTTGATCCGGGCCAAAAAAATGCGGCCGGGAAATGAGTTTGCCATCCAGCGCATAGCTCCAACTATGATAAGGACAGGTGAACACCGATTTCTGACACGGTTGCGTAACTAATTTAGCCCCCCGATGTCGGCAAACGTTGTGAAACGCCCTAACTTGGTTATCCCTACCCCGAACAACAATCAATGGAGCGCCGCCTATTTCGATAGGCTTCATATCGCCAGGATTTGGAATTTCTGCATCCGCTCCTGCAAACACCCAGGAACGTCTGAAGACCCTCTCCTGCTCAAGCTTCAACCATTCATCGGACCAGTAAGCGGCGTTGGGCAATCCGCTGGTATCTTCGATGGCGGCAAAGGTTTGTTCAAAGCCCTCTTCGCCTAGTAAGTGTTTCACTTTATCAACGTAAAATGGATCAAATTGACGAATATCAATACTCATAGGCCTTGATGCTTTCGTTTATAGTATGTCATGGCAATAACATTGATATTGTCATTGCGAAGGAGCGAATTGTATGAGCGACTGTGGCAATCTAGGCAAGATGGATTGCTTCGCTGCGCTTTCATGCCCGATTGGGTGCGTTTATGCCCACTGGGGTGCAATGACGCAGGAGAATAATTTTGTTTATTCATAATCAACCTTAGTTACCAAATAGATACAGCCATGATTACTCCAGTAACTCTTCTTCAAAAGGATATTGAGTCAGTAATTCATAGCCCGAATCAGTGACTAAAACCTGTTGTTCGAGCTTAACGCCATCTCGCTCACCCACCGCACCAATATAACTTTCAAGACACAAAACCATACCTGCTTCAAATTCACCATCGTACGGATTCGGCCCTTTGAAAACTGGATTAATGCGTGGATATTCATCGGTCATCCCCACCGCATGCAAAATACAGGGGTAAACATTCTCGTGATAAATTTCATCAGTTCGATATGACTGTTGTTGAAATTCACTAAATTTAAGACCCGGCTTCAGCAATGCCATATTATGATGAACTTCCTCATAGGCGAGCCGATAAAGTTCCTTCTGTCTTTGGGTCGGTTTGTCCGGCCCACAGTGCATGATGCGGGAAATATCGGCGAAATAACCAAACGGTCCAACCATATCGGTATCAAACCCGACCAGATCGCCGGATTCAATTTTTCGCATGGAGGCTTCCTGTAACCATGGATTTATACGCGGCCCTGATGCCAACATTCGACCATCGTGCCAGTCGCCATCATTTGCGAGATTGGCGTAGTTCAATAACCCCCACAACTGCACTTCTGAAACACCCGGTTTGATTGCTTGCTTAAGTTTACTAATACCAAGCTCGGCAACCGCAATCGCCCAGCGAATGCATTCAAGTTCATCTTCCGATTTAATCACCTTTGCGTGTTCAGAAATACAAACACCATCAATGACTTCCAACCCCCTTTTTTCAAGGGTCTGGGTAATGCTGGGATTAACATATTCAATCGCTACCCGACGATTGTCTGTACCGATTTCACTGAGGTAATTAACAATATCATCAGCTAATTTTTCCGCTGTATCATTCAGGGTAAAGCCACCATCGAAAAAGGAAATGGCACGTCCAGGTCTTGTGTCATCGGCCAGTGAATTGGGGTCATAGGCATTGTAGAGACACACCGGCCCTTCTAGCGGAACAAAGACATAACTGGTTGGTATATGAGACTGGAATAAACTATAGCAGCGATAGTTGGTTGAGTAACGTAAGCTGACGGGGCTGACTAGCATGCACATGGCAGCCCCCGATTTTTTTAATTCCCCCCGCAATCGTCCCAATCTATATTCATGTAACCGCTGGAAATCAATGTCGGGTAACGGGCGAAATTGAGATAAATCGCTCCAATTATCATTAGCAACCAGAAAATCAGGATGTGAAATATTCATGCTCTGTGTCAGAATAACAAATTCATAGCTTTCTATTTCCTAATATGAAAATTATGATATGATAATTTTCATGAAAATTGAATCTAACATAGAAAATAGCCCTAAACAAGTCGGTAAACTGGGCGATGAAATCCGCCAGTTACGCAAGGTTCATGGCCTCACCTTAGCCGAATTATCGCAAAAATGCGGCCGTTCGGTGAGTTTTTTGAGCAAGATAGAACGCGGACAAGCTCGACCTTCGCTCACTGCTATGCAGGACATTGCCGAAGCCCTGGATGTCCAGGTGGGCTGGTTTTTCCAAAATGACGGGCCTGTCCCGGCTGATGAACGCCCCTATATAGTCAGGGCCGATCGCAGGCGGCGACTCACCTACAGTGGATTGTCCACGACAGATTATCTGGGCATGGAAGATTATTTACTCTCGGCCACACTGGATGGTCAGATGGCCATGGGCATTTCTCGCTATGCCCCAGGATGCAATTCCGGTGATGATCTTTACACCCATAGAGGTGAAGAAGCAGGATTAATTCTTGAAGGTGAGATCGAAATCGCCCTGGGCGAGAAAACATTTCGTTTAAGCAAAGGCGATAGCTTTTCTTTCCCCAGTAATATTCCGCATACTTTTCGCAACCCAGGGGAAATAGAGGCCGTTGTGGTGTGGGCCAATACACCTATTTCGCTGAGGCCGTAGCATGTGCCATTCCGATCGAGTAATAACGAGCGGAAGAATCTCCTTAAGTTGACTCCTTCCTTCGTTCAATGCCCGAACAGTTTTCATGAGATCCTCACGTCGCTTCGCTCCTCAGGATGACATAAATTGAAATCCCACTACAGAGTCGTAGTTATCGGTGGCGGCAACATGGGTGCAGGAGTGCTTTATCACCTTGCCAAAGAAGGCTGGACGGATTGTGCGCTAATTGAAAAAGCAGAGCTGACTTCAGGTGCGACCTGGCATGCTGCCGGGCTGGTCAGCCGCATGATAGGTGGTTATTCGCTAGGCAGTTTGCACGATTACGCCGTCGTTCTTTATAAAACCATCGAGTCAGAAACCGAGGTCAGTGTTAGCTGGCACGGTTGTGGTTCTCTGCGGGTAGCGACTTCACAAGATCATCTCGATTGGATTAACCACTTGCGAGACACTATTCTGGCCAGAGGACAGGAAGCTCATATTATCAGTCCGAATGAAGTTGCTGAACTTAACCCGCTTTACGATATCAAGGCTGCTAATGTATCGGCCGCACTTTATACACCTGACGATGGACATGTTGACCCATCCGGCACCTGCCAGGCCATGGCCAAAGGAGCCAGGCAACTTGGTACTGAAGTGATTCGCCATAATCGCGTCACCGATGTAAAGCAACTGGCTAGTGGTGAATGGCAAGTGACAACTGAACAAGGCATTATTCATTGTGAGCATGTAGTTAACGCCGGTGGCTACCATGCTCGTCAGATCGGTTCATTCAGCGGCCTGGATTTACCGATTACCACGATGCTGCACCATTATGTGGTCACTGACAATGTACCAGAGTTAGAAGCCATGTCGCATGAAATCCCGGTTACTCGTGATGATTATTTTTGTGGTTACCTGAGGCGTGAGCAGAATTCAGCCTTGATCGGCTTATACGACAAGCAGGACCCGCAATCGGTCTGGCTGGAGGGTTGCCCCTGGGAATCACAAAATGAATTGTTCGAGCCGAACCTGGAAAACATTATGCCCTGGCTGGAAAACTGCTTTGAACGTTGTCCCGGCCTGATGGAGCGTGGCATAAAGCGCATTGTTAATGGCGGCATAACTTACACCCCCGATGGTTCCATGTTGCTTGGACCTGCACCGGGATTGAAAAATTACTGGCTGGCCTGTGGCGCCACGGTGGGTATTGCCTGGGGGCCGGGAGCCGGACGAACCCTGGCACAATGGATAATACACGGTAGTGCAGAAATCTCTACGCGCACTTTTGATCCCAGGCGGTTCGGGATTTGGGCAGACGCTGAATTTTCACGAGTTCGTTCCACCGAGGATTACACCTTGCGTCAGGCCATGCCCTATCCGCAACATCAACGTCAAACCATGCGAGAAATTAAAACCTCGGGTGCTTACGAGCAAACCAAGGCATTGGGCGCTTTGTTTGAAGAGGCTGGAGGTTGGGAGCGGCCACGTGTTTACGCGCCGGAACCATTCGGCTGGCGACGTACCAGCGTTCACGAACAAATAGCTAAGGAGTGCAAAACTGTTCGTGAACGAGTCGGTTTGGGCGATTTTTCTGCCTTCGCTAAATTTGAAATCAGTGGTGAGCAGGCAGAGGAATTTCTCAACCGTGTCTGCGCCAATCGCATGCCAAGAAAAATTGGTGGCACTTGCCTGACATTGTTACTGAACGAAAGAGGTACGATTGAAGGTGAAGCCACAGTTGCCAAACTAGCGGAGAACCATTTTTATTTTGTGACTGGCGCGCCGTCCGAACGACGCGTGTGGGATTGGCTGACTATTCATCAGCGTGGCGATGAACGAGTTGAGTTTGCTAATCGAACCGATGACATCGGCATATTAACCCTGGCTGGCCCTCATTCACGGGAGGTGCTATCCCAGCTCACTGATTCTGATTTGACCAATGAATCTTTCCCTTGGTTACAAGCTCGCGAAATTGAAATCGCAGGCATCGAAGTCATCGCATTAAGATTATCGTTTACTGGTGAGCTAGCATGGGAATTACATGCTCCGAATGAAAAGCTTGGCGAACTTTGGGACGCACTCTGGCAAGCCGGACAAGCTTTTGACATCGGTGCTTTCGGCTCTAAAGCCATTGATAGCTTGCGCCTGGAAAAGTTCTATCGTGGCGGACATGAACTGGCCAACGACGTCACCCATCAAGAAGTCGGGTTAATGCATTTCGCCAAACTGGACAAAGACTTCATCGGCAAACAGGCTTTACTGGATCGCAAACAAACCAGCCAGTGTGTTTTGTTGACTTTGGAAAATGAGCCTTGTGAGTGCCTGATCGGTGAAGCAGTTTTTGTTAACGGCAAGCTGGCCGGCTCCGTTACTTCGGCTGCTTATGGGCATGCTGTTGGTAAAAGTCTTGCGATTGCCTTTGTGAAGCCAATGGCATTTGAAAAAGATACCGAACTCTATATTTGCCTGTTGGGCGAAAAAGTCTTGGTGAAAATTCTCGAAACCCCACCACATGATCCAAATAATGAGAGATTAAAAGCCTAAAGCAATAATTATTTTCTCTTAATCCCAATCGCATCACCAATACCTTTGGGTAATTCATGTGTTTGTGCGGCAATTTTGTATTGTTCCATCATGGCCAGCTTGTCATCTTCGATAACAGCGGAGCGTCGTTCACGCATGTCGATATTCACCATCATCTGTTCCGTATGTGCGGCCATAAATCCTTTTTCGCCATGGTACATTTCCATTAACACATGGATTAGTTTTGGCGCGTAGTCGATAATCCAGTAATCAATATAAAGTGGTTCACCCTGATTCATTTCCTGCAAAAAACTGTACGTGGCTTTGGTGGTGAAAATGCTTTTTTCATCTTCTTTGACATAACGTTCACCAAAATCTATTACTTCCTGTACTTCAAAAGCAGCATTTTCAAAGGCCAGGGTGTAATACGCCACGTTCATGTGACCGTTGTAATCACACCACTCGGGTTTAACGGTTTGTATTGATGTTCGAATAGGTGCTGTAATAGTTGTCATAATCTTTACTGTTTTTTAATTCGTCGACAGTTTAAATCATTATTGCAAAAAAATTCAAAGAATGATTTCTCGGGGTTAGATTTAAAAATCACATTGTCTTAGTATTGATTTGACCGCTAGAATCAGTACATTGATACAGAGAAAAATTTAATGACAATAGAAATACCTGCCAGTATGAAGGCTGTCGCACTGACCGGTCATGGTGGTTTGGATAAGCTTGAATATCGTGAAGATTATCCGACTCCCCTTCCTGATCGGGGTGAGGTATTAATCAAAGTCGGGGCTTGTGGGCTTAACAACACCGACATCAATACCCGCACTGCCTGGTATTCAAAAAAGGTAACAGAAGGCATTACCGATGAAAGCGGTAAAGGTGGTTATGATGACGCAGACAGTAATGATGGCAGTTGGGGTAGCGGCACATTAACATTCCCGAGAATTCAGGGCGCAGACGTGGCCGGGCAAATTGTTGCGGTTGGAGAAGGTGTTGATAACAACAGAGTCGGTGAACATGTAATTATTGACCCCTGGCTACTTGGTTTTGGTGATTGGTGTGACCCTAATCAATCCGGTTTTTTTGGTTCTGAATGTGACGGTGGCTATGCCGAGTACACCAAGGTTCGCAGTGAAAACGCTTTAAAAATTGAATCGGATTATTCCGATGCTGAACTGGCAACCTTTCCCTGTGCCTATATCACCGCTGAAAATCTGGTGTCTCGAACAGGTTTGTTACCTGGAGAAACAGTTGTCATAACCGGTGCTTCTGGCGGTGTCGGGTCGGCGGCGATTCAATTATGCAAGCTACGCGGTGCAAAAGTGATTGCCATCGCCTCAAAAAATAAAGCCGATGGATTGCTGGAACTCGGTGCTTCTACTGTTATTGACCGTAACGAGCCCGATCTTGAAGCAACTATTCGAGATGCTACCAGCGGCTCAATTGATGTCAGCTTGGATGTCGTCGGTGGCGACATGTTTATGCCTTTAATCAACGCATTGAGACAAGGTGGACGTTACTCTTCATCAGGTGC
>CBDCFC010000047.1:0-169707 GCA_965215945.1 Arenicellales bacterium | reverse complement strand
ACATGCCAGAGTGGGCGCGTATCATGGTCTTACCTTTATTTTCATCCGACCATACATCTCCATAACTCGGTATGCCATCTGCCGGAGCCCATAAATCTGTACGCCAGGCTATCCCTTCCGTCCCCCAAATCTGGGGTAACCAATGCGAACCTTTGTCTGCAAAGTTCCATTCAGTATCACCCACTTTGAGCATGGTTGGATTAACGTTATCTAAGGTAGCGATGCGGGAATTGTCCCAAGGCTGCAACAACTCAAGCTCAACCCACTGGCCTGAGCGCATGTTGGTTGGTGAACAGATATCAATTCCCGCGCCCTTGGTCGCTTTCATTTTATTAATGATTTCTTCGTTGGAACCAATGCCCATGTAATTGACTTTAATGCCCGTCTTTTCTTCAAACGAGGCCAAATACGGCTCCGGCAAATAATCCGACCACATTAAAACATTAATTTCACCCGAAGAAGCTAACGCCTTCGGACTAATGACCCAAGGGCCAACGGCTGCCGCACTTAATGCGACCCCCCCCTTGAGCACTTCTCTACGATTAACTAAATACGATGGTGTCTTTCTCGACATATTGAATCTCCTGTAGTTTGTATGTCTGGGTTTCTTTAAGTATCAACCCATACATTAAAGACTGTGTATTGTGAACAATGTAAGTCATTCCCTTACATTTGAATTTTCGATATTAACAATAGTCGAATTTCCAGTTCGACTAAATAGTACAGCTAATTTCCCACTTGAACAATATAGCCAATTTTTCATCAAAGACAAGCCCATATTGCAATATGCGATCAGTTTATAAGATCATCAATTAGCCATTTTCAATGCCGCATGCAATAACACATTGCAACCATCTTCTAAATCTTTAAGTTTAGCACTTTCGTTTTCGTTATGACTAATACCATCCTTGCACGGTACAAAAATCATTGATGTGGGCGCAACACGCGCAATTTGCACTGCATCATGACCTGCACCTGAGACAATATCCTGATAATTGATACCTAACATCTGAGTACTATCCCGAACAGCACTTACACACTGTTGATTAAACTCAACTGGCGGATTGTGCCAAATCTGTTCAAATGCTAATTCTAAATTGTTAACTTGAGCAATATTTTTACATTGCACCTTTAAAGCGTCAGCCATTAACTTGAGTATCGAATCGTCCGGATGTCGAATATCAATGGTAAAAAAGACTTCGCCGGCGATTGTATTTCTTGAATTTGGTACAACATTTAGCGAACCGATTGTAATCACTGCATCTGGCGGATATTGCTCGGCTATTTTTCGTGCTTTAACAATCATTTGCGCTGCACCATTCAATGCATCCCGGCGCCCAGGCATGGGTGTTGATCCTGCATGTGAATCCCGCCCTTTTAATGTCACGTCAAACCAACGTTGTCCTTGAGCTGCGGTCACGACACCGATACTATTATTGTTTTTCTCCAGAATCGGGCCCTGTTCTATGTGCGCTTCAAATAAGGCTTTAAATTCTCTACCGCCGCATGGTTGATCACCTTTGTATCCAATGCGCTTTAATTCATCGCCAAATGACAAACCATTTTCGTCTTTTCTCGACAAAGCAAAATTTAAATCAAACAACCCGGCAAATACTCCGGACGCCAACATCGCCGGTGCAAACCTTGCACCTTCTTCGTTAGTCCAGTTAACTATTTCAATTGGATGTTTAGTCTGGATATTATTTTCATTTAAAGTGCGAACAACTTCCAAGGCAGCCAACACACCATAGACACCATCAAATTTTCCTCCATGTGACTGTGTGTCCAAATGACTGCCAATCACAACAGGTGCTAAATCTAGCCCTAAGCCAGAACGATGTGCGAACATATTACCCAATTCATCAATGCTGATTTGACAACCTTCTTTTTGACACCAATCTGCGAAGAGATCTCTAGCTTGTTTGTCTTCATCAGATAAGGTCAGTCGACGACTGCCGCCATGTTCTCCGGGGCCTATTTCGGCCATTCGCATGATACTTTGCCAAAGACGATCACCGTTAGCGCGTAAATCTTGAATCATAACTCACTTACTTGATATTCAGCTTTTTCTAACCAATCTTGATTAACTTCAATTCCCCAGCCAGGAGAATCCGGAATTGCCACCTTGCCGTCGACAGCTGTCGGCAAATCAGAATAAACACCGTATTGCCAAGGATAATAATCATCTTGTTCGATTGAAAATTCAACATAGGGGCCGGCATTTTCGATAGCCCCTATCAAATGCAAAGTAAATATGGTCACTAAAGAAAGATTCGCCGCATGCGGGGTGCAAATCATTCCTGCCTCCTGAGCCATTTTTGCGACCCTTAATGTGCGCTCAATCCCGCCCATATAACAAACATCTGGCTGTGCCACATCCATCACCTGACTGTCGATCATGTGCTGCCACAAGCTGAGATTATTATCCTGTTCACCGCCAGTCACATCTATGTCAAGTGCTTGTGTTACTTCTCTAGTCCAATCAAGCCGCCAATAAGGACACGGCTCCTCAAAATGATTAATGCCATGGTCTTCGAGCATCTTACCCACTTCGATTGCCCGTGCAGGTGAAAAACAACTATTAGCATCCACTAACAAATCGACATCATGGCCCAATGCCTTTCTAATGGCGGGAATGATTTCTTCAGTTCGTCCGGGCCATTCATCTCGATCGCGGCCACACTCGGCGCCAACGCGAAACTTAAATGCGTCATAACCATATTCGTCACGTAATTTTTGAAATCTTACTGCCTCTTCTTTTGGGGTAATATCCCGCTTCATACTGGATGCATAAACCCGCAACGGTCTAGGTGTTCCACCTAATAGTTCACAAACCGTTTTTTCTTTCAATTTTCCATGCAAGTCCCAGATGGCGGTATCCAGACCACCCAGCGCTCTGCACATGTATGATCCTGGAAACTTGTGTTCTTTAGCATAAATACGATCCAATAAATCGCCCAAATTCGACAATTTCGAGATATCTTCACCCAAAGCATGGACTGCAACTTGCCGATGCAAAATAAGACTAGCAATATCAGAATGATAAGTTGAAACCTGACCCCAACCTTGATGACCAGTATCGGTAGTTAATCGAACAAGACCCATGTCTTGGGTAACAAAGCTTTCTATTTTCTGTATTTTCATAGTCATCAAGTATGAAGCCAGTACGGTCGAACCCGTAGTAAAAAATTACTTTATCAATTTTAGCGGGTATTGAGATAAGGTTAACTTTTTCCATATTGCATGGCAAACTCCTTGTGAGCAGCTTCAGAGTCCTAACTATCCAAATATTCCTCTGATTTATCCCCTGTCTTGATTTTTTCGCTCGCTAACACTTGCATACAAATACTCTCCGCATGTAAGTTATCAGGGTATAGTTAGCCTATAATCAACAAGCTACCTCTTTGATGAGCCGACATTCACTTTTTCATTTGGATAAAAATGCCAAAGGAAGTTTGCAGAGCCAGATTCGTGAATTACTGGTTCAGGCTATTTTGGATGGTCATCTTCCAGGTGATAGTGCGTTACCATCCTGTCGAACCTTGGCTAAACAATTGGGCGTAGGGCGAAACACTGTTGTTATCGCTTATCAATCTCTAGTGGATGAAGGTTTCTTAATCTCAAAAGAACGTAGTGGTCATTATGTTAATACCGAAATAAGTCACTCTGCGCTTACAAACAGACAGCAATCCACAAAAACAGAGAAGGCTGACTGGCTGGGCAACATTAAAACCCGGTCTTCTGAATTGCCCCATATTTACAAACCTAATAATTGGCGGGATTCGCCTTATCCGTTTATTTATGGCCAATTTGATCCATCATTATTTCCGATCGCTGACTGGCGGGAATGTGTGCGCGAGTCGGTTGCAATCTCTGCGATACACGAATGGGCTGGCGATCGTTTTGATCGAGACGATCAACAACTTACACATCAAATTAGAACTCGTTTGCTGCCACGCCGAGGAATTTGGGTGAATGATGATGAAATCCTGATCACTAGCGGCACGCAACAGGCTCTTTACATCATCTCACAATTATTAATCGATAGTAAAACCAAGGTTGGAATGGAAGAGCCTGGTTATTTTGATGCTCGCAATGTTCTAGGTTTAAACAACCCAGAATTTGTTCCACTTTATGTTGACAAACGCGGTATCCAGATTACTGAAGAATTAGCAGAATGTGAGCTTATCTATACCACCCCCAGCCACCATTATCCAACCACAGTGACAATGCCACTTAGGCGAAGGCAACGCTTATTACAGTGTGCAACCGAGAATAAATTTGTCATTGTTGAGGATGATTATGAAACGGAAAATAACTTTTTCACCACCAAACCCATACCGCCTTTGAAAAGTTTGGATAAACATAATCGAGTTATATATGTGGGTAGTCTGTCCAAAACACTAGCGCCCGGCCTTAGGCTTGGCTATTTAATCGGCCCCAGTGAATTTATTCATGAAGCGCGTGCACTGAGAAGGTTGATGATGCGGCATATGCCAGCCAACAATCAGCAAATTATCGCACTTTTTATCAAGCGCGGGCACCATGATTCCTTGATTCACCGTATGCATAACGAATTCAAGCAGAGGTGGAAAATCATGGATAAATCATTAAATAAATACCTAAATAAGTGGGTCGATTATTACAGCTCCGGTGGCACTTCTTTTTGGATAAGAGGCCCGCGCTGGTTGAATGCTGACGAATTACAACTAACCGCTGCCAAGTACGGTGTATTAATTGAAAGCGGATCGGTATTTTTTATGCAAGAACAGAAAACAAATAATCATTTTCGACTTGGTTTTTCGTCAATATCTCAGCAAAAAATTGAACCTGGTATAAAATTGCTATCTGAGATTATTAAAGATCTCCGTTAGTTTCTTTCGTTACGCGACTGAAAGAATTGATGAGTTTGAAATTCCGTATATTGTTTAAAGAAAAAAGGCCTGAAAGGCTAACGAATTTAAATATGCCCGCTTCGGCATACTTCTTAACCAGATCAATGGCTTCTCTAACGACTCAGCAATGTCAGTCGTTGAATATCTGATTCAGAAAGTATGCTAAGCACAGACTGACTAAAGCCCTTATTCTGACAGGCCTGAACAATACAGATCAGAGCATCTGTACATCATTATATCGTTCAACAAAGTCAAGACTGGGTGAATAGTGCATCGTAAAACAAGCCCGTTTCAGCATACCTTTTAAATAGATCAATGCCTACTTGAAGGAGCTGAGTTACAAGAAAAACCAATGCCCGTTCAAACGTTCATTTTTAAACAGAACGGTTCTGGTGAATGAATTGATGAATTAGAAAAGCCGTATATTGTTTAAAGAAAAAAGGCCTGAAAGGCTAACAAATTTAAATATGCCCGTTTCGGCATACCTTTTAAATAGATCAATACCTACTGAGAGGACTAATAAGTTAGAAATGCCGTTGGCTCTAATCGCAACGCACCACTGTCTATTTAATCTGTATTAGAATCTTACGTCTGGTCGTAGCGCTTAAACTGAGCGTGATAATCTTATCTGTTTATTTATAAGGAGTGTGAAAAAATGTTAGTAGGCGTACCTAAAGAAATAAAAAACCACGAATATCGTGTTGGTTTGACACCTACCAGTGTTAGAGAAATGGTCGCTCATGGCCATAAAGTCATTGTCGAAACTAATGCTGGTCAAGGTATCGGCGCCGATGATACTGAATATCAATCTGCCGGCGCAGAGATCATTTCCACTGCAAAAGAAATTTTTGACAATGCCGAGATGATCGTCAAAGTCAAAGAGCCACAAGCAGTTGAGTGTGACATGTTACGCCCGGATCAGCTCTTATATACTTATCTTCACCTTGCTCCAGACCCAGAACAAACCAAAGGATTAGTCGATAGTGGCTGTGTTGCCATTGCCTATGAAACTGTGACCTCACCTTTTGGTGGATTACCTTTACTAGCTCCAATGTCAAAAGTCGCTGGACGTATGTCAATCCAGGCTGGTGCTTATTGTCTTGAGCACCCTCATGGCGGTTTAGGCATGTTACTCGGTGGTGTTCCTGGCGTTGATCCTGCCAAGGTTGTTATCCTTGGTGCGGGCATGGTGGGCACACATGCTACCCATATCGCTGTAGGCATGGGTGCTGATGTTTGGGTTATTGACAGAAATGTAGATGTCCTTGAAGCACACTGGAAACACTTTGGTCGTAATACCAATACAGTATATTCAACCAAGGATTCTGTTGAAAAGCACGTGCTTGATGCTGATCTAGTCATTGGTGGCGTGTTGATTCCAGGGGCTGCTGCGCCGAAGTTAGTCACTGCTGAAATGGTTAAACGCATGAAACCCGGATCTGTCATTGTTGACGTTGCTATTGATCAAGGTGGCTGCTGTGAAACTGCCAAACCAACTACTCATGCAGAACCCACTTATGTGGTTGATGATGTTGTCCATTATTGTGTCGCTAACATGCCTGGCGGCGTGCCGAGAACTTCTACTTATGCGCTTAATAATGCAACCCTACCACATGCTTTAGCTTTGGCAGATAAAGGATACAAACAAGCGTTAATAAATGATCCACATTTGCGCAACGGCTTAAATGTCCATAAAGGCCAAATTACTTACCGAGAAGTGGCTGAAACACTCGGTTATGACTATCAATCCGCTGAAGATGCTCTTGCGGCCTAATCAGATCTACTTTAAAGAGGACTCAATATGAAAATGACCCCGAGTGAAGCGTTTGTCGAAACCTTGGTTGCTAATGGTGTAACCGATATTTTCGGCATTATGGGCTCTGCTTTTATGGACGCAATGGATATTTTCGCACCAGCCGGGATTCGGTTAATCCCGGTTGTTCATGAGCAAGGCGCAGCCCATATGGCTGATGGTTATTCTCGTGCCAGTGGCAGGCACGGTGTAGTAATCGGTCAGAATGGACCAGGCATTTCAAATTGCGTAACGGCGATTGCAGCAGCCTATTGGGCACATTCACCCGTAGTAATCATTACGCCTGAAACCGGCACCATGACCCAAGGGCTGGGTGGTTTCCAGGAAGCCAATCAATTGCCCATGTTCCAGGAATTTGTTAAATATCAAGGTCATGTTACCCATCCTGCTCGCATGGCTGAATACACAGCTCGTTGTTTTGACCGCGCCATGAGCGAAATAGGCCCAACACAATTAAACATACCCAGGGATTATTTTTACGGCGAAATCGATGTGAATATCCCTCGACCTCAACGCCTTGATCGGGGCCCTGGCGGCGAACAAAGTTTGTCTGAAGCGGCTGATTTATTAGCGCAAGCAAAAAATCCTGTCATCGTTTCAGGCGGTGGTGTAGTAATGGCTGATGGGGTACAGGAATGCATTGCATTAGCAGAGCGTTTAGGAGCGCCAGTGGTTAATTCTTACCAGCATAACGATTCTTTCCCGGCCAGTCACCCACTCTGGTGTGGCCCGTTAGGTTATCAAGGCTCGAAAGCCGGCATGAAGTTAATCAGCAAGGCCGATGTTGTAGTTGCTTTAGGTTCACGCTTAGGCCCCTTCGGTACTTTGCCTCAACATGGCATGGACTATTGGCCCAAGGATGCCAAAATCATCCAAATTGACGCCGACCACAAGATGTTAGGTCTGGTTAAAAAGATTTCTGTGGGTATATGTGGCGATGCAAAAGCCGCTGCAAATTCACTAACGGCTCGATTGGAAGACCGTGAATTAGCTTGCGATACCAGCAAACAGGAACGTGCCCAGGAAATTGCTGGCGAAAAAGAAACCTGGGAAAAAGAACTAAGCGAATGGATTCACGAAAAGGACGACTATTCAATGGATATGATTGAAGAACAGGCCGGTGAGGAAGGCAATTGGTTACACCCTCGTCAAGTTTTACGAGAGCTTGAAAATACAATGCCTAAGGATGTTATGGTTTCAACTGATATTGGTAATATCAATTCGGTTGCACATAGCTATTTGCGCTTTGAACGTCCACGCAGCTTCTTTGCTCCAATGAGCTTTGGTAACTGTGGTTATGCCTTGCCAACCATGGTCGGCGCAAAAGCAGCCGCACCAGAGCGGCCTGGTATAGCCTATTCCGGTGACGGTGCCTGGGCAATGAGCATGGTCGAAGTGTTGACTGCTGTACGCCATGATATTCCAACCACAGCAGTTGTGTTTCATAATCGTCAGTGGGGAGCTGAAAAGAAAAACCAAGTTGAATTTTATGGCCGACGTTTTGTTGCCGGTGAGCTCAATCTAGATGGTAAAGAAAGTTTTGCTGAAATGGCTCGCTCTATGGGCGCAGAGGGTGTAACTGTCGATCAGCTTGATGATGTCAGCGCAACTCTCACTAAAGCGGTTGATGCACAAATGAACGATGGTAAAACTACCGTGATTGAGATTATGTGTACACGTGAGTTGGGAGACCCATTCCGCCGCGATGCATTATCTAAACCAGTACGTTTTCTGGATAAATATAAAGATTACGTATAACTGTATATCTGTATATCTGTAACAATGAAAACGGGGCAGATAACTGCCCCGTTTTGCTTAGCTACTTATTTATTTCCTTATCCCCTGCTAATTCTTACCTAACCCTTATAGTGTATTAATTAGCTTAGTAGCCGCTTCCATGATGTGATCGTAATCATTATCTTTTATACTTAACGGCGCTAATGATGCAAAGTTAAAGCTCATACTAACCAATGCAATAGCAACTCGCTCTAAATCTTGCCTTGAAGCCTTGGGCTTGTATACTGCCAATCGATTAGCCACCCAGCTCACGAAATTCAAATACCAACTAGCGAGTTCCTTTCTGACCTTGGGATAACGAGATGCGATCGAATACAGATTAACTAATACGATAATGCGTTCCGGTGTGGTGAGTCTTGTTTGCATAAACAAAACAACCAACAAATCTTCCGGTTTGCTACCGACTTTATCAAGCAGCCTAGCGGACGTTTTCATCATTTCCTGATATTCGCTGGCAATAGATTTTGTTAAAGCTAAAATCAGCTGATCACGGTTGCCGACAAAATGTCTTAACGCGGGTCGCTGTATTCCTGACTCGTCGGCAATTTTTTCAAGCTGGGCGCCATTAATTCCATTTCTCGCTATACAACGCTCGAATGCACTAATTATTTGCTTTGCTCTTTGTTCTTTAATGCTTAATCGTGGCATTAGAATAATAATATTTAATAATTTATCAAACCCGGATTTGGTCTAAAAGATTACTAAATTTTAATACCTGTTGTGATTAAATATTTTTAAGGTAAGCATGTTCGTTGCAATATCAACTAAGTTTTCCAACCAAATCTAATGATGCTTGCAAATATATGAGTTATTTTGAGCTGAGAATCGCCGCAATAGCAATGGATGCCAATCTAGCTTCAGGAGGATCTGCACGACTGGTTAAAACTACCGGTACTTTGGCCCCCATTACAATACCTGCTGCACAAGCAGATTTAAAATAGACTAGGGTCTTGAATAATACATTGCCCGTTTCAATTTGCGGCACGACCAAAATATCAGCGAATCCAGCCACCGGATCAGTCAGCCCTTTAATTTTTGCCGCGCCATCAGAAACAGCAACATCAAAGGCTAATGGCCCACAAAAATCTGCATTCGCTATTTTTTCATCAGCCCAGTGTGCTATTTCATTAGCCATCACTGAACTTGCCACCGCTTCATTTACAGTTTCAGTAGCCGAAAGCAATGCAACTTTAGGTTGAACTATTCCCAATTTGTGCGCTAATTCAACACAATTGGCAACAATCGACTTTAGCGCCTTATCATTGGGTGCGACATGAATTGCCGCATCAGTAATAAATAAAGGTTTTTGCGAGCCCGGAGTAGTCAAATGAAATATATGTGTCATAAAACCCTCTCCCCTAATTCCCGTTTCCTTATTCAATAAGCCACGGAGAAAATCATCCGTATGAATATGTCCTTTCATGATGAAATCGGCTTCGCCCAAGTTAACCATCTCAGTTGCCAGCTCTACTGCTCGGTGGTCATTAGTCGAAGCAACCTGTTTGAAACTGGAAATATCCAAGTTTATAGCAGCAGCGGTATCCGCTATTTTATTTAGTTCTCCAATCAATGTTGGATCAATCAAGTCCTCCTCAACGGCTTGAGCAATACTTTCCAGCACCGGAGTAGATTGCGCATTCACAATCGCTACCTTAGATTTTGGTAAACCCCTGGTTTTATCAAGCAAATATTGAGGGCATTCAAATGGTGTATCGGATAACCACATAGTATTTTTTACATGTTTTAATGGAATACTTATATCATACTAGCGCAGCTTTAATGAGACAAATTAACAAGCGAGAATTGTTATACTGCCTGGACATATCCTGGTGTTTCATTTGGCTCCACCCAGTACACCTTGAATTGTTATACTTGCTACAAACAACTGAAGGACAAGTCGGATTTACCTACTAATTACTGAAATGCGCATTGAAATCAGAACAATAAATGTTTAAGCACACTCAACCACAACTGGAATTATCTCCACACGTTTCTGACGAAATTCGCAGGACAACCTGTTATATGTGTGCTTGCCGCTGCGGCATTAATGTGCATATAAAAAATGGCAAAGTTGCTTACATAGAAGGCAATCGCGATCATCCTGTCAACCAAGGTGTTCTTTGTGCCAAGGGTTCAGCCGGGATTATGCAAGTCAATGCGCCATCTCGCTTGCGTAAACCACTAAAGCGTGTTGGACCACGCGGCTCAGGCGAGTTTGAACAAATCAGCTGGGATGAAGCATTGGAACTGGCTGTTAGCTGGCTAAAACCTGTGCGTGAAACCTGTCCTGAAAAACTGGCGTTTTTTACCGGCCGCGACCAGTCACAAAGTTTCACCAGTTTTTGGGCTCAAGCCTATGGCACGCCAAATTATGCAGCTCACGGAGGATTCTGTTCAGTCAACATGGCTGCTGGTGGCATTTATACCATGGGCGGCGCATTCTGGGAATTTGGCCAACCGGATTGGGATCGCACCAAGTTATTCATGATATTTGGTGTCGCTGAAGACCACGATTCTAATCCCATTAAAATGGGTATTGGAAAAATCAAAAAGCGCGGTGCCAAAGTCATTGGTGTAAACCCAATACGTTCAGGTTATAACGCGGTTGCTGACGAATGGGTAGGAATTACACCAGGAACTGATGGTCTGTTTGTCCTCGCCTTAGTCCATGAATTGTTAAAAGCCGGAAAAATTGATCTTGATTACCTGGCCAATTTCACTAATGCAGCGGCTTTGGTCAATGGTGAACAGAACACTGAAAACAGCGGTCTACTGCTGCGTGACGATAACGGAAAATTATTGGTTCTTGATCGTAGGACAGGACAACCTACAGCATTTGATCAAGCCAATGTAAAGCCGGATTTAGCAGGAACTTTACAACAAAACGGCGTGACACTCCGAACTGTATTTCAACACTTAAGTGAGCGTTACCTTGACAAAAAATATGCCCCTGAAAGTGTTGCTGAACAATGCGGCATCCCCGCTGACAGAATAAAACGAATTGCGGCAGAGCTTGCCCGAGTTGCTTTTGATGAAGCGTTTGAAATCGATCAAGCATGGACAGATTTTCGTGGCAATAAACATGAAAAAATGATCGGCCGCCCAGTTTCTTTTCATTCAATGCGTGGTGTATCCGCTCACTCAAATGGTTTCCAAACCTGCAGGGCTCTGCATTTACTACAAATTTTACTTGGCTCTGTAGAGGTGCCTGGTGGTTTTCGTTTCAAGCCCCCTTATCCCAAGCCGATTGAAGCACACCCTAAACCGCATTGTAAATCCACACCTGGAAGCGCTCTCAATGGCCCGCATCTGGGCTTTGTACGGGGACCTGATGATTTAATACTCAAAGAAGACGGTTCCCCTGCACGTATTGACAAGGCATTCACCTGGGAAAACCCTATGTCGGCTCATGGATTAATGCATATGGTGATTTCCAACGCTCATGCACAGGATCCTTATGCTATTGATGTACTGTTCATGTACATGGCCAACATGTCCTGGAACAGCACCATGAACACCCGCGGTGTTATCGACATGCTTACCGATAAAAATGAAGACGGCGATTATGTCATTCCCAAAATCATTTACTCGGATGCCTATTCTTCGGAAATGGTGGCCTATGCCGACTTGATTCTGCCGGACACTACTTACCTTGAGCGGCATGATTGCATCAGTTTATTAGATCGCCCAATTTGTGAAGCTGATGGCGCTGCAGATGCCATCCGCTGGCCGGTTATCGAACCGGATCGTGAAGTCAGAGGCTTTCAATCTGTATTATGCGACTTAGGGTGCGCGCCTGGGCCTAACCGGATTTATTAACGAAGACGGCTCGGCTAAATATAAAGATTATGCAGATTATATAGTCAATCATGAGCGTAGGCCTGGTATCGGTCCTTTAGCAGGTTTTCGTGGCAAACAAGGTAAGGATATTGGCCGGGGTGAAGTTAATCCTGATCAGTTACAACACTATATTGACAATGGTGGTTTTTTCATCCATCACATACCAGATGAAGCCACCTTTTATAAACCCTGGAATAAAGCCTATCAAAACTGGGCGGTCGACATTGGTATCTATGACTCACCTCAACCCTATGTATTTGATGTTTACTGTGAAACTTTACGCAAATTCCAGCTTGCCGCTGAAGGTTTTGGCGAGCGACAACCGCCTGATTATTTGCGCGAACGAATTAAACAAACTCATGATCCGCTACCTATCTGGTACAAGCCGTTTGAGCAGACACAGATTGATGAGAATGAATACCCTATCCATGCACTAACCCAAAGACCAATGGCGATGTATCACAGCTGGGGCACACAAAATGCCTGGCTAAGACAAATCCATGGTCGCAATCCTTTATATATACCAACCAAGATTTGGAATGAACATAATTTTGAGGACGGAGATTGGGCTAAAGTTAGTTCGCTCCATGGTGAGATTACTGTACCTGTGGCTCATATGGCTGCACTAAATGAAAATACAGTCTGGACCTGGAATGCCATTGGCAAGCGCAAAGGCACCTGGGCTCTGGATGAAAATTCCCCCGAGACCACAAAGGGTTTTTTACTTAATCATTTGATTCACGAATTACTCCCAAATAAAGGTGATGGTTTGCGTTGGTCTAATTCTGACCCTATTACCGGGCAAGCAGCCTGGTTTGATTTGCGGGTAAAGGTTGAAAAGATTGAAGCTCAACTGCAAACCAAGCCAGGATTTGCGCCAATTAAATCTCCTGTAGGCCAGGGCCCCAAAGACTTGAGCTGGCAAGTCGGATCGTAACACTATGACTGATCTGCCAAAACAAACCCAACGAAAGTTAGGCCTGGTCATTGATCTCGACACTTGCGTAGGCTGCCATGCGTGCGTCACTGCTTGCAAAGGCTGGAACACTGAAAACTATGGCGCGCCACTGTCTGATAGAGATGCTTATGGTTCAAACCCTGTGGGTACTTTTTTAAACCGTATTCACAGTTATGAAATACAACCAGAACAAGGTTGCGCACAAACCATCCATTTCCCAAAATCTTGTCTTCATTGTGATGATGCGCCCTGCGTGACCGTTTGCCCGACAGGAGCCAGTTATAAACGAGTTGAAGATGGCATTGTATTGGTCAATGAAGATCATTGTATTGGATGCGGGTTGTGCGCTTGGGCTTGCCCTTATGGCGCCCGTGAGATGGATGAAACCGCCGGGGTAATGAAAAAGTGCACACTGTGTGTCGATCGAATTTATAACCAGAATTTACCTGAGGAAGATCGTGTTCCTGCGTGTGTGCGCACCTGCCCTGCTGGTGCCAGGCATTTTGGCGATTTTAGTGACCCACAAAGTAACGTCAGCAAATTAATTGCTGAACGTGGCAGCCTCAACTTAATGCCGGAACAAAACACCAGCCCAGTCAATCAATATTTACCGCCCAGACCCAAAGACACCTGGACTGAAGTTGACTCAACCAACAGCAATATGCAACCTGTTGCCCAAGAGCCTAAAGGCTTTTTAGCCTGGCTGGACAAAGCCCTGGATCAACTCTAATGCATCCAGCCCCTTCGATCATAATCTTTACTGTTCTATCCGGCCTGGGTTTTGGGTTATTGTTCTGGCTGGGGTTAGGCATTCCTGATTTAGAGGGCTGGGATGCGCTGGGGATCTATCTGATTGGTTTTGTCTGCTCAGTCATTGGCCTGGTGGCCTCGACTTTTCATCTTGGGAATCCGCAACGTGCCTGGCGAGCCTTTACCCAGTGGCGCAGTAGTTGGCTAAGTCGGGAGGGCTGGTTCGCGGTGCTCGCCTTGATGTTTATCGGTTTATACGCATTGTGCGTTATATTTTTTGAACATCGAATAGCCTTCTTGGGTTTCATCGGCTCTATCTTATGCTTAATAACTGTATTCGCTACTTCCATGATCTATGCCCAAATGAAAACCGTGCCACGCTGGAATCATTGGACCACTTGCGCCCTATTCCTATTATTATCACTGGCAGGTGGTGCGATCTTATCCGGGCAATCTCTAGTAGGTTTTGTTTTACTGATTTTAGCCGGCATTGCACAAGTTATCGTCTGGACTAATGGTGACACCCGGTTTGACGAACGTGGTTCGACCATCGAAACTGCCACCCAATTAGGACATATTGGCAAAGTCAGATCATTCGAGCCCCCCCATACGGGCACCAACTATCTTCTCAAAGAAATGGCCTATCAAGTGGGTCGCAAGCATGCTCAAAAGCTGCGAAAAATATCCTTTGTCTTAATGTGTATTGTGCCAGCGGCCATATTATTACTGTTGCCAACCAATCTGTTCACCATCACAATTGCCGCCTTATTACATCTTGGCGGCACTTTTATTTCACGCTGGCTTTTCTTTGCCGAAGCAGAGCATGTAGTCGGTCTGTATTACGGCAAACACACTCAATAACTGCATTAAAATTCAACTGATAATTTTAGCTACTAAAGTTATTATTCGTAAGTTATAGATTTTTAATTGAATTCTATTGCTTATTAATTTTGGATATCGAAAAAATTAAACAAGGCGAAGTCTGGCTAGTTGGTGCAGGACCTGGTGATCCTGGATTACTAACGTTGCATGCGCTTAATGCAATTAGTAACGCTGATTATATTGTGCATGACGAGCTGATTAATCCGCAGATTCTTAAACTGGCGAGCAAACATTGCCAGCTGATTTACTCTGGCAAACGTGGTGGAAAGCCTTCAGCTGACCAGGCTGATATATCTTTAAAACTGGTCGAATTAGCCAAACAAAATTACAAAGTTGTACGCTTGAAAGGCGGTGATCCGTTTGTATTTGGTCGCGGTGGTGAGGAGGCACTAACATTATTGGAAAACAATGTTCCGTTTAAAGTAGTTCCCAGTGTTACCAGCGGTATTGCCGGACCTGCCTATGCTGGCATTCCTATTACCCATCGCGAATATAACTCTGTGGTCAGTTTTGTTACCGGTCATCATGCTGTTGACTCTGATGAAAGCCGTGTTAATTGGCAAGCGCTAGCGCAAATAGGCGGTGTGATAGTTTTCTATATGACTTTGAATCGCTTAAATCTGGTAGCCAAGCAATTGCTGGACAATAGCATGAAAAGCGAGACTCCAGTTGCACTCATCAGCAACGCAACAACTGAGCAGCAAACTGTTATAGAAACCACTCTTGGTCAATGCGAAGATATTGACCCTGCAACCATCGCTAAACCTTGTTTGATCGTAGTGGGTGAAAATGTTCAATTACGGAAACAGTTAAAATGGTTTGATTAGGGAGACTTGTCCCAGATTTATTCTGGGATCTGCTAAACCTGGCTCAGAGCTTAAACAAGGAGATCCCGCAACAAGTGCGGGAATGATTCTCCCCTGATATGAGCGGACAGGGGATACTATCCTAATGGATAAATTTCTATCCCCTCTGTGTGTTGAATCACTCTGGCGTTAATATCAAATGTCGACTTAATGTTCTCTTGCGTCAATACCTGCTCAGGTTTACCCTTAGAAATGACTTTACCTTCATCTATTAAGTATATGAAATTACAATACTTTGCTGCCAGGTTCAAATCATGAAGGATAACACCGACACAGGAATCATTATTCGTCTGATTGCTTAACAATTCCATGATTTCAAACTGGTATTTTAAATCCAATGAAGCTATGGGTTCATCAACCAGCAAATGACCAGCCTGCACAGCCAAGGCACGTGCAAGTAGCACTCTGGCCCGTTCACCGCCTGATAAAGAATTAAAAGTTCTCAGTGCTAAATCTTGAATACCCACCTGTTGCATCACTTGGGTGATTACTTTCTGATCGTTTTCAGGCGAATTATCGATGCGATCTCGATGCGGGAAACGCCCTAATCTTATCAATTGCTCAACACTTAAAGGCCAATGGACGAAAGAGTATTGTTCTAAATAAGCAATCCGCCTCGCTCGTTCTATTGGTCTTATAGTATTAAGCGATTGACCATCTAAACTAACTTGGCCGGATTCTGGCTTTAACAGACCTGCCAACATCTTTAATAAAGTGGTTTTCCCAGCACCATTAGGCCCGATAATTCCTATTAGCTTTCCTGCCTCCAGACTGACATCAATGTCATTTAAAACAGGAGCAGAACAACTTATAGATCTTGCTTCGATCATTAAAATAACTCTTTACGGTGTTTGATGATCAAGGCAATAAAGAATGGGCCACCAATAATGGAGGTCAAAATTCCAATTCGCAGTTCCTGTCCGGTAGAAATCACTCGTACAAAAATATCAGCGACGAGAAGTAAAATTGCTCCCAGCAAAGCACTAGGCACAAGAAGTCTGGATGGAAGATAGCCGGTAAAAGGCCGAAGAATATGAGGGACAACCAGACCGATAAAACCAATGATGCCAGTCACTGGAATCACCGCTCCAATGGCTAGTGATAAACCAATGACGATGTAAACTCTTAACTTTGCAATATCGACTCCTAATGAATTAGCTGTCTCTTCTCCAAAGGTCAATACATTCAGAGCTTCACCATTTTTTAACAATAGATACCAACCAATAATCAGCGGAGCAATCATGATCGCAAGGTCTGTTAATGAAGCATTGGACAAAGAGCCCTGCATCCAAAGATACAAATCACGTACCGCCCAGGGACTTGGTGCCAGATTAAGCAGCAATGCCATGGCTGAAGCACAAACAGTATTTATGGCTACACCTGCTAATATCAACACCGTAATACTGGCATTAGTTCCGGCCATCAGTAGCACTAGCATCAACGCTGTAAAAGAACCCAACATTCCAGCTAAGGGCAACATGTAAGCAGATCGAATACCAAAATATAATAAAATAACTGAAAACAAGGCTGCCCCGCTGGCATTACCCAACAGCCCAGGACTTGCGAGTGGATTTCGCATGTAACCCTGCATCACCGCCCCCGCCAAACCCAACGTAGCACCAGCTAAAACAGCCAATAATGATCGGGGTAAGCGTATCTCCCAAAAGATTAGCGAGTGTGGTGTGACTTCATTGCTATCAGCGAAGATTCGTGCCAACTCCAGATCGATCGGCCCAATCCATAGCGATATAAAAAAAGCGATAGTTAACAAAACTACCAGACTCAGAATTAAAGTTTGTTGGCGAAGCGATTTCATCTCACATCAGCCTTTCAGCTGCCTGTACCAGCGCTGTATCGCCGCATATCCACTCTCGTGTCGGCACATAATAAATTTTGACTTGTTCACTTAAATGCTTAAGCACTGGATGTTCGAGCACAGCCTGGGCACGTGAGTAATCATCTGAATATTTATTTAAAATTATCACTTCAGGTTGCAGGTCTATAGTCTGTTCTATCGATATTTGACCATAATCACTAACGCGGGCTTCAGCGGCGATGTTCTTGAAGCCCAAAGTTTCAATTAAATGACTGGCCAGAGAGTTCTCACCACTAATGTAATTATTGGCGCCTAAAATAATTGTTCTGTTTTTCTCTCGCAATGCAGCCGATTTTTTAATGCCATTTAATTGCTCAACCAGACTCTTGCCCTTTTTTTCTTGATCGATCAATTTAGAGATATAGAGGATATTAGCGTTAGCGTCATCAATGGATCTGGCCGCAGGGATTTGTTCCACTTGTTTACCATATTGCCTGAGGCGACTAATAATTCTTGCATTATCAAACTCACTGGCAAAAATATAGTCAACGTCCAGGACCAGCATTTCCTCAAGCCGCCCATGATTTAATGGAATGTCTTGCGCTGCCGTCTTGATCATTGAATGCGGATCGACGGCGACGTAACTTAAAGAGCGAATTTGCTGCGGATCGGCCAATGCTAACACTAGCCGATCCGTACACAGGTTCATTGAGGCTACTGTTGGTCTGTCTTGTGCTACAACAAAACTTGGAAATGAAACGAATAGCAGCCCAATAATTTTAATCAAATAAGCGATTTAGAATTCACCACTTAAGCCAATAAAATACGCACGCTCAGGCGTGTTATAACCTAACACTTCCTGATATTCTTCATCGAATACATTATCGACCCGCGCTTTGACTGATAACGACTCATTAATACGATAGCGAGCAGCCAAATCAATGACAGTATAATCATCCAATTCAACCAGGCTGGTGCTAAAGTCCTCATTAAAGGCTGTATCAATACGATCTTTCACATGACGCAGGTTAGCCCCCACTGTTAGCGCATTAGCGAGCATTGAATAATCAACCCCTGCCGAAAACTGATGTTCAGGGCGCCTGACCAACTGGTCGCCTTGATCATCCTCAGTGTCGTTGTAAGTGTAGCTAGCATTAAAACCAAAGCTATCCGTTAAATCATTCTGATAAGTAACCTCTACACCTTTACTAGAACTTTCGCCACCAATATTAACCGCCGTATCGCCACTGCCTGCAATCAAATCTTCGATATCACGGTGAAAATACGTAACGTCAAAAAACTGGCGTCCATTATCACTGATGTATTCAACACCTATATCTCCACCATTACTTTCTTCAGGGCTTAGATTCTCATTACCCGTGAAGTCCGGGGTGAATCCAAACAACTCAATCAAAGTTGGATTTTTAATGCCTGTACCATAACTGGTGTGAAGTCGCATAATTGGTGAAAACTTCCACGCCCCCGCCAAGCGCCAGGTTGTTTTGCTGTCGAAAACATCATTATCGTCATAGCGAATATTTGCCGCAGCAGCAAAATCGGCATTATTAAATCGATATTCACCCACCACACTGTCATTTTCGATTTTTCGGTTGCCACTGAATGTCGAATTGAGTTTATCTTCTTCGGTTTCCAAGACCACTGAAACACCTTGTTCCGAAGGTCCGCTATTCCAGCCATAATCAAGTTGATAACCATAATGATTTCTCTCACCTTTGGCATCCGTTTTACTAAATGAGCTGAAAAAATCAGTATCGCTTTCGTTTCTAAAAAACTTCAGCGTGTGATTCAAAGCTCCACCAAGTTGAGCATAACGTCCTTGTAATAGATAGTACTGCTGGTCACCATCAGAACGATCTTCAGTTCCATCAATTGGAATGTTTGTGAAGTTATCAAAATCACTTTCAAAATCGCTATACCTCACCACACCATCAAACCGAAGATTTGCTGTTGGATCAAAACCGAACTTAAAATGAGCTGTAGTATTTTCATAGGCATCATCTTCACTATTCCCACCTGTTACCAGCGTGCTTCCATCAGGCAAGGTGTAATTAAACACAGTGTCATCAGCTGACGAAATGCCATCTGTATCATAACGTTGCACGGATAATGCATAGTCAAATACACCCATATCACCACGTGTTCCGACTACCCCGTTCTTGGTACTATAACTACCGTATTCGGCACTCACAGAGTATTCGGGACTTTCCAATCCTCTACCAGATTTAGTAATAATATTGACCACACCACCTATCGCATCACTACCCCATAAAGCGCTTTGAGCTCCTCGCAATACCTCGATACGCTCCACACTCTCGGCCAAGAGGTGAGCAAAGTCAAACCTGGAACTTTGAGAGGGATCATTCGCTTCAATGCCATCGATTAGAATTAACGTTTGGTCTGCTTCGGCACCACGCAATCTGATTTCGCTTAACGTTCCCGGGCCACCATTACGAGATAAGTTTACCCCTGGCACATCCTGTAATATATCTGCAACAAATTCATAACCGCCCTGTTCAATTTCCTCACTATCAATAACAGTCACACTTGTACCGACGTTATCACGGCTGACCGGAACCAGACCACCGGTTATTACTATTTCTAAGGGCTCGGACTCTTGTGCATTAACGGCTGGCATTGCCAATAACAGGCAAGTAATTAATATAGATTTTCGCATTGCTAATATCTCCAATGTCAAAATGAAATCCACGCTTATCGTTTCAGACAATGGCATGGCACCTTCCGCGCCGCCATCTAGGAGACTTTACCCTGGTTTGATATCACTCCGTACAAACCTGAGCGGCGAGGCATTTGGCAGGTCTCCTGACTTACGATTTTGGTGTGGCTTAACCTTCCCAGTTTCCCAGTGGTAATAAAAGCCGCACAATCGGTCACAGTTGCGGGGACAGTTACGGAATCACACCGTATTCCCTATTAATCTTGCGAACCAAATGTGTGTCTAGAGTAACTAAAATATTATTTAATTGCAATGCTGTTGATGATTACATATTTCCAAGACTATAAGTACCGTCGACAGGCAGTGCAACCCAGGTAATTGTTGATCTAGCCGAAGTTTTTTGATCAAGGCCTTAGATCCTATTTCAAAATAGTGGAGAGCAGCTGACACAAAATATATGAGGATTTTGAGTGAGCTTTTAACGGCGAATCAACCTGTGAGGCATTTTTGGATAGGTTCTAATAAGCTTTTGCCGGAAATATCAATAATATAGTTAAATCGCTGATACGATGTATGGATAATCTTCGGGTGGCTCCGGGTTTACCGGTGTTACAAAAGATGACGGCTTCATCGTCAGTACGTCGCATTCAATTTCATCAATCACGGCCTCTGTCACTCCTCCAATAAATGCCTGTTCCATTCGGCTTTTTGACACTGAGCCCATAATAACTAAATCGATATTCTGATTATGCACAAAATCTAGTAACTTGGTTTTTATCCAGCCTTCCTCGTAAACAATATTCTCTGAAGCAACGTCCGTTTTGCTGGCAAGATCCTGTAATCGATTCTGGTGCAATTGTGCAATTTTTTCATTTTCTTTATCAAGGGATTCAACATAAGCCACCCCTGCAATTCCAGCATAGGAAAAAGTCAAAGGTTCATAAGAATGATACATTTTATGGGTTGCGTTCATCGACTTTACAAACACCTCACCCATCTTCACAAGATCCAGGTCTAACTCTATTTCTTCGTCATTAATCGGATTTACCGCAGTCACAATATCAGGGCTATGCCAGGGTACATGCTGCTTGACAAACAAAATTGGCACCGGACAGGTGCGGATTAAACCCCAATCAGTATTTCTGAGCAGCGATCGCATTACCTTTCGATGATAATGAGTATCCTTTACAATCATAAATGGATTTGACCGAAGCGCTTTGCGCACAATACCTTCGTCTAATGGTCGATCCCAGAAGACATCAATGGACACAGAAATACCTTTCTCACGAATAGGAGCTGATAGTACTTCAAGCTGCTTGGTACAATATTCAAGACTCTTTTCCTTAAGTGATGTTATTGCTTCGTCGCCAAGAATATGATGGTAATTCATGATTGACTCACCGTGAGTGCAAATGAACAGCTCCAGAGGTTTATTAAGTTTTTGTGCCAAGACAACAGCCTGCTCCAGGGCGGGTTGCTTTTCCACTGTTGGGTCTATGACAGCCAGAATAGCTTGTGAAGAATTACTCATTATCAGTCCTCCATAAAAAATAGATTCCCCCGGGTAAACCCGGGGTGCTTACCGCAACAGCCCTTTGGGCTGATCCGATGAACATCGCGTTTTATAGTGGAGCGATGTTCAATCTATATACACTCATTCATCCACGGGCAAGCCCATGGTATTCTGTCGCTTACGCGAACGATAATAAAACTTTATAATTCAATCGGTCAATTCCGGAGAATGCAGTCAACACCTAATCTTTAGCTCTATCTCTGCTTCATCTTTTTTTGCGCTTCTTGGCAGTCGGTGAATTTTTGGCCACATAACGATGTTCCTCAACCAGTTTGAGCAAATCAAACGCACTTAACATCCCTACTATTTTCTTTTCATGCGTCACAACCACATGATGAATATGATGGTTTCGCATCAATCTGGCAGCAGCACTGGCATCATTATACTGGGGAATGGTATAAACTCCTTTGGTCATAATCCTGTTTACCGGTGAACCCGGCTTGAGGTCGTGGGCTAAATCCATTGCCGAAACGATGCCAACCGGATGCTCCTGGCTATCGACAACAGGTATTGAGCTGATATTGTTCGCCTCTATCATGTTGCGAACGTGCTCTACAGAATGATGCGGCTGTGCTGTTATCACCGACTCCGTCATCAATTCACTGATTTTTATATTCATCACTGTTCCTTCTGAAATAGATTAATAAGGACTTTAGCTTTTAGTTAAAGACAATCTTTTATTATTTTTCGTAATGCAGGTAAAGAGGAAGAATCGAGCAGATTCAATGCCTTGATGCCAGTCAGTTCCTGAACCAAATCAATTGCTGCGCTAGTATTAGCCGCCGGTCCGGTAATCAGGTTCGGTTTTATGCCAAAAGCACTTTGTATCCCCAGTACAGCGTAGGGATCGGAAGCAGATAACACCATCAACACAATATTATCTTTAACAGCTTTAACCACCTGGTCGCCATTATAAGGTTCCAAAGGTGATGCCCCCGCCTCAATCACGGCCACGTCGGGTTGCAACGTTTGGATTCGTGAAAGCATATACTCTAACCTGCGCTTAAACGTAGGCTTATCCACCACTGTTGAAGGCAAACCGGCATCGACAAAATCAAGAATTTCATCCGCACCCGCATCATTGTAAGCCAAAATATCCCGATAGCGCCCCGCGCCTGTTAACTTCGCGCCGACAACCTTTTTGCCCATGCTTTTCAATTCATGGATAATCATCCTGCCTGTTGTGGTTTTACCCGCAGACATTGAAGTGCCAGTAAGCATAATAACGGGGATGGAAAAACTTTTAGGCTCAGCCGGGACAATGAAATCTTTCATGTTCAATTTTTTGTCGTCAGCTACAACATGTCCCAGATAAGATAAATCCATAAATCGCGGCAGAAAATAAGACACCGATGTGGCCACACCGAACAGTCCCGCTGCAGTGAGCGCATGCATCTGTCCGTCTTCTTTAATGGCTTCCCAGTCTCCAACGCCTTCCAATGTTGCGGCACGTTTGCCTAATGCACCAATCAACTTGTCACCCTGTAAAATCGGCACCATCCTGCCATTGCATAATTCGATGATATATGCCTGACTGGGCGAACCCTTGATTTCACAGGCAACATAATCGCCGTTTTGCCATTGCTCGCGCTCAAGCATGTTAATTTCAATCCGTTGTTCAGCAAAATCAGTGATTCTCGTTAAAGAAGTTAAAAAATACTGATCGCTTTTATCCTTTCCTGTGATCATTGCTGTTCTCCTCTAAAAGTGGGGCCATGATCAGCATGGCCAGCAATGCCACACGTTCCATGGTTTTATCGATATAAAGAAATTCATGGTCTGCATGGGCGCCATCCCCTACCGCACCCAAACCGTCGAGAGTGGCCGTATACTGGCTAGTGGTACAGCCATCCGAACCACCCCCTGCTGTGGCTTGAGAAACCTCTATCCCCAATGCAACTGCCGAACACTGTGCAAGGTTCCACAAGCGTTGATTACGCTCGTTCTTTTCAAGTGGCAGCCTGCCAATCCGGCCATCGATTTCCACCGCTACACCCTCAGTCGAGGAACGGATAGAGTGGATCGCCTCTTCTATCTCAGGGATATCAGTACTGTTTAATATCCTGACATCAACACTTGCTGTACTGACAGGTGCAATAACATTGGGTCTGATGCCACCGTCAATCACGCCTACGTTGACAGTTATTCCCCTGTCAAGATCATTCAGAGCAAATAATTTTTGAATCACATGGGAGAGCTCCAGAATGGCACTGGCTCCTGCAGTTGGATCCAACCCTGCATGTGCAGCCTTACCGTGTACACGAATATAGAATCTACCAACACCCTTGCGCTGTGTTTTTAAGGCGCCTGCCTCACCGAGTGCAGGTTCCATCACATAAGCACGGCTGGCAATTTTAGCCAGGCGGCGGATATGGTGCGTTGACTCGTTGCTGCCTATTTCTTCATCTGAATTAAGAAAAATCACCGGCGTTACTGATGGTGTGTACTCAAGCTCCTGCAACACTTTCAAGGCGATGATAATTTGCGCAATACCGCCTTTCATATCAAACACGCCCGGACCTTTTATTTTCTCTCCATCGTCAAAGTAAGGCATAGTTTGCAAGGTTCCAAGCGGCCATACCGTATCAATATGGCCAATCAATAACTGAACAGGTGTTTGTTTAGCCTTGTTTTGTGGCCTGGCATAAATATTGCCACCGTGTTCGGTTCCTGACAGCCACCTTGTTGTGAAGCCGAGTTGTTTGAGCTGACTATCGAGTAACTCTTTAATCTGCTGTTGTGAACCAGAATCGGAAGATGGACTTTCGATCTCAACCAGACTTTTTAACAAAGCCCGCATTGATTGGCGCTGCCTTTTCACCTCAGTTAACAGTTGGGCTGGGTCAATCCGAACCATAAAACTATTTTTTCATATTTTCTGGTAAGGGAAACAGATTTGATTGTTCAATCGTGCTGAAACGATAGGGATGTAAGTAGGCCAACAGCGGTGAACGGTTGATCAATTCAGCATCGTCTTGTTCGGAAGCTCGCAAGGCATTTTCATCAACCTGAGCAGCGACGACTTTCCCGGTTATCAGTGCATTTTCTCCAAAGCCATCAATAATCTGTTGGTGTTGGCATTCCAAAAATACGTATCCATCCTCGAGAAATTCCGCATCAACCTCAGTTGCAGAAAAAGTATTAAAGCGCTCAAGGATGGCTTTATTTTGATCATTATCACATCGTGGTGAGGCAGCCAGTGAAGTCAATAAAAGCTGTGTGGGACGCACATAGGAGACGGTAAAAACTCCCGTATCAACAATATTTTGGTAGGTTTTATGACTCGGTGTACAAACGAACCCAAAGTAATTTTCCCACCCCATTGGCATAGCCATATGCTTGGGTGCAAAATCTGTCAACCCCTCTTCATCTTTGGTTCCAATCAATACTAAAGGCGCTACACAAAAAAATCGCCGCCAAATTGATTGGGACAAATCCAGCGTTACTGTATTAGTCATTTAACTCGGCCTCAATCGCAATAATTCTAGCAGAATAAGTATTAAACATATTGACTAAAGTCAAGTTAACCGTTTTCAGAGATAGTTAATATGTGCAATTATGATGGTGATAAATAATTTTGAAATTCATCAAAGTAACTACAGTAATCAGATTAAATTCATGACGTACTAGCTTGAATATTAGGCATATTATGTAGTAAAATTTTTGGATAGCCTCTATTAGTTATAATGAAAATTATGTTAAGATTGATACTACTTAAGGAGTGAAGGAATAGCATTGCCCCCAAAAAGCAAACTGCTAAATATCCGTATTGACGAAGAATTGAAAAGAGCAGCCAGAAGGATTGCTGTTAATGATGGTCGTTCTTTATCTAATTGGGTCACTCGGCTAATCGAAATTGAAGTCAAAAAAACACATAACGACTATCATCGCACTTCTGATTCAAATTTAGGATCGACTTGACTTAACAGAAACGTTTGATTCTTAAACACATTTATTATTACATTGGGCTTATATTTTTTAATATAAGTCGCTATCGATGCATCGTTAAGTCAGACATATCAAGTTTTGATTTTGGAAGGTAATATCAATCGTATTACCTCTATTTTTCTGTCAGTCCTGTTCTCAATCTGGTAAATAATGCCATGTGATTTGATCCGGGCGCCAAGTTCTGGAATCTCCGGACTTTTTTGCAATAAATAGCCGGCCAGGGTCGAATAATCACCTTTGCTGATTTCAACGCCGAGTTTGTCACGTAAGTAATCCAGTTCTATCTGCCCACTGACCAAGTACTCGGCATCGTTAACCTTCTCAATCAAGCTGCTTGAATCTTCAACTTTGTCAAATTCATCATAGATTTCAAAAACGATAACTTCCATAATATCATCTGTGGTAATAATTCCTCTGGCACTACCGAACTCGTTAATGACTACGGCCATTGCATCTTCCGATTCACGCAATTCATCAAGTAATTCCCGGGCAACTTTACCTCCTGCCACATAACGAACGGGTCGAATATAAGGCTCGATAGAACTGTCAGCACTAACACCAAGTAATTCCAGAGAATGAACCATACCGATAATGTTATCTACTCTTTGATCGTAAACCACCAGATTCCTGAACCCCGAATCTATCGCCAACTTGGCTGCCTGAGCACAACTTGCGTTTTTTTCAACACCCATCACATTAACCAGCGGTACCATCACATGTATGGCCTGGGTTTCTGAAAACTTAAACATTTGCCTGATCATTTTGCCCTGAGCCGGCGAAATATCACCCTCTAGCCCGGACAAATGCAGCATCGAAATGATTTGTTCCCTTAATGTAAAGATGTTGGTACGCTTGTTGCCACCTACAATTTTAGTTAATACGCGCGTCAAAAAACTGAAGATGATTAATATGGGATAAAACAGGTAAGAGAAAAACTTCAGCAAAAAAATCGCCCGGGGTGTGATCTCATCGGCTTTTTGCTGGAATACACTTTTGGGCACAATTTCACCAAACAGCCAGATCAGCGGTGCAACAATGACTACAGCCAGCCAACTATATCCCGAACCAAATAAATTCACTACCAGTGCAGTAGCCAAAGTTGTATTTGTCACCACTGAGATATTTGTTCCCACTAAAGTAGTGGAGAGCAACCATTCCGGTTTGTCCAGCATTTGCAAGGCAAGTTTCGCGCCCTTCGACCCTTTTGCAGCATCGTGACGAAGCTTGAACCGATTAGCGCTAACCGCGCCTATTTCAGAACCCGAAAAAAATCCTTCCGCTATCAAGCAGATCAGCATGGCCAGAATTGTAAATAAGATTTCCTCCATGATTGTGCTTACTCCTGCTCTGAGTCAGCATTCTGCTGAGGTTTAGGGCTTAGTTCCGGCTGATCTTTCTTAAAATCTGAATCTACCAACCGTTGAACAAAATCAGGCTTAACAGGTTGGCCGAACAAGAGCTTTTTGATCCGATTATGTCCTACTTGAGCAACAGTAAAGCCGTAACTTTTTATTTCAACAAATGTATTGACTGACGGCATCTCACCATAATGATTAAAGATCAACCCGGCAATCGTCTGCGCATGTTCATCCGATAAATTGGCATTCAACTCCCGATTAAAATCATGGATGGTCATCTCGCCATCAATCAAATAGATATCATCATCTTCAAAATGCGTTAAACCCTGCATTTCGGCTGCACTTGAAAGCGAACGAATGTGACCGAAAATCTGTTCCAGTAACGCCTTCATAGTCACCAGACCGGTTACACCACCATACTCGTCAACAGTTAAAGCAAAACTGCGGCGTCTTTCTTTAAAGGTGTGAAATAAATCCAGTGCAGTTTTATTCTCCGGAACTAAGAAAGGTTTGCGGACAAAATCCTCTATTTTTTTTCCTTCTTGTTCGGCCTGGACAATATCGACACCGAGTAAATCCCGTGCAAACAAAATACCAATGATATTGTCCCGGTTATCCTCATAAATAGGTACTTGATTATGTTTGGCCCTCAGTAGTGCCTCTACGATCTGTGGCAGTGTTAGATCTGCTGAGATATAAAATATAGCCGACCTCGGCGTCATGATATCAGCCACAGTTTTGTGACCAAATGCAAATATTTGATCGATAAAGCGTGCTTCCTGATGATCCAGCACCCCCTCGCTTTCAGCTTCATGTGCTAATGTGCTGATCATGTCTTGCGTAACGATATTTCCTCGATCAAGCTGGCTACCAACAATCAGTGTTGTCACCCAGTCGGCAATTAAGCGAATAATCCAACGCACAGGAAAAATAATCTTGGAAAATACCTCTATGGGACGACTCTGAAAACTGGCGAAGGACGTGTTGTGACGTAATGCCAGTGTTTTAGGTGTGATTTCACCAAACAACAGCAAAATCGGAACCATGACAAATAAATTCAGAAATTTATTTTCAGCACCCAGCAATTGAATAATGATAGAGGCGGAAATTACTGAGGCGGCGACATTAACAAATTCGTTTCCAATCAAAATAGTAACGATTAAACGTCTGGGTTCACTGAGCATGCGCTTAATCAGTCCCAGATTAGGGTCCTCATCCCGTCGCATTTGCTCAAGCTGGATCGGATTTAATGAGAACAGCGCCGTTTCAGAACTCGAAAAAAACCCGGAGCAACAAAGCAAGATAATAAAAAGAACCAATTCGAGTAAAAGAATATTATCCATCTCCAAATACTCCCTAAGTTAGCTACTTACATAAAACATTTAGTTCCAGCGACTACTGATGAAACTTATTAAAACAGATGTAATTTTTCTACATTGCATACTACCACTTTACATCTTAACCTCTGGATAAAATACATGATAATCGAAATTTATAATCAAGGAAATTTATTATGGGAATCGAAAAACCTTATACAAAAGTAAAGAAATTAAATCATTATAGCTGCTAACGCGTTGACTAATAACCTAGGAATTCAGTTTTCTCGGTTTAGCAATAATCGATTTCGTAACCTGCTTCTGATTACTGCACAGCTTTTATTTAGAAATTATCGGGAAACTGAAAGTCTGCTTTCTTGGAATTTGAGCAGCCAGTTCCGATAAAAAAGCTCTACCATTCTGACAATCCCGATAATTTCTAGCGTAATGCTATTTAGCAATCGTGGAACCATTATTGCCAGCCTACTTGCTAAGCAGCACTGAGTAAGCCTACTTCATCAACGTAATTTTTCGATTATTTGGTAGTACCACATGCCAATCGCTAACATTTGCTTACCGAATCTCTCTCCGAAAGGTAAGCGAATTTGTTTGAACTGGCTAAAAGTATCAAATTTTTCAAGTTTGCCAATCAATGCATCAGCGAGTATCTCACTTAATACGTGTGAAGTCGCAATACCATGTCCTGAATAGCCTTGAATGTAATAAACATTTTCATCAATCATGCCTAGTTGTGGTATTCGGTTAATCACAATTCCCGCTTTACACGTCCACTCAAATTCGATTTCTATGTTTTTTAGCCTCGGGAATGTTTTCTCAATAGAAGGCCTGAGTGTGCCGGCGACATTGTCAATGTTCTTGCCTGAGTAATTCGCACCCCCTCCAAACATCAGACGCTTGTCTGCCGTAAGTCGATAATAATCCAGTACATAACGCGAGTCATAAACCGCCAGATTATATGGATTTATCTTGTCCGCTAACTCGCCAAGCGGTTTTGTAGTCAGATTGCCTAGAATAGCTGGATAGAGCATGCCAGAAAGTTTACTGCGGCCAAGTTTATGGTAAGCATTGCCCGCAATAATAACGGCATCAGATTTGACTCGGCCTGTGTCGGTTAGGATAACAGGCTGATTACCATATTGAATATCAATCACATGAGTTTGTTCGAAAATCTGCACTCCCAGGCTGGCAGCAGCTTGTGCCTCACCAAGACACAGGTTAAGTGAATGAACATGCATGTTATATTGATTTCGCAGCCCACCAAAGTAAATAGACGCCTCCAAAAATTGTGGAATATCATCTTTTTTTAATAATGTAAGCTCATTTTCCATCCCGCGTTGACAGGCATATTCATAATCCGAACACAGTGATTTCATATGAGAGGGTTTATAAGCTGCAATTAAATGCCCATGAGTCAAATCGCATTCAATTGAGTATTTCTCGACACGTTGCTTAATAATCTTGTGTCCGCGCCAGCCCAGCTGCCAAATAAAATTTTCAGCTTCAGAATCCATTTTTTTATTAAGCTGCTTTAGCATGACCTGCTCGCCAGACAAACTGCCGGTTATTTGTCCACCGTTACGACCCGATGCGCCCCAGCCAATACGGTTGGCTTCCAGCAGTGCAACTTCGAACCCTCTCTCCGCCAGGAAGATCGCGGTAGACACACCAGAAAATCCCCCTCCGATAATGGCTACATCGGTTTTGATGTCCTGCTCGAGTTTGGGGTATTGAGTATTATCATTAACCGTGGCCGAATAGTAGCTATTAATTCGCTCTGAATTCATAAATCGCGACATATAGAATTCGGTAAAGGCTCGCTTTGATAATCAATTAACAGTGTTTGGTAAAACCAGCATATCGTCATCGGCCCAAGAGCAGTATATTTTTTCCCCGGTCCGTGCTCCTCTTAGCCGCTGCGCCTGAGCCTGATCAATTAGGGCGGTGATAGAACGTTCATTATCCAGTCTGACTTCGACAATGGAGTTTTGTCCCTGATAAGCAATATCCCCCAAACTGCCTACTAATCTAACTTCGTCGTGTTGTTGTCGAGTCACATTAATTTTTTCGGGTCGAATGGCAATTACCACATCACTTGCCTGCTGTACCTTCAGGGTTATGACTTGTTGTTTGAAAACAAATTCTCCAAGTTCAGGCGTTTTCAGTCTCAATTCGTTTTCATCAACTTGCAGATTAATGGGATGGAAAAAGTTGATCGAGCCGATGAAATCTGCAACAAAAGCATCATTGGGTTGTTGATACAGTTCGACGGGCGTCGCCTCCTGACGCAAATAGCCGTTTTCAAGTACGGCTATACGATCCGCCATGGCCAAGGCTTCTGACTGGTCGTGGGTCACAATGACAAATGTAACACCGACACTATCCTGTAGTTTAACCAGCTCCAGTCGCATAGCATCTCGTAACTTGGCGTCCAGTGCCGATAACGGTTCATCCAGCAACAACACTCTGGGTTTTTTAACCAACGCCCGCGCCAGGGCAACGCGCTGCCGCTGTCCGCCGGAAAGTTGGTTGGGCATACGATGTTTAAACTGACTTAGATGAACTTGTTCTAAGGCCCCATCAACCAACTGATCGATTTCATTTTTAGGCGTGCCCTGCATTTTGAGACCGTAAGCAACATTTTTTGCCACCGACATATGTGGAAACACAGCATAGGATTGAAACACCATATTGACCGGACGCTTATTGGGCGGCACCGTTGTCATGTCGACGCCATCAAGCAGCAACTCACCCTCGGTGGGATACTCAAAACCGGAAATAATCCTCAAAAGGGTTGACTTACCGCAACCTGAGGGGCCCAGTATGGCATAAATCTCGCCGGGTTGAATATCAATGGATATATTCTCCAAAGCCGTGAAATTGCCAAATTTTTTAGTGACATTTCTAATTGATATGATGGCTTCAGTCACGATCTTCCCCAAACTTTTGAAAACGCATCGCTACTGCTGTTAATACCAAAGTAATAATTATCAAAATGGTTGAAGCGGCATTTATCTCCGGTGTTACCGAAAAACGCACCATTGAATAAACCTTAACCGGAAAAGTGATTGTATTTGGACCCGAGGTAAAAAACGTAATCACAAAATCATCCAGAGATAGTGTAAAGGCTAACAAGGCTCCGGCGATTAGTCCGGGTTTCATATGTGGTAGCAATATGTCCCTAAAGACTTGATATTCATTGGCACCCAGGTCCTTTGCAGCTTCCTCCTCTTCGCGATTAAAACTTTGCAATCGGGTTCGAATGACCATGGCGGCAAATGGAAACGAGAAGGTAATGTGAGCAATAATAATATTAGTCAGATTTAAGGGCCATGGAGCTTCACCTACTGTCATCCAGCCCATTGCTGAAAAAAACATCGCCAATGACACACCCATGCAAATTTCAGGAATCACGATTGGCAAGGCAACCGTACCCTCGAAAACAGGTTTTAATGGAAATCTGAAGCGCCATAATAATATGGCCGTCAAGGCACCCAAAATAACACTGAAAATAGTCGAAATAACGGCGATGGTTAAGGAATTACCAAAAGCAATGACTAACTCCTGATTGGCAAACGCTTTGGCATAGTAATCCGTGGTGAATCCCTTCCAAACGACGTTACCGCCACGACGGGAATTGTTAAATGAAAAGATAATCAGAACGATAATGGGTGCATAAAGAAATATGAAAGTTAGTAAAAAAACAATCCGTAATGACCACTTGCGGCTGTACTCAAACGGGTTGACCTTTTCTTTTTTTCGGCTCATGAGTGCAATTCACGTTTTCGGGATCTGGCCGCATCGGATAATGATCTGATCGCCAGTAAAATGAAAGTAATGTAGAGCAAGAATAAAGATAAGGCAGAGCCGAAAGGCCAGTCGTTAGCTTTTTTAAACTGCCTTTCAATGACATTGGCAATCATATCTACCTGCCCGCGACCAAGCAGGTCAGGTGTTAAAAACTGACCCAGGGCAGGAATAAAAGTAATAATTGCAGCCGTTACGATTCCTGCCATGGTCATGGGTACCAGCACAAAAAAGAAAGTGCGAAATTGACCCGCCCCTAAATCGAGGCTGGCTTCCAGATAGGATTTATCAATTCGTTCTAAGGATGAATAAATGGGTAGAATTGTAAATGGCAGAAAAATGTAGACCAGGCCGAAAACAACGCCGCTTTCATTGCCTAAAAATTGAATTGGCACGTACCGCTCACCCATCAGGCCTTCCAGACCGATAACTGCCAATCCATTGTTGGTATGCTCCCATATCCATTTAAACAAAGAATTCAACTGTCCGCGCGCACCTAGAATATTTAATAAGGCATAGGTGCGGATAAGTAAATTCGTCCAAAAAGGCAGCATGATGATCAGCAACAGCCAAGGTTTGTACTGGGCCTTAGCGGTTGCGATAACCAGCGCAACAGGGTAACCGACCACAATGCATAGCAGGGTTGTCAAGGCAGCCATCCATAGCGAACGCCAAAACAAGACCATTATCTCGAGCTGAAAAATTCGCGAGTAATTATCAAGCGTCCAGGTGGTTTCAATCCTGGTCAGCGTGACATTCTCACCGAAACTATAAAACCATACAATGCCCAGCGGAACGATGAAGAATAATAACAGCCAGCCAACGGTGGGAATGCTAAATGATGAAAATGCCTTTAGGTTTTTCTTCCAGCTCTCCATATTGCCGTGCGTTAATGAAACGGTGAACTAAAAGCTCAATCGCTGCCTATTTTATCCAGCTGCTTTGATGCGAGTCCAGGCATCATCTATTTTTCGGGCAACATCCAGCCCAGGATAAATAGACACCTCACTGTTTGCAAGTGTAGCTTCGCTGGGAATGATTGCCGGGTTATTCAAGTATTCTTCACTTAGGTGCTCGCGCGCAGCATCGTTTGGTGAAGCATAAAAAATAAACTCCGCGATATCTGCGCCAACTTTGCCATCAAGAATATAATTAATCAGCGCGTGTGCATTATCGACGTTTGGCGCATCTTTGGGTATGCACAAGGTGTCTTCCCAAAGCAATCCGCCTTCTTTGGGCACCACATAGCCAATATCATCGTCTTCTTCCATGATTTGCAGGATATCGCCGTTCCATTCCATGGCCAGATCGACTTCCCCCGCCAACAATAAATCCTGACCGTTATCGGGTGCAAAAGCGGTGATATTGGGCTTTTGCTTTAATATCATCTCTTCTGCCGCCGCAATGTTTTCATCGCTCCAGTCGTTTAACGATTTACCCAGGTACTTCATGGCCATTTGTAGCACGGTTTGTCCGTCGCCAAGCACAGAGATACGATTTGCGTATTCCTGTGAATCCAATAAATAAGACCAACTATCTGGAACACCATTTACTGCAGACTTACGATACCCAATTCCAATGGTACCCCACATGTATGGAAGGCTGAACTTGCGGCCCGGGTCAAAAGCAGCATCCATAAACTTCACATTTACATTTTTCATATTCGGAATTTTCGTATGATCAAGCGGCTGCAAAATTTCACCTTCAATCATACGCTCAACGTAATCGTTGGTTGGAACGATTACATCATAACCCGGATTGCCGCCCTTTAATTTGGCGAATAATTCATCGTTGTCTGCAAATAAATCATATTGCACATCGATTCCAGTTTCATTAGTAAAATCCTCTAATGTTGTTTCGCCGATATATGTATCCCAATTGTAAAAATTGACTTTGCCGGATTGTGCAAATAAGGAACTCGGTGCCAACACAGCAATACCGCTGGCCACGGTTCCTTTTAACACAGTCCTTCTGTTTATCGATTTAAAATTTTTCGCTTTCATGTAAATCCCCGTTAATAAATAAAGAATGTTATCATAACACACGTGTGATCACACGCTACCACGTGTGTGATCACACTGTCAATAAAAAATATTTAATGATGCTTATTAATAAAGATCAAAAAATTTATCAGAATAAAAGCATTTCTGTCGATATTCATCACAGGCTTCGTTCCATGTTGTGTGAGGGATACTATGAACCGGGACAGGCATTATCTATTAGAAGGCTGGCACAAAAATTTGGTATCGGTCACATGCCAGCTAGAGAGGCATTAAGGTCATTGGTCGCCGAAGGTGCGTTAGAGTTCGCTGACAGCCGTACAATTATTGTGCCCAAATTGAGCAAACAAAAAATACTGGATGTCTTATTTGCAAGGAAAGTCTTGGAGGGCGAACTATCAAGGCGGGCGTTCGATAATATTTCTGAACGTGATACTCAGCAGTTGAAGAAAATTGATGAGAGCATTAATAAAGCGATTGCATCATCGAATGTCCGCGCTTACATGAAGAAAAACTATAAATTCCATTTTTACATTTACAGACTTGGTGAATCACCAGTTTTGCTTCATTTAATAGAAATTCTCTGGTTACAATATGGACCATGCATGAGATATATCATGTCAGGTTGGGACGGCTCAGACTTCGAGTCAGACTATCATTTGGCAATCACTGATGCTTTAGTAGAAAAAAACCCTGCTGCATTTCAAAAAGCCGTTGAAAACGATATAGAACAAGGAATCAGTTTCATTATTGATAAATTGTAAAAACTCGATCCGGATATTTCATCCGAACGGAAAGTCAGCTTTCTTTGAATGTGAGGTAATAACTTTGTTCCTGTATCGGGCATTCTGAAAGTCTACCTTCCTGGAATGGGAGTAGTCAGTTCTGTTATAAGCATTTACTTACTGCATTACTTTTCTGATCTGATAAGTATGTACTGCACGGCATTTAGTTAGAAATTATCGGAAAACAGAAAACCTGCCTTCTTGGATTTGAAGTAGTCGATTTCTTTATCAGACAAGGGACTATCGGGCTGCTTTTATCTTCGCGTCGTTACTGTATCGGGTAATCTGAGAACCTGCTTTCTTGGAATTTAGTCAGTTGATTTCGTTAAACACTACTGACTACTGCACTGCTTTTCAGAATGGACCGATATGTATGTGGCTCCCGGGACTCTATCGAATTATGCTTTTATCTAATTGATTTTATTAACATTATTAATATGTAATTTAATTTTATGCCCCCTTTTATGCCCCCTCGCTGATAATGTAATCCTTTATTCTCACCGAATTATTACCACTACGCATGAACGATTAAAACAGTAATTATATTCAACCTCGAGTATCAGCTTTTCCATCTTCTCTGTAGCGCGGGTGAGTGTGGTCATTGTATTGGTTCTAGCAATAAATCATGTTTGATATTTCCGTTGATGCCGTAGTTTGTCCAGAACTCATTGCAGATATAATCAAGTGCGTCTTCCTTGTCTTCATAAGATGACGCAATTTTAGAGATATAGTCGGTAAGCCTTTGTTCTGCATTTTTAATTGATTGATATTGAGAGCCACCTGGCTTAATGTCTTTTTCACTAATGCCATGAGAAAACATAAAAAGTCCTAATAAATGCTCGTTTAATTTATATTCACATAGCCCAGCAGCTACGGTTGGCTCTAGAATGTGGTCAAAAATATTTTTGGGATCTGAAACAACCATAGGAGAAGCGAGAACCAAAACTATTATCAATTTTTTCATTATTATCCCCTTGTCTACCAGCCACAAGATTTACGCAATGGTTTTATTGCGTTTTCAAGCCCGGTAATTTTATATTTGGCTGTTACTGGAGAATCAGAAAAAGGAGTTGCTTTAATTAGTAGCTCATCATGACCGAAAAGTGATTTAATAAATGGTATGGATGAGCCGCCATTCCATAGCCCTAGTGCCATGTTGTCGTTTGATTCTACAAAGCCTTTGGTTTTTGCTTTTTCTTTATCTAGCCGATATGTGATTTTTCCCTTGCCTTGTATGCTGGACATAAAGCAATCAGCAAATCTTAATATCAATGCTGTCGTGTTTTCTCTACACGCTATAAGAAGTTCGTGCTGCCCTTCCTTGTAAGGACAGTTAGTTTGTTCATAACTTTGAATACCTATATATACATTTGTACTGTCATCAATATCTGATGTTTTAGTATTTATTCCCCAATCACCAGTGCCTGAATCAGGAACTGATACTGCTCCAGTGTAGCCAAAAGCCTTGTCATAACAAGCCAGGCGTTTTTCTTCATTGTGTATCAGTGTGCAATCTTCTGCAAACAAAATTGGCGAAAAAAACATAGCAACCAAGAGAATCAATTTTTTTTCCATTTTTTTCCTTGTTTTGATTAAAGCTCTGAACCACTTCCAAGCTAGATTATACGCCCGCTAATATATTGGTGGTCAATTTCTGGCTCATAAAAACATTTTCACTTTAAAGATACAACAACCCAAGTTTAAAAATTGCTGGCTTTTCTAACTTCGCGCGGACGACCACTCACGCGGTTTATTGACTGAAAGAACCTAAAGTTCTCAAATTTCCACTGACAGCGTAAAAAAAAGCCTGGGCGGCGGTACTTAGATTTTGGCTTTTTGAAGTTTTTGACCCCTATCCCTTTTTTGTCGAAAAGTGTCGAATTTGTCCACTTTCATGCTTGTTTCATGTCAACATTTGTCAACAAATCATGCTTTGTTGTTGGCTGTTTTGTCCTCATACGAAATTTAATTTCAAGGTTAAGTTTTGTCAGGTTTTCATGTAGGTTTATTGTGAGTTTTTAGTCTAATTCAATGCCTAAACTCTCTCTGAATCGTTGATGTTCTTCGTCTTCTTTTTCGGCCCATCTTTGCATTTCAATAGCCCATAGTTGGTCAGAATAAGCACGGACAGCAGGTTTATTAGCTATTCGTGAGGCACTTGCTGTTGCGGTGCGCCTTGAGCCTTTAGGTTTGTACACAGCGATATACGCATCCGTTTGAGTAGGGTAGGTATGAACTAACCGGCAATACTCAACAAACAATTTCTGTCTAGGAGTTAATCGGTGTTTCTTCATCTTAAATTACCTCGGTTACTCAACCCTTGACTGAACCTTGACCAGTATCTGTTCACAAAATCTAAAAAATAACTCTCATATAACCTTGTGCAAACCTTGGACACTTATTTCAGTATGTCTTTTTTTATGGAATCAAAGATATATTTTTCTTCCTTTATTTTTAATGTTCGAAAAGCGTACATGATGTTCGAAAACACACCCCTAAATAACCATATATTTAATAAATAATGTTATTAGGTGATGGTCGGGGGTATTGTCGCAATATATCCATAGTGGCATCCTTGGGTTGTTTGGTTCGGAACTTTAAATGATTTTATCCAGCCATCAGATTCAGCCATTCTAAGATTGCTGGCTATTGCCTGACGGTGACACCCAGCACGTTTGCCAAGTAATTCCATGCTTGGATGTGCGTTTGCGCCATCTTCATCCATAAAGAATGATAGTGCTGTTAGGGTGTTTCGTACATTTGACTTTAAGCCTGATGACTCAGAGTAAATTAGCTCGTGCCAATAAGTCTTTAGTGGTAGCTGAGCGTTTCCCTTTTTGTATCGGCAGGCTGAATTAACAATGGCTATAACTTCATCTTGTGGTAAGGGCGTTGAACATAAGGCTGAATTTCGTTGCAACAATTCGTATTCGATTTGATCTGATTCATTCCCTTTAGCTCGCAGTTTTGCTGCGAATTGAAAAAGACTTTGGTTGCGTTGACCTTCTCTTATTGTGCTATTGGTGGCATAGCCATTCAAAGCCGGGTTCTTTTGTAATTCCTGCTCAATATCGGTGGGTAGTTCTGAAGGTAAATAGAATCCATCTCGCCAAGAATAATTAATACCTGATATATGATTTGAAGGGCTTGCGATCACATATCCTCCATCAGCACGAATGTCGATACCTGACCCTAAGACATTTGGACGTGATCTAACCTTATTTTTGTTGTAGCTAAAATATAGATGGAGTCCACCTCCGCCTGTATTCGCCACAAGTGTTTTATCAGAGAGAGAACCGAATTTCTTTTCTAACTTCATTAGTGATTCAAATCCTCCATTCTTTTTATCTATATCCAATACGACAAGTTCAGAAGGTTTGCCGGTTGCTATTCCTATGTTGGCGGGTTGAGTAAACCATGAATTTAAATTCACTACATTAGTTGAGGCGGCTTTAAAACCACCTCTAATCTTAGGGTGCTTGCCTGGCGATCTACAGCATCGATTGCAAGTACATTTGCCATCATGAATAGTGTGAGCCGGAAACACAGGCCAACCGTGACTCGAGTAATTAATTGCATGTTCTATAGTTTCCATCAAGCCACTACCTGATCCATTTCAGACCTGTTAAGTTTTGTTAAGCTGTCAGGTTTGGCTTTTGGTCTAACATCAAATAAAGGACATTGATAAGAAGTGCAATTTTCGACTTGTTTTCGCCACGATCCAGCTTGGGTAGGGTCATAGATACACTCTTTGCATTTCGCGTCGATTCTGGCTCGAAAACCGGTCTTTTTGGCTGTTTTTTGAACCATTACACAGCCTCCTGATGTTTGCCTGGCATCAAGGTATAACGTCCAATTCTGTGAGTAGTGCCTCCAGGATTTTCGGCATAATCCCAAGTCATTACAATTCGGTAGCCACGCTTCCTTAATTCCATAATTCTGGCTGCAGGATGTAGCACATCAACTCCAGTGCGGAAATCAATTGTCGTTGCACTACCTTTTTCTTTTAGAAACTGGAGAACACGTTGACGTTGTACTGATGCAGAATGATTAACAATTGCCTTTGTGTTATTATCAGCTTTGTTCAGCACTTGAACGTTTTTTGAGAAGCCCGGAAAGCCGACCGGGTTTTTCTTTATCCGGTTCATGCGGCCTCCTGCCCTTGAGCTTCGATAAATTCATAAATATCAGAAGCACGCCATACGGTTGTGCGTTCATCGAGTTTAATTGATTTAGGATATTTCCCCTCTCTGACTCCTTTCCACCAACTGGCACGTGAGACTGGAATTAATGGCTGGTAGTGTTCTTTAGGTATTTGTTTGTTTCCCGTGCAAGCGGCAGCCGTACCAATTATTTGTGGCAAACGCAAAAAGCCATTTGGGGCTGTTTTTAATTTCTGATTCATTAAGATACCTCATAAATCATTTTTAGTTTTAATTGGTTGTCAATTTGACAATGAATATCTGCTACAATCACTTTTTATTTCGTAACAATCACGTAACAATTAAAATAAATGGAATTGTTTTCAAATTTTGAATGGTGGAAGCCAAAAAGACCTAGTTCAATAATTACTGAATCTTCTAATGCGTATAATCTCAGTGCTTCTGCTTCTGGCCGCAAAATAGCCAATATTGCTCGCTACAAGTCAAATTCGGAAAGGCAGCAAAGATACAACCCTGTCAAGGACTGTCCTGGCATTCATTTTCAAATACTAACTGCCGATATCAATCATGAATATATTTATACCTTCTACAAAAATTATGGATTATTGATGCGGGATCACTTTGTAAAAGACCATCATCTAAAGTGGAAAAATAACTACCACCCTGCCTTTATTGTAGATAACCTCGATAATGTAATGTCTGAATTGCAAAAAATTAAATCTGCAACTTGGGTTTTAAATCAACTAAAAACTACGAAAACTTTCTATCCGTCTAAAACACTACAAAATAACCAAACAGCTTACAATAAACTTTTAAAGAAGCTATGGCGTGGTGAAACACTAACATCTGACATACATGAACGGATTTTCTGGGGTAATGATCAAGTTTATTTATTTATCTCTAATAACAAAGAATGGCGAGCTAATTATCACGACCTGGACGTTGACAAAGGTGATATTGAAGCTTTATTACAACGCTATATTTGTGACGAAGTAGCCGACCAATTTTTTAGACATACTTCCGTTAAGATTGAAGCAAAGAATCATCGACTACAGCTTTTACCTAAGAATCTTTTAGGTTCAATCTGGGCTATGATATGGAATGATTTTGTCGGTAAAGATTTAATGATTATTCGCTGTAAACATTGCAAGAAAAATTTTGACTATAGGCGCAAACCCGGACCGGCTCCCAAACATTGCTCGAATGCTTGCAAACAAGCGGCGTATAGAAAGCGAATATCAGATTAATAGTTTATGAGATACTTTAATTAATCACTCAACCCATCCAAATAATTCGCCCACCCTTGCATCATTTTTTTTCGCTGGGGTAAATGGGCAGTTCTGTTATAGGCCCGGCCATTAGCATCTTTAACCGCATGGGCAAGTTGATGTTCAATCAAATGTGGTGGAAAGCCTAATTCTTCATCCAGCAAGGTTCGGGCCGTTGCTCTAAATCCATGTGGTGTCATTTGTTCTTTCGTGTAACCAAGATTACGCAAGGCTGCTAATAACGCATTCTCACTCATGGGTCGGCGTGGCGATCTGGCACCTGGAAATACATATTGCCGATGGCCGGTTAATGGCTGAATTTCCTCAAACAGTGCGACAACCTGCTCAGCAAGCGGCACGATATGGTCGATACGGGTTTTAATCTTAGCCGCTGGAATAATCCACTGCTTTTCGTTTAAATCAATCTCAGTCCATTCTGCCCGCCTCAATTCACCTGGGCGGGTAAAGACATAGGGCAGAATATTTAACGCAACACGGGTGACGAAATGCCCCTGATAACCTCTAATGTCTAAAAGAAGTTTAGCCAGTTCATCGGGCTTAGTGATAGCGGAAAAATGGGTAGTAATAACCGGGGATAATGCGCCCTTTAAATCGGTTGATGGATCACGACTTGCCCGACTTGTCACGATTGCATAACGGAATATTTGACCACAGTTCTGTAAGACACGGTGAGCCGTTTCATTTGCCCCTCTATCTTCAATTCTTTTTACCACATCAAATAATTCGGGCGGCTCAATTTCACCAATAGACCGATTACCCAACCAAGGGAATACATCTTTTTCAAGGCGGCTGATCATTTTCTGAGCATATCGCGGTGACCACTTTGGTGAAAACTTATCAAACCACTCACGAGTGACGACTTCAAACGTATTTCTGGCTGCTGTGGTGCCAGCAAGCTTTTCTAACTTTTTCTGATGCCCTGGGTCAACACCTTCGGCAAGTAATGCTTTTGCTTCTTCACGTTTTACCCTGGCCTGTGAGAGCGTTACATCGGGATATACGCCAAAAGCAAGCCGCTTTTCCTTTCCCTGAAAGCGATACTTCAACCGCCAGTACTTTGAGCCATTCGGATGAACTTCAATATACATACCCTTTTCATCACTCACCCGGAATACTTTACCTTTCGGTTTTAAAGCTTTGATTTTTGTATTCGTCAACAATTTTGGGGGCACAGAGTTTTAAGTTAGCACTTATGCCCCTAAATATGCCCCCTCATGCCCCCAGATGTCAATAGACAGCATTAGACGACATAAGACAATGAATATGCTCTAAGCGTTGTTTTTACTAGGGTTTTTGGGCTTTGTTGGACTTGGTTGGATTTTGAATTGGCTCCCCGGGACGGGCTCGAACCGCCGACCCAGTGGTTAACAGCCACTTGCTCTACCGACTGAGCTACCGGGGAACTGAAGGAGCAGCAATGCTACATTTGTCTTAACTTTAGGTCAAGTCCTGAGCACTATTTATCTTATAGCTATCCTCGCGGATGATGTTTGGCATGTAACGATTTTAGCCGCTCATTGGCCACATGAGTATAAATCTGTGTGGTGGACAAATCAGCATGGCCGAGTAACATCTGAGTGGTACGCAAATCAGCACCATGGTTAAGCAAATGGGTTGCGAAAGCATGTCTTAATGTATGTGGAGAAAGCCCTGTTTTAATCTTTATTTGAGCCGCATATTTTTTAATCAGTTGCCAAAAAGCTTGACGGGTCATAGCCGTTCCTCGGCTCGATAAAAATACAGCATCAGTGATTTGTTTTTTTAGTAATTCCGGGCGTGATTGCTCTAGATATTTCTCAACCCAACGAATCGCCTCTGCCCCCATGGGTACCAAACGTTGTTTATTACCTTTTCCGATTACCCTAACCACACCAGCCTGCAAGTTAATTTCAGATAGAGTCAGATTAACAAGTTCTGAAACGCGCAAACCGGTTGCATAAAGCGTTTCCAGCATGGCTCGATCTCTGAGCCCGTAGTTTGTTTTAGTATTCGCGGCAGAAAGCAGCTTTTCAACATCTTCTTCGCTAATGACTTTGGGTAGATGGCGCATGGTTTTCGGCATCGCCACATCTTTAACCGGATTAGTTTCAATCCATTTTTGTTGAATCGCATGTTGGTAATAGCGTTTCATGGTAGAAAGGAACCGGGCTATGGTTCTTGATTGAACCCCCTGCTCCATTCTGTGAGATAAATATGCCAGAATATCTTCGCGGCTACTTTGGGCCAGAGAAGTTTTTCTGACAGTCAGCCACTTAGAAAATTGCTGAAGGTCTGTGCGGTAAGCGTTAATTGTGTGTGGTGATAAACCGGATTCAAGCCAGATCCAGTCGAGGAATTGATCGATTAGTTCAGAATCAAAGTTTGATGTGACCATGACAGTCAAGTTAGGTGTATAGAAAATGCATGTCGGTACTATTTTACCAAACTACAACATAGCCCAGCACCTTTTAAAATACGCAGTCATAACATGGAGATCCCGGATCGGAGCCTGTACCGGACTCGATCCGGCATCCGGGATGTGATCAAACTATTTTAGTTTGATCACACCTTTTCTTTTATACGCGCTGATTTGCCACTACGCTCACGCAAATAATATAATTTTGCGCGTCTGACATCACCACTACGTTTTACCGTGATAGCAGCGATCAGTGGGCTGTGGGTTTGAAATACACGTTCCACGCCTTCGCCATAGGAAATTTTTCTTACTGTAAAAGAAGAATTAAGGCCACGGTTTTTCTTGGCAATAACCACGCCTTCATAGGTTTGTAAACGTTCACGCTGGCCTTCACGAACTCGAACCTGCACCGCTATGGTATCGCCCGGTCCAAACTCGGGAATATCAGTTTTAATCTGTTCCTGTTCGATTTCTTTAATTACATTCATTTTACTGATCTCCAGTTTCCTTATCGTATTCATCCAACAAAATTCTTTCCTGCTCAGTTAACTCTTTCGACTCCAGCAGATCCGGTCGATATTTGTCAGTCCGTCCTAACGATTGCTTTAAGCGCCAAAGGGCAATTTCACTATGATTACCGCTCAGCAAGACCTCAGGCACCGCTAATTCCCGATACTCTTTCGGTCTTGTATAGTGCGGGCAATCCAGCAATCCATCACTGAATGAATCCCATTTAGGAGACTCATCGTTCCCTAAGGCACCCGGCAGTAATCGAACCAACGCCTCAATTACCACCAATGCAGGTAATTCGCCACCAGCCAAAACATAATCACCAATCGACCACTGTTCATCAATTTCAGTGTCCAGCAAACGCTCATCGACACCCTCATAACGTCCACAAACCAGAATGAAAGCATCTAAACGGCTGTTTTGCTCTAGCTTAGCCTGAGTGAGTTTATCACCTTGAGGGCTAAGATAAACCGCCTTAGGCCTGATACTATGCCTGGCTCGTGCGGCCTGGATAGCTTTAGCCAAAGGTTCAGCCATCATCACCATGCCCGGTCCGCCACCATACGGCCGATCATCAACTGTTTTATACTGATCTGTCGTGTAATCCCTAGGATTCCAGCACTGGATCGAGCATATATTCTTTTCAATGGCTTTATTTAGAATCCCAAACTGGGACACTTGTTCGACCATTTTCGGAAACAGTGTGACAACATCAATCTTCATTGTCTTATCAATAGTCTGCTTCCCAATCAACCAACATCTGCTGAGATTCTAATTTGACCTCAAGTACAATTGATTTATCGTATGGAATCAATTGCTCTGTTAGTTCATTTTTTACTAACAGCACATCATGTGCGCCAGTCTCTATAATTTCTATTACTTCGCCCAGTTTTTCCGACTTTAAGTTAATCACCTCAAGCCCGATTAATTGCGACCAGTAATATTCTCCATCTCCCAGTTCTTCAAGCTCAGTTTTGTCAATCGCTATCTCTTTACCAATTAAAAACTGGGCAGCTGTCCGATCATCTATATTTTTTAATTTGGCGATTAAACCACCGTTTGACCGATGCTTACTATTTTCAACTTCAAACAGTTGCCAATTATCAGCATTGCCAATAAACCAGCTAGAATATTTAAATATTTGCTCGGTTGGACGTGAGTAAGAAAAAACTTTTACCCAGCCTTTTATCCCGTAAGCAGCCTTGATTTCACCAATTTCAATCAAGCGGTCGCTGACAGGACCGTCCATAATCTTAAGCGTTAGTTTGTGCCTGTGCTTGTTTGATCAAATGATCGACACGATCTGTAGTTTGAGCACCTTGATCAACCCAATGCTTGACTCTATCTAAATCAATGCGCAATTTCTCCTCATTGCCCCGGGCAACCGGATTGAAAAAACCCAAGCGTTCAATAAAACGACTAGTAGTAGCACGTCGCTGATCAGCAACAACGATTGAATAAAAAGGTCGCTTTTTAGAACCGCCGCGAGCCAATCTGATTCTAACCATTAAAAATAACCTCAAACCTGTTTTAGGCACACTGCCCGTTTCAAAGGGGCTGAATTTTAACGTTTTTTTGACCCTTTGCAAACAAACTTTGCATATAAAAAACGGCAAGCCTAGAATGGCATTCCACCAGGCATGCCGCCACGGCCCCCGAGCCCCTGCATCATACGTTTCATGGCACCCTTGTTTTTCATTTTTTTCATCATTTTCTGCATTTGATTAAATTGCTTGAGCAAACGATTAACATCCTGAATTTGGGTGCCCGAACCTTTGGCGATACGGCGTTTACGCGAGCCATTGATAACCACTGGTTTTCGCCGTTCCTGCGGTGTCATTGAATTAATAATTGCAGTGATTTGTGAAAACTGTTTTCCACCCTGCTGCTGCATCATTTGCGCCTGAGCGGCACTAGCGCCGGGAAGCTTTTCCAGCATACTACCAATTCCACCCATATTTTCCATCTGTTGAATCTGATCACGAAAGTCTTCTAGGGTGAAAACCTTACCGCGCTTTAGTTTGCGGGCCATTTTCTGAGCCTTGTCCTGATCAACTTTGCGCTCTACATCCTCAACCAGACTGACAACATCGCCCATACCCAGAATACGTGAGGCAATGCGATCTGGATAAAACGGCTCCAGAGCATCTGCCGCCTCACCAACACCAATAAATTTAATTGGTTTCCCAGTGATTTGGCGAATTGATAAGGCTGCACCACCTCGGGCATCTCCATCCATCTTAGTCAGCACAACGCCACTGAGCGGCAGTGCTTCATCAAATGCTTTAGCGCTGTTGACCGCATCCTGGCCAGTCATGCTGTCCACAACGAATAATGTTTCGATTGGCTTTACCACATGATGGACGGCTTGAATTTCCTCCATCATCTCAACATCGACGTGCAAACGACCTGCTGTATCAATAATTAAAACGTCATATAAACGACTTGTCGCCTCTCTCAGTGCCAATTGAGCAATAGTCACCGCTTTATCATCTACGGAGCTTGGGTGAAAATCTATTTGCAGATCTGCGGCCAGTTTTTTTAACTGCTCGATCGCAGCTGGACGATAAACGTCGGCACTGACCAGCAAAACTTTCTTTTGCTTGCGATCCTTTAATAATTTCGCCAGTTTGGCTGCTGTTGTTGTTTTACCGGCACCTTGCAAACCTGCCAATAAGATAACTGCAGGCGGTTGTGTTGATAAATCGAGTTCAACATTCTCCTTGCCCATCAGTCGCGTCAACTCATCGTTAACGACTCGAACTAATACCTGGCCCGGTGTTAAGCTTTTCTTTACTTCCTCTCCTACTGCTTTTTGTTTAATCGTATCGATTAATTGACGAACAACCGGCAAGGCCACATCGGCTTCAAGCAAAGCCATTCGAATTTCTCGCAATGGTGTGGCTATATTTTCTTCAGAAATACGCGCCTGACCCTTTAATTTTTTCAAGGTCAGATTTAATCGATCAGAGAGTTGTTCAAACATAGTGATTAGAAGTTTGCTGAATAAGTAGCAATTATAACGTTATTTGGCATGCGACTCGATTGGCATTAGCAGAAAAGCAGGCTAAACTTTAGCAATCATTTTACAAGAGGATTCTCTTCACTTTGGACACGCTGACACTGCTGCCGTTGATAGGGCTGCTGGTTTTGCTTATTCTCCTGTCCGCTTTTTTCTCTGGCTCTGAAACGGCAATGGTATCGCTAAATCGATATCGCCTGAAAACATTATCGAAATCAGGAGACAAACGTGCGCAGGCTGCACTTGAGCTACTAGAAAAACCCGACCGGTTACTTGGCACAATACTGTTGGGAAACAATTTAGTCAACATGGCCGCCGCATCAGTGACCACAGTGATTGCGATTAAAAGTTACGGCGATGCCGCTATCGCTATCGCTACGTTCTTAATCACCATTATTATCCTTGTTTTTGCAGAAGTGCCGCCTAAAACCTATGCGGCATTAAACCCCGAAAAAATCGCCTTTCCTGCTGTTTATATCTTAAAATTTTTAGTAAGAATTCTCAGCCCGGTTGTTAAAGCGATTAATCTCGCCGGTAACGGTTTACTGCAATCATTAGGTGTTTCATTAGACAGCAAAGATGAACACCTCTCACCGGAAGAACTTAGGACGGTCGTGCTTGAATCCGGCAATCTCATTGCAAAGCCTCACCAGGAAATGTTGTTGCGTATTCTTGAGCTAGAAAATATTACGGTTGAAGACGTGATGGTGCCCCGTTCACAAATTGAGGCAATTAATCTGCAAGATGACTGGGACGACATTGTGATTCAGCTTTCAAATAGTCCGCATACCAAAATTCCTGTTTACGAAGGTACATTAGACAACATTGTGGGATTAATTCACATTCGTAAATTACTGCACCTCATCAATACTGATAAATTTGACAAAGACAGTTTAATTGACATTATGCGAAAGCCTTTTTTTGTCCCCGAGGGTTCACAATTAATAGAGCAATTGGTACAACTTCAAGTCCATCGTCGTCAAATCGGTCTTGCAGTTGATGAATACGGCGAGTTGACCGGATTGATTACTGTGGAAGAAATTCTTGAGGAAATTGTCGGTGACTTTACCAAAGTAATTCCTGGTCATGATATGGAAATTCATGTTGAAGAGGATGGTAATTTAATCGTTCCCGGCTATGCCAATGTTCGTGAATTAAATCGGAAAATGGACTGGTCTCTGCCAATAAATGGCCCCAAAACATTGAATGGACTAATTTTAGAGCAAATGGAAAAAATTCCAGCAACAGGAACAATTTTCGAACTTGAAGGACTAAAAATGCAGATCATACAAACCCAGGAAAAGGCCGTTGTCATGGTCAGAATCTTCAAATAATACTTTTTGTTCACACAATTTATTAGCATTGAGCTGTTTAGTTGGATAAAATTAGCCCAAATTGAGGAAATACAATGTCTAACAAGTTCAAATTCACATCTTTATTCGCATTTTTGGCTTCTATAGTTTTGATTGCCGCCTGTAGCAGCTCAACCAGCAGCAGTGGCGGTAGTGGGCAAATCCCAACAGGACAATATACCGGCAACCTGAATGGTCAGGTAAGACTTGGCACCTCACAAGGTCGTACAGTGAGTACCCGGATTATTCTGAATGTTGTTGTTCCCGTCACTGATAGAGCAATTGACCAAGGTGGAATTTCTGGAAATATGGTAGTAACAGGTGGTGACCGCTGCTGGACCGGGGGTACTATTAATGGTGGAAGCGGTAGCGGTAGTGGAAGCGGTAGCGGTAGTGGAAGCGGTAGCGGTAGTGGAAGCGGTAGCGGTGGCGGCGAGGAGGAAAATAATGAAATTGCCGATAATCTCGATCCAGAAGAGCTTTTTGGCAGTGCAATATCGATTATCATCCCTGATGCGCTGGCTCAATCGTCGGTTAACGGTAATCAAATGGTTCTTGATATTTCTACAAATGAAGATCAGACCTTAACGATGACTGGCCGTGTGACTGACGATAGTTACAGCGGTACTTTCAATTCTCCAGATAGCAGATGTGGTGCAGTTTCAGGTGGTTTTGATTTAAAAAGAGTGTAGTTACAAAACTATGTTAATTCATTGCTGTCCCATTAACTTACCCGTCAATTTTTAATGGGAAAACAATGATGTTAATTAGAATAACTTGTTTGATTATTCTGTGGACTGGAATCACGGTTAACGGTTTGGCCACACCAAAATCTGAATATCTTCTAAGTTTTTCTTCACAACAAACCAATGGCATCCCGATAAAAACGCAGCAAGAACGATTTGATTGCTCCAGCCAGATCTATTCGATTATTAATGCTTCGAATCTCGCCGATGAACCAGTCGAAGCGACAGTTATATGGCGCAATCCTGCGGGAGAAATACAAGAACAAACCCCTGTCAGCCTTTTTCCGGTGGAAGGCAAGGCATTTGGTTGGGCCTGGTTGAAATTGCATAAGGCAACAGGTGCAGCATTGTTGAGTTTTATTGATGATTCCATCGGTATGGATGAATTTATTGGTGACTGGGATATCGAACTAAGGATTGACAGCCAGAAAGTCGCCAGTGGTACATTTAACGTGCTTTGCTAAGTTGAATCAACCAGCTATCTGATTTCTGATATAAACCGGCAACACCAGCTGATTTTGATCCACTTTCCCATGTTCAACTAGCCGGTGTGCAATCTGAACCACCGTACCAGCCTGGGGTAAGATGTTGGCTATATAATCATCAGGATTATCCAAATAAGCTTGTAGCTGGTCAAAATACATGTCCCAGCCGCTGCCGATTCCATGCCAGGAACCTTTAATTTCAGGCAACGATAACTCCGCAGGCTTATTCAAGTTTGGTTTTGTTAGTTCGATATAATTAGCATTCCCTTGTTTTTCCAGGCACTGCCAATACACCTCATTCATTCGTGCATCAGTTGCAACTAACAAGTATTGTTGATCTGATTGTGCAGCGACCGATAACAAAGATGATACTGCCATCAGCGGTTTATTTAATCCATAAGCAAGGCCTTGTGCTACTCCCAGGCCAAGCCTAAGACCGGTAAATGACCCTGGACCGTTGCCCACGGCAATTAAATCCAACTCTGATTTGGTGATGGATGACTCTGACAATAAATCATCTATAAAAGAAAGCAAATACTGTGAATGTTGATTATTCAGAATTTCGTGTTTCTGATTAATCTGATCATTAAAACTCAAGGCCACAGAACAGGCCTGACTCGAGGTTTCAATGGCAAGAATTTTCATTTCTAAAACTGCGTGCGAAAGATTCTACTTCTTCCCAATCAGAAGTAATTGGGATAGCGGGCAAAGCATTCAAAACTCGTTTACCATAGCTTTTTGTTTTAAGTCTTGAATCTCCTATCATAATGATACCTATATCGCTCTCATCGCGAATTAAGCGGCCGATACCTTGTTTTAATGCAATAATCATTTGCGGCAACTGAAAATGCAAGAATGGGTTTTGTTGATTTTGCTCCATTCGCTTCAGTCTTGCCTTTAATACGGGATCATCAGGGCTGGCAAATGGGAGTTTGTCGATTATGACACATGACAGATTAGGCCCTTTTACATCCACCCCCTCCCAGAAACTGCTAGTTCCGAGTAATACCGTATTACCTAATTGATTGAATTGACTGATCAACTCTTGTTTTGATCGCTGACCCTGTTTTAACACCGGGTAATCAATCAGATCTATAATTTTGGGGTAGGTGCTTTCCATCGCCTGATGGGAAGTAAACAAAAAGAAAGTACGGCCTTTACAAACTTCAATCAGATTGACAGCCGAATTTAACAGTTGTTCCGCAAACTGAGGAGCTCGCGGATCCGGTAGATTATCAGGCAAATACAATCGACATTGCCGCTTAAAATCAAACGGTGAGGGCCATGATTTTGACTTAATCTGAAATAAGGAAAGTTGGTTAGAAAAATAACTGAAATCACCAGATGAAGACAAAGTCGCGGAGACCAATACCGTTACCGGCTCCGAAGGATCAGATAGTCGCTCACCAAATTCATCTAATCGAAGTGGCGTTTGATTTAAGACAAAACGCATATTGGTTGCATCAATCCAGCAGAAGAATTTATCTTTTTCGTGTTCCAAAAACAAACACTCACCTAACAGCTCACTGATTGCCAGTGACCGTTGATATAGTAAATCGTATTCTTTTTCATCTGTATAGGATTTAAGCTGAGTCGTTAATTTTTCAAGCAGATCCAGCAATATTTTGAAATTAGATTTTATATTTTCGTTATCAAACAAAGTCTCTGCGTCTTGCTTAATTGGTTTACCAAACAACCTGACCACAACCATAAGTTGTTTGTCCAATTGCTGTTGTGTTTCGAATAATTCATCAATCGAAACTGATTCGAGTACCAATTTTGAATTCAAATCACCAATAAGCTGGGCAATTTGCCGGGATGATATGCTCCGGCTCAGCTGTAACGATGCTGTATCTGGTAATGCATGAGCTTCATCAAAAATCAACACATCTGTTTCAGGCAATAATTGACCGAATCCATCCTGTTTTAGAATCAAGTTAGCCAAATATAAATGATGATTAACAACTACAATATCTGCATCGAGCGCCTTTAGTCTGGCTTTGCGCACAAAACAACCCTCAAAGTGACCACATTCTGTACCCAGACAATTATCACTAGTCGACGTGATTAACGGCCTTAGTGTGGAAGTCTCTTCTAACTGATCAATATCATTAATATCACCCGTTGCGGTTTGGTTACTCCACTCACAAACAGCAACATATTGATTATGAAGTTTTTTATTCTTACCTACTTCAATACTGGCCTGGGTATGCAAACGATGTAGACATAGATAATTACTTCGCCCTTTTAACAAGCAGATTTTCTTTTTTATATCTAAGGCATCAAAAGCAAGCGGAATGTCTTTATAAAAAATCTGATCCTGTAAATGCCGTGTCGCTGTCGAAATAATTGCCGTTTTGTCAGAAGCAATAACCGGCACTAAATAAGCCAGTGTTTTACCTGTTCCAGTTGGTGATTCGGCCACAAACACACCTTCACCGTCATCAATCAGCGCCTCAATACAAGCCGTCATTTCCTGTTGCTGGTAACGAGGCCTGAAATTATCGAGTGCTAGAGAAAACGGTCCATGCGGACCTAATAAATTAAAGCTATTTAGCAAGGGCAATTCGATCCAAGCAGTGTTGGAGAGATTGATCATAGCCCGGCACTGTCAGACCAAACGTTTTTTGCAACTTTTCATTATCAAGAATGGAATATTCCGGACGTTTGGCCAGAGTTGGAAATTGACTGCTGGGAATTGGGTTTACTTTGATTGATTTTTCCACTTGAGAAAAGATGCTTTTCGCAAAGTCATACCAGGTTGCATGTTGCGAACCAGTCAAATGATAAACGCCACTTAAATTATTATCGTTACCCAGGCTCTCTATCACTTTTTTAGTTGCCTGGGCAATATCCACGGCATAGGTCGGACAACCCTGCTGATCATTGACAATATTTAGTTCCTCTTTTTCATCTGCGAGTCTCAACATGGTTTTAACGAAATTTACTCCACGCCAGGAATATACCCAGCTGGTTCTGAGGATAATGTACTTTTCGCTTTCCTGCTGCAAAAATACTTCCCCGGCAAATTTAGTCATGCCATATATGCCAAGCGGTTTAACAAGGTCAGATTCCTTATAAGGCTGATTGCTAGTACCATCAAACACATAATCGGTTGAATAATGCACACACCAGGCATCATGCTGTTTGCAGACTCTGGCTAGTTCCTGTACCGCTACTGCGTTGATTAACATCGCTAACGACGGCTCCGTTTCGGCTTTATCAACTGCTGTATAAGCGACCGCATTGATGACAACATCAGGTTGATGTTGATCGATAGCCTTGGTAATAAGTCCAGGGGTAGAGAAGTCAACCTGTTCACGAGTCAATGCCACCGCATTATCACAGTATTGTGCTAATTCATAGCCAACCTGACCATTTGCACCGAGAATTAATAGCTTCATTTAAAAATCCAAATCATCTAATGACATGGCGTTTTGATCTTTTTGTGAAAGCACAGGGTTTTCAATAGGCCAGTCGATACCAATTTGAGGATCATTCCAGCTCAAAGAAAAATCTTCGCTGGAGTTATAAACAGAAGTACATTTATAGATGACATCAGCCACATCACTGGTCACACAAAAACCGTGCGCAAAACCTTCCGGTACATATAGCTGATGTTTATTTTCTTCTGAAAGGTAGGTGCCATACCAACGGCCAAAATTCGCCGATTCACGGCGCACGTCAACCGCCACATCAAAGATTTCACCCTTGGTTACCCGCACCAACTTACCCTGCCAACTTGGAAACTGAAAATGCAACCCTCTTAAAATACCTTTGGATGAACGGGAATGGTTATCTTGAACATATTTGGTCGGCAAACCCAATTCAGCAAACTTTTCGGCGTGATATGTCTCCATAAAAAATCCCCTGTCATCCCCATGTACCGTGGGTTTTACCAACAGCACACCTTCAAGATCGGTTTGCTCAATCTGCATCACAAGCTCTCAAAAAATAATGCAGCGATTTTAACCTTAACTTCTTCGTGTTAACAGATTTTTAGTATTCATTTGCCTACACTTGTAAAATTTCGCATAAACATGGCACAAACTCCCACGCAACAATGAATTGGCTAATGTCAAGATCTAATCGTTATCATCTTTATTTAGCCATAAATCGCGTAAGCTGAATGGTATTTGACTCAATGTTTAAAACCGGATACGTACCCAAGACCTATAACATATGATAGATTTGGCCAATTTAATTAACAATAAAGCGACCAAACAACGTCAATCAGATGAATGATTCTTGTACTCTTCCCGAGTCAGCAACCAAAATGTGGATCAATTCCACGGGATTATGCCTATCATTATTCGTGTTGTTAGCTGTAAATTTACTAAAACCTTCTTTATCACCGTTTACGTTAGCAATCATATGTCTGTCAACATATGCCATACCGGTTATTATTCTGGAATGGTTTTGTCTTAAAACCTATAACAATAAATCAACCGGCTTGAGTTTTGCTAATCCTCCAAGGTCTTTTAACATTAAAAGAGTAGTCATTAAATTGCTTGGGCTTTATTTCACATTAGCATTAGGCGGCATGATTTATTGGTTGTTTTCCGAATATGACAGACTTTTTTATCACCCCTATTACACACTTCTGAGAGTAGGTTTACCAGTTCTAGCCTTACTATCAATTCCTTATTTTTTGATAGTCGATAGATTCATGGAAGAACCTCATGACAGTTATTGGCAGATGGGTAAACTTTGCCTCTTAGATTTTGAGGCTGTCCGATTCAATGAAATATTGCAACATTGTTTGGGTTGGCTGGTAAAAATCTTTTTCCTGCCACTTATGTTTGGTTGGTTTTATAAAAAAGTTTTGTTTTTTCAGTCTGCTGATATTTCAACTATTTTCACCAGCTTCAAGATTTTTTTTGATACTACATTTAGTTTGTTGTTCTATATTGATTTACTTATCGTCACTGTTGGCTACATTCTGACTTTACGGGTATTTGACTCACATATACGTTCTACTGAACCGACCTTTTTGGGATGGTTTGTGGCACTTCAGTGTTATACACCTTTTTGGCCGTTTTTTGAGGAGAAATACCTTGCCTACCATACAGAATCATGGTCAGGTTGGTTAGCAAATTTCCCTATTCTATATTCAGTGTGTGGGGTACTAATTCTTTTACTCACCGGCATTTATGTCTGGGCAACGATACCTTTTGGAATTCGTTTCTCAAACCTGACTCATAGAGGAATATTAACAAACGGCCCATATAAATATTGTAAACACCCTGCTTATATAAGTAAAAATTTGTCCTGGTGGCTGATTTCTCTGCCATTTTTGTCCACAGTCGGACCACAAGAAGCAATCAAGCATAGTTTGTTATTGCTGTTAGTAAACTTTGTTTACTTCATGCGTGCTAGAACTGAGGAACGCCATCTTTCCTGGGATCCTGATTATATTGCCTATGCAGAATATATTGAACAAAAAGGAATTTTTTCCTGGATCGGAAAACAGCTGCCTATTATAAAATTTAAGGCTAATCGCCTTCTAAATATCGAAGACCAAACGCCTAAGTCACCAAATCATCGAAAAACGATTTAATTTTGTTTTTCCAATTGCCTTCTTGAGGGTTATGTTTAGCCCCGCCTTTATGAATAGACTGATCGAAGTTCTTGAGTATGTCTTTTTGCTCTCCAGTTAAATTGACTGGCGTTTCGATCATAATCTTGCAATAAAGGTCGCCAGTGTTACGTGAGCGCACATTTTGCACACCCTTGCCACGCATTCGGAAAAGTTTACCGGATTGGGTTTCTGGTGGAATTTTTAAGTTTAAACGACCATCCAAAGTCGGAATTTCAATATCACCACCCAACACCGCATTAGCAAAACTTATTGGCATTTCGCAATAAAGATCGTCACCGTCACGTTTAAAGATTGGATGCGGCTTGACTTGCACTTGCACGTATAAATCACCTGGCGTAGCACCCCGTTGACCGACATCTCCTTCACCGGATAACCGAATCTGATCTCCGGTATCCACTCCCGCCGGCACCTTAACTGATAAGGTCTTGGTATGTTTGACCCGGCCTTCACCACGGCAGGCGTTACAAGGATCGGCAATCACTTCACCACTGCCTTGACAATTTGGGCAGGTTTGTTGGATTGAAAAGAACCCTTGTTGCATTCTGACTTGGCCGCGTCCGTCGCAGGTTTGGCAATTGGTGGGGTTAGTTCCTTCTTTTGCACCACTTCCATGACAGATATCACAGATTTTTGAGGTTGGCACCTTGATTTCGACCTGTTTACCTTTAACAGCATCTTCCAGGCTTAAATCCAGTTTATAACCTATATCGGCACCACGGGCCTGCTGTCTTCGACCACCTCGCTGTCCCGGACCACCGGAGCCAAAAATATCACTAAAGATATCACCGAAGATATCACCAAAGCCACTGGCATCGCCACTGAAGCCACCACCACCCATTGATGCATCAACACCGGCATGGCCAAATTGATCATAAGCTGTGCGTTTATTTTTATCCGCCAGAACTTCATAAGCTTCCTTGGCTTCCTTGAATTTCAGCTCGGCACCCTTATCACCGGGATTACGATCGGGGTGATACTTCATCGCTTTGCGGCGATAAGCTTTTTTTAAATCGGCGTCAGTGGCGCCCTTTTCTACGCCCAGAACTTCGTAATAATCCCGTTTTGACATCTCTATACTATAACCATTTATATGCCAAGGCGCGGATTGACCCGCGCCCTTTTTACATTATAAATCAAATGCTTATGATGCTTTCTTGTCGTCGTCTTTAACTTCTTCGAATTCTGCATCAACCACATTGTCCTCAGCATCGCCGGCCTGTTCACTGTCACCCGCTTCGGTATTGTCAGCGTCCTGTGCTTGTTCGCTGGCTTGTTGATACATTTGCTCGGCAAGTTTATGACTGGCCTCGGCAAGTGCTGTCGTCTTTTCTTTAATAGCATCGGTATCATCACCGTCTAAGACATCTTGCAAGTCTTTAATAGACGCTTCGATTTTGTCCTTTTCACCGGCTTCCAGTTTATCGCCCATTTCAGCGACTGACTTTTGCACGCTGTGAATCATAGACTCCGCCTGATTGCGTGATTCGACACGCTCACGGGCTTTTCGATCTTCATCCGCATTTTCTTCGGCTTCACGCACCATGCGTTCAATCTCATCGTCCGCTAAACCGGAACTGGATTTAATGACAATGTTATTTTCCTTACCCGTCGCTTTATCTTTTGCTGAAACATGCATGATGCCGTTCGCATCAATATCAAATGTTACTTCAACTTGCGGTACGCCCCGCGGAGCCGGTGGAATATCCGCCAAGTCAAAACGACCCAGTGACTTGTTATCCTTGGCCATTTCCCGCTCACCTTGTAAGACGTGTACAGTTACTGCCGTCTGGTTATCTTCTGCTGTCGAGAAAACCTGCGATGCTTTAGTTGGGATAGTTGTATTCTTGTCTATCAACTTGGTCATTACACCGCCCAGCGTTTCAATACCAAGCGATAATGGTGTCACGTCTAAAAGCAGAACATCTTTAACATCACCACCTAATACACCACCCTGGATGGCAGCACCAACGGCTACTGCTTCGTCTGGATTAACATCGCGGCGAGCTTCCTGGCCAAAGAAATCCTGAACAATTTCCTGAACTTTAGGCATACGTGTTTGCCCGCCGACAAGAATTACATCATCAATTTCAGTTGCCTTAAGGCCTGCGTCTTGCAAGGCTGTCTTACAAGGACCGACCGAGCGTTGAATCAAATCTTCAACCAAAGCTTCGAGTTTAGCCCGCGATAATTTCATGTTCAGGTGTTTTGGACCTGAAGCGTCAGCCGTCACATAAGGCAGATTGACTTCAGTCTGAGAGCTGGATGAAAGTTCAATCTTGGCTTTTTCGGCCGCTTCTTTTAGACGTTGAATCGCCAATGGATCACCACGCAAATCCATTCCCTGATCTTTTTGAAATTCATCAGCCAAGTATTCAATAATCGCGCGGTCGAAATCTTCCCCGCCGAGGAAGGTATCGCCATTAGTTGATAGCACTTCAAATTGATGTTCACCGTCAATATCTGAAATTTCGATAATAGAAATATCGAAGGTACCACCACCAAGGTCATAAACCGCGATTTTACGATCGCCTGCCTTTTTGTCCATACCATAAGCCAGCGCAGCCGCCGTCGGCTCATTGATAATACGTTTAACTTCCAGCCCGGCAATTTTACCGGCGTCCTTAGTCGCTTGGCGCTGCGAGTCATTGAAGTAAGCCGGTACGGTAATTACTGCTTCAGTAACTTCCTCGCCAAGGTAGTCTTCGGCCGTCTTCTTCATCTTTTGCAGAACACGGGCCGAAATCTCCGGTGGCGCCATCTGCTTACCCTTTACCTCAACCCAGGCATCGCCATTTTTAGCGCCGACAATTTTATATGGCATTAATTCAATATCACGTTGCACCACGTCTTCATCAAAACGCCGACCGATCAGACGCTTTACTGCAAAAATAGTGTTTTCCGGATTTGTAACGGCTTGGCGTTTGGCCGACTGGCCAACCAGAATTTCATCGCCATCAACGTAAGCAACAATTGATGGTGTGGTTCTATCACCTTCGCTATTCTCAATGACCTTAGGCTGTCCACCTTCCATGACGGCAACACAGGAATTGGTTGTTCCTAAGTCAATACCTATAATTTTACCCATTGTTAAATTCCTCAATAAATCGAATAATTAGTTCACTTGTTCATTAAATAAGGCTAAGCCTAATAAATTCAAGGCTTTTCTTGTTCGGATTTACTATTTTTTTCCTCGGGTTTTCGAGCGATAACAACCATGGCGGGACGTAATAATCGATCATGCAGTTTGTAGCCTTTTTGAACAACATTCAAGACACAATTATTATCAACCTCTTCGCTCGGCTGCACCGTCATCGCCTGATGCAATTCGGGATCAAGCTTATCCCCTTTTTCTGGCGCGATCACTTCAATAGAAAATTTTTCAAATACACGATCAAATTGTTTTAAAGTCAAAACCAGGCCCTCGTGCATCTTTTCGATAACATCTTTGTTATCGGCCGATAATTCAACTTGTTCGGCTAAATCCAGACTGTCCTTAACGGCTAATAGTTCTGATGCGAAACCTTCGATGGCAAATTTGCGGATATTAATCTGCTCATTGGATGTTCGACGTCGGATATTATCGATTTCGGCTGCAGCCCGGAGAGATTTATCCTGAGCCGCATCAAGCTCTTCTGTCAGCTCAGCTATCTTAGCTTGTAATTCCTCAATGGAAATTTCATCTTCAACAAGTTCCTCAAGCTGCTCCTCCGAGGCTTGGTCCTGTTCATTTTCAATGGATTCATTTTCTTCAGCGGATTCCTGCTCAACAGGTTTTTTATCGTCATTCATGTGTCTAAAACCAAAAGTAACTAACCGTAACAGGTGCGGTTATATCACATTGTTTTCAAGAAGAAAGATAAAAATCAAAGGATCAATTATCAGCAACAGACAAATTACCGGTAAGTGCCCCACTGACGAGCTTTGAGGTAACGTCTACGACAGTAATAACATCGGCATAATCCATACGAGTCGGACCGATTACACCGAGCACACCGACACATTGATCATCTAATTCATACGGTGCGGTCACAACACTACAGTTATTCAACGGAGCATAACCGGATTCTTCGCCAATAAAAATCTGCACACCGTTACCCTTGAGACTTTTATCAAGTAGCTCAAGTAAATCATGCTTGGTTTTGAAGGTTTCAAACAACTCGCGCATTTTCTCTATTTCAGAAAATTCTGGCACTTCAAATAGATTCGACTCACCAGATAAAACCACATCCTCATTGTCGTTCTCGTCTTCAACCTCAAAAAAACGATTGGCCATAGTCATTGCAGTTTTCATAATGCGATTCATTTCTTCACTGTGCTGACTCATTTCTAGTAACAACTTTTTGCGCAATTTCTGCAAGGATGAGCCTGAATAGGTTTGATTAAAATAATTAGCGGCCTCCACCAACTCTTGCGGTTTAAAATCTCGATCGACTGTAATGACCCGATTTTGTACGCGTCCATCGCCAGTTACCAATATCGCCAGGATTCGTCCTCCGCTGAGCTGCAGAAATTCAATCTGACGAAAATGCGATTGTGATTGCCCTGGCACCATCACCACACCGGCTAGATTAGTGATTTGTGATAACATTTCAGACGCTTTACTCAACACCTGATGGGGGTCATGATCACCGTCGAATTTTTGCTCGAAAGTTTGCAGTAACTGGCGATCCATTGGTTTGGCTTTGACCATCGAATCTACAAACATACGATACCCTTTATTAGTAGGCACTCGCCCTGCCGACGTGTGCGGCGCCTGAATTAGTCCCATATTTTCAAGATCAACCATAATATTCCGAATCGTCGCCGGACTGACTTTAAGGCCTGATTCTTTCGCCAACACTTTGGAACCGATAGGCGTTCCATCATTGATATATTTATCAATCAGTGTGCGCAATAATATTTCAGCTCGGGGTGTCAGGTTCATCGATTTTATTCCTTGAGCATTATGATAGTGCCGTTGGTCAAAATTAGAAAGTATTGACGATACTATTTTTACTACTGTTTACTAAACTGATATATTCAGCATTGGTGTAAAGCATTGCTAAAATGTTCAAAACAATAGGGATTTTCATTAACTCAGCCGACGAGCTCGCCAGTAATTACTTGAGCGAGCTGGATGATTATTTGACTGATCAGCAGATAAAAACCATTCATTTCTTAGAACCCGAATCAGATTCAGCCAAACTCAGTATTAGCGATCCCATAGATTTGGCGATTGTCATTGGGGGTGATGGAACAATGCTGAGGGTCAGCCGACTGTTAGCACCTCATGGCACAGCTGTTGTTGGCATCAACCGCGGCAGGTTGGGCTTTTTGACTGAAATATCGGCCAGCAAAATGACCACAGAGGTTCAACGTATTCTTGATGGTGATTATTTCATTCAGCATCGAACCATGCTCAGCTGTCTGATCAGAGATGGTGAAAAGCTGGTTGACCAGGCGGATGCACTTAATGATGTGGTGATTGGACGTGGACGTATAGGACGCTTGATTGAATTTGAGATCGTTGTTGATGGACAACTCGTTAACCGAACTCGCGGGGATGGCCTGATTATTTCAACCCCTACTGGTTCAACAGCTTATGCCTTGGCTTCAGATGGCCCGATAATTCATCCGAGCCTAAATGTCATCGCTCTTGTACCAATATCACCGCATACATTAAGTCATCGTCCCATTGTGATTAATGGTGATAGCAATATAGAAATTAGTCTAGTTAACCCCGAAGATGCTGAAGTTATCGTTTCGGTCGATGGTTACATGGAATACACCATAAAAAATGAAGAGAAAATCAACATCTCTCGCAGTGACACTAATGTAAAACTCGTTCATTTAACCGACTACAGTTACTATGATGCCTTGCGTTCAAAATTGGGTTGGAGTAATCCTCTGACTTAAAACAACAATGCTACGCTCGCTTTACATTAATAACGTTGCCATCATTTCACAGCTTAATTTAGAGTTACATGAAGGCATGACGTCCATCACCGGTGAAACGGGCGCGGGAAAGTCGATTATTATTGATGCATTATCGCTAGCACTTGGCGATCGGGCCGATCAGAGTTTGTTAAAGCACCAATCCCAAAAGGCTGAAGTCATAGCAGAATTCGATATTAGTCAAAGCACCCGGGCCATCGAGTGGCTACAGCAACAGGAATTTGAGCAGGATGAACCATTATGTGTTCTCAGGCGCCAGTTACACCAGGATAAACCCAGCAAATCGTTTATTAACGATCGCCCCGTTACTGCACAATTATTAAAGGAATTAGGCGATCAATTAGTTAATATCTGCGGCCAACAAGAACACATGAATTTAACTCAGCCAAAAAAGCGCATGCAGATCGTCGATGCACATGCAGGCAATAAGGATTTATTAATTAAACTTAAAAAAATTTATCACGAGATAAGTTTAGTCGATGCTGAAATTGATCAACTCGAATCGACCGGGCCTGTCGACAATGATCAGCTAGAGCTGCTTGGTTTTTTAATTGATGAGTTAGAGCAAAGTAATTACAGCGCTGAAAATTATCAACGCTTGGATGAAGAACATAAACGGCTTTCTCATGCTACAGACATTGCCAGTGCCGTCAGCAATGCCCTTAACTGTGTTAAAAACTCTGATTCCTTTAATATTGCTGATCTGTTAGACGACTCCATAAAATCACTTGTTACAGCCAGCAAATATGATCAGCGTTTGGCGGCAATCATTGAAACTCTCAATGAAGCAAATATTGCCTGTGAAGACGCCGCTAATGAATTAGCATTACTCGCGGACAAGTTGGAATTCGATCCGGATCGCCTTAATGAAGTTGAACAACAACTATCCGTTTATCATGACTTGGCCCGTAAACACCGCTGTGAACCTGATGCTTTAGAATCTAAATTAACAACATTACAACAGCGATTGGATGCTCTCAATAATCATGACGAAAAATTGTCCGAACTAAGAAAATCAAAAAAAACACTTTTGGATCAATACCTTAAACTGGCATCGGAAATCAGTAAACGCAGATCAACTTCTGCCAACTCGCTATCTAAGTCGATTAGCAAACATTTGAAAGAATTAAATTTACCCAATGCAACACTGCAAATAGAATGTAATCGTGACAAGGCAAAACTTAGCTCTACAGGCCAAGATAATATTCAGTTTCTGGTCTCAACGAATAAAGGTCAACCACCGGGTGCGATTGAGAAAATAGCTTCCGGCGGCGAATTATCCAGAATAAGCCTGGCTATACAACTTGAGGTTAACAATTTAATTGATAGCAGTGTGTTGATCTTTGATGAAGTCGATGCCGGAATCAGCGGAGGAACTGCCGATATTGTTGGTCAGAAACTAAAATCCTTAAGCGAGCATAACCAGGTTATTTGTATCACTCACCTGCCACAGGTTGCAAGTAAAGCTCAGCACCAGTTGAAGATTAGCAAACAAAACAAACAATCCTCTATTGAGTTGAACTATCTCGACAAGGAAGACAGAATTAAAGAGTTGGCCAGGTTTTTATCCGGCAAAACAATCACCCAGGAAAGTCTTGCTAATGCAAAGGTTATGCTTCAGGACTCAACATTGTGAAAGACCAATATCATATTCGCGGTGCAACTATATTTGATGCACAACAGATTTACTCCCTGATTGAAGGTCATGCAGCCAAAGGCAATTTACTGCCCCGCTCTATTAATGAAATCTACCGCAGCATTCGTGACTTTTTTGTGGTTGAACATGAAAAAAAAATAATTGCCTGCGGCGCCTTGGAAATTTTCACAGAAATACTAGGTGAAGTGCGTAGCCTGGTTGTTCACCCTGATTACAATGGTAAAGGTGCCGGCCGGTTAATCACTCAACAAATTATCGATGAAGCCAAAACAATCGGACTACTACAATTAATGGCATTAACTTATGTTCCCGAATTTTTCCATCGCTTTGGTTTCATTACTGTCCCAAAAGAAACTTTACCGGAAAAGGTTTGGGGCGTGTGCATAAAATGCTATAAATTCAATCACTGTGATGAAATCGCGGTGCTTTTGAAGCTAAAAAAATCTTAGCCATCAAATGAATTTATTGATAAAGTGTGGCCCATGAAAAGCAATTTTAAGTTAATAAAGTTTGTCGTTACTACGGTTATCCTAGCGTTATTGTACGGCTGTGCAGTCATCTACGAGCAAGATATTCAACAGGGCAATGTTGTTACCGACGAAATGCTTAATAACCTTGAATTGGGCATGAGCAAAGCTGAGGCTCAGTATTATCTGGGAACTCCGCTGATTGAAGATCCTTTTCATGCTAATCGCTGGGACTATTTTTATACCTTTAAGGCAGGACGTGATGATGAACGCCAACAAAGAGTCATTACACTATTATTTGATGACTTCGATAATTTGACAGATATCAAAGGTAATAATGAAGTCGTTGTCACTGATGCAACTGAAGTTACATTGCCGGACTCAGGCGAGTTAAATACTGTCGTCAGCGACACTGAAGAGGAAGTCAGTTTATGGCAAAGAGTCAAGTCTAAGGTTCTTGGCCAATAGCATCATCATTTTGTTGCAGCACGTAAACGTCTTGCTTCTTTAGGACTAATCAACAAAGGCCGATATATTTCTACCCTGTCCCCAGGTTCAAGCCGGTGACTTAAACGCACCTGTTTACCAAATACACCAACTTTATTTTTTGCCAGATCAATTTCAGCAAATTCATCCAAGATACCTGAGCGCTCAACGGCCTGCTCAGCAGTCATTTCCCTGTAATCCATGCGGATCAGTTTTTGCGCTGAAGGTGACGCATAAACCACTTCAACCCACAAGTCATCCATAAAGTTGTTTTGCTCTTTGTTGAAATGAACCAACCATGGTGTTTCCTATCATGCCAAAAACAGGCCCAACCAGTTTTTCCAGCCATTTGCTGGCAAAAGAAAACTCAAGCTTTAATTCAATCTTGCTGGCTGAATCCGATAAAGGTGTAAAAACCCATTGCCCAACAAGATGATTGAACGGCCCGTCGATTAATTCCATATTCACACACTCACAAGCCGTGTTACTGTTTTTAGTGGTGAAATTTTGCTTAACACCTTTAAAGGAAATACCCAACTTTGCTGTGGTCTGTTGCTCATCAGCTTCCAGGATTTCAGCATAACTACACCAGGGTAAAAACTCAGGGTATGAGGATATGTCAATGACCAATTGATACATTTGCTCCTGGGAATACGGTACGATGGCTGAGCGATTGATTTTATTCACTATATATTTGAGGTCAGAATCGAATTGATAGTATATCAATAGTACTACCAAGTTAAGTCTTATTTAATTCGACTTCGCGCCTTTGGAAAGCTGTTAATTCGACTCTGACCCCATTAAAATCTCGTCATGGCAAAACAAAAAGACAGCTCGCTTATTGCTGATAATCGCAAAGCCCGCCATGATTATTTTATTGAGGATACTTTCGAGGCCGGTTTAGCTTTGCAAGGCTGGGAAGTGAAAAGCATTCGTGCTGGCCGGGTACAGCTTAAGGAGAGTTATATTCTAGTTAAAAATGGCGAATTGTTTTTGTTTGGCGCGCATATATCACCGCTATCAACAACATCTACCCATTACAAAACAGAACCGCTGCGAAACCGAAAATTGCTTTTGCATCGCAAGGAAATTTCTCATTTAATCGGCTCTGTTGATCGCAAGGGCTACGCCCTTATTCCCCTGAAACTTTACTGGAAAGCCGGGCGAGTTAAACTGGCAGTGGCTCTTGGAAAGGGCAAAAAGTTATTTGATAAACGGGAAACTATCAAACGCCGCGAATGGGAACGAGAACATCAAAGAATAATGAAGCAAATGAATTAAGCATAAACTATCTTTTCTCCTAATCAGCTATACTTAGCCGCATGATTGATTAGAAGAAAGATACTTGCACAGCGACCCGGAACTCAAATCACGACCTAATGTAATTCTCATCCTCGTCGATGACATGGGGTTTGCTGATCTTGGTGTTACCGGCTCAGAAATCAAGACACCCAATATCGATCAATTGGCAGCAAATGGCGTTTTATTGACCGCGATGTACAATTGCGCCCGCTGCTGCCCCACTCGAGCGTCATTGCTAACCGGTTTATACCCGCATAACGCCGGGATTGGCCACATGGGCGCTGATTTAGGCTCGCCGGCCTACCAAGGTTTTTTGCGCAATGACAGCGTTACTATCGCTGAAGTTTTGCGAGCCTCAGGTTATCGCACATTGATGTCAGGCAAGTGGCATGTCGGCGGTGATTTTATGGCACGCGAAGTTGACAGTTGGCGAGTCGGTGATATTGACCACCCTACCCCCAGACAACGAGGGTTTGATCGATTTTATGGTTTCGTCGATGGCGTGACTCATTTTTTCTCACCCCACTTTATCATGGAAGACGATAGTCGAATTGAGATCAGCCAAGATAATTTTTACTTCACCGATGCAATTACTGATGAAGCTATCGCGATGATTGAAGAATCTGTCGCCGGTGAAAAGCCGTTTTTTCTCTATCTGGCACATGCGGCACCACACTGGCCTTTGCATGCACACGAGGAGGATATTGCCAAATATGAAGGCCTATATTTAAAAGGTTGGGACGAATTACGTTGTAATCGCCATGAACAAATGAATTCAATGGAAGTGTTACAACAGGTCTGGAATATTTCACCCAGGGACGATAATGCTCCTGCCTGGAAGGATGTCCAGCATAAAGAATGGGAAGCCAGCAAAATGGCTGTTTATACCGCCATGGTGGACCGCATGGATCAAACTGTGGGGCGATTAGTGCAATCATTAAAAGATTTAAGCCAATTTGAAAACACTCTGATTCTATTTCTTTCCGACAACGGCGGCTGTGCTGAATTTATGGCTGAGGACGGTTGGGCTAAGTTTTTCCCAGATATAACTAATGATGGACGCAAAATTGACATGGGTAATAAACCTCATGTCCGACCTGGTGGTCCTTTGACTTATCAAAGCTATGACCTACCCTGGGCTAATGCGTCTAATGCTCCATTTCGCTTATTTAAACACTGGGTGCATGAAGGCGGGATTTCGACACCCCTAGTTGCACACTGGCCTGACCAACTCAGAAAGAAACAGATTGCTCATGCACCCTGCCATGTGGTAGATATTATGCCAACTATCCTTGAAGCCACCAGCGCAAAATACTTAACTGAGTTAGGCGGACATGCCATTCAGGCATTGCAGGGAGAATCTTTGATGCCATTATTAAACGGCAAAACTGACTGGCAGCGTGAGCAACCTATATTCTGGGAACATGAAGGTAATTGCGCTATCCGCCAAGATAACTTCAAACTGGTTAAAAAATACAACCAGCCCTGGGAACTTTATGATATGGAAAATGATCGTACTGAACTTAACGATCTAATTGGGCAGAATAAGCCTTTAGAGGTAGAACTCGAAAAGCAATACCAAGACTGGACAAATACAACAGGCGTGCTGGATTGGGACATTATTTTACCCAAACTTTTGCAAGCCTGGCAAATGGAGGATATACACGGCTAATTTAGTGAGCCTTAAAAAGGAAAAGCCGGACAAAGTCCGGCTTTATTAGGTCTAGTAGTTACTCAAAAGATTATGAATTCAACCACCAACGTTCAAACGAACGCTCACCATCCATATCCCAGATTGAAGAGAATGGTTCCGCATATCCCACTTTGTCAGAGGTAGCAAATACATATGCAGCAAACATAGGAACAACTGAAGCACCTTCATCATTCATGATTTTTTGTGCTTCATAATAGATTTCGGCACGTTTGGCTTCATCTAATTCAGCACGGCCAAGCACAAGCAGTTCATTAAAACGCTCATGTTCAAAGAACGATTCATTCCATGGCACACCTGATGCGTATGCTGTCGCAAACATCCAGTCAACCGTTGGACGACCGCTCCAGTAACTGGCAACAAACGGTTTTTTCATCCACACATTGCCCCAGTAACCGTCATTAGGTTCACGCACAACATTGATATTAATTCCTGCAGGTTTAGCATGCTCGGCATACAATACCGCCGCGTCAACTGCGCCTGCAAATGCTGCATCTGCGACATGAAAATCGACTGTCAAAGAATCCATTCCAGCAGTTTTTAAAAAAGCTTTGGCCTTGTCTGGATCATATGGCGTTTGTGGTAAATCTGCAGCATAAAATGGTACGCCGGGACCGATAGGATGATCGTTACCTATGGAGCCATAACCCTGTAGTACTTTATCGACAATCTCCTGGCGATTGATCGCATATTTTAAAGCACGCCTGACGTCAACGTTATCAAATGGCGCCACACCCATATTCATCGGGAAGGTATAGTGCAATGTGCCTTGTACCTGATGGATTTTGATGGCTGGATTACGTGATAACAATCCAACCGTTTTCAAATCCACACGGTCAATCGCATCAGCCTCTCCTGAAACCAGGGCATTTGTTCTGGAAGCTGGATCTGTCACCGCAATCTGTTCAATAGAATCAAAATGACCACGATCAGATTTCCAGTAATCAGGATTTTTTTCCAGATCAACCCGTACACCCGGATCGAATTTTTTCATCACATAAGCACCGCACCCCACACCGGACTCCCAATCCATAGTGCCATCAGCGTTAGCAGGTTTAATTGGCACATGGTAATCCGATACAATAAATGGAAAATCGGCATTACCGCCCTCAAGATCAACCACGATAGTGTGGCTGCCATCTGCTTTTATTTCCTTTATCCCAGCAAGAATTGGCTTAGCAGCCGACTGAGTCGCTTCACCGCGGTGATGGTTGATTGATGCAATCACATCCTCAGCTGTAACATCTTTGCCATTATGGAATGTTACTCCTTCACGAATTTTAAATGTCCAGGTTGAAGCATCTTCAGATGCTTCCCAGCTTTCCGCCAGCTCTGGCACAACACTTCCTGCAGCATCGACTTCGGTTAGATAGTTATTAACACCCTGCACCATTGCAATAGTAAACCCGTTTTCATGATGCCCCGGATCGAGTGTATCTGTAGTGCCACCGTGGCCTTTAGCAACTCTAAAATGCCCACCTTTGCTTGGTGTTTGCGCCATCACTTCGGTTGACCATAAAGTCGAAGCTGAAGCAACTGTCATACCGGTTGCGATCATGCCCTGCATAAATTCGCGCCGGGAAATCTGATTTGAACGGCCTTGTTTTAACAGGCCTGAAATAATCCCCTGTGCTACTTTTTCGTTCATAAAATGACTCCGTTATAGAAAATTAAAATTGTTACTTAAATAATTTTAAATAAAAGTATAAGCATCAAAGCTGATGCTTTGATGCCTTTTATTTTAAATTGATAATGCTGAATAAAATATTACAAAAACTACATGTGTTTATGAGCCGCTTCTCCGACATTATCTACACCACGCTCTTCCAGTAAGGTCGTTAACCAATCAGGATCCATTTCTGGCACTGATGATAATAACAAATCAGTATATGGATCATGTGGTGGCGTAAACATTTCATCCTTTGGACCTTGTTCAACCACACGCCCTTGTTTCATGACAACAACATGATCCGCAATAGAGCGAACCGTAGCCAAATCATGGGTAATAAACATATAAGCTAAATCAAGCTCTTTTTGCAAATTGTCTAATAATCGCAAAATACCTTCTGCGACAAGTTGATCCAGTGCACTGGTGACCTCATCACAAACGATAAACGTTGGATCAGCCGCCAATGCTCTGGCTATACCAATACGTTGCTTTTGTCCGCCCGATAATTCCGATGGATAACGGAAATAATATTTTTTAGGTTCGAGTTCAATCAGATCCAACAATTCATCAACACGCTTTTTCAATTCCGTGCCTTTGAGATCACCGTAAAATGCGGCAGGCCGTCCGATTAAGTCACAAATTCGTGATTTCGGGTTCAGCGCCGTATCGGCCATTTGATAAATCATTTGTGCCTGACGCAATTGATCCTTGGTTCGATCCTGGTAACGAGGCGGGAGCACTTCACCTTTGAAGGCAACCTCCCCTTTCATTTGTGGTAACAAGCCGGTAATAACCCTGGCGGTTGTTGATTTTCCTGAGCCGGATTCACCGACAACGGCAACCGTTCGTCCAGCATAAATATCAAAACTAACATCATAGAGAATTTTATTGACCCCGTCATAAGCGGCATCGACATCTCTAACCGAAACAACCGGCACTTCATCTGGTCCGGGTAATGGCTTTTGCGGACGCTCAAAACTACGAACCGCCCACAGTGACTTGGTATAGTCTTCTTTGGGACTATCTAACATAGTTTTAGTGTCCGCTTCTTCAACTTCATCACCTCTGAGCAAGACCTTAATGGTATCAGCCATTTGTGCAACAACTGCCAAGTCGTGCGTAATATAAATAGCAGCTGTGTTAAATTGATCAACGATATCTCTAATTGAAGCCAAAACCTCAATTTGAGTCGTCACGTCCAGGGCTGTAGTGGGCTCGTCAAATATGATCAAATCCGGTCGACAGCTCATGGCCATTGCAGTCATCGCCCGTTGTAATTGCCCACCGGATACCTGATGAGGGTAGCGAAAGCCTATTTCTTCAGGATTTGGCAACCGCAGCTTGGCATAAAGTTCCATGGCATCTTCCTGACTTTCCAAGCGTTTTTTAATGCGATAGTGAACGGGTGCTTCGGTGTGCTGATCAATCAGTTTGTGCGACGGATTAAATGAAGCCGCTGCTGATTGGGCCACATAGGCTATGCGGGCGCCACGCAGTGCGCGCAAATCGGCTCGTGGTGAAGTCGTTAGCTCAATGCCGTCAAATTCAACACTGCCCCCTGAGATTCGGCAACCATCACGGGCAAAACCCATTGCAGCCAAACCAATTGTTGACTTACCTGCCCCCGACTCACCGATTAAACCCAAAACTTCACCTCTATGCAAAGTCAGATCCACACCGTGGACAATTTCAAACCACTTGTCATCGGCAAAAGCCTCTATACGTAAGTCTCTGACCTTTAATAGAACATCTTTATCTTTAGTCATGATTTATTTCCTCAAAATTACGTTTTCAGACCGGATGAACGATAAAGCATCCAGTCGACAACAAAGTTGATTGATACAGTTAGCAAGGCAATCGCCGCCGCAGGTATCAAAGGTGTTATTTCACCGAATGAAATAAGCGTGGCATTTTCTTTCACCATCGAACCCCAGTCAGCCGTGGGCGGTTGCAAACCCAAACCTAAAAATGAAAGGCCCGAAATCAACAAGAAAACGAAACAAAAACGCAATCCGAACTCAGCAATGAGTGGTGCCGATGCATTAGGCAAAATTTCTCGAAGAATAAGATGCCAGGCTTTCTCGCCGCGTAATCTGGCAGCTTCAATATAATCCATGACCACAATGTTACCGGCTACTGCCCGGGCCAATCGAAACACCGGAGGTGTATATATAATAGCTATAATCACAATCAGCGTATAAATGTTGGTTCCAAAAATACTTAAAAGTAAAAGTGCAAATACTAAAGAAGGAATCGACATCAATACATCTACAGCACGGGCGAGAAACTGATCAAACCAGCCGCCTTTGACAGCAGCCAACAAACCCAGAGAAGTGCCAAATAAAAAGGCAATACAGGTTGTTATCAGCGCCAGACCAACCGTATTTCTAGCCCCGTAAACTAAGCGGCTAAACATGTCACGGCCCAGTTGATCACCACCCAGCAGCATTGCTTCATCAGGTGGAGCGAAAGATGAGCCAACCACCTCGGCTTCTCCAAATGGAGCAATGATTGGCGCGAATATCGCTGCAACGATATAAATCATGATCATAAACAGACCAAAAGTAGCCGTTAAAGGTGCAGACTTTATTGCCTTTTGCGCTTCACCTTTAAGCGCAATGGTCAAAAATTCTCGGAATGTAAAGGCAATACCCGCCGATGCAGCAATTAAACCAGCAGCAACAGTGATCGTCCACAGTGCCTTTTCACCACCAACCAGACCAACCACAAAAGAAGCCAGCATCAAAGAAAATAGCAATAAAAATGCCGTGCGGTTTTTGAAATATGCAGCGACACAGGCTGCTCCAATTAATAAGGCGTAATAGCCAATAACGAAAGGACTCATAGTTTACTCCTTATTTAGGGTGTCGCAAACGTGGGTTGGTTAGTATTGAACCAACGTCCGCCGATAAATTTAAAATAATATAGGTTGCAGCAAAAATTAAGCAGCAAGCCTGCACCACAGGGAAATCCCTCTTGGTCACACTATCGACTAGAAGCTGACCGATTCCAGGATAAACAAACACCACCTCAACCAGAACAACACCCGTAATCAAATAAGCAAGATTTAATGCAACAACATTAATAACCGGCGCCCAGGCGTTAGGTAGTGCATGATGGGTGATCACTTTACGTTGTGGCGTTCCTTTCAGTCTCGCCATTTCAATGTAGGGTGATGCTAATAAGTTGATAATGGCTGCACGGGTCATCCGCATCATGTGTGCAACCACAACTAGTACCAGAGTTAATGCGGGCAGAAAAACTCGATGCAATTTATCAACTAAACTCATGTCATCCGACAAACTGGAAATCGCTGGGAAAAATGAATTTTTAACCGCAAGAAATAAAACTAATATATAGCCAAGGAAAAACTCTGGTGAAGAAATCGACGTCAACGTTAATACATTGGCAACACGATCAAAAACAGAGTTTCTGTATAAAGCGGCTAATACACCAAGCATTATTGCAATTGGCACCGCAATCACAGCGGCGTATAAAGCTAGAAATAGAGTATTGGCGAAACGAGGGCCTATAAGTTCAGTAACCGGTATACCACTTGCCAAAGAGTTACCGAAGTCACCCACTACTGCTCCTTTTAGCCAGGCCAGATAACGAACAGGTGCGGGCCGATCTAGACCCAATTCTGCTCGCATCGCCGCCACCGTTTCCTCTGTTGCAGCTTGTCCAAGTATGGCTTGCGCCAAATCACCCGGCAACAGCTCTACAGCGCCAAATATAATTATAGAAATCACCAACAAAGTGACCAGGCCTAAACCCAATCGCTTAATGATGATTTGCAGTACATCATTCATTAATCTTCTCCCGTCTCTTTAGGTTGTGAATGTAAATATTTAAGCGAACTTAAATTCGATAAATCCTCTTCTCTTAGTCTTAATTCTCGTTAAAACAAAACAGGGTTTCAAAATGAAACCCTGTTTTTATTAATAAACTACGATGTAAACCACCAGCGGCTGGCCCAGCGGGCACCATCGGCTTCCCAACTCGCCGCTACGTTTTCACCATGCTGTAGGTTTTTACGGCGTGCGTAAACATAATTAATAAAGAAAGGAATAATAGTGCCACCGTCATCGCGGGCAATCTGGCACATTTCTTTGTACATTTCCGCGCGAAGATTGTCATCAAGCTCGGCTTTGGCTTGTAATAACAGCTCATTAAAACGGTCATTATCCCAGTGTGCTTCATTCCAGTCAGCCCCTTTTCTGTACGTCAAAGTGAAGATTTGATCCGGTGTGGGACGCGCACCCCATTTGACAAACACAAAAGGTTTCTTCAACCAGACATCTGACCAATATCCATCAGAGGGTTCTCTGACCGCATTGATGTTTATACCTGCGGGTTTGGCATGCTCACCATATAACACGCACATATCAACCGCACCGGGTAGAACGCTATCCGTAGCCGATAAATCGACAGTCAATGAGTCCAGGCCTGCCTGCTTTAAATGATGCTTGGCCTTATCTGGATCATAAGCACGTTGTTCAATGTCACCCGGATAATAAGGCATATTGGGTGAAACATGAAAATCATTACCCGGAAAACCGGTTCCAAACAGAATTTTCTCAATGATGTCTTCGCGGTTAATCGCATGCTTAAGCGCCAACCGTACATCCAGATTATCAAATGGAGCCACATCACAAAACATAGGCAAAGTGACCGCCGATCCTGATGGGATATTGTCGATTTCAATGTCAGGATTACGCTGCATTAAAGCCATCGTTTTTAGATCCAGCGAGGTCACCATATCGACATCACCTGTAATCAATGCTGTTTGTCTTGCATTGGGATCGTTCAATAGGGTCATTTTGATATCATCAAAATATGCCCCTTCGCCATGCCAGCCATCGTGGCGAGTCATTTCAGCACTTACGCCTGGTTCGTAGTTGTCCAGTTTGTAGGGACCGGCGCCATCACCACTTTCCCAGTCAACACCACCATCATCTTTCGCCGGCAGCATGACCAAATGATAGTCAGTCATAAACCAGGGCAAATCGGCGATACCCTGACTGAGCTCAATCACCATCGTGTGATCACCATCAGCTTTGATATCCGTCACATCGGCGAGCAACGAGGCCGCTGCCGATGTAGTGCCCTCACCACGGTGATAATTTAATGATGCCACTGCATCCTTTGATGTAAACGGTTTACCGCTATGAAAGGAAGCATCTTTGTTTAACTCGAAAGTCCATGTCTTCGCATCCGCTGAAGCACTCCAAGCATCGGCCATATCAGGTCCTAAACCATTCTCTGGTGTGATCATCGTCAAATAACTGCGATATGTGTGCGCCATTTGGATGTCTTGAACACTGGCGTATTTTCCCGGATCGTACGAGTCGGCCGTATTACCGTCGTGCAACCCCACTTTTAAGGTTCCACCTTTCTGTGGTGATTGTGCTGAAACCTTCTCCGTCCACAATGCCGATGCGGCAGTCAACGTCAACCCAGCCGCCATGGCATGGGTCATAAAATCTCGTCTGGATAATTCTTTTTTTCTACCCGCCTCGAGAATTTTGTCAAAAAACTCCTGTTTGCTCGTATTCTGCATGCTATATAACTCCTAAAAATACTATTTTATGCTTCGTGTGAATGTCTAAAGTGCTTACTGATAAGCTGTGTGACCAAAAACTTTATCACCATCTTGACTATTGTCAACAAAAATAAGCCTTTGCAGCTAACACCACTGGTTCAAAAACGACTGTTAAGTGGCCCGAATTCGTTATATTAGTTACGATATTACTATCACTTTTTACTTGTTGTATGAGCGGCCGGTGAAATCCAAACTATTACTCATTATGATTGATGGTATCAGCAGTGATTATTTCTTATGCTATCCACAATTCATGCCATACACACATGGGCTTGCGAAAGATAACACTGTTTTAACGGGCTTATCTCCTGAAATGTGTGGCAGCTCCTTACCGGGGCGCACCTCTATACTAACTGGGCAATCCAGCAAGCAACACGGCATATATGGTAATTTCATCTGGGACAACGCAGAAAAAGGGTTTCGTTACGCCACCCCCTACGACATACGCATCCCCAGTTTATTCGAACTGACAAAATCCCATGGAATTCAAACCGCATCTTTAGGCTATGGCATGATCAAACCTGAGGACTGTGATCTCTACGAACCGCCATTTTGGATTAGTGATTTTGTCAGTCGTGCGCGAGATAAAACTCCAATTCCAATTTCAGATGACTGGCAAAAAGCATTACAAATCGTTGATGACGGTAGATTAGCCTGTGCAAAAGATACTATAACGGTCGCAACCTCAGGTCATAACGTCAACTGTCACCCTTTTTTTGATGAAATGCAGCAAGAGCTGCGCATGAATCAGTTATCTAATCAAATTATCGCTTCCGGTAATCCCCCAGATTTGATTTTTACTGAAACTAATATAACGGATAGCGTACAGCACGTTTGCGGCTATGGTTCTGACACTGCAAATTTTTCTATCGCCTTTGCGGATATGCTTGTAGGCAACCTGTTACACACATTGCATCGGCATAATCTTGATGAAGACTATACAATCGTCATTACCTCAGATCATGGACATGGTGATACTGAGCAAGCGTTTTATGTCGACAACATCACAGACAACGCTAACTGGAGTGCCGAATCAGCTATTTTGTTTATTGAAAACAATACAGAAGTTGATCAGCATATTGACAAGTTCAGCAAACTTGGTACTGAACTACTCGATCATTCATTTTTACCGGATGATGTCAGCGACAAAATTATCACTCTGGCATCCAGACAAAAAGTGTCTTATGAACTTTCTGCAACAAACGACAATCGCGTCTGTGGGCCATCAAAATATATTTCCAGCCATTCTTATTATCCTGGCACGCAGGATGACAAACGATTTGCAGTAATCAGTGGTAAACATTGCGCGAATACTCTGATTGAAAATGCAACGCCGGAACAACTCTATAATTATTGCACGGAAATTCTTGAGATCGACTAGTTGAAATCTTTCATCTCCCCTAGCAACCAGTCGACAAAAATATTTACATGTGGTTTCTGTGAAGAATGTTCAGGCAAAACAAGAAAAAAGCTTTCTTTAATCGGCAACTCTATATCAAACGGCTGAACCAAGTCTCCACGTTTTAACAAACCGGTTCGCAACGACTTCAAGCCAAGTGCAACACCCAACCCATAGCGTGCCATTTCGAAGGTCAAGGTCGAAGTATCGAATTGCAAACCGGTTGCAACTTTGTCTTTTTCCAGACCCGCAAAAGTAAACCAATCAGGCCAGCCTTTTTCATGACCCAATGTGTGCAGCAGCTTACAAGCCGTTAGGTCTTCCGGTTTTTTAATCTTGTTAGCCTTTATATAACTCGATGTCGTTACTGGCGACAACGTTTCCTTAAGCAAGCTCTTGGTTAGCAATCCCGGCCAATGCCCATTTCCATAACGAATCTCAAGATCAACACCTTCAAGATCACCCCTATCCCACCAGACCGCATTGGTCACCCGCAAATCGATATCTGGATTTTGCTGCGAGAAATCAAAAAATCGACTCGATAACCAAAGTGTTGAAAACGAAACATTACATTTAAGGGTTATTCGTGCCGGACTTTTGGGGCCAAAAATTTCATCCGTGCCGCGACGAATTTGTTCAAATGATTTATGAATAACCTGCAGATAGGCTTGACCCGCATCAGTTAAATCAAGACCACGCCGATGTCGCTTGAATAATTGTTCCTGCAAATGGTTTTCTAAAAGGCGTACTTGTTGACTTATTGCCGATTGAGTAACATGGAGTTCTTCTGCAGCCTGAGTGAAACTCAAATGACGTGCAGCAACCTCAAAGGCACGTAACCAGTTTGGCGGAGGTATCCTACTGTGTGTTGTCATGGCTACCGCTGATCCAGTTATTAGTATTTCTAAAGTTTAACGTCAGCTTTTTTTATTTGCCAAGGTTTATTTTAGACTTATGATATTGCAATCATGAACAGTTAGAGGTTAAACATGGAACAAGTCAGCTTTATTAACATGGCCGATGGCACCAAAGAGGATTATGAATTCCTGGAAGAATTAGAAAAAAAGTTTAATGCAACATTGCCAGATCGTTTAATTGAAGCATTGGAAAAACTGGAACATACCTTAAGTGGTTATCGAGTGTCCAGGCTTGAGCATTCCTTGCAGTCTGCTACGCGAGCATATAGAAACGGTGAAGACGAAGAAATGATCATCGCGGCACTACTACATGATATCGGTGATGATTTAGCACCTTATTCACACAGCGAGATGGCAGCAGCCGTACTACGCCCTTTCGTCAGTGAAAAAACCTACTGGATTATCAAACATCACGGCATATTTCAAATGTATTATTACGCGCACCACTTAGGTGGCGACAGAAATGCCAGAGAAACATTTAAGGATCATCCTTATTATCAGCCATCAATCGACTTTTGCGAATTATACGATCAAAACTGCTTTGATCCTGATTATGATTCATTGCCCTTAGAATTCTTCAAGCCGATGCTGCAGAAATTCTTTTCACAAGAACCACAGTTTCAGCATTAGTCACAAGACATTCCCCGGATTTATTCCGGGGTCTTCGTGAGATAGGCAGGAGGTGGATTTTGGAGATCCCGGAACAAGTCCGGGACAGGCAAGTGCGGGACAAGCCTAGGAACAGTGCTGCTCAACTAACTGCCTGATCCGTGGAACGTAGTGATCTAGGCCCGGAACATCCAGCTCCGGTTCCTTACCTGCTTCATCCCAGTGACGCACCCGTATAGCATCTTTATAGTTTGGTTTCTGTTCGAATTCTGCAACTTCAGTCTCATCCATTGGCCCTCCCTGCACCTTGAGTGATTGCTTGGAGGCATCTGATAGAATCTTGTAATAATTCGGATTAGTCGCGCATAAATAGCGCTTGGTGGCCACGTGCATGCGAATTGGATCAATCACCCGCGCAGAAAAATAAGGAGATAAAAAATCTGCACCAGCATTTTCATGATCATTATCCACGCCACTTTCCAAACAATCCTCAGGAAACTCGCTGGTGTAGTGACCGATATCGTGCAACAAAGCTGATATGATCAATTCATCGTCAGCCCCGGCTTTTTCGGCAAAGTAAGCCGCTTGCAACATGTGCTGTGCAATCGTCACCGGCTCACCCATATACCAGTCATCACCCCGGCGCTCAAACAAATCCTGAATAAAATCTACAATATTATCTTTGTTTATTGATGATGAATTGGTCATGCGGCCTCCTGGTTACGTTGTAATACCGATAATGAACTGTATAAACTGTCTAAATCTGCATAAGCACCCTGTAACCAGCGTGAACCGCTGTCTGAAAACGCTTTGCGGGCATGAAAAATTCGCGCATTGTCAAATAACATTAAGTCCCCGGGTTTAGTCTTGAATTCAAATTCCAAACCATCACGCTCCAAAATTTCAGCGTAATGTCTGTAGGCCTTATAAAAAGGCTTAACTTTTTTGGGATGGATTTTGATCGGCGCAATTGAGCGATTATTAAAACGAACTTTTATCACTTCGTTTCTATCGTTGGTTTCAATAAACGGTGCGCGTGAGTGCAAATCAGTCTGGATATCCTGAAATCTGAAATTAATCCAGGTGTTAGCCAATAACTCAAAAGCTTCCGGCGATTCTTGACGCAATATTTCAGCCGCCTTAAATCCATCTGCCAATAATGACTCACCACCTTCAACTGTATTTTCCAGGCAATGAAGTAATTGAACAGTTGGCACCGGGTCACGATACGGGTTATCCGCATGCAAGCCTAGACCAAGATTCGTAAAGGCCAGGTTATTGGGATTTACTTCAGTTTTTACATCAAAGGTTTTGCCATAGTTAGTCTCACGCACATAGCCAAAGCTTTCAATGACATCCAATATAGTCCCGGATTTAGTTGGCACCTCGGTCAGCACAATAAATCCATAATCCCTAAAGGCCGCCAATGCTGTCGATTTGGCTTGCGGATTTGCCAGATAAGCCGGATATGAATGAAATAGTTTATCGCTGTTGATACTGCTCTTATCCCATATTACTTTGTTCTTAGCACTGCGATTATCAAAAGCTGGCTGCAAATCATAGGCATTATCGAACAACCACTGAGACGGGAATATCGAAATATGCCGGGGCTCAAAAACAATTTCAATCTGGTCGTCGTTAATCAGATTTGCCGATTTAATCTGCACATCCAAAGGGAAATCAGTAATATTCATGAGTCGTTGTCCATTTGCGGGATTTCGACTTTCAGGCATTTGACAATGATCACGCAACCACATAGCTAACAGGTGACTGTTGCTTCCATCAGACCAACTAATGTTTAAGGCCTGTTTTGTATAAGAAATATTACAGATCAATGACACCGCTGTAACTCCGTATTTAATGTGTAAATTATGCGCTCATCAGTCTTTAAAGTCATCCAGTTGTGACATGTCTTAGCGGGTTCTAAGGCAAGCACAATTATGACAAACCGGTATAATCGCGCCTGCAAACAAAAGCACAAACAATGGAAACCATTCAAGCAATCATTCTCGGTATCGTTCAAGGGCTAACTGAATTCTTGCCTGTCTCTAGCTCCGGCCATCTGGTTCTGGCACAGGAGCTACTAGGTGCTAAACCGGGCGGTGGTATTTTATTTGAAGTCGCTGTACATATTGCTACCTTGGTCGCTATTTTATTATTCTATCGGCAGCGCGTTTCGACGTTAGCCGTTGGCGCATTGACATTAGACAATGATGCCTGGCGTTATATTCTCAAACTTGGCTTGGCGACAGTCCCGGCTGTTTTGGTTGCATTAGTAGCGCGCGACTGGATTGAACAACAGTTTGAATCGATTTTAGTCGTTGCCGTGTGTCTGATCATTACAGGCTTTATTGTTTGGAGCACCCGTTACACATTGGGACACGGCTCTGACACAGAACCAAGCTGGGTCGCAGCACTGATGATCGGTTGTATTCAAGCATTTGCAATACTGCCGGGCATCTCCCGTAGTGGCTCAACCGTTGCCATGGCTTTATTACTGGGCCTGGCGCCATTGGCTGCCGCGGAGTTTTCGTTTTTACTTGGCGTTATTGCCATGGCAGGAGCCGGAATTCTATTGTTACCGGAGCTTACATCGGCATCAGGTGAGGCACTAAATGCCATTCTCTTTGGCGGCGTGGCTGCTCTAATCAGCGGCTTAATTGCCTTGTGGTTATTCGTTTGGTTGTTAAAAAATCAACGTTTTTATTTATTCGCTTTTTATGTCTGGACTGTCGGTGCACTAACCTTGGTACTGACATTACGCTAAGGCGATAAATATTGTAAAGTAGCCTTTCTATTTCCACAGTAAGTTACATGGCAAACGCCGACAACATCGATTTATTATCAACGCTGATTGGGTTTGACACCACCAGCAGTAATTCCAATTTGGACTTAATCGATTTCACCCAGGAGCACCTGGCCAAGCACGGAATTGCATCCGAAATTATCTTTGATGAAAATAAACAAAAAGCGAATCTTTTTGCTACTGTAGCCGGCCCGGAAAATGTTCCGGGCATTGTCCTTTCTGGGCATACCGATGTTGTTCCGGTCACCGACCAAAACTGGACTAAATCACCATTCAAAGCCTGTATTGAAGATGACAAGTTATACGGTCGTGGTAGCACTGATATGAAAGGATTCATTGCTGTTTGTCTTGCCCTGATTGAAGACATCCAACAAGCTGATTTAAAACAACCTATCCATTTTGCTTTTTCCTATGATGAAGAAGTTGGCTGTATAGGTGTGCGGACATTATTAGCACAACTCGAACAACGCGAGATTATTCCGTCTGCCTGTATTGTCGGCGAACCTACATCTATGCAGACCATTCGCGCACATAAGGGAAAAATATCCCAACGCTGCCATGTACATGGCCATCCCTGTCATTCCAGTCGTATTGATGAAGGATTAAATGCAGTTGAATATGCGGCACAAATTATTACCTATTTGCATGAATTAAGTTTGCGAATCGAACAGGACGGCCCCTTTGATGATGAATTCGTGCCTTCCTACACCTCAGTTCATACCGGCCCTGTTAATGGCGGCACTGTTTTAAATATTGTGCCGGAATACTGCACTTTTGATTTTGAATTTAGGAACATTCCTCAGCATGATGGTCAAAAGCTTTTCCAAGAAGTAAAAGATTATGCTGAGAAATCCTTATTGCCACGCATGAAAAAGAAAAATCTAAAGGCAAAAATTGAATTCGAAGAATTATCCGAGATTCCAGCTTTTGATTCAGCGACAGAACTGCCGTTAACACAATTGTGTTTATCACTAAGTCCTTTTGAGAAAGCAGGAAAAATCAGTTTCGGTACTGAAGCCGGACTATTCCAGAACTTAAGTATGCAAGCTATTGTGTGTGGCCCTGGAGATATCAACCAGGCACATAAACCCGATGAATTTATTGCCCTTTCCCAGCTGCAAGCCTGCGAGGATTTTTTGAAGCAGGCTATACATAACGCAACTCAGACTATTATTTAATTCATCAATAATTCATTTCCGGTTTACCGACTGTTCAGTATCACAGCCTATAATCAAGCAGTGGTTATCGGATTGAAAAAAGATGATAAAAAGTGATGAAAATAGATTAGCGCTGATATTTTTTTGCTGCTTATTGCTAAGTGTTTATTCTATTACATTACAGGCGCAAGGAAACGAGCCTGAACCTGACAGTCAACATGAAACTACTACCGAGTCGGAACAGCAAGAAACGACGGTGAGCGAAGACCAAACTTCTGAAGCAAAACAAGATCCAACATTTAATGTTGATATATTGGTCGATAGAATGAAAGAAACTAAAGCGATTGGTGCCATAACCAAGCTTTCACTGAAAAATCAAGTTGATGATTTACTCGAGAAAGCGGATGAAATCAAAAATAGCAGCGAGGATACAACAGAAGAAAAATCTGAGCTACGAGAAAATTTTGAAGGCTTAATTTTAAAAACAGTCGCCTTGCTAAACAAGGGCGAAGATTATACGCTGGCAGAAGATATCTATCTGGCACGCGAAGTATTATGGAAATCAATCATGGAGAACAAAGCATGAAACGATTATGGGCAATGTTGCCTGGGGTGATTATTAGCTTTAACGTAACGGCCGTTACACCAGCGCAGGATGTCGCAGCGACCATCAACTTGAATGGTTATGCCTGCGGCAATAAGGCCAGCAATGTAAAAGAAACCGCCGATTCAGACGGCAATAAAACCATTACCGCCACCTGTCCCGACGGCAAGCGCTACAAAATTAATATCACCAGCAAGGGCCGTGTGACTGTAAAACCGCAATAGCTATGCACCAAGCTGCAAAGGCAATTTATACAGTCGCTCACCCGTTGCATTAAATATTGCATTGGCTACAGCAGGGGCTATCACAGGCACTCCCGGCTCACCGACACCTGTCGGGACCTCTGTCGAAGGCACAATATGAACCTCGATTTCAGGCATTTGGTTTAGTCTTAAGACCTGATAATCATGGAAGTTTGATTGTTGCACCGCGCCATTTTCCAGAGTGATTTCACTTACCATCGTCGGCGATAAACCAAATCCGATGCCGCCTTCCATTTGCGCTTTAATGATATCGGGATTAACCGGCACACCACAATCAACCGCGCAAACAACTTTATCAACTGTATAGTTACCGCCCTCTGTTACGGTCACTTCTGCAACTTGAGCTACATAGCTTCCAAACGATTCGTGAACCGCCACACCCCTGCCCTTACCTTCAGGTAAGTCACTCCCCCAACTTGCTTTTTCAGCAGCAAGTTTTAGCACACCTTGATGCCGGGGGTGTCCTTCCAGTAGCTCCATTCTAAATTCAACTGGGTCTCTATCAGCAGCAACAGCCAACTCATCAATAAAAGTTTCCGTAGAAAAACCTGTATGAGTTGAACCTACCGCTCGCCACCATAACACTGGCACCTGATTTTCAGTTGTATGCAAGTCAACAGCCAGATTTTGGATTGCATAAGGCAAATTCGCTGCACCTTCAACAGATGTTGCGTCGATGCCGTTTTTCACCATCATTTCTTCAAAACCAGTACCTTTCAAAATAGACTGGCCTACCACTCGATGCTGCCAGGCAATGACTTTGCCCTTGTCATTCAAACCGGCTTTAATGGCATGAAAATACATGGGCCTGAAATAACCGGCTTTCATGTCATCTTCGCGCGACCAAACCAGTTTAATCGGCTGCCCCGTGCCTAAGGCTTTTGCAATTTGTACCGCTTCAACAACATAATCAGAATGAGGATTGGCACGACGACCAAAACTGCTACCGGCATACAATGTATTTATTTTAACCTGCTCGGGCTTGATACCAACAACGGCTGATACTGCATACTGATCGCCCGTTTGTAATTGAGCACCATTCCATATTTCAACGCCATCGTTATTAATCTGAACCACACAATTCATCGGTTCCATCGTGGCATGAGCAAGATAAGGAAATTCATAATTTGCTTCCAGCACCTTTGCGGCCTGTGCCATCGAAGTTTCAACATCACCATCACTACGAGCAGATGTACCAGGCTGTTCGGCTAATTCACGATACTGCTGCATTAAATCTGTCGAGCTAGCCGTTTCGGCAGCACTTTCATCCCATTCAACTTGTAATGCATCACGACCCTTTTGGGCTGTCCAGTAATCTTTGGCCAAAACAGCAACACCTGTAGGAGTTTGTAGAACATATTCCACACCCGCGACAGCTTTGGCCGATTCTTCAGAAAAGCTTTTAACTTTGGCACCAAAGCGCGGAGCATGTGCCACTAATGCAGTCAACATATCCGGCAAGTTTATGTCCTGGGTAAATACCGCCGTGCCATCTGTTTTGCCGACATCTTTACGAGGTATAGTTTTACCTATAAAAACAAATTCTTCCGCAGACTTTAGATTCACATTTTCTGGTACTGGCTGTTTCGCTGCGGCGCCCGCCATTTCACCAAAACTGGCTGTTTTGCCCGAACCACTGTGATTTAGTAAGCCTGCTTCAACACTGATTTCCTCGACAGGGACTTGCCAAGCTTCAGCAGCGGCGCTTTTCAACATAGATTTAGCGGCGGCGCCGGCATTTCGCATTTGTTCAAATGAATTAGCCAAACCTGTACTACCGCCTACTCCCTGAAAAGGCCCAAATAATAAATTGTTATAGCGGCTGGCATCGGCCGGTGCTCCTTGGCAAACAATCTGATCCCAGTCGGCATCCATTTCGTCAGCAACCAGTGTTGCTAATCCTGTATAGGCTCCCTGGCCCATTTCCAGATGTTTAATCACCACAGTAATCAAATTATCTGGTGAAACCCGGACAAAGGCATTGGGTTCAAACACTTGAGAATTAGTTTCACCAGCCAGCACATCAGGATAGTAAATACCCACTGCCAAACCAGCACCTACAGCGGCTGTCGATTTAAGAAAATAACGTCTCTTGGGGTCGTATTTCATTGCTTTAATCATGATTTTCTCCTCAAGCTAAATTTTCTGCAGCTTGTTTGACTGCTTTGCGAACCCGTACATAAGTCGAACAACGGCAGATGTTGCCCGACATGGCAGCGTTAATATCGTCATCTGTTGGACTGGAGTTATTTGTAAGCAATGCTGCGGCTGACATAATTTGTCCCGACTGACAATATCCACATTGAACTACCGCCAGGTCCTCCCAGGCTTGTTTGACGGCCTGGCCTTGCTTTGAATCCAAACCTTCAATGGTCGTTACAGATTTATCTTTAGCAGCAACAACGGAGGTCACACAAGATCGTATAGCTTGACCGTCCAAATGCACTGTGCAAGCACCACATAAAGCCATACCACAACCGAATTTGGTTCCAGTCAATTTCAGGTGATCGCGAATCACCCACAGCAGCGGCGTATCTTCTGAAGCGTCAACAGATTGATCAACACCATTCAATTTAAATTTTATACTCATTATTCGCTCCTCGATGATTAATACTCGAATTGTTAGCAATAACAAATATCATAGTAGACATTTAGTTTAGACTCCTGAATACACAAATAACTCAAAATTGTGCATAAAACTCTAAATTAAAAGACATATTGAATTCATGGGAAATAATTTTTGATATTCTCAGTTAAAACTACTCCAGTATATTAAGAAAATGGCAAACCGAAAATCGAAACTTGAGGAATTAGGGTTATTAATTAAAAAGCATGCGCCCGAAAATGGCGTTTTCCAAAGCCCACTTGATCAATTGATTTTGTTTAGAGAATCCCAGTCACAAGGTCGCGTTCCCTTGATTTACGAACCAGCTATTTTTATTGCAGCACAGGGAAGAAAAAGTATTTATCTGGAAGGTAAACGTTATGAATACAATGCCGGGAAGTTTCTCTCCCTGTTTATACCCATGGCCATTGAATGTGAATTGTTTGATATCTCTGAAGATCACCCAATGCTTGGTGTATGTATTCGGTTTGATCGATATCGACTGACAAAACTTCTACTGAAAATGGAGACCATCGACCAAACAGTCAAAGCGGCGGAAACTTTTGATACTTCTGGTATTTTCACAGCAAATATTAATAATAAACTGCTAGACGCAGTTATTCGTTTACTTAAAACACTTGAGAATGACGCAGAAGCCGCCGTTTTGGGTGATTCCATTATTGATGAAATCTATTTTCGAATTTTAAATGATGGGCAAGGTGGTGCGCTTAAAGTACTGCTTCGACAACAAGGGCAAATTCAACAAATCTCCAAAACAGTTGAGTATCTACATAAAAACCTGGATAAAAATGTATCAGTGGATCAGCTTGCCAAGCTAGCCGGTATGAGCACCTCAGGTTTCCACAAAAAGTTTAAACAAGTCATGCACCTGTCACCAATGCAATATATTAAGCTTATTCGATTGAATAAAGCTAAAACCTACATCATGGAAGGCAAAAAAGTTAGTGAAGCTGGATATTTGGTCGGCTACAACAGCCCCGCTCAATTTAGTCGAGAATATAAACGGCAATTTGGAATACCCCCGTCTTCTACATAAAAGAAATTAGCTAAGGAGGTAAAATTGATTACATCCAGCTCTCGGCTTTTTTCAGATCTAATCAACCGTTAGAATAACTTCACTGTAACTCTTCACATTTTGAACTATGCCAAACCATTTTTCGTATGAACAATTAGAGCATAAATTGCCTTATATTCTCGCCGCCCCCAAGGATGAAGGTGAATTGAGACTGATTGTTACTCGACCTGTATCTGATGAACGAGTAACCCATGATTCAATAGAACTAAGCGCTGCCAAAGGCGTAGCAGGTGACAAATGGGCTGATGAATGCTGGTTGACGTTGGAAGATGGCTCTCCCCACCCCGACGTGCAAGTATGCATCATGAATGCCAGATGCATTGAATCGATTGAGACTGATCCGGACCGATGGGCGTTGGCGGGTGATAATTTATTCATTGACATGGATTTGAGTGTAGAAAACTTAAACCCGGGAGACCAACTTGCACTTGGGGGGAGTACGCTGGAAATCACCGCCGAGGCACACAATGCCTGTATGAAATTTGCCGATCGCTTTGGCCGCGATGCATCTAAATTTGTTAACGATAAACGTGGTCGGGAAAATCGTTTAAGAGGTATTTACGCCAAGGTGATTAAAGACGGCAGGATCAAAGTCGGCGACAAATTCACTAAACTCTAACTTTTGCAAAACTTTCTGCCAATCTGAAATAGAGTGAACACACTAAAAAAACAATGGTTTAGCATTGCAATTTTTATAGTTATTTTCGTTGCTTATTTGATTTCGCAAACAAGTTTTGCCCTGTCCAAAGATCACTCAAACTTCATCAAATTTACATTAATCATTTGCATATTTTTATTAAGCGGCTTGACCATAGACTCAGGCAAATTATTGCAATCAATAAAAAACTGGAAACTACACCTGTGGATACAATTGATTTCGTTTGTGCTGTTTCCTGCTGTCGTAATAATGACCGCATGGTTAAGCGAATCTGCCGACTTAACAAATCTTATCTATGTTGGTTTTATTGTTTTAGCCTGTATTCCTACGACTATAACCAGCTGCGTTGTTTTCACCCGCAATGCCGGCGGTAACGAGGAAGCGGCATTGTTTAATGCCACTTTGGGTAACATACTTGGAATCTTTGTCACCCCTTTGTTAATTTATTTTTTTATAGGGCAAAGCATTGCCCTTGATCCAATCGCGGCGATCAAAAAATTAATGCTGTTAGTCATTTTACCGTTTTTAGCCGGACAAATAGGTCGTAACTATTTCTCCATAACTGTTAACTCAGTGTTGGCCAAATCAGGGACGAACTGGATGATTTTAGCAATCATGTTAATTGCATTTATTAATGCGTTTGGACAGGGCATAGATCTTGAAATAATTGAACTTGTATACATTGCAGTATTAAGCTTGGCATTGAAAATATTGTTGACTATATTTACCTGGCACTCATCCAAGTTGATGGCAGCCAGTTTCAGCCTAGCCGACCGAAAGTGTCTCATCATCACTGCTACTCAAAAAACACTTGCCCTAGGCCTGCCGATTGTGACCGTTTTGTTCAGTGATAATTCTAATCTTGCCCTGATCAGTCTGCCTATTATCGCTTATCATACAATTCAACTTATTATCGATGGAATCATAGTCGGGCAGATGGCACAAAGCAATCAATAATGCAGAAATGAATCTTTATAGTTTTTATACTCCTTCTCATAGAGAATTAGTTCATGATTGGTTCTTGTCTAGTTTAAAAGATGACTATGAAATAAACCTGGAGGCACATTGTCAGATTTGTCCAACAGCAAGATTTAAGTCTGCAGGGTGGATAAGAAATATGGTGCAAAAAGCAAACTTAATTCTTCAGGCTATAGAGGAAAATCTTGATGCAGTTTTTGTTTATTCAGATGTTGATATTTACTTCTATCAACCTACAAAAGAATTAATTTTAAGTCAAATCAAAGATTATGATGTAATTTTTCAAAGAAATTCTATAGATAATCGGGTATGTACTGGTTTTTTTGCTGCGAAAGGAAATGCTAAAAACAGAGCTCTATGGAATCATGTAAAACAAGAACTTGAATCTCAAGATAAACATTCAGATCAGGCCCTCGTAAATAATTATTTATTAAATAAATATAACCTTAATAATTTTTCGAAACGATGTGATTTTCAAGCACGCGAAAGATATTTTAATCCAGCTCAGCTAAAGTGGAATTATTTTCCCGATGAGATATTTTCTCCTGGAATCTACCAAAGCAAAATGTGGAACCCAGGTGACACGATTAATTTTCCAAAAAATATTATTCTTCATCATGCAAACTGGACTATGGGTGTTGGAAATAAACTTAAGCAATTAAAATATGGATTAGATCAACTCTCAGGCTAGTGATTATAAATATAGATCAATAATGATTTACTTCACTATAATTCCAACAAATTCGGGTTTTACTGATCAGATGATGCAGTTTAATGCTTTTTATAAACTTGGACGTGCATTGCAATTTCAATACCTACATACAACTTTTTGTTCTTCAAGAAGCATGAGCAACCACAAACACAAAGCATGGTATGAAAAAATAGTCAGTATCAATAAACCCCCCATGGACGTCTACGAATTTCTGGGATTTAATTTAATCTTTACTGAAATCAGTGTTAGCAGATCAAATAATGAAAACCTTCAAATTATCGATTTACCAATTGGAAGACAGGATTTTTTGCAAAAAAAGAATTTCTCTATTCACGAAATAAAAAATTATATTAATTGCCATTTAGCTGAATTTGATATTAGGTCAAGTCAAATATTGATTCGTTTTAGCCTTGATGCAGGTAGAAAATTTTTTACTCATATTCACACTCAGATACCAGAATTACCTGATGGACTGAATCTTAAAACAGGCTTTATTAAAACGAAGAACTACTCACTTATACCCACAAATAGAAATTCCAAACGCCTACGCATGATGGTACATATCAGGCAAGGTGACACAGCAGTTGTAAACACCCCGTGGCATACCTTTGTTCCTGTTGACAAAAGAAGAGCAGGTTGGTTACGTGAACACCATGACCTAAAGGAAATTGAATCCGCAAATATAGATATCGATCCTTTTTTTACCATTGATGAATATTATCAATTTATCGTAAAATTTCTATCCTATTTTGATCATTCATCTATTAGCTTTCGACTGTTTTCCGATGGATTCGAGCGGGCATTTGATATATTGATAGAAAATATTAGCAACCTTGCATTAAGTGCTGACAAAGAAATATTGTTAAGTAACATAATAAAAAATTATAATCAATCACAATTTGATCCGTTTAAAAAACTAAGCTGCTGTAAAACCTTTGTTGGTGAGTCAGATCGAAATCTAAAACTACTGATTCAGGAAACTCTTAAAGCGGATATTATTATCATCGGTTATCAACAACGAATGCTGCCAAAATTTTTAGCAAACTACCGACTAAATGACATGCCCATGGTTATTGTTTTACACAAAGGGAAAGAACCATCATATCACGATATCGCATTTGGCTGGGACGATAAGTTTATTTTCATAGATATTAGGAGTCCTAATTTCAAATCCATTATGGAAAGACTAAATCTGAGTAATCATAAATTGAGAAGATATTAACTTCCTATTCCCTGCCATGAAAAAATAATTAACCATGAACGTCTCAAATTAATTGCTTAAGCTCTGTACCCACAAATCTCATTAGAAAAACTGGGTAAACTCGAAACCATAGAAGTTACCGAATTTACTTAGTCGAACAGCAGCCTCAATTTAAAAACGTTAGAACATATTAAACAATATCTGAAGGTTTCAGAATAGCTTTACTGGTGAAGTTTGCTTAACTGACAATGAGTCAAGCAGATAGCTCAGTGGTATTCCGATGTCGCATCGTGTTAATAAACGATCACCTTATTATTTCGAAAACGGTTTATCGCAATAATCTATAATAAACTGACATAACAGAGAAACGGGCCTGCCCGTTGCTCCTTTGTCTTTGCCCCTTAGCCAGGCGGGGCCGGCTATATCAAGATGCGCCCACCGCTGAGAGCTGGCGAATTTGGATAAAAATGATGCGGCAACTATCGCACCTGCACCTGATGTGTCATCACGGCCGGCGGAACTTGCCATGTCTGCAAAATTACTTCGAAGCACCTGTTCATAGTCTTTCCATAAAGGTAATTGCCAAACATGATCGTGGCTTTTTTCCCCGGCTGCAGCTAAACGCCTGGCTAACATTTGGTTATTGCTCATCAACCCCGAAATTTCACTACCCAACGCCGTAATACAAGCGCCGGTTAAGGTTGCTACATCAACAATAAGAGATGGACAATAACGTTCAACATAAGTCAAAGCGTCGGCTATCAGTAACCGTCCTTCTGCATCAGTGCTTAATATTTCGACAGTTTGACCGGACATACTTGTTAACACATCTCCTGGTTTAAACGCCTTGCCATTGATCACATTCTCACTTGTTGGAATAACAACAGTAAGATTAATCGGTAAACTCATTTTAGCAACAGCTAAAATGGTTCCCATCACCGCTGCAGCACCGCACATGTCATACTTCATTTCATCCATTGCCGGTGCAGATTTAATAGAATAACCACCACTATCAAATGTCAGGCCTTTACCGATCAGCACTATCGGCGACTCCGATAAATCAGCGCCTTGATATTCCAGCGTAATCAGTTTAGCTGGTTGCTGACTGCCCTTAGAGACGGCAAGAATGAGATTCATGCCTAGGGTTTTCATTTGTCTTTCATTAATCACTGTTACTTTTAAGTTAATCTTTTTGGATAACGAAACTGCCTTTTTGGCTAAGTAAGACGGTGTGCAAATATTTGCGGGAAGATCAGATAATCGCCTGGAGTAGTTGATACCTTCGGCAATCGCTTTTGCTTTTTGAATAATACTGTCTGCGTAAGTGACATATCGTTGCTGAGGCTCAAAAAAAGTGATGTTTTGAACACTTGATTCAGGCTTTTTGGGGGGGTTAGTCTCTTCATATCGATATGCGGATTGTTCAAAAAACGTGGTGAGTTGCAGGTAAAAATCACCCCTATGAATAAAGCTTGATCGAAGATTATCCAGGCTGACGAGAATTGATTTGGCATGGGTGGTATTTAAAATCGTTATGGCTTTAAATAGGGTTTTCTTTATATCATTGATTTTACGACCTTTCGTATTATCGAAATATAAAAGTAAAACCATTGCATTATTATCCAAAGATTGTTTTGTGATTAATTCAGCATTTCCCTGATGGTGAGTCCGAGATGACTTTTGGATAGTAACCCTAAGCTTATAAACTAAATCGTTATCGATTTTTTTGACGCCTCGATCTAGTTTTTGATTGATAACTGGAAATAATAAACAGTCGTATCCTGAAAGATTCTTAACTGAACTTACGACTTGGTAGTCCATTAGCGACTTAATAGCAGGTTCTCTACTCAGTGCTTAGCAAAATCCAGCGATTTTCAAGCGCAGTCATAATAAATGCCTCAGTATCTGTATCCACATCAGCATCAGGATATTGTTTGCTGAGCAATTCAACGATTTGCTGGGTCGAACGTATTCCATCCACTTGGGAGAGAATCAACGAGGCTGTCTGGTTAAGCTTTACCATGCCTTCAGGGTAAAGCAAAACATGTGAATCCTGTGCAGGTTCCCATTGGAAACGGTACCCTTTAGCCAAAACTATCGGCTTGTTTTTATCAGACTCATCCATCATTGCAATTGAAAAACGGTGGCTTGTTTTGAACATAGGCTAGTTCCATAGCATCTAACATGGACCAAAGCACCTGCAATTTGAAACGTAGAATTTCAAAAGCACTTTGTTGTTGCTCATAACTGCGAAAATGATTGAGAGTAATGTCCAAACCATGTTTAACATCAAGTCTGGCTTGTGACAGACGGTTTTGAAAATACCCTAAGCCTTTTTGATCAATCCATCCATAATGTTCCGGCCAAGACTTTAATCTTGATTCATGAATTTCTGGCGCGAACAATTCTGTTAACGAAGAGCAAGCGGCTTGTTGCCATGTATGATTACGGGCAAAATTAACATAGGCATCGACAGCAAATCTGACCCCGGGTAACACATGCTTTAATGAAACTAAATCATCTCTGTCAATTCCGCATGCCAGTGCAAGTTGAACCCAAGCTTCTATACCACCACTATTATTTTCATCACCATCATGATCATGGATGCGCTTAAGAAATGGTAGCGGTTCCTTCATCATCAAACTCAAGGCTTTCAACGCCCAGGGGTCGAATTTCAATATCATTGATAACTATCTCATTAATCCAAACGTTACGAAAAAAACTTGGACCTTCAAGTGCTAGTTCCGCCGTGCCGTCAGAATTAATATCAAGCTTGTAATACTTCCCTGACTCTAATTCGTATGGCTTCTCTGCTAAAGGCTGACCCGATCCTAAAGTGATAGGTTCAAGCTCTGTTGCCCCACCAGTTAACAAACCAGCTTATGCAAAAACTAAGTTAAAGGCTGAACTTGACATTACAAAAATAGTGCACGCGAGGACACGCAATAGTCTCATCATTATTAGTCTCCTTTGGCACTGGGGTTAATTTTCAAGAAAATCCTACCATACATAAAAGACCTTTTAAAGTTTATCGATCAGGACATTTGTGTAAATAAAAAGAATCCGGTATAAAGTCAGAACACAAATTCAAACGATACATAGGAGGCATTCATGGAAACTCGCGCAGCAGTTGCCTATAAAGCAGATGAACCTTTAGTCATCGAAACCGTAAATCTGGACGGCCCCAAAGAGGGCGAAGTGCTGGTCGAGATCAGGGCGACAGGCATTTGTCACACCGACGAATTCACCCGTTCGGGTGCAGACCCCGAAGGTTTATTCCCCGCCATTTTAGGCCATGAGGGCGCAGGAGTTGTGGTCGACGTTGGACCCGGAGTGACCACTCTGGCAAAAGGCGACCATGTCATTCCTTTATATACTCCGGAATGCCGAGAATGTGAATATTGCACCAGCGGCAAAACCAATCTTTGCCAAAAAATCCGGGAGACGCAGGGGCAAGGCCTGATGCCTGATGGCAGCAGTCGGTTCTCCATTGGCGAGGACAAAATTTTTCATTACATGGGTACCTCCACTTTTTCCAATCATACGGTTGTGCCTGAGATTGCCCTGGCTAAAGTTCGTGAAGATGCACCGTTCGATAAGATTTGCTATATCGGTTGTGGTGTAACCACTGGTATCGGTGCTGTAATCAACACGGCTAAGGTAAAACCGGGTGATAATGTGGTGGTATTCGGTCTGGGCGGTATTGGACTTAATGTAATTCAGGGAGCACGGATGGTAGGTGCCAATATGATTGTCGGTGTTGATCTCAATCCGGAGCGCAAAGCTATAGGTGAACATTTCGGAATGACTCATTTCATCAATCCAGATGAAGTCGAGGGTGATCTGGTTCCTTATATTGTTGATTTAACCAAAGGTGGTGCCGATTTCAGCTTTGAGTGTATTGGCAATGTTGATGTGATGCGCCAGGCGCTGGAGTGCTGTCATAAAGGCTGGGGTGAGTCAGTGATTATCGGTGTAGCAGGCGCCGGTCAGGAAATCAGCACCCGACCTTTTCAGCTGGTCACTGGACGGGTTTGGCGCGGCACTGCATTCGGTGGCGCCAAGGGTCGCACTGATGTCCCCAAGATAGTCGACTGGTACATGGACGGCAAAATTAATATTGACGATCTGATTACCCATAAGCTGGCTTTGGAAGATATTAATAAAGGCTTTGATTTAATGCATGCAGGCGAATCGATCCGTGCTGTCGTTGAATTCTAGTAAAGGTTAGATAATGGAATTAGTCAGTCAAAACCGCTGCTTTGGTGGTACCCAAGCTGTTTATTCGCATGAATCAACACAAACCAAAACACCCATGCGCTTTTCGATTTTCGCGCCGGAGCAACCACATGAAAAAAAAGCGGCGGTGTTGTGGTATTTGTCCGGTCTGACCTGCACTGAAGAAAATTTCACCGTTAAAGCAGGCGCACAGCGTTACGCTGCCGAACATGGTCTATGCGTGATTGCCCCGGATACCAGCCCACGTGGTGCAAAAATTGAAGGCGAAGACGAAAGTTACGATTTCGGCAGTGGTGCTGGCTTTTACGTCGATGCCACGGAATCACCCTGGTCTGGAAACTACCGAATGTATAGCTACATCACTCAAGAGTTACCTGAACTTATTTTTAACGAGTTTAATCTTGATGTGAATCGCCAGGGCATTACTGGTCATTCCATGGGCGGACACGGTGCATTAACAATCGCACTTAAGAATCCCGATATTTATAAATCCGTATCCGCGTTTGCACCGATTTGCGCGCCATCTCAATGTCCCTGGGGTCACAAGGCTTTGGGCGGCTATCTGGGTTCGAATTCACAAAGCTGGCAAGAGTATGATGCCGTCGAATTAATAAAAGCAGGCAAAAAAATTGACGGTACAGTTCTGGTCGATCAAGGTGCCGCAGATGATTTTCTTAATGAGCAGTTAAAACCCGAGCTATTGCAACAAGCTTGTGATGAGAATGATCAAGAATTAAACCTGAGAATTCATGACGGCTACGATCATAGCTATTATTTTATCGCTACTTTTATGGGAGATCATATAGCCCATCATGCAAAAAATCTAACCGGCTGAACGTTTGTAACTGAATATATCCGCCCCGCCTTTTCTTGTGTTTTAATTTGTATAATTTTATTTTCCAGTCGAATAAGTGATCCGATTCAACACAACGATCTGATCACTGGCATTTATCTCAAGCTGTTCCGCCGTAAAATCATCACAAGTCTAGGCTGCCAAGGTTCGATATTATTAGCCACGTGTGATGATTGGCTCTTTCGCAAGAATAGATTCCCCCGGGCTTGTGCCGGAACCTCAATAGGTTTACTAAAATCCGGCTAAAGCCGGGGTTGTTACCGTAACAAATGGAATGGACACTGCCTCAATAACATTCGGCATCTAAAGTGCCATAATTGAAATTTCAATTAACAAAAGAGGCAGTATCCATGAACAAGATTAGCGTATTAGGCATTGATTTGGCAAAAAATAGTTTCCAACTGCATGGGATAGACGATCACGGTGAAGTCGTTTTACAAAAGAAAGTAAACCGTACACAGCTGCTTGCATTGTTGGCCAACCTATCACCGTGTTTGATTGGGATTGAAGCCGGTGGTGCCATGCATTACTGGGCCCGTCAATTTGCTAAACTTGGGCATACCGTACGGGCCATGGCCCCACAGTTTGTGGCCCCGTATATCAAATCAAATAAAAATGATCAAAATGATGCCCAAGGGATCTGCGAAGCGGTACAACGACCCAGCATGCGTTTTGCACCGGTCAAATCTATAGATCAGCAAACGATACTGCATTTACACCACTCACGACGATTGCTGATGTCCCAACGCATTGCGCTGAGCAACCATATTCGGGGGACATTAAGCGAATTTGGCATCGTAATCCCCCAGGGCAACCACCATATTGGTCATCGTATGGCGGATATATTGGCGGATGCGTCAAATGAGCTGAATCCGGCTATGCGCACCTTACTGTCAAACTTATACGAACACTATGTCATGTATCAACAAAAGATTGATGAAATTGAACAGTCGATAACGCGATGGCACCAACACTGTGAGAAGAGCCAATTATTAACCCGCATACCTGGGATTGGTATATTAACGGCAACGGCGTTGGTCGGCACGATCGGTGATGGCCGTGCATTTAACAATGGCCGTCAATTAGCGGCCTATTTGGGATTAGTGCCTCGACAGGCATCCAGTGGGGGTAAGCAGCGATTGTTGGGCATATCCAAACGAGGGGATGGCTATGTGCGAATGTTATTGGTCCATGGTGCACGCTCAGTGATCTGCAGTGTGAAACGCCGCCAACGGGCTGGAATGGAAAACAAATCACCATGGCTCACGGCATTAATGAATCGGACTCATGTCAACAAGGCATGTGTGGCCCAGGCGAATAAAACCGCACGGATTGCATGGCGTGTAGTAACGTCAGGTCAAGCCTATCAAGCAATAGCTCGATAATTTAACAACACAACGATGATCAAGTACTTAATAATTAACCCTCAGACAGATTGCGACAAGTGAAATAGATGGTAAAACAGGTCAGACCGCGACAGGGAAACCCCGGCGAAAGGGTTGGAGATGTAAAACTCCGAGTAACAGATAGGGAACCTGTCGGCGTATTCCATTGGGGCCAGAAGTGTCGAAACACGCCACTTCAATAACAGGCCGGATGTAAGTGTGCAATTGATCTTCTTTTTATTTAATTTAACTTGGCAAATCGGCAGTGTCCATGTAAGCCCTTGCGGACTGATCCGATGAACATCGCACTTTATTTAAGGAGCGATGTTCAACCTATATACACTCATTCATCCACGGGCATCTCAAATTCCTCCGTTCTTTCAGTGACCCCGATCTGTTTCAACATGTACGTCAAAACGGGCTATTAAGTGCATCACTGATCTGTCAGGTTTGAACAGCACAAGAGATTCCTCGGCCCGTGGCATTCTGTCGCTTACGCGAACGATAATAAAGAAAGGTCAAAGTCGTTAAACTTTGACCTTTAATGCATCTAGTGTCGTTGTACCTATTCCCCCCAATTTATTTATTGTTTTTGTTTGGAATAACCTTACAACTTTTACGGATTTTTTTCTGTGAGAAAAGTCACAATTTGCAAAACATTAACAATATTTAATTTTAAGTTTTGAAATCTATTCGAAATTGTTATACCTGACACTGCCTACTATTTTTAAACAGCATCAGGCATAACTAGGGCAGGCAAACTAATTAAATTCCATGACGAAAATTACGTAGTGACCTTAAATTCAGGATAGGCTTCCATTCCGCATTCAGATATATCGACACCTTCATACTCTTCTTGTTCTGATACTCTTATTCCTAATGTCATCTTCAGTGCTACCCAAATAATCAAACTCGCACCAAACACCCAGATAAAAATCGTTGCTGCGCCGATGAACTGACCCATCAGCGTTGCATCTGCATCGGATAATAATACAGCGAAAATACCCCATAGACCGGCTGTACCGTGTACGGATATTGCACCGACAGGATCATCTATTTTTAGTTTATCTAAAGACAGAATACTAAAAACCACAATGGCTCCACCGATCGCTCCGATAATTGTTGACAGTAAGGCGCTGGGGTCAGCTGGCTCCGCCGTTATGGCCACCAGTCCAGCCAAAGCTCCATTCAAGGCCATGGTTAAATCTGCCTTGCCGAACATAAGTCTGGCGACCAGCAGCGCCGCAATCAACCCCCCTGATGCAGCGGCATTAGTATTTAAAAATACATTGGCCACTTCATTGGCCGCTTCGATACCGCCTAGCTTTAAGGTCGAGCCACCATTAAAACCAAACCAGCCTAGCCACAAGATAAACGTTCCGAGGGTTGCCAATGGTAGATTTGCTCCCGGTATCGCATTTACCCGGCCATCTTTTGTGTATTTGCCCTTGCGTGGCCCGAGAATTAATACACCTGCCAAGGCAGCAGCAGCACCTGCCATATGTACAATACCTGAGCCCGCGTAGTCGCTATAGCTTAATTCAAATAAGCCAAACACACTCTTTCCGCCCCATGTCCATGAACCTTCCAGAGGATAAATGACTCCTGTCATGACCACAGCAAAGGCTAAAAATGCCCACAGCTTCATGCGTTCTGCCACCGCTCCAGAAACAATAGACATACAAGTGGCTACAAATACGACCTGGAAGAAAAAATCAGATGCACCCGAGTAAACAGAATCCCCAGCAAACCCATTTTCAGCCGACGCAGCTAAAACAGACTCGACATCGATGGATGCAACACTATCTACACCGGAAAGGAAAAAGCCGCCATCATACATAAACTGGTAACCACAGACTAAATACATTGTGCAGGCTACGGCAAACAGCGCGACATTTTTGGTCAATATCTCCGTCGTATTCTTAGAGCGAACCAGGCCGGCCTCAAGCATGGCAAAACCAGCCGCCATCCACATTACCAAAGCACCGCATATCAAAAAATAAAACGTATCAATTGCATACTGTAATTCAAAAATATTATTTTCCATCACTTATCTCCTAAATCGCGCTTTCATTAAGTTCACCGGTACGAATACGGGTAACCTGAGTTAAAGGAAGAACAAATATCTTGCCATCACCGATTTCGCCGCTATTAGCTTCACGGCGAATGATTTCGGTGACTTCTTCGACTCGATTTTGTAAAACGGCTATTTCGAGCTTGATTTTAGGTACAAAATCCACAGCATATTCAGCACCGCGGTAGAGTTCATGACGCCCTTGTTGACGCCCAAAGCCTTTGACTTCTGTGACCGTCATTCCCGTCACACCAACTGAGTTTAGTGATTCCCTGACATCATCTAATTTGTAGGGCTTAATAATTGCTATGATTAAATTCATAAAGCTAACCTTTGTATTAGTTAGCTATAATAAGCAAATATCATGCCATTTTAAATATAATTATTAATCAATAGTTTAAATTGTTATTTTATTAAAATTGTGTAAAAAAGCACTATGTTAGTGCACTACTTTGGCGAGAAATTTCAAATAAGCTTACTGCTGCGGCAGTTGCAACATTGAGGCTTTCGACCTGCCCGTGCATGGGTATAAAAAGGATTTGGTCACATGTTTTTCGTGTCAACTGTCTTAAGCCTTTGCCCTCATTCCCTAAAATTAATGCGGTTCTTCCGCTAAACTGATATTGATAAAGCGAACAATCAGCTTCTTCCGCCATACCAACAACCCAAAAATTATGCTGCTTGAGTAACTCTATGGTTCGAACAAGATTTGTTACTGTATGAATACAAAGCGATTCAGCCGCTCCTGCAGATACTTTACGTGTGGCAGCAGTGACCGAAGCACTTTTATCCTTGGGTAAAATAACATGCCTAACACCGGCTGCATCGGCCACTCTCAAACAACCACCTAAGTTCATCGGATCCTGGACACCATCAAGAATCAACAGCGTCTCGTGTTCATTCAGGTTACTCAACGCAGTTTCGAGATTGATTTTTTTACTATCAGCAGATTCATTAACAATAGCCATTACACCTTGGTGAACGACATCACCTAGGCGTTTTTGTAAAAAACCACGCCCACAAAATTCCAAATCGATTTTGTTTGCTTTTAGTAAATCTATAAACTTGAGTGTTCTAACATCTTTTTTATTCCTATCTATAAATACGCGATCAACTCGTTCTGGTGACTGGCGGATCAATGCAGTCAGCGCATGAAATCCATAAGCATGAGTTGCGGTAGTGTGTTTAACCATTATTCTTCCTACGTCTGCGTTTCTTTTGCTTTCTAGACTCATTCTGTTGTTTGTGTTGAGTAGGAATAATAAGATCCAGTTTCTTGTCTTCTAAGTCGACGTTAGAAATCTGCACTTCGACTTTTGGGCCAATTTTAAACACTTTCCCAGATCGTTCACCGATAAGCTGCTGCTTTAAGGGATCATAAAAATAATAGTCATCAAGCAAACTGGTTACATGCACCAAACCACTGGTAAAAACTTTTTCCAGTTCGACAAAAAAACCAAAGCTACTGACCCCTGTGATAACACCAACAAAGCCATCTCCAACATGCGCTTGCAAATATTGTAATTTATAGTAACTGACGACTTCACGTGATGCTTCCTCAGCCCTTCGCTCTGTGTTGCTGCAATGTTCGGCAATGACGGACAAGTTATCCACAAGATTTTCCCTGGTATTCGCTTTTTAATAATACTTTTGAGTAAACGATGCACAACCAAGTCAGGATAGCGGCGAATCGGTGACGTAAAGTGTGTATAAGTATCGTAATTTAAAGCAAAATGAATGCCTGACTGTTCACTGTAACGGGCTTGCTTTTGAGTTCTCAACATCATTGTACTGATGACATACTTCCACTCATCACGAACTTTAGGATCATTCAAAACCTTAACAAAATCTTCACTACTCGGTCGGTCACCACCGGGTAATTCAAGAGCAAAATCTGACAAAAAATATCTCAAGTCTGCCACTCTTTCATCGTCTGGCTTTTCATGAACCCTGAACATGCCTGTTTCGAAATTTTCCTGAATCAATTCCGCTGCGCATATATTTGCCGATAACATAAACTCTTCAATTAGCCTGTGAGCGGAATTCCTGACTATTGGCTCAATGCTCTCGATTTTATTATCTTGATCAAACACAACCAAAGCCTCGGGCAACTCAAGCTCCAATGCGCCTCTTTGTTTACGTAAATCCAGTAGCTTTTGAAATAATTCGTGAGCATGATCTATGGTCTCTTTAATTGGCCCTACGTCTTTATTCACCTTTGAACCATTTAAATAATCCCAGACTTTGGTGTAGGTCAGTCGGGCTTTTGATCGAATCACGGCCTCGTAGAACTTATAATCCCGTCGATTGCCTTGGTCATCTAACGAAATTTCACAAACCATTACCAGACGATCGACATCCGGTTTCAGCGAACAGATTCCATTGGAATAAGCTTCCGGCAACATTGGCACGAACACGATTTGGAAAATAAACCGATGTACCGCGTTCATAAGCAATTTTATCGAGCACAGAATTTGCTTTTATGTAATGCGAAACATCTGCAATCGCCACATATAACGTATAGCCCTTTGTTGTCTTGGAGACTAATACTGCATCATCAAAATCTTTAGCCGTTTCACCATCAATGGTGACGAAATCCAAATCACGTAAATCAGTTCTCGATCGTACATCGTGATTCGTTACTTTTTCAGGACATCTCGCTTCAGCAGCAGCCTGGGCGGCTTGTGACCAAATATAAGGTATTTGGTGCTTATACAGCGCCAAAGTCACCGGCATTTGCGCGTCAGTGAAGTCACCAAATACCTGCACCACATCTCCCAATAATAGTTTCTTGTTGTGATCAGGATATTGAGTGATTTGAACCTCGACAATATCACCTACATTGATTCCTTTGAGTGACTTCTTATTCACGTATAAATCATGTGAAATACGCTTGTCCAGCGGCTGCACATATAATTTCCGGTTATAAGTGCGAACCACCCCACTAATTCGTTTATGCGCTCTTTCAAGAATTTTTATAATTCTGCCGCTTAATTTATTCTCTTTGCGCTTTAACTTAACCTCGACCTTAACTTTGTCACCATGTAATACAGTGTCCATCTCATAAGCAGGCAAATAAATATCATCGCCATCTTTGTCGTCACGCTCGAGAAAACCGAATCCCTTTGGATGCCCTATAACGGTTCCGGTAATAGTTTGGACCTTGGTTTTTACTTTATGTTGTTTACTTTTTTTTAGGTTCATTGACAACCCTATTAAGTCATTGTAGAGTCAGCCGCCTCACATGCCGAGGTGGCGGAATTGGTAGACGCGCTAGCTTCAGGTGCTAGTGGGGGCAACCCCGTGAAGGTTCAAGTCCTTTCCTCGGTACCACATACTTTTCAAGTAGTTATATCCTATCAGTAACCATAAATGTTTATTAAAGTTTAGGAACTCGAATCCAAGTCCCAACTTCGTTTGGAGAAATCGATTGCTTTCAGAAATCGACTTCGATAAGTATATCTAGGAATCATCGGTTTGCTAACCAGCATATCCATTATCACCAGAGTTTCTAACTAGCTTTACAATCAACAGGCAACCTCGATCAACGAAGTTTGGGGAACTCGAATCCAGCCTCAATACCATTTCAGATTACTTAATTCTACCTAACTATAAAAACAGTACGGCAAGCAAATATTTTCCTAGGAACTAGCGAATTGTAGTCCAAGATGAGAGAAGGTAAAAAAAGATAATTTCATTCAGGAACCACCGTTACGCAACCGAACATTTTCAGATTTCGATTTCGATAACTGAAAATAAAATCTTCGTTGGTAATTTCAAATCCGAAACTCAGTACACTAACCAGTGAATTCTATCCTGAATCTATAATCATTTTGGCAATAACGCTCTAATTTTCTTTTTAAATTTCATTGCCAATATTCAGGTGATAGCGCGTTGATTTTAACTGCCCTGTTTTGAGCAAAACCTGCTTATTAACTAAATCTCTAAGGTCTCTGGTTGCTGTCGGCCTGGTTGTTTTGGTAACGCTGATATAGTTAGCCACACTTAAACCCCCTTTAAAGCCATCTATGCCCTCTCGAAACATTCGGTTTAGAACTTTTTCTTGTCTTTCATTTAGTTGTCCATGCAAACGTCTAAACAATTTATCTTTGGCAAGAATAAACTCGATACGTTTTTGTGTATTTTTTTGAGCGTTAAGTATTGTCTCACCAAAATAAACCAGCCAGTCTGTAATTTTGTTTGTTCGACTGTTTTCTTCTAAAGTGTTGTAATATGCTTTTTTGTTTCTTTCGATAGTATAGGCCAATGCAATCAGACTGGGGTAACCTAAGTTCTGCGCAATAGCCTGCTCGGAAATTGCACGGCCAATACGACCATTACCATCTTCAAACGGGTGGATACATTCAAAATACAAATGAGCAATCCCTGCTCTCGTTAGTGCTGGTAATGGGTTCTTTGCAGTGGGCGCTGTTTGGTTAAACCACTGGATAAATCGACCCATTTCATCTGGAATTTGATCAGATGGTGGCGCTTGAAAGTGTACTTTTGGCTCATGTATTGCACCAGAAACAATCCGCATAGGGTCATCATGTGTTCTATAAACTCCAATATCTATCAATCCAACTCGGCCTTTCATCAACATTCGATGCCAAGAAAATAGAGTTTCGTGATCTAGGGAGTTATCAAAATTCCGATAGACCGAAACCATCATTTCTGAAACACCCTGCTCGGCAGCAGAAATGCGCCGTTGATCTGTTCTCAATCCAAATTGCTTGCAGATAGAGGACTGCAAACTATCTCGGTCGAGAAACTCCCCTTCTATCTCTGATGTTTTCAGTGCTTCTTCGCTGATAATCTCAATTTTAATTTGCTCTTTATCTTCATCAGAAACATGTTTGAAAACACCATAACACTCACTGGTCTGTTTGATAAATTCCAGCTCTAGATCAGCTAATGCAGCTTGATCATAGGTAAAGTTTGGCCAGTCTTTTTGTTCCCAATTCCACATTATGATGTATAAAACTCCATTTTATGCATCATAATACTATTTATTTTGATTTATAAAAAGCTTTAATTTAGGTTTTTATGAATCACTCCAATCCGTAAAAACATGAAGGCGAAACTTATTAGCTTATGGTTTTCAAGTTTTATCCTCATTTGTAATTCAACAGATCCCTCGACAAGTTTATGCCCTATGGTGCTCCAGATGACACACAGTGAATATGAATATGAGACTCATCCAAACGGATGCTCGAGCACGATAGTCTGATTTCGCTCAGGTCCAGTAGAAATAATCTTGATCGGCACTTGTAAATACTCTTCAATGAATTTTAAATAGCTTTTCGTTTGTTCAGGCAAAACGCTATATTCGGTTAAACCAACTGTAGCCTCACTCCATCCAGCTAAAGATTCATACACAGGTTCGCAAGCCTCGAAGTCCTCGGCAGCATAAGGCAGAGCAAAACGTACTTCGCCTCGATGTAGGTAGCTGGTGCAAACTTTGATTTCATCTAAACCATCCAAAATATCCAGCTTGGTGATGCAAAGCGCGGTAACACCGTTGACTTGCACAGAACGTTTCAAAGCCACCAAGTCCAGCCAGCCACAACGCCTTGGACGACCAGTCGTTGCTCCGAACTCCTGACCGCGCTCCCCAAGCAATTTACCCGTCTCATCGAACAGCTCGGTTGGAAATGGACCGGCACCAACGCGCGTCGTATAAGCCTTAGTAATACCGACTATCTCACCCAGCCCTAAGGGACCAACACCGGTACCTGTTGCAGCACAAGCTGCGGTAGTATTAGATGAGGTGACAAAAGGATAAGTGCCGTGATCAATATCCAGCATCATACCCTGTGCACCTTCGAACATGATCTTTTTGTTTGCGGCTTGATGCCCCAGCAACTTTCCGGTCACATCAGCAATCTGTCCCGACAGTTGTGCGGCAAATTCCAGACACTGATCATAAGTTTCTTGCAAATCAACTTCTTTTTCGCCAAAACGCTTGGATAATACAAAGTTATGCAAATCTAATGTCGATTCGAGCTTTTGATAAAGACGCTTTGTACTTAACAAATCACCTGCCCTGACACTACGCCGTGCCACTTTGTCTTCATAGGCTGGTCCAATTCCACGTCCTGTTGTGCCAATTGCTTTCGCCCCTTTGGCGTTTTCTCGAGCCTGGTCTAAAACACAGTGATAGGAAAGAATGAGCGGACAGGCTTCGCTGATATACAATCGAGATTTAACATCTATACCTGAGCACTCTAGCAGATCCATTTCTTTTATTAACGCATCCGGTGCCAGTACAACACCATTGCCAATAAAACACTCAACATTTTCTCGCAGGATTCCGGAAGGAACCAGGTGTAATACTGTTTTTTTCCCGTCGATAACCAGGGTATGGCCGGCATTATGGCCGCCTTGAAAACGTGCGACTACATCAGCTTTATCAGTTAACAGGTCAACTATCTTCCCCTTGCCTTCATCGCCCCATTGCGTACCGACTACAACGACACTATTTGCCATAACACTATCTCAGCTATTTCTATCAATGATTTTCCATCGACCATCTTGCTTGATGATTTCTCGATCACAGGTTTGCAATTCTTCCTGCTCTAATCCAATGATCACCTGCTCCCCTTGGTCCCTTAGTTGTTGAACCAGTGTTTTTAATTCTTTATCTGTGTCGAACGGAGCATAAATTCCATTTGCTGATTCTGTCTTGAGTTTGGAAAAATTTAAACATTGGCGCAAATCCGCACTAAAACCAGTGGCCGGCCGGGCCCGACCAAATGCCTGGCCTATATCATCATAACGCCCACCCTTTGCAATCGCATGAGCATATTGATGAGAATATACACTAAAGACCACGCCGGTATGATAATTGATACCGCGCAACTCCAAAAAGTCGATTGTACATTCAATTTCTGGCAAGTATTCAGACAATAATTGCACAAGGCTTTGAAAGTCATTTAACTGGCTTTTCACATTCTCATCGCAATCCTCAAGCAAGGTAATGGCTTTAGGAAAAATCTGCTCGGCTGTCCCTTCAAGTGTTAATAACCCTGCGAATATCTGAGAAATTTGTTCGTCCACTCGATGTGCATCTACAAATGCCTGCAAGTCAGGCCATGATTTCCGCAAACAGATATTCAGGATATCGGTCGATTGTTGTTCATTAAAACCAGCTTGATGAACCAGCGCACGGAATATGCCAACGTGGCCCAGATCAATACAAACACTATCAATGCCAAGCGCTTTTAATACGTCGACACAGAGCCTGATTATTTCCACATCAGCCTGAGGTCCTGAGTGGCCAAATAGTTCAGCTCCGAATTGGATTGGCTCACGACTATGAAAACCGGATCGATCGGCTGTTTGCAACACGGAACCAAGATAGCACAATCGACTGGGGCCTATTTTATTCAGCACATGGGCATCAATTCGGGATAGCTGCGGTGTCATGTCGGCACGGATGCCCATCATTCGACCGCTGTATTGATCAGTAACCTTGAAAGTTAATAAATCTAGATCATTTCCCGCGCCGCTCAATAATGAATCAAGAAATTCAAGCAGAGGTGGCTGAACAAGTTGGTAACCATTCACTGAGAATGCATTCAGTACCAAACGTCGGCTTTGCTCTAGTAATTTAGCCTGCTCTGGGAGCAACTCCTCTATGCCATCAGGCAATAGCCATTTGTTTTTATCTGCTGACATCAGCGAACAAAATAGAGCAGAATCAATCCAACTGTAATCAAACCAATACCGAAATTGCGTAACTGCGATTCGGGCAAATGACGCAATTGCTCCAATAGTGACTTATAACCGGAAGGATTAAAAAAAGGTAATAGCCCTTCTAGCACCAGCACCAGTGCTATTGCGCTAAGTAAAGTCTGCCAGTCAAGCACTGAGTGCTCCTTAACAATTACGGATTAGCTTTGGATTGATTGAAGTATTTAAAAAACTCAGAATCCGGTTCGACAATCATTAAATCTGACTTGTCATTGAATGTGTTTTTGTACGCATTCAAGCTACGGAATAAATTATAAAATTCTCGATCCTTACCAAACGCCGCCGCATAAATAGCGGTCGCTTGCGCATCACCTTCACCACGAATCTGCTCTGCCTGTTTATACGCATCAGCAAGAATAATTTCACGTTGCCTGTCGGCATCAGCTCTGATTTTCTCAGCGGTCTCTGCACCTTTTGCACGAAAATCATTAGCTACGCGTTCACGTTCAGCTTCCATTCGAGAATAAACACTATCACTGACTTGTGGATCAAGATCCACTCGTTTTAAACGTACATCCACGACTTCAACACCAATCTCAATCGCTTCCTCGTTAACAGCATCACGCACCGTGTTCATAATAGTGACACGATCCCCGGAAATAACGTCTTTAACTGTACGCCGGCCAAATTCTTGCCGCAAACTATCATTAACGCGCTGTGCCAAACGGGCACTGGCATTACTAATTAATCCGCCGACAGTCACATAATACTTTGCCGGATTACTAACACGCCATTTGACAAAGGCATCAACTATCAGATTCTTCTTTTCAATGGTTAAATAGCTTTCTTCTTCCTGGTCCATGGTCTGAACACGACCATCAAAAAAACGAACATTGTTGATAAAAGGGATTTTGAAATTCAGACCAGGCTCGACATTTGACTGCACGATTCGACCGAATTGAAATACCAGCGCTTTTTCACGCTCATCGACTCTAAAGATGGAACCAGCGATGACTAATACAATCAGAGCCAGTACAATTAAAATTGCTTTAGCTTTTGTACCCATTAGTTAAGATTCCTCCCTTGACGTATGGAGTTGCCTGTCGACTGCGAACCTGAAGAACTGCTGGAGCGACTAGTCGAAGATTGAGTCGAAGTGCCTGATCGTGGCAACGTTGATGTACCACCAGATTGATTGTTATTTTTCAACAACTGATCAAGGGGTAAATACATCACACTACCTGAACTACTGTCTTTATCGATCATCAACTTACTGGCATTTCCTAGCACTTGTTCCATAGCCTCAATGTAAAGCCGGTCTCGGGTTACATCGGGCGCCTTGGCATATTCCTCTAGAATACTGGAAAATCGCTGTGCATCACCTTCCGCTCTGGCAACCACGCTGGCTTTATAGCCCTCTGCCTCCTGAATTATCCTCGCTGCTTGCCCGCGTGCCCGCGGTAAGATATCATTTTGATAAGCTTCAGCCCTGTTACGCGCCCTGACCTGATCCTCACGTGCTTTTACAGCATCATCAAACGCGGATTTAACCTGCGATGGAGGTTGTGCGTTCTGAGCCTCAACGGCCTTAATATTAATCCCGGTTTTGTACCGATCTAATATCTGCTGAACCAATTGTTTAGTTTCACTGGCAATTGCCGCTCGGCCTTCAGTAATTGCAAAGTCCATAGAGTTACGTCCAACAATTTCCCGCACTGCACTTTCAGTCGCACCGCGTACAACAATCGAGGCTGGCTCGCTGACGTTGAACAATAGTTCACGCGGATCTTTAATATCATATTGAACCGCAAATTCGATGTCGATAATGTTCTCATCTTCGGTCAGCATTAATGCCTCACGCTCTTGCTTGGTCTTTCCAGCACCTCGGCCATTGGCCCGGTAACCGACCTCAACGGTGTTGATATTTTGCACGTCAACAACTTCTACTTCGTCAATAAAACGCGGCCGCCAGTGCAAACCGGCATCCCTGGTTGAAGAATATTCTCCTAATCGCAACACCACACCTTGTTGACCTTGTTGAATAGTATAAAAACCAGAACCCACCCAAACTACAAAGGCAATTAGCGCGATTAAGCCAAATGACATTTTACTGGGAAGACTGGGGGCTGAACTACCACCGCCACCACTGCCTCCTGAAGAGCCAGAGGGCCGTTTTTTACCGCCCAGTATTGTATTGACGCGGTCACCGATATTCTTGACCAGTTCGTCAAGATCTGGTGGACCCTGACCCTGCTTTTGATCTTTACGGCCCCAGGGGTCTTTATCACCCGATCCGGGTTCATTCCATGGCATAGTAAAACCTGCTTTGTTATGTCTTCAAAATAGTGCGTAGTGTAGCATGAGTGTATATGCGGTTGAGAACTCTCAATAACAACAATTCAATCTCAAATTATTTCACAATCTTTGAATTCTTGCTGCTTTTTCAACCTGTTAAATTCAGATTTAATCAATGAAACATCCAAAATACTGAAGCCTTTGTCATCGATTATTTCGCTTTGAACCCAGTTATTTTGGTAGAACATCGCTCTTAACTTGGATAATGCTGGAGGAACCTTAACAGTAAGCTGAATTTGCTTGTTTTTAAAATAATCTGAAATAGCCTCTAACAACAATTCCTCACCTTGACCTGTGACGGCCGACAGCCAAACCTTGGCCGTAGAATTTAAGTTTGCAGGTATGTATTTCGCTTCGAGTTGGGTTTTATCAATTTTGTTAAAAACAACAATTTGCGGCACTTGATGCGCGTCGATTTCTTCTAGAACTTTGTCAACATGCTCAAGCAGTTCTTGCTGCCTGGTATCGTTAACATCCACTACATGAATTAATAGTGCTGCACTGGCAACTTCTTCCAGTGTTGAATGAAACGCTGAAATTAATGAATGCGGCAGATTACTGATAAAACCAACCGTATCGGATACAATTACTGGACCGGTATTTGGTAACTCAAGTTTGCGCATTACCGGATCCAGTGTTGCAAATAATTGATCAGCCGCAAAAACTTTTGATTCAGTTAATCTATTAAACAATGTCGACTTACCGGCGTTGGTATAACCAACCAGTGAAATCACCGGAATTGGAATCCGACGCCGTGCTTTACGCTGTAAACTGCGGTGCGAACGAACTTTCTCCAATCGTGCCTGTAAACTGCGAATTCGTTTACCGATTAAACGACGATCTGTCTCTAGCTGAGTTTCACCCGGGCCACGCAATCCTATGCCACCTTTCTGTCGTTCCAGATGAGTCCAACCTCTGATTAACCGAGTCGATAAATGTTTAAGTTGTGCTAATTCAACTTGTAATTTGCCTTCATGACTAGCAGCACGTTGAGCAAAAATATCCAGTATTAAACCAGTGCGATCTAATACCCGTGTCTGCAGTGCTTTTTCAAGATTTCTTTCCTGTACTGGTGTTAATGTGTGGTTAAAAACAACTAAACCGGCATCATGCTCATTAACCAGATTAACCAAATCTTCAACCCGGCCTTTACCGATATAGCTAGCCGATACAGGCACACGACGAGTTGTTGTTAATGTAAATTTAACGTCCGCACCGGCGGAATCAACCAACAACAACAATTCTTCAACACTGGAAAAATCTTTACTGCGATTATCGTTAAACTGATGAACAATTATCGCCGCTAAAGGATCCCTTATGCCAATTGGCTCTTGATTGACAGCCGTAAGACTGTCTACTAATGATGGGTTTTTATTTATCGCTCTACCAGTTCAGTTTTAATCGTCATCATCTTCTGCTGGTGCAACTTTCACCATGCGGCTTGGAACGATAGTAGAAATGGCATGTTTATAAACCATCTGACTTACGGTATTTTTAAGCAGCACAACAAATTGGTCGAATGAATCAACTTGCCCCTGCAGTTTAATTCCGTTCACCAAATAGATGGAAACTGGAACTTTCTCCTTTCGTAGTACATTTAGAAAAGGGTCTTGTAGTGCCGTACCTTTCTGCTGGCCCATTTATTTTCTCCAAAGTTTAATTATTGATTGTCCAACTATTTTTATAGTTGATTTGGTTACAACTTACACTAGGAGCTTACGCTCAAGCGAGAGTATTACCGATTCAATCCCAACGTGCAATTATTTTTTGCGTTAAAATTTGTTAAGCAAAATATTTTTGCATTGCATCATAGGTAATATCATTATAACCGACAAACCAGACCAATCCAGGCTGATTTCTAAGCCATGTCAGCTGCCGTTTTGCCAACTGCCGGGTTGCTGCTACCGCTTGATTGATCATTTCTAGCTTATCAATTTTGCCATCCAGATATTGCCAAACCTGACGATAGCCCACAGTGCGCATGGAAGGTAAATCTAATGATAAATCACCACGCTGGCGCAACGTCTCAACTTCCTCGATTAAGCCCATTTTCAACATTTGCAAAAAACGCAATTCAATGCGTTGGTGAAGTGCCTGTCGGTTATATGGCATGACAACTATCTTGGTGGCTGCATATGGCATCGGGTTCGACTGTGACACTTGGGCAAGCTCGGTTGGAGACTTTCCCGTTATTTCATAAATTTCAAGCGCTCGTTGAATTCGCTGTGGATCGTTTTTATCAATCGTCGCCGCACTCTGCGCATCAATTAAGGTAAGCTTTTCATGCAAAGCCTGCCAACCAATATCTTCTGCCTTGAGTGCAATCCGGTTACGAACCCCTGCATCGGCCTCAGGAAATGCTGATAACCCCTGCTCGAGTGCCTTAAAGTAGAACATACTGCCACCGACAAGGACGGGAGTTTTGTTTTTGGTGAATGCATTTTCTATTTCAATTAGTGCATCATTCCGAAACGCAGCGGCCGAATAGGACGCTGCGGGATCAACAAAATCAATTAAACGATGTGGTGCTTTGGATAATTCTTCGGCACTGGGCTTCGCCGTACCGATATCCATATATTTGTAGACCTGTGCTGCATCAGTGTTGATTATTTCAATATCGTAATTTTGAGCCAGATTTACAGCCGCATCAGTTTTTCCTGAGGCCGTCGGCCCCATAATAAATATAACTTTACTTTTATTTGAAACCAGTGGAGGTTTATTGACCACGCTTAAACCATTTATCGACTTGGGATAATTCAAAGTTGAACCAAGTAGGTCTGCCGTGGTTACATTGACCACTACGTTCAGTCTGCTCAATCTGCCTGAGCAATGCATTCATTTCCTCAAGACTTAATTTGCGATTGGCCCTAACCGAACCATGACATGCACTGATTGAAAGAATTGCATTCGCTAATATTTCGGTTTTATCACAGCGGCCCAACTCGTCGAGATCAGCAAGGATATCTTTGATCAGTTGCTCAGCATCAGTCTTGGCTAACAACGCTGGAATTGAACGGACCACAATAGCCGTTTCACTCAAGCTGTTAATTTCAAAACCCGTATCAGAGAATATACTCTGAAGTTGTGTGACTCGATTTACCTCCTGCACTGTCATTTTAATTTCAATGGGAATTGCTAATTGCTGAACAACAACGTTTGCAGATTCATACTGTGACTTGAGTTTTTCATAAGTAATTCGTTCATGTGCCGCATGTGTATCCACAATTACCATGCCTAGCTGATTTTGCGCGATGATATAAATACCATGCAATTGACCAAGCGCATATCCCAGTGGCGCGGAATCGTAATCAACAAGGTGTTTCTCATGACCAAGGTCTATTTCATCTTTTTCTGTCCCATGTAACGTTTTATATGTTTGTAACGACTCTTTCACCAGCATCTGCATTTGCGCAGATGGACTAGCAGTTGGGGGTCGTGCGAATCGTGCGCTGTTAGGGTTTTCTTCAACCGAGAAATCACTATTTTGTTCACTAATCTGTCTATCCGGACTATCTGCAGCAATGGTTTGCTTAATACTACGATAAACAAAATCATGCGCAGCTCGTCCATCGCGAAAGCGAACCTCGGCTTTAGCCGGATGCACATTCACATCAACCAACTTTGGACTAATACTCAGATATAAAATTAATGCGGGATGACGATCATGGTAAACCACGTCTCTATATGCACGTGTTATGGCGTGCGATATAGTTTTATCCTTTATAAATCGTGAATTCAAAAATAAATATTGTCGATCACGCTGGCTACGGGTATAGGTTGGTCTCGATATCCAACCTGTTAAGGAAACTTCTCCAGCCCCCGCGCTGAGCTCAATCATATTATTAATAAACTCTTCACCCATCAAACGCTGAAGGCGTTGTTTTAGTGCCGCTGATTCTTCTGAAGATAGTAGATGGTAGATTTTTCGGCCGTTGTGAATCAATTCGAATTCAACTGTCATTGCCGATAATGCCAGCTGTCGAACTACGCGCTCTATATGGTTAAATTCAGTTATCTCGGTACGAACAAACTTGCGTCTGGCCGGCGTATTAAAAAACAAATCCTCGACTTCAATTGTTGTACCTGTTTGTGCGGCAATTGGTCGGACAAAAGGCATTTCACTATTACCCTCAACCTGGAGTTGCCAGGCATGATTATCCTCAGCAGTTCTGGTGATAATAGAAAACCGGGAAACTGCAATAATGCTGGGAAGTGCTTCGCCGCGAAAACCCAGGGTTGCAATTTCATAAAGATCATTTTCTTTTAGTAACTTGCTAGTCGCATGACGAGATAAGGCCAGTGGCAAATCATCGCTGACAATACCAGAGCCGTTATCGCTTACAGTTATTCGTTTTATACCCCCTTTTTCTATATCTACAATGATTTTACTGGCGCCTGCATCGAGTGCATTTTCTACCAGTTCTTTAACAATGGACGCCGGGCGCTCTATGACTTCACCGGCGGCGATTTTATTGATAAGATGATCGTCTAGGGCTTTTACACGATTCGCTGAATTATTAGCTGCCATTGACTATTAATTGTCGGCCAGGACTCTGAAGCCATTTTTCTCGGCATAGCGATTGATACCATTAAAAATGGCACCGGCAATCTTGTTTTGAAACTTACTATTTTTAAGTTTCTTTTCTTCATCAGGATTAGAAATAAATGCAGTCTCGACTAATATAGAGGGAATATCTGGTGATTTAAGCACAGCAAAACTGGCCCGTTCAACATCACTTCTTAATACTGGCCCAACGCGGCTCATCTCGTGTAAAACATCTCGCGCAAAAATAATGCTCTCACTTTTTGTATTATCCATCATTAAGTCATACAACACACTTTTAACATCATCATCTTTGTTACCGAGGTAGACACCACCAAGTTGATCGGCTGCATTTTCTTTTTGTGCTAGAAACTTAGCCATTTCGCTCGAAGCGCGTTTGTCAGATAGCGCATAAACTGACGAGCCTTTAACACTTCGTCTTTTAACTGCATCAGCGTGAATTGAGACAAACAAGTCGGCACCATAATCATGAGCCAAACGTGTTCGCTTTCCTAATCCAACGTAATAATCACCTTTGCGAATCATCACTGCCCGCATTCGTGGGTGGGCATCAATTTTAGCGGCTAGTTTTTTGGCGATTGATAACACCACGTTTTTTTCAAATGTACCACGCTTGCCAATCGCACCAGGATCCTCACCACCATGCCCCGCATCGACCGCGACCACTAACTCCCTAGATCCTGTTTGCTGACTTGTGTTTTTAGATGTTGATGAAGGATTTTTATTTACTTTTGGCTCGATAGCCTTGCTGACCAACTGTGGGTCAGGTTTTGGATTAACCCGATTCAAATCAACAACCAAACGTTGTCCATATTTTTCATTTGGTGCTAATTGGAATGCATTAGCCTTGACGCTCTCGCTAATCTCAATGACAACTCGGAAGGTGTTTTTATCATTTTGCCCGGTGCGAATGTGGCGAATAACACTGAATTCTGCTTTGGGTGACGGGACTTTTGCGTGAAACCGAGAATACTTTAGATCAACAACAACTCTGGCGGGATTAGATAAGATAAATACATTGTAATTAATTGGTTTATCGACATCGAAAACCAGTCTTGAGCCTTCCGGCGAATGCCATGAACGCATCGCGTTCACATTTGCCGCATAAACGATTGAGAAGCATTGGCTAGCCAGCAATATAAAAACAGATATCAATAACGCGATTCGATTTGCCATTTTTCTATCGAATAAAAAGCTGTCGTTTTTCACCTTGTTGTTGAATGCGGATATCATAATTGGGAGCGGCGAGCATTTCCATAGCTCTTTCGGGCCATTCAATAATTATTACGTTATCGTTTGTAAAATAATCCCTAAACCCTATCAACTCCAGCTCGTTTTTATCTTCCACGCGATATAAGTCAAAATGCTGCACGGCAAATTTAGCAGTCTCGTAGCTCTCAACCAATGAAAATGTCGGACTTACAACCACGTTTTCATATCCTAGAGCAAGCAAAATACCTCGCACAAATGTTGTTTTTCCTGCCCCCAAATCGCCGGACATATGAACTGTATCACCCGGTTTTAAACAATAGCTGAATGATTCCCCGGCAGCAATCATTTCGTTTTCATCATTAATAATTTGTGGTTCTACTCGCATGCCAGATGGTTATGAACAATTCTCAACTTGGCAAGCAAATCCGTCGCCATCATCCCAATTTTACCATTTTCATCAGCACAAATATCGGCTGCTGCTGAATGAATCCACGAACCTAAACAACTAGCATCAAATAACTCATACCCCTGGGCAACCAAACCGAGGATACAGCCGGTTAACACATCACCCATCCCGGCTGTTGCCTGACCAGAATTACCTTTAGTGCAAACTCGAGTAACACGACCTTGAGTCGCCACTAAAGTACCAGATCCCTTCAAAACACAAACACCACCATATTGATCAACAATTCGCTTGGCTGCCGCAAAACGATCACTTTGAACATCGCTGACTTTGCAATTTAATAATCTTGCCGCTTCCCCCGGATGAGGTGTCAAAATCCAATTTTGACGCTGTAGTTGTTCCGATGCCAATATGTTCAGAGCATCGGCATCTACTACTAGCGGTAAATCAGTTTGTACTGCCTGATTAAATTGCGCTCTTGCCCAATCACTTTGTGTTAACCCTGGTCCAATGGCCATGGCTTGAAATTGCCTGAAGTCTATATCGAAATCACTATTTCCGACACCCTGAGTCAATAATTCAGGACACGACAAAGCTAACTGAGAACAATGCAGAGGGTCTGTTAGTACCTTCACCCTGCCGGCACCAATACGATATGCGGCTTTACCTGCCATCAACACCGCCCCCAACATACCCGATGCACCTCCTATCACAGCGGCATAACCTGTTGTGCCTTTATGTGCATTTTCGCAGCGCGGTAATAGGGCTTGCTTGAGATTAGATTCTGTTATTAGTTTTGCTGCGGGTTTATGCTCAAGATATGCTCGGGGATCAATTTGCAAATCAGCAAATTTAATTTCGCCACAACATTCTTTTCCGTCAGCGGTAAACATTCCAGCTTTTAAGGCAATAAAGGTTGTAGTCAGGTCTGCTTTTACTGAACAGCCCATTTTGCAGCCTGTGTCGCTGTTCAACCCAGTCGGCACATCACAGGCTAAAACCGGCAGATTCGAACTGTTTATCAAATCAATCAAATCAGCCAATCCTCCGGTAACCGGGCGATCTACGCCGGTTCCCAACAAAGCGTCAACAATCAGATCGGCCGTTTTGAAAATATCACTTGAGCATGAATTTCCAGAATATTGAATAACTTCACAGTTTTGTTGTTGGGCGAAGTCGAGAGCAGATTTCGCATCGTCAGTGCTGGGTCCAGCTACCGCATAGACTTTAACCGTCATTCCCAACTGCTTTGCCAAAGCAGCAATCACATAACCATCTCCGCCATTATTACCACCACCGCAAAATATGATTAGGTTTTTGACTTGAGGATATTTTTCTTTTAGGCAGTCAAATGCAAATTGTCCTGCCCGCAGCATAAGTTCATAACCACTAACTTGACCGCTCACAATCACACATCGATCAATATCACGGCTCTGCGCAGCGGTATATAATGCTTCAGGTAAATCGCTTGTATTAGATAATCTCATGACACAGATAGATTACCAGAAACTAAAAGCCAAGATTAAATCCTCAGGATTAAAATTAGGCTTTGATCAAGTCGGTATTACTGATATCGACCTTACAGAAGCCTCGACTAAATTCAAACAGTGGCTAAAAAAAGGTTATCACGGTGAAATGAATTATATGACCGTTCATGGTGATAAACGTTGGAAACCTGATAAGTTAGTCAATAGAACAATTCGAGTTATTTGTGTACGAATTAATTACTGGCCTGACGATCAGGCCGAGGCTGAGCTTGAAAAAACAGATCATGGCTATGTCTCACGTTATGCCCTTGGTCGTGATTACCATAAATTGGTCAGGAAACGATTACAAAAATTGGCCGACGAAATTCAGTTATATATTGGCGACTTTGGTTACCGGGTTTTTTGTGATAGTGCTCCTGTGTTAGAAAAACCGCTTGCAGAAAAAGCCGGACTTGGATGGATTGGCAAACACGCAAATTTAATCAATCAACATGAGGGGTCGTGGTTTTTTTTAGGTGAACTCTATACTGATCTGCCACTGCCTGTTGATGAACCCATCAGTCAGGAACACTGTGGAAGTTGCACACGTTGCATTGACGTTTGTCCTACTCAGGCAATCGTCGCTTCCTTCATTGTCGATGCCAGAAAATGCATTTCATATCACACCATTGAATTAAAAGGGTCAATTCCAATAGAGTATCGAAGAGCCATGGGCAACCGTATCTATGGCTGTGATGATTGCCAGCTTGTTTGCCCCTGGAACAAGTTTGCTAAACCGACCAGGGAAATTGATTTTCTCCCTAAAAACAACCTCAACTCAGTGAATTTATCTCAATCTTTTCAATGGGATAAAGAAATTTTCCAAAGTAAAACAGAAGGTTCAGCTATCCGCCGAATCGGCCATGAACGCTGGCTAAGGAACATCGCTGTTGCGCTTGGTAATGCACCAAAATCTGATGCTGTAATCATGGCTCTAAAATCGCGCTATAACGATCAATCAGAGCTTGTGAGAGAGCATGTAGAGTGGGCTTTAGAGCAACAAATCGTATAACCCCAAGATTCATACATCACAACTTATTACCAAAAATGTGATCTACTACACAGAATCTATACCATATTTTTGATATTCTAATTCTCAAAAAGAAAAAATAGCATAACGGATAAAAATAGTTATTTTGAAATTTGGAGGAATCGGTTATGAATGTTATAGGCATTTTCGAATTAGTAATTCTAATGTGCGCCTTATGTGGAGTAATAATGGTTATAGGCTCGCTACTATTAATCTACAAAGGTATTATTAGGCTAAAGGAAGCATCTTGCGATAATTCAATTAGTGTCGAATTAATGAATCAAATCAAAATTTCGACACGATATCCAGCTCTTGCATTTTTTGTCTGTGGATTTGTGTTTCTTTTTACTGCAATTTGGTTCTCAAAAGACAATCAAAGATGGTCTGTCTCTGGACGATTTATCGCACAGGAAGCACTGCCCGCTGCATCAAAATTAGTTATAGAACCTCATTGTGAATCTCCAGAACATATCAACGTTGACACCGATGGCAAGTTCTCTAAAAGCTTTATCTCGGATCATAAGGGGGATTTTATGGCGACTTTAAATGCAGCAGGTTACGTACCGACAGAAATAACATTAACCAAAGGCTTTTTAGGTAGCTTAAAGTTTGACAATCAAAGTGGTTATAACATAAAAAAACCTGCTAATACTATTCACATTGAAGCTGATACTGAGCATCTTGTTGAAAATCCAGAACAGGTTGGCACAACGAAAAATGATTTGGAAATATTCAATAGCTATACAATGACTCCAAACGGAGGGATTAATAATGAAAAAATGTAACATTAAAAAATTCACTAGTTTTCTTGCAGCGTTAGTATTTATGATAATTCAACCTTGTTCAGCAGAGTCATTGATTGGGAAAGTCACTAAAGATGGAATACCAGTCCCAGGAATGGAAATCGTACTCTCACACCCTGACCCTAGTGTTGTAGATAATCTTCGCCCGTCATTTACTAATGAAAATGGCGAGTATAGCTTTCTCAAGCTGCCTAAAGTAGAGGACAAATATAATCTTAAGTTTTATTGGGCTGGCAAACTGGTACGCACAAGAAATATAGATTTCAGCAACACGTCTAGAATAATAACGGATGAATTCTAAACACTAATTCAAATAAACATCGTCCGGCGATAGTATTTCAATTCTTGGATCGATTCTTTTATATCGTCTAGGGCCTTATGGGTATTGTGCTTTTCAAAGCCGGCAACAATTTCGGGCCGCCAACGCATCGCCAGTTCTTTTAGAGTACTGACATCGAGATTACGATAATGCAGATAAGCGTTAAGCTCCGGCATGTAAGGATACAGGAATCGTCGATCCTGACAAATTGAATTGCCACATAATGGCGACGTATTTTTAGGCACATGTTCACGAATAAAAGCCAGCGTTAATTGTTCCGCCTGTTGTTCTGTAATCGAAGAATTTCGCACGCGTTCAATTAAACCTGTTTCACAATGTGTTGTCTGATTCCAATCGTCCATTTGCTCAAGTAACGATTCTTGTTGGTTAATTGCCAAGACAGGACCTTCAGCGATAATATTCAGATGTTGATCGGTAATAACTGTGGCAATTTCAATTATTCGATCTTTCTCTGGATAAAGACCCGTCATTTCCAAATCCATCCATACCAATGCGTTAGCATCCTGCGGCATTATTACTCCTGCTATCGGGTGAGGTTATGCTAGCATAAAGACTAACAGACCAAAGGAAATCATTCCATGCTTATCAATGAAAATTGCTCGCATCAAATGCAGATTCTGCATCAAGATCAGATCAATGAACTGTTAGCACAAGTTTCACAGTGGTCATTTGAGTCTGAGCGAAATATGCTAAGTCGAACTTTTAAATTCAGCACTTATGCTGATGGCCCAAAATTTGCGGTTGCAGTTGGTCAGATGGCTGACCAGCAGGATCACCATCCTGATCTACATATCTACTATAAAAAATGTGTTGTTGAATTTACTACCCACTCTGCTGGTGGCGTTTCAATCAATGACTTTATTTGTGCCGCTAAAACTGATCAGATTTTTTCAGAATTAAAATAGATTCCCCCGGGTAAACTCGGGGTTGTTACCGCATCAAATGGAATGGACACTGCCTCAATAACATTCGGCATCTAAAGTGCCATAATTGAAATTTCAATTAACAAAAGAGGCAGTATCCATGAACAAGATTAGCGTATTAGGCATTGATTTGGCAAAAAATAGTTTCCAACTGCATGGGATAGACGATCACGGTGAAGTCGTTTTACAAAAGAAAGTAAACCGTACACAGCTGCTTGCATTGTTGGCCAACCTATCACCGTGTTTGATTGGGATTGAAGCCGGTGGTGCCATGCATTACTGGGCCCGTCAATTTGCTAAACTTGGGCATACCGTACGGGCCATGGCCCCACAGTTTGTGGCCCCGTATATCAAATCAAATAAAAATGATCAAAATGATGCCCAAGGGATCTGCGAAGCGGTACAACGACCCAGCATGCGTTTTGCACCGGTCAAATCTATAGATCAGCAAACGATACTGCATTTACACCACTCACGACGATTGCTGATGTCCCAACGCATTGCGCTGAGCAACCATATTCGGGGGACATTAAGCGAATTTGGCATCGTAATCCCCCAGGGCAACCACCATATTGGTCATCGTATGGCGGATATATTGGCGGATGCGTCAAATGAGCTGAATCCGGCTATGCGCACCTTACTGTCAAACTTATACGAACACTATGTCATGTATCAACAAAAGATTGATGAAATTGAACAGTCGATAACGCGATGGCACCAACACTGTGAGAAGAGCCAATTATTAACCCGCATACCTGGGATTGGTATATTAACGGCAACGGCGTTGGTCGGCACGATCGGTGATGGCCGTGCATTTAACAATGGCCGTCAATTAGCGGCCTATTTGGGATTAGTGCCTCGACAGGCATCCAGTGGGGGTAAGCAGCGATTGTTGGGCATATCCAAACGAGGGGATGGCTATGTGCGAATGTTATTGGTCCATGGTGCACGCTCAGTGATCTGCAGTGTGAAACGCCGCCAACGGGCTGGAATGGAAAACAAATCACCATGGCTCACGGCATTAATGAATCGGACTCATGTCAACAAGGCATGTGTGGCCCAGGCGAATAAAACCGCACGGATTGCATGGCGTGTAGTAACGTCAGGTCAAGCCTATCAAGCAATAGCTCGATAATTTAACAACACAACGATGATCAAGTACTTAATAATTAACCCTCAGACAGATTGCGACAAGTGAAATAGATGGTAAAACAGGTCAGACCGCGACAGGGAAACCCCGGCGAAAAGGTTGGAGATGTAAAACTCCGAGTAACAGATAGGGAACCTGTCGGCGTATTCCATTGGGGCCAGAAGTGTCGAAACACGCCACTTCAATAACAGGCCGGATGTAAGTGTGCAATTGATCTTCTTTTTATTTAATTTAACGTGGCAAATCGGCAGTGTCCATGTAAGCCCTTGCGGACTGATCCGATGAACATCGCACTTTATTTAAGGAGCGATGTTCAATCTATATACACTCATTCATCCACCGGCATCTCAAATTCCTCCGTTCTTTCAGTTATCCCGATCTGTTTCAACATGTACGTCAAAACGGGCTATTAAGTACATCACTGACCTGTCAGGCCCAAATAGCACAGGAGATTGTTCGCAAGCCCGTGGTATTCTGTCGCTTACGCGAACGATAATAAAAATGAACGAATCATCGAAGGTACAGGTGAAGTTATACGAACCGAAGAGTTTGAAAATAAGGCGCGGCAGCTCTTGAATCAGGAAACAGTTGAATTTTTACATGTCAGATCAGCAACCAACAACTGTTATTTTTGCAGAGTTGAGCTTGCTGATTAGTATTCGCGCCGACCCTCAAAAGCCTGACTGAGCGTTCCCTGATCCATGTATTCGAGTTCACCGCCCATCGGCAAGCCACGAGCTAACCGAGTAACTCTGATGTTTCGTTTGCGCGCAATATCACCAATATAATCAGCGGTAGCCTCACCTTCAACGGTCAAATTTGTAGCCAGAATAATTTCATTGACTTGATCACTCTCAAGCAGTTGGATTAAATTACGCACGCCGAGTTCATCCGGTCCGATACCATCCAGAGGCGAAAGATGGCCCATCAGAACAAAATACATGCCTTTATAAATACCTGCCTGCTCGACCGACTCTAGATCAGCCGGTGTCTCCAACACGCATAGCAGTTCCGCGTTTCGATTGGTTGAAGCACAAATATTACATAACTCAGTCGCGCTGAAATTATTACAGCGGGAACAATGTTTAACCGTGTTAAGAGCATGATCCAATGAAGCTAAAATTTCTCGAGCACCATCTTGATCGCGCTCAAGCAAATGAAAGGCCATGCGTTGTGCACTTTTAGGGCCTACCCCTGGTAAACATTTTAGCGCCTGTTGCAGCGCTGCTATAGCACTGGTTGGCGACATCAAAAAGGTAAGTTCAGTCCTGGAATATTAAGGCCAGACGTCAATCCAGACATTTTTTCCTGGGTTGTTTTTTCAACCTTACGCACGGCATCGTTAACAGCAGCCGCAATCATATCCTCTATTATTTCTTTATCATCCTCCATAAGAACAGAATCAATGGTTATACGCTTAACATCATGCTTACAGGTCATGATCACTTTCACCATATCTCCACCAGAAACTCCTTCAACTTCCAATGAAGCAAGCTCTTCCTGCGCGGATTTCAGTTTTTCCTGCATCTCCTGCGCCTGCTTCATAATATTTCCCAAACCTTTCATCAGATATATTCCTTTCGACTAAGTTGCTTTTACAGATCCCGGAATGATACTTGCATCCAGGCTATCCATTAATTCTTTAATATTTGGATCACTCAAAATTTCCTGCTCTGCCGCAAGCAAATTTTGATCCTGTTTTTCCTTATTAAGCTGCTGCGGCGTTTTTTCGGTCAAATCACTAACCGTAAGTTTCACATTAACATCTCGATCTAATTTTTCGATAAATGCCGTCTGAATCAGTTTCTTGCGCTTGTCATTGACCAAATGCGAACAGGCATCCGCAACGTGCAACTCAATAGTATCTCCTTTACATTCATTGACTAGCGAGTTCATGACGACTTCGCGTGCGAATCCGGTCACACTCAACGACTGCGCAAATTCAGGCCAATTAGAATTAGTTAACTCTATTGAAGTCTCAGGTTTAGTCGGTTGCTGCCCTGTCGCAACCGGTTTTTTCAATTCGTCAGGCTCATTAAACTGGCTGTTTAAAGAAGCTGGTTTTTTGGCTTTTTTAGTTGCCTGAGCTTTTGGTTCAGTTGTTGTTTTGTTTGCAATTGCCGTTTCCACATTTCCGGGTTGTTCTGGAGTAAAAGCAATTATTCTCAACAACGTCATCTCAATACCCGTCCGCAAATCGGGGGCCAGATAGATATCACGTTTGCCTAATAATGCCATTTGATAAAAAAGCTGTATGGTCTCTTTATCAAATACATCAACGTACTTTGTTAGCAACTCTTTATCGATAATCGTCTCGATATCAATGTCAGGTGAGAATTGTAGTAGGCTAATCTGATGGATTTTAGATAACAGTTCTTCCAAGGCATTGATGAAATCAACTGATTTCTCGGCCATTTCGGCTGACACTTCAAGCACCTGACTTACATCACTCGCCGCCAGAGCATCTAAAATACGGAACACAAAACGATCATCAACCAACCCAAGCATCGAGCGAACATGTGTTTCTTCGACTTCCCCACCACCAAATGCTATGGTCTGATCAAGTAGACTTAACGCATCGCGCATACTGCCCTTGGCCGATCTGGCCAGTAACCTCAGCGCAGAATCCTCAAAACTCACCTTCTCTTGCTCGAGGATGTTTTTTAATTGAGCTGTAATCTGCTCAATACTCAGCGCTTTTAAGTAAAATTGCAGGCAACGCGATAATACAGTGACAGGTAACTTTTGTGGATCAGTCGTTGCCAGCACGAACTTTACATGTGGCGGCGGTTCTTCCAGGGTTTTCAAAAGCGCATTAAAACTGTGCCCGGAAAGCATGTGCACTTCATCAATTAAATAAATTTTATATTCACCTGTAGTTGGCGCATACTGAACATTGTCCAACAAATCACGTGTATCATCGACTTTGGTTCGTGAAGCCGCATCGACTTCAATTAAATCAATAAATCGACCTTCATCAACCGCAACACAGTTGCTGCAGGTATTACAAGGATTCGACGAAACACCATTGATTTGGCAATTAAGTGATTTGGCCAGAATTCTGGCTAGTGTTGTCTTGCCAATACCTCTTGTGCCAGTCAATAAAAATGCATGATGAACACGATTCGTATCCAGCGCGTGTTCAAGCGCGTTAACTACGTGTTCCTGGCCAACCACTTGAGAGAAATCTCGTGGTCGCCATTTTCGTGCTAAAGCTAAATAACTCACTAATGAATCTGGATCACTGACAATAATTCTTCTAAATAAGTGGCAATGACCCGCCTTACCCGGTACCCAAAATAATTGCTACGGCTGCTTCCTTCCGGATCTGACCGGGTTTACAACTTTCCGTCACCATGGAGACGAGACATTGCCGGTGAGCGATTTTAGCACAACCAATATTGGTCAAATGGACAAATCATCCCCATAAAACCAGATTAATAAGTCCACTTAGGACAACTTATAATTTCAACCTCAAATAGACAAACAAATACAATACGCTTCTAAAACAAAGAGTTAAGACGAGAAATTGAAGGGATGAAATAATTGTTGTGGTGGCGAGGACTTAAGGCGGGTTTGATCCCGCCTTTCTCCAGCCCCTGTTTGGATGGTTTTTACCCACCCTTATCTAAAAATCATCGAGGCAGATTGTAGCATTAAAACAGTTGGAGTATAACTACAATAGTTTCCTTTAAAGCTTACAGCTTTTCCAAGCTCTGATTTATTATAGGGTAACTGAGATTCTGCTTTCTTGGATTTAGAGTAGTCAATTTTGTTATGAATAAGTGGTTACTGTACTTGTTGTGGCTTTGATAACAGAATGTGGATACTGCACTGATGTGCCAACCTGAAAATGGAATTACTGAAGGCTTCCATACCAAAATGGAAATGATGACAAGACGCGCTTACGGATTTAGAAATTTTGAAAATTATCGATTGAGAGTACTAACCCAATGTGGATGGGATGGTATTATCAACAGGGTTTAATGAGTGCCAGCCCCCGTTAATATTGTAGAGCCCCCGTTAATATTGTAGAGCCCCCGTTAATATTGTGGAGCCCCCGTTAATATTGTAGAGCCCCCGTTAATATTGTAGAGCCGCACACGGTGTTTAATGAAATGCTAGAAAATTACTGTAAGTTATTGTGTCCTTCCTGATTTTATTGGCGCGCCCGGAGCGATTCGAACGCCCGACCGCCTGGTTCGTAGCCACATTTAGTTAAAACTACTTTCTTTTAAAATCAAACACTTGCGGCGCTTGCCAGACTCAAATGTGCCAGTAAATGACAGAAAACAACAGTAAATTACAACTACTTTGGCACAAATTTAGCACATCGATAATTACATCCCTATTTTTTCAAATATACTTAATCGAAAGTCTTTCCAGTCTAACTCTAAGTTATTAAATTTTTCACTAATTGAAAGGAAATTATAAAATTCTTTTTTCGTAAAAAGTTGTGTTCGAAAAGATAAGTTATCTCCTGATGAAGGTTGAAGAAAAACATAAATGAGATCACCACCATCTTGTAAACACTCTACAATAAGGCTATCTTCTAATAGAAAAAACCTATTCAGCTTAACGATTTCAACTGTTAACTTATCATCTGAGGTATTATTCCCTTCTGTCAGTACACCCCAACCATCTTTATCAACAATCCACATATAACTGCTGTTTGAAGTTAATTTCAACTCATAAGGTAATTCACTACTAGAACAACCCTGTATCAAGGCAACACACGTGAAAAATATTAATGAGAATAATTTCTTTAAATTAACCACTTCACGTCCTAAAAACTAATAAGGATTTGGATATGTTTCTGACCATGAAAAAGGATCATAAGGATACGGAGTACCGCCTGGAATTTCACCTCCTGACCCAATTCCATCTACATCTATAACCGGATCCCAAAAACCATCTCCCTGACCAGTATATGTTGTAGTGCATGTACTCACTCCACATTGCGTATCATAGCTCACAGTTGTATCTCCAACATGGTACATTTTGTCTGTGACATCAACTCCATAATTACCGGACAATCGTGTTGTTTGTCCAGTTCGTATTCGATGACTACGGTATTTCTGATCGTTTGAATTTATTATCGAGTCTTTAGTATATTGATCTAATGCCACGGATTCACCGTTACCGAAAAAATAGTGTTTCACTGCCTGAAACGTAGAGCCTATAGTTTTCTTAGTATCTGCAAGTAATTTCCCGCCTCTACCATGTCCAAGTTCATTAAACAACGTTGCCAAAAATCCTATTCTAGCCCCTCTACTAAAACTCCCTCCAGCTATCTTACTCACTACTCCTGCAAATAGTGTATGTCGAACTAAACTTACAAATGAATTTGTGCTAGATACTATCGGACTGGCAATCTTATTTAAAAATCCTGTCAGGATACCTTTGCTGAAACTGCCGCCACTCAGTTTCGAATTCAATCCACCCACTATACCATGCGCCAGTGATTGTAAGAATGCCTGTCCCGAGCTTAAACCCCTAAACACACCACTGGCAATACGCCCAGCTTGTTGAAGTGTTTGACCCGCGAGTCTTGCCGTATTAATGTTATTACTGGCAACATTGCTGAATCTAGCCCCAACTGCACCAAACGCTGCTCCGGTCAACCCACCAATTAAAGCCCCTTTAAATGAGCCTGTTGTAATTAACCCAGACAAGAATCCACCAACTAAACCGACGCCAATTTTAGTCGTAAAAAATGTTCCCAGTGCCGTTGCAGTTCCGCCAAGAAGTCCGGAGATCGCCCCCGCGATCTGAGGCGCATAGATCGCCACTACTATGGCCGCCACGATCCGTATCTCCACCGGCAAGGCCATGATGATCTTAGTAATCACCTTCTCAATCGCCTTGATCACCTTTTTGATGATCTTGACGATCTTCTTGATGATCTTCTTGATAATCTTGAGAATTTTCTTGAACAGCTTTTTAAACCAGCTAAAGAAATACCCACTGGGATCAACCAATGAGAGTGGATTATTCAGCACGTAACTGTAGCGATTCAGGCTTTGACTATTCAGTGATGACTGTATGTGCGGGTCCGGTGAGAGAAATCGACCAAACACCGGATCATAGACGCGCCCTTTCATGTGAATCAATTCCTGTTTGGGCAGATACCTATGTCCGGTAAAGCTTCGATCCGTGATCGGCAGGAATCCAGCGGCGTAGATCGTTGGATTCTCGATGATGGCTAACCGCTTTTTACCAAACGGATCATAGTGATTTTTCTCGACCACGTTTCCATCACGATCGGTGATCATCACCACAGAATCAAGATGATCCTGGTGCAGGTAATGCCGGCTTTTCTCCTGGGTTAGATCTGTGTTGGTCTTTAATATCGCAATGGTATGCCCGGCCATGGTCAGATGATGTACCGCTTCAGCGTTGTTATCATTACCGTCCTTGATGGTTTCCTCGTATATCCCACCCACATAGCGGGTTTCACGGTACTCATCATGGATTTTTTCACGCTGGTAAATGAGTTGACGTTCCGGGCCGTAGATAAAATCATTTACATTCGCGCCTTTAACGATTTTTGTGGGCTTGTTAAACGGTGAATACGTCACCGTACGCCCGTTGCCGCTGATCTGATTGCCGTTATCGTCATAACTGAAACTGGCCGGGGCAAAACTGTAGATAGCATTGCTGCTGCAACTTGAATTGCCCGTTCCGCTGGTCGAGACCACCGCATGGACACCTGCACCACTGCCTATGCCCTGACCGTAAGTGTAATTACCCACATCCGACTTACAGGTCAGATTACCCAACGCATCGTATTCATAATTCGTACTCTGAAGACCCAGATTGGCATATTCCGCCACCGCACTGCCACTTAACGTGGACGATTCAAGACGGTTTAATACATCGTATTCGAATCGCTCATCATATTGGTTAACCCGGTCATCACGCCAAACGAGATTGCCGATGTTGTCGTAGTCAAAGAACATGTTCTGTAAATAGTCACCGCTGCCTTTCTTGGCTTGAATCTCATAAGTCCGACCACGCGGGTCGTACTTCCAATTTGATTCCACCCCGTTGCCGTATTTGGCTTTTTTGATCTGCCCGTCCGGGGCATAGGCCAGTGCCTCCCAGTACGTACTACCACTGTTTTCATAATCCGTTTTCAGGGTTTCGACCGTTTCAAAGGTGCTGTTCGCCTGTTCCACCAGTTGATTGATCGGATCGGCCAGCTCTTTGTATTGGTAATAAATGTAATTACGCTCAAAAAATTTACTGTTATGCAAGGCAGCAATGTCTGTACCTAATTGACCATGCGAAATCTGTGCATAGAGTTCGTCATCGTCAATGTTATCGCCCTCTTCTTCATCGCAATTATGTTTTTTGTATATTGGCAATTTTTCGGCGGCTGCCATTTCCCCTGTAGTGTGATTGATCCACCACTTCTCCGGGCCGTTCTTGTCATCCGAATCCCATGAGATCAGTTGAGCACCGGGAATCGGTGAGGACTTGAACGGCCCCACATTCGGATTATCATAACTATCAATGGCCGTTTGCTCCCAAGCCACTGGATTTGTGCCATTAATATAGGTTCCGGCTAATAAGGGGGCTGTAAATGGGGATGGGGTTAAAATTTGAACAGCCTGACTAAACCACCTGCTGTGCCTAAAAAATAATCCCTCCGGCACCTTTTATTAGAGGCAGACCTGCTAAATCACAGTTGGAAGATTAAATCGAGTCGGACACCATTTATTGTAAGCAACTGCCTACTTTTTAATCCCTCTGAAAATCATAAGTCGCCTCTCTACTGCCACGTCCGTGTACTACAGTAGAAGGTCAACTAAACCTGAGGAGACGACTTATGACACTTTACTGCGGAATAGACCTACATAGCAATAATTGTATGGTTTCAATCATCAATGAAACCGATCAGTTAATCCGTGAGAAACGCCTGCCCAACCAGCTTGACGTAATTACTGGTTATTTAGCACCCTATCAATCACAAATTCAAGGGATTGTGGTGGAATCCACCTACAACTGGTACTGGCTAGTGGACGGTTTAATCGAACAAGGGTATCCGGTTCACTTGGCCAATACCTTAGCGATTCAGCAATACAACGGTCTGAAGTACACCGATGATGCCAGTGATGCCCGTCACTTAGCCCATTTACTTCGACTAGGCATCTTACCCACCGGTTATATTTACCCAAAAGCCATGCGGTCCGTGCGTGATTTATTACGACGGCGACTACTGTTGGTCAAACAAAGCACCGCTCAGCTATTAAGTTTACAGAGTCTGATCAATCGACATACCGGTAAACGCTTAACCAGCCATCAGATCAAACAACTCGATCAACAGAACTTAGATCAGTATTTTAATGATCCGGTGATGTTGTTTACCGCCCAACAACCCCATCATTTACTCCACCTACTACGCCAGCAAATTAAAGCCATTGAGGTATTTGTGTTAGCACGATGTGACCGCACTGACTACGAGTTGCTCACCAGTGTCCCGGGCATTGGTCAAATCCTGGGCATGAGCATCTTACTGGAAACAGGACCGATCGAACGATTCTCTAAAGTGGGTCATTATTCCTCTTATGCACGGTGTGTGCCGGCCAATAAAATCAGTAACGGCAAACTCAAAGCCAAAGGCAATAGCAAAAATGGTAATCGCTATCTGGCCATGGCGTTTGTGGAAGCGGCACATTATGCTTGCATCTGGAATCCTACGATTAAACGGTATTATCAACGTAAGTCTAAGAAAGTACCTGTTATGGTGGCGAAAAAAACGATCGCCAACAAATTAACCCGGGCGGTATACCATATGTTAAGTCGCCAGCAACCCTTCGATATTCACTTAGCGTTTGGCTGACCGTTTTATCTGGCGGTAAGATCAAAAGGGGAATGGTTAATAACCCGGTCCTCTGAGTATCCACCGCCAGTATCATCGAAATAGCGTTTAATAAAGTGCCCTTGAGGTCAACTACAATGGGACTGACTGACAATCCATCATCACATACTGACTAGTGATCTCAAGGTACTGATTATTTAATGGGACTGAATACGGCCAAGGGAAGCACCTGAACGGTGTATCGCCTTAATCCTGATGGGTGACTGAAGCACTTTATCTAAAAGTAGCTCACAATCATAAATTCAGATGCGCTCATTAAACTCTGTTTATAGAGAGCCAAGGGGTTACCCTTATATACCGTTATGAACTATTGACTTTTAACGACTTATGGGCGTCCCCTTTTATTTACTTTTGGGTGCGTGCGGCTGTACACTTCTTTTAATTTGTTAATCGTTACTTTGGTGTAGATTTGGGTACTGGTAATACTCGAATGCCCTAGTAATTCCTGGATATAACGAATGTCGGCACCGTTTTCCAGCATCATGGTCGCAACCGTATGCCTAAACAAATGGCAGGCACCCGGCTTTGTAATTTCCGCTTCATCCAAATAATTACGCACCCACTCTCCTAATGTCCCTACAATCACCCGCTTACCTTTAGCGGTTACCCGCATAAGCCGGATCCTGGATTAATGGAGCCGCTGGATTTCCACTGCACTGCGTCTGGTAAGTACACTGAAAGCCCCGGTTCTCCGGCCCTATCCCTCGATAAGTAAAATAACCCTCATCACCGCCATGTAATGGTGCCTGCCCTTCCTCAAAATAATCACCATTGTTAATTCCATCACAAGTAGTTGGACAACTCTGATTTACATTGCGGTTAATATGCGCATCTGGACCATTGGCAAACCATTCCTTTACTCCATTCCAAACCTGTTTACCAAAATCTTTAACTCTAGCAAATCCATGCTCATCATTAAAAAACCGGCTCATTGCACCCAACCTGGCTCCCATCGAAAACGAGCCACCAATAAGATTTGATGCAATACCTCCTATCGTACCTGCAATAACACCCCTAGTTACTTTCCCACCAATTCCTCCACCTCCAATTTTCACCGAACCTTTCTATCCTATTGTGCCTACACTTTACTTATTTAAATAACCATATAAAAACCTGACAACCAAATAACCTACAGGAGCAATGAATAATAAGGCGGGATGGATAATCAACAAACACACTGCTATCAAATGAAGATAAATAATAACTTTAAACCAATGGGTGTTTTTGAAATTTTGAAAGTCAACAATAATTTCAGAAATACAATATGCAACAAATATCAGCAAGCCAATCAATATACCGTAATATAAGATTTCATGCGAAGATTTGAGGTCATTAAGAAAACCAAACATATTCATTCTTAATAGGCGGGTTCGATAGGATCATAAATTGGAATCTTGTAATCAAAAGAAAGCCCCAATCCTATAGAAATATCAATAGTGAACGCTTGAGCATTTATATCATAGTAAAAAAACCTATAATTCAAATCGCGTGATATTAAATTTCCACTTGCATCATAAGTATTTTCAAACTCAAAGCCTGTTCCAAAGGCTTCCACAGCAAACTTAGTTCTAGATTCCGAAAAGTTAATTACTTTCCCATTTTTAGTCATCTCCGAACTAGAATAATCTGATAATTTAGCTGAGCGATGATCAAGCTCAATACCAAAACCACCTGCGCGTAAGTTTACAGTATCACCAAATCGAAAATGTTCCCCAAACCATTTCTTCGTATCTGCCCAAAGCTTATCACCTCTCCCATTGCCAAGTTCATTAAACAACGTTGCCATAAATCCAATTCTAGCACCTTGACTAAAACTGCCACCCGCTATTTTACTTACAATACCCGCAAAGGCTGTATGACGCACCAAACTCACAAATGAATTCGTACTTGATACTATCGGGCTGGCAATCTTGTTTAAAAACCCAGTTAGTATACCTTTACTAAAGCTACCACCACTAAGCTTGGAATTTAATCCTCCAACAACACCATGCGCGAGTGACTGTGTCGCAAACTGCAATCGTGTCAGGCCATTTTTCAGTAAATTTGAACCGGCATTGGCGATACCTTGATAGCGAGACACACCTGCTGCCATTTGGTTCTGGATGCCAATATTCTTGAAATGACTTCCTATCGCACCAAACGCCCCACCTGTGACCCCACCAATTAAGGCTCCTGTAAACGAACCCGTGGTAATCAAGCCCGCCAAAAATCCACCGACTGCACCTTTAAACGCACCGTAACCAATTGCATTGATTATACCACTCGTTAGCGCTGGGGCTGCATTGAGCAGCGCCCCGGCAATCTGAGGCGCATAGATCGCCACTACTATCGCCGCAATAATCCGTATCTCCACCGGCAAAGCCATGATGATCTTGGTAATGACTTTTTCTATCGCCTTGATGACTTTTTTGATGATCTTCACGATCTTCTTGATGATCTTCTTGATCACTTTGAGAATCTTCTTAAACAGCTTTTTAAACCAGCTGAAGAAATACCCGCTTGGATCAGTAAGACTAAGCGGATTGTTCAAGACATAACTGTAGCGATTCAGGCTTTGGCTGTTGAGCGGGCTTTGAATATGCGGATCAGGTGACAGGAACCGCCCGAATACCGGATCATACACGCGGCCCCTCATGTGTACGGGTGGGTCTAATGCAATTTATCAACTAAATTGTAAATTTCCCTAACACAAACAAGGCGTTAGCTTGGCAGTTTTAATTTAAAAAGAACGTTACTTAAAAAATGTCTATAAGCCATTAAATAATTTTTGCATAGACAGGATTTAAACATTCGTCTGTCAATAATTTCAATGGCAAATAGCGCAAAGTTCAAAGCTGTTTTGCACTTTACATCACATACTTAGTCAAATAAAAATCAAATCTGACTACATGTGTTTTCTAAACTAATTTGATTCTGTTGATGATTCTATTTTTCTATCCCTAACTATAATTTTATGATGAACAGATTCACCACCAGGAATATAGCCAAAATTTTCATCTACAACGAACCCGTCCTTATAAATTAACACCAAATGATAATCAGTGTTTGAACAACCAGTATGCTCATAAGTTAGATTACCTATACTAGCATTTAATTTAATACTGGAATTACATGTATTTAATTGTATGTCTTCTATGTCCATATCAATAACAGACAACGATAGTTTATTGTTTATAGCATTAGAATTTCCGCAACCACTTAAAGCAATAACGAACCCTGACAGGATCAAACCTAATAAAATTTTTAACTGCATAGCTAAAATCCTCCTGCTTGCACTACAGGGCTATCCTGATATGTTTGAGAACTTGGGTATCCTCCATTTACTGATTGATCTATAGTAAGTAAATCAGAATCATTAATTGGATTTCCAGTTATCCCTGATGAAATTCCGTGGATATTATTTCCCATATCCATCAAGGTTTGATCTAAAGACTGCCCATCAGACACTACATTTTTTATCTCATGACCTGTACCAACCATTGCTGCCGTACCGGGGCCAATTTCTTCTGTAATTCTCTTCATACCATTGGCATGTCTCTGAGCATCAGAAAGATCATTTAATCCATTCTTACCACCATGAAGCTCTTCGTACATAATATCAGATGCTCTTGAGAAATTTGAAAATTGATTCTTGAACCATTGTTCTATTTTGTCCCCAATCTTAACCGCTTGACCTTCAGTATTAAAGAATCGGCTAAACGCACCCAATCTAGCTCCCATCGAAAATGATCCGCCTATCAACTTTTGGGCAACACCACCTAACAAGGCGGCTGCTCCGGTTCTTAAACCAACCGAAGATAGACTCCTATTCGTCATACCGCCACCAAGTCGATCAATCACAGGGGTAAACGCTGCTACAAGTCCTGTAGATAAAAAGGATTTGCTAAAGCTGCCACCCGATAGTTTACTTGACAAACCACCAATAACCCCATGTGCTAATGCTTTTGCGGCAACTCCCAAATTGGTTAATTGTGCTACACCTTTAGACGCAATATGTCCTACAGACTTCACTAATCCCCATTTCGCTGCTGCACCACTTGGATTAGCAAAGAAGCTGCCAACTCCTGCAAATGCCGCTCCAGTCAATCCACCTATCAATGCTCCTTTAAACGAGCCGGTGGTAATTAGACCTGCTAAAAATCCACCGGTGGCCCCAATTGCAATTTTGCCCAGTAATGTTGCTTTTAATCCAGCTGCCGTGAATGTTCCAGCCCCGGCAAAGAAATTGCCTATGCTTGCGGCAATCTGCGGCGCATAAAACGCCACCACTATGGCCGCGATGATTCGTATCTCCACCGGTAAGGCCATGATGATCTTGGTAATCACCTTCTCAATCGCCTTGATCACCTTTTTGATGATCTTCACGATCTTCTTGATGATCTTTTTGATTATCTTAAGAATTTTCTTGAACAGCTTTTTAAACCAGCTGAAGAAATACCCACTCGGGTCCGTCAGCGACAATGGGTTGTTTAGCACATAGCTGTATCGATTTAAACTCTGACTATTCAGCGGCGACTGTATATGCGGGTCAGGGGACAGGAACCGTCCGAACACCGGATCATACACCCGCCCTTTCATGTGAACCAATTCCTGCTCCGGTAAATAGCGGTGTCCGGTAAAACTCCGATCCGTGATCGGCAGGAATCCAGCGGCGTAGATCGTTGGATTCTCGATGATGGCTAACCGCTTTTTACCAAACGGATCATAGTGGTTTTTTTCCACCACTTTCCCCGTGTTATCGGTAATCATCACCACTGAATCCAGGTGATCTTGATGCAGGTAGTGCATCGAATTCAACTGACTTAAATCTTCGTTGGTTTTCAGCACCGCAATGGTATGCCCGGCCATGGTCAGATGATGTACCGCTTCAGCGTTGTTATCATTACCGTCCTTGATGGTTTCCTCGTATATCCCACCCACATAGCGGGTTTCACGGTACTCATCATGGATTTTTTCACGCTGGTAAATGAGTTGACGTTCCGGGCCGTAGATAAAATCATTTACATTCGCGCCTTTAACGATTTTTGTGGGCTTGTTAAACGGTGAATACGTCACCGTACGCCCGTTGCCGCTGATCTGATTGCCGTTATCGTCATAACTGAAACTGGCCGGGGCAAAACTGTAGATAGCATTGCTGCTGCAACTTGAATTGCCCGTTCCGCTGGTCGAGACCACCGCATGGACACCTGCACCACTGCCTATGCCCTGACCGTAAGTGTAATTACCCACATCCGACTTACAGGTCAGATTACCCAACGCATCGTATTCATAATTCGTACTCTGAAGACCCAGATTGGCATATTCCGCCACCGCACTGCCACTTAACGTGGACGATTCAAGACGGTTTAATACATCGTATTCGAATCGCTCATCATATTGGTTAACCCGGTCATCACGCCAAACGAGATTGCCGATGTTGTCGTAGTCAAAGAACATGTTCTGTAAATAGTCACCGCTGCCTTTCTTGGCTTGAATCTCATAAGTCCGACCACGCGGGTCGTACTTCCAATTTGATTCCACCCCGTTGCCGTATTTGGCTTTTTTGATCTGCCCGTCCGGGGCATAGGCCAGTGCCTCCCAGTACGTACTACCACTGTTTTCATAATCCGTTTTCAGGGTTTCGACCGTTTCAAAGGTGCTGTTCGCCTGTTCCACCAGTTGATTGATCGGATCGGCCAGCTCTTTGTATTGGTAATAAATGTAATTACGCTCAAAAAATTTACTGTTATGCAAGGCAGCAATGTCTGTACCTAATTGACCATGCGAAATCTGTGCATAGAGTTCGTCATCGTCAATGTTATCGCCCTCTTCTTCATCGCAATTATGTTTTTTGTATATTGGCAATTTTTCGGCGGCTGCCATTTCACCTGTAGTGTGATTGATCCACCACTTCTCCGGGCCGTTCTTGTCATCCGAATCCCAGGGGGTTAACGTTGCCCCGGCAATGGGCGATGGCTTGAACGGGCCAACATTCGGATTATCGTAGTTTTCAATCCAAGACTCTTCCTGAGTGGTAGGATTTTCACCATTAATGTACTTGCCGGGTAACAGTGGATTTTGCCCAATTTTCTTGCACTGCCAAACCCCGGCATACTGCTCGACTTTTTTCTTATATCCGGCATATCGCCCGGTATCATTGGCCGGATTGTTATCATTCTTGCTGTCATTTAATAACAATGCCACCAAACCATGATTATTGGCAATGGCGTTATAGACCGTCTGGCCTCTAACATACTTGTTTGCTTCGATAGCAAAACCACTGGCCGTATCCGCATGCTGCTGTGCTTTTTGCTGATGCGCTAATGCTTTCGCATTGTAATCAGTAGCGAGCTGACCTTCGCGTTCAATCGTCGGCACATAGGATTGACTGGCATCCAGATTACTTTGAATCGAGCCGTAATCAGGGCCTTTAATCACTTTTACCGTTTTGGTGATGATGTTGGGTTCAGTCCAACAGTTATTCCCTTCCGCATAGCTCGGTGGAATGAATGAATCTAAAAATCCATCGGCCAGCCAGCGAATCATTACGTCAAAATCACTACCTGCATCTACACCATTACCACCACCTCCGCCACCATTGGAGTCATTATCACAAACCTGTTTATAACCACTTTGCTCTTTAATTGTTTTGCTGTAGGTCGGCAACCAGGTATACGCGCTTCCATATGACGTGCAGGTTTCGTAACCGCCCTGCTCAGACCCGGCCGACATGCCTAATGTAAAGCACACATTATGTGTGCCTGTCCCTAACCCAAAGTAGCGTTTACCCTCAACGTAAAATCCCTTAGCGCAGTTATCCCGATACTGACCAAAACTGCCATAGATCGATTTACCCATCGCCTTGCAGGCCGCATGCCATTTATTCTTCCAGTTGTTTAATGCTGTTTGGTAATTGTTATAATGCGTCGTGGCTTTATTTGCATCTTCCTGCCCCCAGCGTACCTCATCATCAGATTTTTTATCGTAAATTAAATACTGATCGTAGTTTTCATTGAACTTGCCGTCGTACCATTCAAACTCATCCCAATACGCGTCATACCAGGCCGCATGATCCTCAAACAATTTTCCGGCTTCATTGGCATAGCCCTGCCAGGTGTTCGCGGTGTTGACCGTTTGATTGATCTTATCAATAAACGGCTTGACCTGATCTTCCAGGCCACCTCCAGCATATTCCGGTTCGCCGTTTTCATCTTCGCCGACTTTATCGCCTTTGAGCAATTCAATGTACTCATCCAGCTGTTGACGGCGATCATTTTCCATTTCCTTGATGCGGTAGACCAAATCTTCATAGGCATAGTATTCTTCCAGATACGCTTGGTATTTCTCCAAATCTCCGCTTTCGAGCTTCATCGGAAATCCCGATGGGTCGTATTCTTTGGTTAACACTAATCCACTGGGGTATTTCTCCCAGGCGACTTTTTCTGACGCACGGTAATAACCGCGCTCACTAATGTAATCTTTGCCGCCATTAATCCGCGTGATTTCTTTAACAGGCCGTCCAGCCTGATCATAGACATGGGTGCGGGTATAAGCCGGGCCACTAACATAGGCTAATAGCCCCTTGGCCGCGCCTTTACGGGCGTATTGCGTGTTCCCATTTGAATCAATGGTTTGCGTGGAACGATCTGCCGTATCGTAAGCCCAAGTGGTGATCGCCTGGTTGGCCCCGCCTAAATCATCGGTGCGTTTTTCAAGACGATTGAGTTCATCGTATTCCATGGTGGTGATGCTGTCCTTGGCATCCTTTTGCCACTCCAAATTACCAAAACCATCATATCGGTATTCCCAATGGCCCATGTCGGGATCGTCCATGCTTGTCTTGCGCCCGAAAATATCGTAGCTCATTTCAATGACATTATTTTCGGCATCAATGGTCTGTTTGAGATTTCCCTTGGCATCATATTTATACTGAGTCACGTTATTTAACGCATCCGTCGAGGCCACCGGTTTACCGCGTAAATCATGGGTGACTTTACTGACTTGCTGCTCAGGATTTCGCGTGATGGTCGTCAGCCCCTCATAGGTAATATGGGTCGTTCCATCACTGCTAATGCGTTCTTTAATTCGCCCGAACTCATCATAAACAACTTCATCATAGGTGAGATTGGACTTGTTCGTCCCTGGCCGGGAGGTTTTCTTCTTGCGGCCCATGGTGTCATATTCTGTCGCTACATAAATTGCCGGGCCATCAGAGTTATTGTTACCGTCTAAATCCGCACCAGTGGTTTGGCGTAGCAATTCACGTCCATAGGCATCGTAATACACTGATTGCGGCGAATCACCCTGATCGTCCAGGGCTTGTACTACATATACTGCATTGGCAGGACAGGTATCATTACCCTCGCACCAGTACGGTTTGGCATGATCACGCGCCTGGCGATTTGGTGAACCGTCCCAGCGGGTATCCTCATTAATCACTGTGCCAAACCCATCGTATTCAGTGACTTTGACCAACATATTGGCATTTGTCTGCTTGGTCGGCTTGCCCCAGCGTGAATCGATCTCAACCTTGCTCTCATGTAACTTGGCATTAATCGATGTCGTCGGAAAACGCCCGTCGGCGGTATAGATTGCCTTTGATGTGCGCGTATCACCGCCACTGGTAATGTCCGTTTGCTTGACATTGCCAAAACCATCGTAGGTGTAGCTGGTTGTCAGTGATTGCGGATGACCAGGCTGCAAGGTTTCGGTGTCAGGATAGCCCTCATCGTTATAACTGGCTGTGGTAACATTGGTTTGATCCGGTTGATCTAGCGCCTTGGCCGTCACCTCAGTACGGATCGGTAAGCCCAATAGCCAGTCATTACCATCGCTGCGGTTTTCGTAGGTGGTATCTGTAAACTGCTCAAAGCGCTGGCTTGTGTTATTGACTTGACCGCTGGTGACCTGTGATTTAGTCAGGACATTGCCGTAATCATCATACGTCGAGGTGGTTGTAGTGGTGCTGAGTAAATCCCCGGTGACCGGATCATAGTTCTTGGCAATGGTTTGCGGCGCATAAATATAAGTGGTCAATCCGCCGGTGACGGATTTTTGTTCCATTGATGGGGTTTCGGTCGTACTGAGCACCGTATCACCTAATTGCTGGCGACTTTTGTAAGGCATGCCGCTAAAGGGATAACCCTGATAAAACTCAGAATGCACGGCAATGCCGGTACGCTCGTCCGTAATCGTCCGGGTTTTAAAGCCCAATGAACCGCGTCCGGTTAGATCGGCTTTGAGTTCACCATACTGATGATTGACGCGAAACCAGCCATTACCTTGATCATTCGTCTTGGCTGTTTTCGGATGAATCAAACCATTCATTTTCTTAACGGTTTTCACGAGCACTATCGGTGTATTCACCGCCGCCGAGGTGCGGGTATTTTGGGTTGAATCGGCAGGCGTATAGAGTATTGCATCGATAGTCGACAAACCGTATTCCAGCCGTGTCTCGATGCCCAGTCCGTTGGTATGTTGAGTCAAATACCCCGGTTGAGTGCCATTCGTTAATTTATTTTTGTCCGTTTTAACCTGCCAGCCGTTGGTTTTATCCTGCGATAAAAATGCTTCGGCAGAACCGTCGCCATCCAAATCCGCCAACTGTAACAACTGCTGACTGGATAAACTGCTGGATGCGGGCTGCATATAAAATGGAATCGAGGGCAGCAAGGATTTCAATCCCGCATCACTGACCCAGCCACTGCCATTATGTTTATACACCACTAATGACGTTGCGCCTGTGGATTCGGTCAGGACGTGTTGAACATGTTCCGGTTTGCCATCCCCATCCACATCCATGAGTTCACCGTATTTCAGTACTGCGCCTGAACCACGAATATAGGTGGTGCGGTTTTTTGGTTTGTATGCATTGGAATAGACAAATGTCGAGCCGTTATTTAGCCAAGCGTTATACTGCGGATCATTAGCGCCAAGCTTGAGCGCCTGCCAAATATCAATCAGACCATCGCCGTTAATGTCCACCAGTTCGGCGTTTGGAATGCCTTTATCATAAACACTGTAGTCCATTAAGGTGGCCAATGCCGGGATTTGATACGCCGTATTCGCACTCCAGCCGCTACCGGTATTTAAAAAGGTGGCAGTACGTGTGTCGGTGCCGGACACTTTGGCCGATTGCACAAAATCAACCAGCCCATCACCGTTAATGTCCAATAATTCACCCTGATAAATGCCTTCGGGTTGGGTTACATGATCAGAGAAATAGACGTTGCTGGGTAATTTATAGGCACTACTGACCGCCCAGTCTGATCCGGTGTTAAGGCGAGTCACGTGTGAACTGGCATTCGGTTGGTCGGCATCTGTACGGCGATGAATGGCCCGCACCGCATCCACCAGGCCATCTCCGTTTACATCGGCATAGCGGTCATAGGCACTGGCAATCCCATCGGCATTAATGACAAACTGATACCACGGTGGACGCAGGGCTGTATTAGCTTCAAAACCGTTACCGGTATTCAGCCAGGTCGTTCTTGATGTGTAGGTACTGCCATCGTCGCGGTATTGAAAATACGCCTGAAAATAATCAACCAGTCCATCACCATTTAAATCGGCAAGATTGCCCACGGGAATACCTTCGGCATTCATCCGGTAATCAAACAACACACCGGGCAAGGTAAAGTCCGTGCCATCTACCCAACCGCTATCACTGCCCAGCCAGGTTTGAATCTGTGCCGATCCCGTTTCCGGTTGAACCGCAATGACCCAGTCATTAAACCCATCATTGTTAATATCCAGCACCACACCGCGGCTTCGACCCTGATTATCCTGCAAGGCAGACGGTTGGGAAATTGAGGCATTCTGCCAACCGGTTTGTGCGGCGGCATAATTAAACACACTGGGGCGGTAACATTTACCGGTGGCCGGGCATTCGTGAATTTTCGTCACCCGTGATGCACCACTGGGCGCAATCTGTTCATAAGTGACAACATATTTTCGAGCGATTTTATTATCGGCTTTCGTCGTAATTTGCTTTAATCGCTGTGTTGATTTAACCGGATCACCGTATTGATACCCGTAACGGGCATGACCGTTGTGTTCATATTCAAAATCAATACGCACAGGTGCTGCAGCTGAAGTCTTTGCACCATACAAAATTGCGTTTAATACTACTTCTGGCGTTGAGTTCGTACTCTTGTCCTTGTAGGTGTACCATAAACGATTTCCTGAGGGATCGACAATCAGACTGATCGACCAATTGAGCACTGTGTTATCAGCGCTACGTGCTGTACGTGATAATACAGAATGCCCGAAATACAGTGTCCCACCCGTACGGGTTTTGACTTTGAAATATTGAGGGCCATTTCCTTGTTGACCTACCGCCTGAATCTTTTGAAACGATTCGATTTGAGTGTGATAAATACTGCCTGCTTCACCCTGTACACCATCGACAAGAACCAACGGCGCACCGTCAAGGCAGTATTGATCTGATGCTAGTAATCGAACGGGTTTTGTTTCACCGTGATCAACATACGCGCCAGTACAACGTGTAATACTGGATAAGCCACCCACATTTAGCTGGCCGGTCTGGGACACCGACAGGGTGAGCTTGGGAGACAATCCCAACACACCCGGTGGCACCGTCACCGGTAAGGTGTACATGGCCTGTCCGTCAGTACTGATCTCAATATTGCCCTGATCCGACCCCACCGGGGCATCCGACTGCGCGAATACATGCGCCATAGGCCCCATGAGTAACAGCGCAATGGTGAAATAAAAAGTGTTAATCCCTCGTCTAAACAGTCTCATGTCTTGGATGTCCTTTTATTCTTTTCAAGTGGATTTAGTGGAATTAAGGGTGATAAACAATGCCATGGGTAGAATACGCATCAACCTTGTGGGCTTTCCTCTGTTGAGGAGTCGTTCTCCTCATCAGGGATCACGCCGCCCAAGGCCAGGAGCTTGGATTGGGCTTTGTCCAGATTTTTCGCTAGTTTTTCGATCTTGGTTTCAAGTTTGAGCAATTTGTCCTGAACACGTGTCTCACGTTCAATGATTCGGGCTAAACGTGCTTCAAGTTCTTCACGTTTCTCCGGCGTGATGTCCGGGTCGGCTAGCTTCTCTTCGACCTCACTGCGCTTTAAGTCCAGTTTTTCAGCACGGGCACTCACTTGCTCCAACTTTAGCTGTGCGTGTTGCTGTTTTAATGAAAAGACTTCCTGGCGTAAGCTTAATCGCTCAATGTCATCATTTAAGGATTTCAGTGCTTTTTTACGCGCCTTGCGTGTTTTTTGAATGGCCTTCACCGCTTCGGTTTGCTGAATCTCAGGGGTGAGTAAATCTTCAAAGGTGGGTTCAGGTTCTTTGACAACCACCTCATCATCTTCAAGCACAGGCGGTGGGATGTCTTCAAAAAGATCTTCCGGGATTGATTCCGCTTCGCTCATGGATGATTCCTCAGGCAAATCTATGATCGTGATCCCTTCTTCCGGGAACGACATCGTCTGCTCATCAATTTCTATTGATTGTGTGAGTTCGTGCTGTTCTAACCCCTCTAAGTCCAGTAGCTCCGGCAATGGAGGCGCTTCAACCTCATCTTGGGCCTGAATTGGTAACACACCACCACACAACATCAGCACCAGACCCAATTGTTTGAACTTGTTTTTAGCCATCACTTGCCTATTCATACGCTTATCAACCCTCAATCAAAAGCCTGTTGCAAATCAGCGGCGGGAATTCCGCTTTGACGGCTTACCGAATCAATCACTTTAAGTGGTGCCTCATAAGCCGAATCGGTTGAATACGCACCGCCTACAGATGAGATTTCACCGGATGCATCGCCTTTCATCATCGTCGGCGGCGATAAATCCTCCACGTCAAGGGCTTTGATTTGCGTCAATGTCAGTGAATTTGCCATCGTCACAGAACTGGGCATCGTGACTGGCTGTATTTCAGGCAAGGCGTGTTGGGCTTTGTATCTCGTGTGATCGATCGGTTTTTCGCTGCGCTGTTCGATGGGTAATTCTGCTAGGGATGACTCGGCCGTACCACTTTGGACCAAATCGCTTTTAATTTCAGGTTCAGGTTTCGCTGTGACTGAACGGTCTTCATCTGATGAATTAGTTGCTGTTGTTCGAACGAGATATTGATGCTTTTGATCGAGTACCAATGCACCCTTAGTGGTCCGTTTCGCTTGCCACCCGTAATACGAACTAGCAACAACAAACGCACCCGCTAAAATAATGACTAACAGTTTTATTTTCATTTAATCCGTACTCACTTTACATCGATAATCATCAGGTACAGCCCAATTCTGGATTGGGCAAATCCCCTTTGTTCGTGCCCTGCGACGGCGGGCGACAAGCAATAAATTCGCCCGCACCGATTCGACCCAGCAAATCCTCATGCATACCACCCGGTATTACCGTCACTGGGCCTGCTACTGTTATGGTAACCGTCCGGTAAGCCAGACTCACGGCAAAATCGCAGGTGTTGGTATATCGCGCTTTACTGGTGAAAACATCTATATTCGTAGCGACAGATTCGGCACGAATACAGCGGGTCACATCGGTATCGGCACTGCTACCGCCACTACTTGAACCCCCACCGCCGCAGGCACCTAACAGCACTGTTAACGCCAAACAACCCACCTTATTCATGTAATTAATTCTCATCTGAATCATCCAACAGTAACAGCATTAAAATCTGGGTAATATCCACACGCTCTTTCAGCTCCGGTAATTTACCAATCGTTTTATTGAATTCCGCCCGCACCACCAGATTATGGCGTTTGACACATTCACTTAATACCGTGATCACATCCCGGCTGACGGAATCTGTATCCCGTGAGCCGGTCTTGGTTTGTTGCAAGATAAAATTACGTTGAAATTCAAGGTTCTTTTGCCGGTCGGTTTCATTCGCCCAGGGCACGGACGACGGCTTTGCATATACTTTGTCGACTTTTTCCCAGGCAGTAGGACAAGCCGCCTGTAACAATACAATATTGCTAGCACCGTGCAGTGAATCTGCAGCATTAATTGTCGACACTCCTAACAGGTAAATACTAAGGATGCGTAGTAAGTTTTTCATCGGGTACAAACTCGCTTCGACCCGTCACATAATGTCAAAGCTATGGACCTCAAATGTACTTGCATTAAAACAATCACCATAGGCCCTAATTTTCTTGTCCGACATTTGAGCGGCTAAAGCAACCACTTTCGCTTGCTTGAGCCGACTGGCAGTTTGTCCATTTTTTTCATCAATTCTAAAATACAACCATTGTGCGTCCGAACAACCGGGCACACTCAATGTGGTTGCGGATAACACATAAAAGTTATCGCTATGTGTGTAACTTTTAAATCGACTAATAGAAACATAAGGTGTCCAAACATCGGCATGCACACTTAAACTAGATAGCACCATGAACACCGCTAGCAATCTTTTTTTCATTGTCAAACCTTGTCTATTAAAATAAATTAATGTATTGGGGGGGGGTATTATCAACATCGACCTACCCCAGTCAAGTTAAATTATTAGGTTTTGTTCAGAAATAAAACGACGCGATGATAATCAATGGCATCACAACATTCTGTGATAAAAATCACAATCTATTAGAAATTATTTTTTAATTTAAAATCGAATCAATTAGTTGCTCTAAGTTGTTGATTAATAGTCTGGGTTACTAGAATAAATCGCTGAAAATATTAGTAAATCCATATATTAGGTAGCGAAGGAACTCTCTCGGAAAAAGCCAAACTATTGAACAAACTGGCTCCTCCCCAGATCATCGCCCAAAAGAGTTGATATGTATTACATCGAATTATTGATACATAAAAATTCATTGGGAAAAGTTTGTACCATAGTAATTTTTCGACTTTGAAACCAATCGCAGACAACTATACGAGAAATCATTACGAATTCATCACTATTAATGATGAGGTCGCGATCCGTTTTTAAGAGCATTTGAATATTAATTTTTGACAATCCAAAATGACTGTTTCTGGAGTTTTACTATGTAGTCTTTGGCTATTTACAATGACCGAATTGCGTATTAAGGGCGAGTTGGAAGTTGCTCGTTCATACACCGTAAATAAACATGTAAATACATCCGTTTCGACCACCTGGTTTTTGGCCTGGCCCTTGGCCATTGTGGCTAGTATTTATAGGGGCAAAGTGATAAAAAATGTTATAAAAAGAATTGAAATTAAGCGGTTTTTAACCCAAATAAAACCCAGAGGAAGTTGGATTAGGATTAAAATAATGGTGTAAGTACTTGATTTTATTGGCGCGCCCGGAGCGATTCGAACGCCCGACCGCCTGGTTCGTAGCCAGGTACTCTATCCAACTGAGCTACGGGCGCGCAGGCGAGGGATTGTAACTGTTTTGGATGGTGATTTAAAGCAGGACATCTATCTATAGGCAAATGAAATATCACCTAACTGAGCTATATCTAGAGCTGGCCTCATGTCACGTCTGCGCTTACGACGATACCGACGTATTTTCTCCTCCGACTTAGGCTTGGACCCAGTAGATTGAGTTATCTTGTTGAACCCTTGATATTAAGACGGAGCTTTGGACTATAGCTGACAAAATTGAGCATAATAAGCTAATTAAAACAACACGTAATAGGCTAATTTTACTTTACACAATAAGCTAATTTTGATATAACATAATAAGCTAATTTTAAAAAGAGAAGAGTTAATCGTGATCAGTCCGCAAGAACATCTCGCCGAAGCCTTAGAGGCTTTAAAAGCTCTCCAGGATAGAGGAGTTGTAGCGATCCAATCTAAAGAATTGGCAAGACGGCATCGAGAACGTCTCACCCGAAATGGATTTCTTAAACCAGTCATTAAAGGTTGGTATATTCCGTCACGACCAGAGGAGATAAGTGATGGAGAAACCACCTCTTGGTACGCATCATTTTGGGATTTTTGTGCTGCCTATCTGGACCATCGTTTTGGCGATGGGTGGAGTCTTTCGCCTGAGCAGTCAATCCTTATTCATGCCGGAAACCGCACTGTACCCAAGCAACTTTTAATTCGCTCTCCGAAGGCCCGTAATAAAATCACTAATCTTACACATGGAACATCTATTCTTGAAGTTCGAGCCCAAGTCGCTAAGCGTGATGCCCTAGAAGAAGTTGGTGGTTTACGCACATTTAAGCTAACACATGCATTGGTAGGTAGCGGCGTTAGATTTTTCCATTCATATCCGGTTGATGCGCGAGCAGCCCTGACAGCAATCCGTGATGCTTCTGAGTTGCTGACTATACTTTTAGAGGGCGGGCATAGCACAATTGCTGGTCGCCTTGCCGGGGCATTCCGTAATATCGGACGTGGCAAGGTAGCCGATAACATATTAAAAGCAATGCGCGCTGCGGGTTACATTGTAAACGAATCCGATCCATTCGAATATGATTTAACTATCAACTTGCCGATACGAACACGTTCGGCCTATATTAATCGCTTATATGCGAGCTGGCAGAGCATGCGTGAAAGCGTCATCAAACACTTTCCGTCCCCCCCTGGTATTCCGACGGATATAGACAAATACTTGAAAGCTGTCGATGATATATATGTTACAGATGCCTACCATTCCTTGTCTATTGAAGGATATCGAGTTAGTGAAGCATTCATTGAACATGTTAGGAAAGGATCATGGAACCCCGATAATAATCAGGCAGACCACGAACAACGTGATGCGATGGCCGCCCGTGGGTATTGGCTGGCTTTTAACGAGGTTAAGGAAAGTATCAAGAAAATCCTAGAAAAACAAAATGCAGGAGAAGTCGTCTCTGACGATCATGGTGACTGGTACCGTGCTCTGTTCGGCCCAAGTGTTGATGCAGGCATTTTGAAAGTGAGCGACCTTGCGGGTTACCGGAATAACCAGGTTTATATCCGTAATTCAATGCACGTTCCACTCAACAAAGATGCTGTGCTTGATTGTATGCCTAACTTTTTTGATCAGTTACGAAATGAAAAACATGCAGGTGTCAGGGCCGTACTTGGATACTGGGTCTTTGTCTATATTCATCCCTATATGGATGGTAACGGGCGTATAGGACGTTTTTTGATGAATGCCATGCTAGCTTCGGGCGGATATCCGTGGACTGTAATACCGGTAGAACAGCACAATGATTATATGCAGTCCCTTGAAGAAGCAAGCGTTAACGGCAATATAGTACCGTTTGCGAAGTTTCTTGGCGATTTGGTCAGTAAAAGTTGATTGTCAGGCAAATCAAGAGCAAAAAAGGACGTGTAGGCATCTATCTAAATCGGAACCCAAAGAGTCCACCTGTTTCCATCTCGTCAGATAGGCGCGTTGATATGTTGATAAGACAAATTTGTCCCTATCTAGTCGGCCCAATTATTAAATATGTCGCATCCGTTAGTGCGCTTAAGCGAACGGATTGACTGGTCGCGATTAGAGTCAGAAATGGATGAGTTGTACACGGCTGGTGCGGGTCAGCCGCCGTTACCGACACGCCTGCTGGTGGGTTTACATTACTTGAAGTATGCGTTTAATGAGTCGGTGGTAGAGCGTTGGGTGGAGAATCCGTATTGCCAACCCCCGTTAATATTGTAGAGCCTAGCTACTGCACTGGTGTGCTGATCTGAGTGTCCTTCCTGAGAGATCATTTACATGAATGTGGCGCGCCCGGAGAGATTCGAACTCCCGACCACCTGGTTCGAAGCCAGATACTCTATCCAACTGAGCTACGGGCGCGTGGGATGGATTTTAACTCACTAATTTGCACAAAGAGAGATTATTTTACAAGTCAGTCAGATGTAGTAATTTTTATTTGTTATTTTGTTAAACTAAATATCGATTTTATTCGAGCAATCACCATGACTATTATCAAACAAGATGACCTGATTCAAAGTGTTGCAGATTCGTTGCAATATATTTCTTATTACCATCCGCAGGATTATATCCAATCTTTGTACCAAGCTTACCAAATGGAAGAATCCGAAGCGGCAAAGGATGCGATGGCACAGATTTTGGTTAACTCGCGCATGTGCGCCGAAGGCAAACGCCCTATTTGTCAGGATACCGGTATTGTCACTGTTTTTGTTGACATCGGCATGGATGTGCAATGGGATGCTGAAGTACCGCTTGAAGATATGATCAACCAGGGTGTACGTCAGGCTTACCTACATCCTGACAATGTATTGCGTGCATCTATTCTGGCTGATCCAGCCGGAAAACGGATTAACACCAAAGACAATACGCCTGCCGTAATTCATACATCACTGGTGCCAGAAGATAAAGTTGATATTACAGTTGCAGCCAAAGGTGGCGGTTCAGAAAATAAATCGAAATTTACTATGCTCAATCCAAGCGATGATATTGTTGAATGGGTTTTGAAAACTGTTCCAACAATGGGTGCCGGTTGGTGCCCCCCGGGGATGCTGGGCATTGGCATAGGCGGCACCGCTGAAAAAGCAATGCAATTGGCTAAACGGTCGCTAATGGACCCTATTAATATTCAGGAATTAAAAGCCAAGGGGCCGGAGAACCGTGTTGAGGAGCTGCGCCTGGAATTATTCGAGAAGGTTAATGCGCTGGGCATCGGTGCTCAAGGGCTTGGTGGTTTAACCACTGTATTGGATATTAAAATTCTGGATTATCCTACCCATGCTGCATCCAAACCGGTTGCAATGATTCCTAACTGTGCGGCCACTCGTCATGTGCATTTCACTTTGGATGGCTCCGGGATTGCTGAATTACCCACACCTAAATTAGAGGATTGGCCGCAAGTGACTTGGGATGCCGGGGCCAGCTCCAGACGAGTTAATCTTGATCAAATCACGGCTGAGGAAATTCAAAGCTGGCAACCCGGGGAAACCTTGCTCTTATCGGGAAAACTGTTAACCGGACGCGATGCCGCCCACAAACGCATTCATGAATTAATCACTTCTGGTGAAGGCCTGCCCGAAGATGTTGATTTCAAAAATCACTTTATTTATTACGTAGGGCCAGTTGACCCAGTCAGAGATGAAGCAGTAGGCCCTGCCGGCCCGACCACCTCGACGCGAATGGATAAGTTCACCGAATTCATGCTGGAAGAAACGGGCCTGCTAGGAATGGTCGGCAAAGCCGAGCGTGGGCCCGTTGCTATCGAAGCCATCAAAAAACACAAAGCTGTTTATTTGATAGCTGTAGGCGGTGCGGCTTATCTTGTTTCTAAAGCCATCCGCGCTTCGCGTGTGGTCGCATTTGAAGAGTTAGGTATGGAAGCTATACACGAATTCGAAGTCGAAGATATGCCGGTTACTGTAGCTGTATCCAGTGATGGTCAGTCAGTGCATCAAAGCGGCCCTAGCGAGTGGAAAATTAAAATTCAACAATCAGCCGCATAATAAATTGTTGGGAAATATTAATCCGGCAATTTTGACTTAGCAAAAAAGTAGGATTATTATGTAGTTCAAATCACAAGGAAGTGGTGTATGGATAACAAGGACTTTGCTCATTCGCTCGGATTTACCCTGGCCGAAATCATAGTTAGTTTATTATTGCTTTCTATTCTGGCTGTCGGATCATTCAAGACTCTCCATCACGTCCAATCATCTTCTAATTTAAATTTAACTGAATTCCAAAAAATTCAATTGCAGCAGCAATTATTTACACTAAATAAACTCAAGCAAACGTATGTAAATATTAGTTCTGATCCTCAGTTTGAATCGTTGAGTTGCTTAATTGAACATGCAAGTAAATGCCCATGACTTGTCGCGATTCAAACTGCCATGGGCATACTTTCGTTGAATTGTTGGTCTCAATGACACTGACCTTGCTAATTATCGCGGCCGTAGTTTCGATCAACAATATGGGGCTAAAAACAATTCAACATCAAGATAAGATCATCCGGATTGTCAATCAACTTCGGCAATCATTAACTCAGCTGGAGTCAGACATAAAATCAACCGCATTAACTGGTTGCCTTTTGGATAAAAGAAACATTCGCGACTTGATATTTGCACAACCCATTTCAATTGCGAATCGATTGGCTCATCCTTGGCTACTCGGCCAAGAAAACGGGACATGGCTGCCTTCATCGCCATACTTTGATAATACTAATATTCAAAATAACAACGACGCGATATATCTTATGTTTGCTGTTATTAGCGATCAATCAAACATTAACAATTTAAGTTCACAACCACAACGTGTCTTTTATATTACCAACTGTTCAATAGCAGAAGTAACACGTGGTCTCAATTCGACATTGACTACCAATAACCCAGCGATCTATCCCCTGCAATCTATTATTTATTACATCAGAGAAGTTGATGGCGAGCTGATTTTATACCGCCAATATCTCAGTAAAACCGGTAATCCAAGAAATGAGCCTCTGATGGACAATATTGAGAGCTTAAAAATTGGCTATGGAGAACAAATAAGCGCCGACACATTAGTCTTCAAAACTGCAACTGATGTCAACGATTGGAAAAAAGTCTTTGCTATTTATTTGCGATTAAAAATAAAGCTCAGCAATACATCTTATGCTATTTCCAAGATTATCGAACTGCCCAATATCGATGAATAATCAAGCTGGCTCAATCACCTTAGTTTTATTGATCGCTATCACACTCACCAGTATTAGCTCGGTTTTGGCTTTGCAATCAAGCTTGTCTCTTAACAAACAAATCAACCTGGCCAAACTTTTTAATAAAGCCAAAGAGATAGCAGTGCTTGAATCGGATCTAAAATTCGCAACTATTACTGCTGGAATTAATTTGAGTTCACTGCCAGTAACAGAGACAAAAAATCATTCGTATTTAAATCATCTATTCAAAAGTTCACAGGCCACTGCTGCAATCACAATAATCAACTTTGCACTGAACGGTTACAGTCTGGTTAGCAGTTACAGAACTCAGCTTATTGAACTAACAACTAACACCCAAAGTTCGATGGTCAAAAGTAATAATTTAATTGGAGGTCTTGGCTGTTTATCTTTAACAAAAGGACAACTAACTAATCAGATTGAATCTTTTTATCCATTGGATTTGGACCATGATTCAATTATTGATGCCAATTATCAATTTGATTCGAGTAATGGCGAAATCAAAAATATTGAATCTGCAGCTCAATCGCTGATTGATCTTGCTCTGGATACAGATCAAAGTTTTAGTCGTCCTACCTTTGCTATATTTGAATTTGGCATTAACACAAAACTAGGATTAGTTTTTGTTGTGCAAAATATCAGCTCTGCCACACAAACTGCCAATAATACTCTTTATATTATTTTTGATAACGGGCTGTTTAATTCACAGATTGAATTGCCTATCAATCCAAATGATCTAATTGACTTAAACACCAATCCGAATTTTTTTGTTTCTGATCCTGGCTATTTTCTTGCTTTAGAACAGGGGCAACTTATCAGCACAGCAATTACTATATTTGATCAACAAGTTATTTTTGTTACTCAATTACCTGAAACGGATGCAAACACAGGACTTACCAACTATTCAAACAAATTGATAACTATTAACTTCAGTAAAGATTCGCCAATTGTTCCAAATATTCAAACCGTTGCAGATTCAAGCGACTTGTTGGAGCTAGAGCTAAACACTCAAAACCATCAATTAATCACTCTCAACAGCCAGTTCGGTTCGTTAGTAAGTTTGCCCGGGGAGTGCCGTCTACTTTATAGCTATGAAAACTAACGGTTTTAGTTTAATCGAGTTATTAGTTGTAATGGTAGTTGTTACAATCTTGATGTCATTTGGATTTAACACGTATAGTAATTCTAAGCTCAAAACTCAAGGTAAAATTGAACAGCAGTACCTGTTACAGGTTACCACTCTAATAGAGGGCTATTTTTCAGAGCAGCTCAAATATCCAGATGATCTTAATGAAATTCTCACTTCAGAAAACGGTCAATTTTTGACCCCGAAAAAATTTTACCAAATTAGTTACAGCTTAAACCAAGATAACAGCTACTCTGTTTCTGCTACATTAAACACCAAATCACTTGAATGCCACCGTCTTGTCATTAAATCAACAGGAGAATTAATAGCTTTTGACAGCGAAGATAACGATATTTCCTCAGAATGTTGGGATTGACTAAGCCGTTTTGCGTAACTCCACGGGCAGAGAGAAAGAAATATTTTCCCTGCGGGTAATCAGTTCATCAGCTTGAGTTGCACCCCAGGATTTAAGCTTGTTAATCACTTGTTTGACCAATATTTCCGGCGCCGAAGCACCGGCGGTAATACCAATGATGCTGTCAGCACTAAACCAGGCTTTATCCAAATCTTCCGGCCCATCAATCAAATAGCCCGGGATACCTTGTTTTTCAGCTAGCTCACGTAATCGATTAGAATTTGAACTGTTAATCGAACCGACAACCAAAACGATATCACAGGTTTTAGCTAAATCCTTAACGGCATCTTGTCGATTTTGAGTTGCATAACAAATATCATCTTTTTTAGGTCCGACGATATTTGGAAATTTATCCTTAAGCGCATCAATCACTCTAGCGGTGTCATCGACTGACAGCGTGGTTTGGGTCACATACGACAAGCGCTGCGAATTTTTAACTTCGAGCTTTACAACGTCCTCTGGTGTTTCAACCAAATACATGCCGTCTTCAGCCTGTCCCATGGTGCCTTCTACCTCAGGATGGCCGGCATGCCCAATCAATATACACTCATAATCATTTTTTCTATTCCGAATCACTTCCATGTGAACCTTTGTTACCAGCGGACAAGTTGCATCAAAAACTTTGAGGTCGCGTTCAGCAGCTTCAGTACGTACTGTTTTCGACACTCCATGGGCACTGAATATGGCAATATTGTTGTCCGGCACCTCGCTTAATTCATCAACAAAAATCGCACCTTTTTGCTTTAAGTCTTCAACCACATAACGGTTATGTACTACCTCATGGCGCACATAAATTGGCGCACCAAAATTTTCCAGCGCCCTATTGACAATATCAATTGCTCTATCAACCCCGGCACAAAATCCTCTAGGACTTGCTAAAACAACTTTCATTCTGTAACTCCGTTTTCAGGTTTTGAAGGCTTGGGCATACCCGGCAGAAACCAGCCGCAAGCATCAAGAATAACTAATACAGCACCAACCGAAATCGCCATATCAGCAACGTTGAACGTAGCAAAATGCCAATTTTCATAGTATACATCAATGAAATCAATGACCTTGGAATACAATACTCGGTCGATTAAATTTCCGATTGCACCGCCCAGAATCATTGCCAAACCTAATCCCTGTTGGAATTGATCTGAATTCAAAGATTTAAGCATGCGGATGATTATTATTGCTGCAATCACGGCTACTGCGGCAAAAAAAACAGTTTGCCAACCATCTGCGTTGGCAAACAAACTGAAGGCTGCTCCCTTATTGTAGGCCAAGGTGAAATTCAACGAAGGCAAAATTGCAACAGGTTGATGCAATTCAAGCATGTTTTCTGCCATCTGCTTGGATATCTGATCGACAATTACTACTAATCCGGCAATCCAAATATATTTAAGCATTAGCGCCTCTTGCTGCTAGATAATCTTTGGCACTGACAGCATCCAAGTTGATTTGTTCCCGCAATAATTCAACTGAATCAAACCGTTTTTCATCTCGCAGTTTATGCCTGAAAATTACTTTGATTTGTTCACCGTAGCATTGCCTGTCAAAATTAAACACATGCACTTCTAGTTGTGGTCGCCGTCCATGCAGAGTAGGACGATAACCCATATTGGCGACACCTTGTTTGGTCTCTCCCAGAACATGAATCTCAACCGCAAAAACGCCGGAAACCAGCGTGCGATTCTTGGTTAACCGAATATTAAGTGTTGGAAACCCAAGTTGTCTGCCTCTTTTTTCCCCATGAACAACCCGTCCGCTGATAAAAAAAGGTCTGCCTAAAAGCCGTTCGGCTTCATCAAACTTACACTCACGCAAAAGATTCCTGATACGAGTGCTGCTGATACGCTTATCACCGATCTCAAGTGTTTTTGTGTTTTCCAGTTCAAAGTTGAATTGAGCTGCATACTTGCTCAACAGATGATAATCACCCTGTCTTTTTTTTCCAAATCTGAAATCATCGCCGACTATCAGGTTTTTGACGTTTAGTCCTTCTAATAGAATTTTTTCTATAAATTCTTCCGCACTGGTACTGGCAAGCTTCTGATTAAACCGCATAATTAACAAATAATCCGGTTTTAGTTCTCTTAGGGCTAAACATTTTTCTCTTAAGCCCATAATTCGATCGGTTGAGTCTGGCGTGAAAAACTCATGTGGATGTGGTTCAAAAGTAGTGATAATAGAGGGAATAGCTCGCTTGTTAGCTTTTTCAACCACCCGCTTGACGATCGCCTGATGCCCTAAATGTATACCATCAAAATTTCCAATCGACATGACACTGCCAGATTTAAAATCGTTAGGACAAATAGTTCGAATAATCTTCATCAAAGCCAGGTTGATAAATATCTAACCGGCCCAATCGGGCGAAAGCTGCGAGACAACTTTTTCTATGGATCGGCGCTCCTTGTAGTCAGTATCATAATCATAGTAGTACGACAAACTGGTTTCAGGGTATTTCCAATTCAAAAAACCATCACCTGTATCAAAATTTACAACGCCCAAAGTAACTGGGTTAACCCCCAGGCGAGTCATTTTTTCAATCCAATCCTGCACACCACGTTTGTATTCGGATTCAAGCTCTGGTGACATATCGTCAACAATTGACATCTTTTTTAACTGGCGCCTCAGCGGATCAAGTGTTTGGTAGGTTTCATGTGTTATTTTACGGATAACGGGCAATAACTTATTAGCCTGTTCCAAATTGAAAAATTTGGCGTATTCTCTGTAGCCGATATTGATTATGTTCTCATCCATATACTTGTCTTTTTACAAAGGTTTGTGTGTCACCAAATGTTTAATTCTCAATCCCATAGCATACGATAAAATCACAAAACTTGTCATCCCAATTACAATCCAAATTGTCATGTTGGTAACGCGCTCAGTCAGGTCATAGGCCAACCACATTTGTATATCTCCTGCCCCATAACTAACAATCGCACCCATTAACATAGAGGCTGTGATTAACTTAATGGAATAGATAATCCAACCTTTCTCAGGAACATAAAGCTTACGCTGAACCAATACCCATCCCAACATTGCTGCATTGGCCCAAGCCGAAATACTAAAAGCAGCCGCTAGACCCACATGCTTATATGGCCACACTAAAGCTAATGCAAAAACTAGATTAACAATCATCGCATAGACACCGATTTTGACAGGTGTCTTGGTATCTTGACGTGCGTAAAACCCGGGCGCTAACACTTTAACTAACGACAATCCTAACAAACCCAATGCGTATGCTCGTAAGCTCTGAGCTGACATAATTGCATGATGATCCGTGAATGCATTATATTGAAATAAAGTTGTTATCAACTGATCACTTAGTACAAACATACCTACTACGGAAGGAATAACAATTAACAAAATTACTCTTATTCCCCAATCTAACAATCTTGAGAATTCTTCATGATTACCAACAGTATGCTCTTTAGATAAGCTCGGCAATATTACAATGGAGATAGCAATTCCAAACAGTGCCAATGGAAATTCCATTATACGATCAGAGTAATAAAGCCAAGAAACACTGCCTGTCACCAAAAAAGAGGCCAGCACGGTGTTTATAACAGAGTTTAATTGAGCAACAGACGAACCATAAATAACAGGCAACATTAATTTAAAAACCTTATTAACCCCATCAGTATTTTTATCTTTGGGTTTTTTAAACGAAGGTACAGGTAGGATGGCTTGCTTTTTCAAAAAAGGAATTTGCAGCAAAAATTGAGCTAAACCTGCAACACATACCGAAATTGCCAACACAATTGTGGGGTTTTCGCTTCCAGGGACAAACCAGATCGCAGCAACAATCAAACAAATATTTAGCAATACGGGTGTTACTGCAGGCACTGCAAATCGATCATAAGTATTCAGAATACCGGCGGCCATGGCGACCAATGAAATAAAAAATAAATAAGGAAAAGTAATTCTTAATGCATCAACCGCCATCGTGAATTTGACGGGGTCATCTTTAAACCCCGGCGCGATTAAGCTAATCAACGGCTGCGACAATAAAATTCCAGCGATACACACCAAAAGTAACGATATGGCCAGTTTTGTCATCATCCTGTTTACGAAATCACTTTTTTCAGCCTCACTTCGTGACTGGTGATACTCGGAAAAAACAGGCACAAAAGCTAACGAGAAGGCTCCTTCAGCAAATATTCTTCTGAACAAGTTCGGAATACGAAATGCCACAAAAAAAGCATCTGCGGCTGCGCCACTGCCTAGAAAGCTGGCAAATGCAATGTCTCTGATCAATCCCGATATGCGTGATACAAAAGTCATTGCACTGACCACGAATGCGGATTTGAGAACTTTCGATGACATCAGCTTTTTTTCGATTAAACAATAATTTATGCATTAGGCAAGTGGCGCTATTTTAGCCGGTAATTGACGTAGAGACTTGACATTTAAAGGAAAAATGTGGATAGTTCGCACCCTTGTGAAATATGTCAACTGTTAGAGGAATAATTTTGGCCAATTCACCACAAGCTCGCAAAAGAGCTCGACAAAATGCTAAACGGCGCCTACAAAATCATGCCCAGGCATCGGCAATGCGTACTCACATCAAAAAATTCATTAAGGCGATTAACGCAAACGATTCTGAAGCAGCCAAAAGCGCTTATCAACAGGCCAGCTCTTATATTGATAAAGCAGCTAAAAATAACATTCACTCCAAAAACCGCGCTGCCAGATTAAAATCTCGTTTAAATACTCGTCTTAAAGCCCTTTCGGATTAAAGTTCTATTTCCTGGCCGGATTCGCATCCGGTTATCGATAACCCCCTGTTTGGCTATTCCTGTGTTAAGACCATATTATCGCGGTGAATGAGTTCAGGCTCATCCTGAAACCCTAAAATTGATTTGATTTTGTTACTTGGTTGTCGAATAATCTTTTTAGTGTTACTGGAATTGTAATTAACTAAACCTCTAGCAACTTCATCGCCTTGTTGATTCAAACAGACCACCAAATCACCGCGCTTAAAATCACCTTGCACTGCTGTCACTCCAACCGGCAATAAGCTAGTACCTTTACTCAGCAAACTTTCCACTGCACCTTCATCCAGAACGACATTTCCAGTGATCTTCAACCGATTAGCCAGCCATCTTTTTCTAGCCGCAACAGGCTCACCGACCGGCTCTAACAAAGTTCCAATCGACTCACCCTGCCAAATCCTGGTTAGTACATCCTCAGAATTACCATTACAAATTAAAGTTTGCGTACCTGAACGTGCCGCTTTCTCAGCCGCTTTAACTTTAGTCACCATACCGCCACTGCCAAGCGCTCCGCTGGAACCCGAATATTCAAGTAAAATCTTATCACCGGCCTTTGCATTAGTAATCAACTGCGCATCAAAATTCTCTCTGGGATTCGCATTGTAAAGCCCGTCCTGATCGGTCAAGAGAATAAGTTTATCTGCCTCCAACAAATTACTTACCAACGCGGCCAGTGTGTCATTATCGCCTAGACGGATCTCATCATTGACTATTGTGTCGTTTTCATTAATGACAGGTACAACACCAAGCTCAAGCAATGTACGCAAGGTCGAACGACTATTCAGGTACCTAACGCGATCGGCGAAATCCGTCTCGGTTAATAACACCAGTGCGGTATGCAGATTATTTTCTCGAAATAGTTTTTCATATACCTCGACCAGCTTGACTTGTCCCACTGCAGCAGCGGCCTGTTTTTGATGCAGTTGCTGTGGGCGTGTCTCCCAGTTCAAAGTCGCCATACCGGCAGAAACCGCACCCGAAGAAACCAACACAACCGAGACCTTTTCCATCATTAAAAATTTAATTTGATCAACCCAGGATTTAATCGACTCAAGATTTAAGCCAGAATCAAGATCGGTGAGCAAAGAGCTACCAATTTTTATAACCCATATGGAATTTTTATGCATTGTTGTTTCCCTCATCGTCCTGACGCTCCAAATATTGCATAATCGATTGTGTTAAGTGTTCACAGCCTTGACCTGAAACAGCAGAAATAGTGAAAATCCTATCTCGATAAGCTAATTGATCTTTGATGTCTTTCACTTTTGATCCAACCTGATCCTGACTAGCCACATCGATTTTATTGAGTACCAGCCACCTGGATATACTATACAATTCTTTACTAAACTTCTTAAGTTCTTTCTCTATTACTTTGATATTATTAATAATATTTGAACTGTCAACTGGAAATAAATCAACAATATGCAATAATAATCGAGTACGATTCAAGTGCTTTAAAAATTGAATACCGAGCCCGGAACCTTCTGCGGCACCTGCTATTAAACCTGGAATATCAGCCATGACAAAACTTCTATCAGCCTCTACTGAAACAACGCCTAACTGAGGGTGTAAAGTTGTAAAAGGATAATCAGCCACTTTGGGCCGAGCCTGAGAAACTCGACTTAAGAAGGTTGATTTACCCGCGTTCGGTAAACCTAACAAGCCAACATCGGCCAGTAACTGCAACTCAAGATGTAACTCACGACTTTCCCCCTCAGTGCCCAGAGTTGTTTTTCTGGGTGCCTGATTGATGCTGGATTTAAAATGCACGTTGCCCAATCCACCTTCGCCGCCTTTTGCCACTAATTGTTTTTGCTCCGGTTTGTTTAAATCGGCAATATGTTCACCTGTATTTTTGTCACTGACAATTGTTCCAATAGGAACTCCAATCAAATAATCCTCTCCGGCCTTACCACTACATTGTTTACCTTGACCATGCTGACCTTTAGTTGCTTTAAAAATACGTTTGTAACGAAAATCAATCAATGTGTTGAGTGACTGATCTGTGATTAAATAAACGCTACCACCATCACCACCATCACCACCATCTGGCCCTCCCTTTGGAATATATTTTTCCCGTCGAAAACTCAAACAACCATTCCCACCCTTACCGGCTTCGACTGTTATTGTAGCTTCATCAACAAAACGCATTTTAAAAATTCAGATGCTTGAATTGAAATTATGCCATGATCGAATTTATTTGGAGTACAAAAAAGCCCTGCATGGATCTCCACACAGGGCTGTTAAATCTGAACTTTTTATTCAGTAATAATACTGACTGTTTTACGATTAAACTGACCTTTTGTCTCAAAAACAACTTTACCAGAAGCCTTGGCAAACAACGTATAGTCTTTGCCCATCCCTACGTTACGCCCAGGATGAAACGTACTACCACGTTGACGCACCAGAATATTTCCTGCCAAAACTTGCTGTCCGGCATAACGTTTAACGCCAAGACGTTTGGACTCAGAATCACGCCCGTTACGTGAACTACCACCCGCTTTTTTATGTGCCATGGTTTTTATTCCTCAGTTTGAGTTGATTCGCTAGTTGAAATTTCTGAAATCTCATCTACGGGCGGCTCTTCTGTTTTGGCTTTTCGTTTTTTTGCTGGTTTGTCAACTGCCCCTTTACCGGCAATAGAAGTGATCTTAATTTCAGTATAGTTCTGACGATGACCTTGTGTTCGGCGATAACCTTGTCGACGAGTCATTTTGAAGACTTTGATTTTTTCGCCCCGCCCGTTATCAATAACTTCAGCAGAAACGGTTGTTCCATCTAATGTCGGTGTGCCGACTTGAACATTCCCTGCATCAGAAATCATCAGAACTTTATCAAGTTCTATGTTGTCTCCAGGCTCCGCACCAAGTGTCTCGACCTTAAGACGGTCTCCGACAGCAACACGGTACTGTTTACCGCCTGTTTGAATTACTGCATACATTGGAGTTTTCTCCAGAAAAACTTATATAATAACTGCTTGATGGGCAGTTTTAAGATTAAAAAGAGTCGCGATTTTACCTATTGGCCTGAGTAAGGTCAATTTATTGTTTTATCTGAATTATTTGGCGATAATCCATAAAACTGAATAGCCAGTTCAACCTTGCGGGAAATAACAATGCAACCAGCCTCTTCCGAGAAGATTAAAGTACAAAAATCGTCGTCTTTGGAAGAGATTATTGCACCTGTTGCCACCGAAATGCTAAAGGTTGATCAATTCATCAAAGATAAACTGCATTCTGATATAGCCTTAATCAATACTATTAGCCGCTATATTATCAATAATGGTGGTAAGCGGTTGCGTCCGATCATGGTACTGCTCGCTGCGGCGGCCTGCAAAAATAAAACGCCACACCACATTGCACTCGCTGCAATCATTGAATTCATCCATACCGCCACCCTACTGCATGACGACGTTGTAGATTCTTCCGAGTTGCGCCGTGGCCAGAACACAGCCAACGATGTATGGGGCGATCAGGCGAGTGTACTGGTGGGTGATTTTTTATATTCCAGGGCATTTCAGCAAATGGTTCGCGTTAATGATATGCAAGTCATGGATATTCTCGCTGACACAACGAATATGATCGCCGAAGGTGAAGTATTGCAATTGATGAACAGTCATGATGCAGGCATCAGTAGCGAGGATTATTATAAAACCATTCATCGCAAAACAGCTATTTTGTTTAAGGCAGCATGCCAGCTCGGCGCGGTAATATCAAAAGGCACTGTTGAGACAGAGCTGGCATTGGCTGATTATGGATTAAATATGGGTATTGCTTTTCAACTTATTGATGATGTTCTGGATTATTCGGGTGATGTTGAAAACACAGGCAAAAATCTTGGTGATGACCTCGCCGATGGTAAAGTCACTTTGCCTGTGATTCGTGCTCTTGAAAAAACATCAAACGAAAACAGAGTCTATCTCAAAAATATTATCGAAAAGGGTGTTGATAATGATTCAGTCGACAAGGTTGTAAATATTATAAATTCAACTGATGCGATTGATTTCACCAAACAACAGGCAAGCATTTATACCAGCAAGGCTTGTTCAGCCATTACTAACTTAGATCACTCTGCCTGCAAACAATCCATGCTCGATCTGAGTGAATTCTTTATTGCCAGGATTTATTAGGCTTTTTCAATCTTCCGAACCAGCACAAGGACAAAAATTCATTGTGCTATAATGATTCATGTATAAAACAAGGACGTTTTAAAATGGACAAAGAAATGACCCAGGCAGAAATCGAGAAAATCCACGCTGAAATTGCCAAGTTAATCGCAGAAACAGCAAAAATAAATACAGAACGATTTTGGTATCCAATGGTTGTAGTTGGTGGGATTTTCGCAACTGCATTTGCGATCTTTAAATTCATCTCATAACTAGAAAACCTAAAATCCTAGACAACAACCAAACCCATCACATTAGTACCGGTCGGTTCGTTTGCAAATAATTGAGGTCTACTTAAGACAAATGTGCATCAACTTACATTGTTTTTTATTATTTGTTTGACTATTACATTGTAAAAAAAGCCGGTTGAAAAACTGCAACCGGCTTATAGACGTTTAAACTTTCGTCTAATACATATGTTGCCCGCCGTTTATCGACAAGGTCGAACCGGTAATAAAGTCTGCATCATCGGCAACCAGGAATAATACTGCCCGGGCAATATCATGCGCCTCGCCTAACCGTCTGACCGGTATAGTGCTTATGATTTTTTCTAAAACATTTTCAGGCACAGCCTGCACCATTTCAGTATTCACATAGCCTGGTGCTATCGCATTAACGGTAATGTGTTTTGATGCGCCTTCAAGTGCCAGTGCCTTAGTAAAACCGTGGATGCCTGATTTTGCCGAGGCATAATTGACCTGGCCGTATTGACCTGCCTGGCCATTAACTGATCCGATATTAACAATGCGTCCAAATCCATTTTCACGCATATCATCTATGACAGATCGAGACATATTAAAGCAGGATGACAAGTTAGTTTGAATGACTTGATTCCAACGGTCAAAATCCATTTTATGCATGGTGCCGTCACGTGTTATGCCGGCATTATTGACTAAAACCTCAATCGGCCCAAGGTCAGCTTTGATTTGTTCGACACCTGCTTTACAGGCTTCAAAATCACCCACGTCAAATTTATAGGTCGGAATGCCTGTACGCTCGGTAAATTCCTTTGCTCGTTCTTCATTGCCACCATAATTTGCGGCAACGCTATATCCGGCATTTTTCAGTTCAACGGAAATAGCCTCACCGATTCCCCGGGTTCCACCAGTAACTAAAGCAATTCTAGCCATAAATATGTCTCCTCTAAATGTAAAATTAAAAGTTAAAAATGATATTCATCCAGCGACTTCATACCTAAAGATATAGTTTAGCGCATATCATAATGATTTAATAATTGCCTCAACACTATCTTTAGCATCACCAAATAACATTCGTGTATTTTCTTTAAAAAATAATGGGTTTTCCACGCCCGCATAACCGGTCGCCATGGAGCGTTTTGAAACAATACAGGTCTTCGCCTGCCAAACTTCTAACACCGGCATGCCCGCTATAGGGCTGTTAGGATTCTCCAGTGCCGACGGATTAACAATATCGTTGGCACCTATGACGATTGCCACATCAGTTTCTGGGAAATCCTCATTAATCTCATCCATTTCCAGCACAATATCATAAGGCACCTTAGCTTCAGCCAATAAAACATTCATGTGTCCCGGCATGCGTCCGGCAACTGGATGAATCGCAAAGCGAACATTAGTGCCATTCGCCCTAAGTTTTTGTGTCAACTCAGAAACCGGATGTTGTGCATGGGCAACAGCCATACCATAACCTGGGATAATGACAACCTCTTTGGAATCTTTGAGTAATTCTGCTGTTTCTTCAGCCATAATCTGGGTTACTTCGCCCTGTTCCTGGGCATCAGAATCAGTCGATACCGTTGAGCCAAAACCGCCTGATATAACACTTAAGAACTTTCGATTCATCGCTCGACACATGATGTAACTCAAAATAGCACCGCTTGAACCCACCAAAGCACCGGTCACAATCAATAAATCGTTGGACAACATAAATCCGGTCGCCGCAGCCGCCCAACCGGAATAGCTGTTAAGCATGGAAATAACCACCGGCATGTCAGCACCACCAATCGCCATCACCAAATGTGCGCCAAAAACAAAGGCCAATAAAGTCATTATGAATAGCGCAAAAAATCCGCCGCCGGTGGATTCCGCGTTAAGAAAAACCTTTCCTAGCCATACACAAACAACAATAATGGCCAGATTTATCCAATGACGGGCTGGCAGTGTCAACGGTTTACTGGAAATCAAACCCCGCAACTTACCAAAAGCAACCACTGAACCGGTAAATGTAATAGCACCGATAAAAATACCTAAATAGATTTCAACTTCATGGATGGTTTTTTCGACCCCTTCAAAATGGGCATTAGGATCTAAGTAACTGGCAAAACCAACCAAAACTGCGGCCAGACCGACAAAGCTGTGCAAAATCGCAACCAATTCCGGCATTTGGGTCATTTCGACCCGGCGCGCGACCATCGTGCCCAGCGTGCCACCAATCAACATCATAATGATCAGTACAACATAACCACCGACCTTGTCGCTAAGAATAGTGGCGAGTATGGCAATCGCCATGCCGATAATGCCATAAAGGTTACCGCGTCTAGCTGTCTCCTGATGGCTAAGGCCGCCGAGACTTAATATAAAAAGAATACTGGCTGCAATATATGCTGCACTTACAACACCTGCACTCATCAGTTATCCTCCTCACGCCTGAACATGCCGAGCATTCGCTGGGTCACAAGAAAGCCGCCGGCGATATTAATCGAGGCAATTAAAACCGCTATAGCAGCCAAAAACACCACCAACCAGGAAGAAGATCCAACTTGTAACAACGCGCCGATAACAATGATTCCGCTAATTGCATTAGTCACACTCATCAATGGTGTGTGTAAGGCTGGCGTAACATTCCAGATCACCTGCCAACCCACAAAAACGGCCAATACAAAGACAATTAAATGGCTCATAAATTCAGCTGGTGCTACACGTCCGACTGCAAATAACCCGGCAACGACTACAGCCAACACACCCATCGTGGTAATCGCTTTGCGTTTGGCCTCAGCACGAGGATCTTTCAGTTCGATAACAGGTTCAGGTGCCACAACAGCCTTAGGCGGGGCAGCAGTAACACTTATAGGTGGTGGTGGCCAGGTAATCTCACCTTGATGGATGACTGTGGAGCTACGGATGACATCATCTTCCATATCGACCACGATCCGGCCATCCTTCTCCGGTGTCAAGTCAGCTAGAAAATGACGCAAATTAGTAGAATAAAGCTGACTGGATTGCGTTGACAATCGGCTTGGCAAGTCCATGTGACCAATCAAGGTGACACCGTGTTTGACTACAACCTCACCCGGTTCAGTCAGTTCACAGTTACCGCCCTGCTCTGCCGCTAAATCAACGATAACGCTGCCATCCTTCATTGATTCGACCATGTCAGCCAAAATCAATTTGGGCGCCGGCTTTCCAGGAATTAACGCCGTGGTAATAATGATATCAACATCTTTCGCCTGCTCACGAAACAATGCCATTTCTGCATCGATAAAGGCCTGGGACATTTCCTTTGCATAACCACCCTCTGTACCACCCGATTCCTCTTCTTCATAATCGAGCTCGAGGAATTCAGCGCCCATGCTTTCAACCTGCTCTTTAACCTCGGGTCGGGTATCAAATGCTCTGACAATCGCACCCATACTACTGGCCGCACCAATCGCTGCTAAACCGGCCACCCCTGCACCGATAATCATAACTTTTGCAGGTGGGATTTTTCCGGCGGCCGTGATTTGCCCGGTAAAAAACCGGCCAAAGTGATTTGAAGCTTCAACCACAGCACGATAACCGGCAATATTTGCCATCGAGCTCAAGGCATCGAGTTTTTGCGCACGTGAAATTCTGGGTACAGCATCCATCGCCATGACAGTGACTTTTTTATCGGCCAATTTTTGCAGCAAAGTTTCATTTTGCGCCGGCCAGACAAAACTGATTAATGTTTGCCCTTGCTTAAGCTTTTCTATTTCATCATCAGATGGCGCTCTAACTTTCAGGATGATTTGCGAATCAGACCAAACACTTGAATCATCGACGACTTCTGCTCCAGCGTCTTGATAAGCCTGGTCAGAAAATTTTGCTTCTAGACCTGCTCCGGATTCAACAGCAACAGAAAATCCGAGCTTCAGCAATTGAGTCACTACATCCGGTGTACTCGCTACGCGCTTTTCACCTGCATAGGTCTCCTTTGGAACACCAATCTTCACTATTTCTGTACTCCATAAGTAAAACTAATCATATAAATCAAATTTTATGCACCTAGATTAAACCAGTATCACGAAGCATGCGAATATATCGACTATTTGTTGTGCTTATACATCGGCAACTATTTTTTCTTTGGCATATAAAGGTCAGTAATTGTGCCTTCAAACGCTTCCGCCGCCATCGCAACAGTTTCCGACAAAGTTGGGTGTGGATGGATAGTCAAGCCTATATCGGCTGCATCACAGTTGGTCTCAATGGCCAATGCGACTTCGGCAATTAAATCACCCGCATTGGGACCGGCAATACCACCACCGACAACTCGATCGGTTTGTTCATCAAACAGCAGTTTAGTCATACCTTCATTACGCCCCAAAGATAACGATCGCCCGCTTGCCGCCCAGGGAAAGACACCTTTACCGACTTTAATGCTCTGCTCTTTAGCCTGGGTTTCGGTTAAACCTACCCATGCTACTTCAGGGTCTGTATAGGCCACCGACGGAATTACCTTGGCGTCAAATTCAACATTATGACCGGCACAAACTTCTGCCGCCACTTTGCCTTCGTGTACAGCTTTATGAGCCAACATCGGCTGACCGACTATATCTCCAATGGCAAAAACATTTTCAATATTCGTTCGCTGCTGTCTATCCACATGAATGAAGCCACGCTCATCAACCTTAACACCCGCATTTTCAACATCTAATAGTTTTCCGTTAGGAACTCGACCTACTGAGACTAAAACCTTGTCAAACAGTTGTGGTTTCTCCGGAGCATCTTTGCCTTCAAAAGTTACTTTAAGGCCATTTTTCTGTGCCTGCACAGCCGTAACCCGCGTTTCCAGCATGATATTTTCGTAGCGCTTCTTGAGTCGATTGTGCAGAGGTTTAACAATATCTTTGTCAGCACCGGCAACCAGACTATCCAGCATTTCAACAACTGTAATCTTGGAACCCAGCGAATGATAAACAGTCGCCATTTCCAAACCAATAATGCCGCCGCCAATGACCAATAGTTTTTTAGGTACTGCGTCCATCTCAAGCGCGCCGGTTGAATCAATCACGCGGGGATCATCATGGGGGATAAAAGGTAATTTGACCGGCTCGGAACCAGCAGCAATAATGCATTGTTTAAAACCAACAACGGTGTCATTACCATCACTATCAGTCACACTCAGATGATTCGAGTCAACGAATTTACCGTATCCAGTTATAACTTCGACTTTACGCTGTTTGGCCAAACCGGCCAAGCCACCGGTTAGCTGTTTAATGATACCCGCTTTCCAGTCTCTAAGTTTATCGATATCAACTTTTGGCTTGCTGAAAGTAATGCCGTGAACCTCGAAATCTTCGGCTTCATCAATCACTTTCGCCGCATGTAACAGTGCTTTGGAGGGAATACAACCAACGTTCAGACATACTCCACCCAGGGTTGGGTATTTTTCAATTAATATCGTTTTCAAACCCAGATCGGCAGCACGAAATGCAGCAGTATAACCGCCGGGCCCCGAGCCTAAAACGACGACATCGGCTTGTTGATCAGCACTGCCCTCATACGAGTCAACTTTTTCTAACGGCTCTTGTGTTGAGCCACTAGCACTCGCCGTCTTAGACTCAGCTTCAAGGGTCAGAATTAAACTGCCTTTTGACACCTTATCACCAACACTAATCTTTACGTCCTTGACGACACCGGAGCTGGGAGAAGGTACATCCATTGAAGCTTTATCACTCTCCAAGGTGATTAAAGGGTCTTCAGCATTGATTTTGTCCCCCGTCGCGACCAAAACTTCTATGACTTCAACGGCATCAAAATCACCAATATCCGGGACATGAATATCTTCAACCTGGCTACCGCCATAACCGCCTCCTGCATCTGCTGGAGCAGACGCTTTATCGGCTTTGGACTTGACCGAGGGTTGAGGGTCTGCACCAGCCACCTGAGCTTGATCGGATGCCTCCAGCAACAACACTAAACTGCCCTGGGACACTTTGTCGCCCACACTGACTTTGACCTCATTGACTGTACCAGACTTTGGTGATGGCACATCCATTGACGCTTTATCACTTTCCAAAGTGATCAGCGGGTCATCAATCTCAATATGGTCACCGGCTTTGACCAGGACTTCTATTATTTCAACTTGGTCAAAATCACCAATATCGGGGACTATAATTTCTTCGATAGCACTCATGAATTCTCCTTTTGATTCCTATAACAATAAGCGCTTAAGATCGCTTAAGTTCTGGCATAAACTGCTAACAAAACGAGCCGCATTTGCCCCATCAATAACCCGATGGTCATAAGTTAGGTCAATGGGTTGCATTAACCGCGGTATAAACTCACTGCCATTCCAAACCGGCTTCATTTGTGACCGTGTCAAACCAAGTATTGCAACCTCCGGTGCATTAACCAAAGGTGTAAATGCTGTTCCACCTATTCCACCCAGGCTGGAAATACTCATACAACCACCTTGCAGGTCTTTAGGGCCGAGTTTGCCGTCTCTGGCTTTGGCGCTGATTTCACCCAGTTCCTGCGATAATTCATAGATTGATTTTTTATCAACATCCCTAAACACCGGCACGACTAAACCATTGGGCGTATCAACGGCAATCCCAATATTGACGTATTTCTTTAAAATTAGGCTTTCACCGTCTTGCGATAGTGATGCGTTAAAAGTTGGAAATGCTCTCAGATTTGCGGCCAGCGCTTTCATCACAAAAACCAGACCGGTGACTCGAATGCCTTTTTTATCAGCTTCAGCTTTCAGCGATTTTCTGAATGCTTCCATGTCAGTGACGTCAGCTTCATCATGATGCGTTACCATCGGCACATTGAGCCAGGCGCGGTGCAGGTGTGGCCCGGAAATTTTTTGGATACGGGTTAGCGGTTTGACTTCGATCTCACCAAATTGAGCAAAATCAACACCTGGAATGGGTGGAATTGCCGTCATCCCTGTTGCTTGAGATGGTTGAGCGATCGTACTAACATCAGTTTTGGGAGTTGGTGAATCAAGATCTTCCTTAGTGATCCGTCCTTTGGGGCCGGTGCCACTGATTTGAGTTAAATCAATATTTCGCTCTCTGGCCAGACGTCTGACCGAGGGGCTGGCATAGACTGCATTCTTATCAATTTTGCGAAACGACGCGATTTCGGTTACGGGCTCAGAAATCGACAAAGCCACAGGAGAGGTATCTTTCGGAATGTCGTCGGTATTACTTGATCCGGCATCTGCCTCTGCCGAGGCTGCCTGTGCATTTGAATCAGTGCCTACAGAGACATCGCTTTGTCCTTCACTGTCCAACATCAAAATCAACGATCCCTCAGACACTTTATCGCCAACTTTCACTTTTAGCTCAACCACCGTGCCCGTAGCGCTAGAAGGAACGTCCATCGATGCTTTGTCACTTTCTAAGGTTATCAGCGGATCATCGATATTTACTTTATCGCCTGGATTGACTAATACTTCGATAATTTCAACGTCACTGAAATCACCAATATCAGGCACGACTATTTCTTGATTGGCCATGCGCTACTCCTTATGCATATAGTGGGTTAGGTTTATCGGCGTCAATCCCGTATTCTTTGATTGCCTTAGCAACTTCGGCAGACTTAACATCACCTTGCTCTGAAAGTGCCGTCAGCGCTGCGATACAGATATGATAACGATCAACTTCAAAGTGGCTACGTAGTGCTTCACGGGAATCAGAGCGACCATAACCATCTGTACCTAAAGTTTGAAAAACTCCCGGGACAAAAGGCCTGATCTGCTCGGAGTAGAGTTTCAAATAATCTGTGCTGGAAATAGTTGGTACTGACGCATCACTTAAACAATCAGCAACCCAGTTGCTGCGTTTTTTCTTGGCAGTAGGGTGCAAGCGATTCCAGCGCATTGCGTCATGACCATCACGGTATAGTTCGTTATAACTGGTTACACTCCAAATATCCGCAGCCACACCATGGTTCGTTTCAAGCAACTTGGCTGCTGCCTCACATTCTCTTAAGATAGAGCCGCTACCGAGCAAGTTTACCTTTTTGCCTTTTGCTTTAGATGCTTTGAGTTTATACATACCTTTGACTATCCCTTCTTCACTACCCTTGGGCATTTCAGGGTGTGAGTAATTCTCATTCATGGTAGTCAGGTAATAAAACACATCATTTTGCTCTTCAAACATCTCCTTCATTCCGTATTGGAAAATGGTTGCTAATTCGTAATGATAAGTTGGGTCATAAGAGCGGCAATTGGGAATAAAATTGGCGAATAAGTGACTGTGTCCATCTTCATGCTGCAAGCCTTCGCCGTTCAAGGTTGTGCGACCTGCTGTCCCGCCTACTAAAAATCCACGCGCTCTTATATCACCTGCCGCCCAAGCTAAGTCTCCTATACGCTGAAAGCCAAACATGGAATAAAAAATGTAGACCGGCATCATCTGTATGCCATGATTGCTGTATGCCGTTGCTGCGGCAATCCAGGACGACATGGCACCGGCTTCGTTGATGCCTTCCTGAAGCATCTGACCCTTTGTATCTTCTCTATAAGGCATGATTTGTTCAGCATCCTGAGGTGTGTAAGTCTGCCCTTTGGGAGAATAAATACCCACCTGCCGGAACATGCCTTCCATACCAAATGTCCGCGCCTCATCAGGAACTATTGGTACCAAGCGTGGGCCAATCTTTTTATTGCGAGCAATGGCCACTAAAATTCTTACCAGCGCCATCGTCGTTGACATGGTACGCTCACCGGTATCGCCCAGTAACGCTGAAAAGATATCATTAAGTGCCGGGATTTCTAACGGCTCTGCATCGCTGCGTCGACTAGGCAGATAACCACCCAATGCTTTTCGTCGAGCGTGTAAATATTTATGTTCTTTTGAACCCTCTTCTGGCTTGATAAATTCAAGGTTATGTATCTGTTCATCCGTAAGCGGTACATCAAAGCGAGCAGCAAACACTTTTAAGTGTTCCTCACCAATTTTCTTTTGATTGTGGGTGATGTTCTGTCCTTCACCGGCTTCCCCCATCCCATAACCTTTTACTGTTTTTGATAATACGACCGTAGGCTTACCATTTGCCGAATTAGCGGCCTTATCAAAAGCGTTATAAACCTTTTTAGGATCGTGGCCTCCCCGGTTCAAACCATAATATATTTCATCATCACTCATGTGTTCGACCATTTTCTTCAATTCCGGATACTTACCGAAAAAGTGTTCGCGTACATAAGCGCCATCTTTAGACTTAAAAGTCTGATAATCACCGTCCACACATTCGTGCATACGCTTACGCAGCCAGCCGTTATGATCCTGGGCCAGCAACTTATCCCAACCTGCCCCCCAGATGAGCTTAACGACATTCCATCCTGCACCACGGAAGTTTCCTTCTAGCTCCTGGATGATTTTTCCATTTCCTCGTACTGGCCCATCAAGACGTTGTAAATTGCAATTCACAACAAAAATCAAATTATCCAGATTTTCACGCGCTGCCAGTGCCAACGCGCCTTGGGATTCTGGCTCATCGGTCTCACCGTCACCCTAAAAAGGCCCAAACCTTTCTGATCTTTGGCATCGATGAAACCACGCGATTTTCCATATACTTCATAAATCGAGCTTGGTATATCGCCATAATTGGTCCAAGCCCCATCGAAACAGTCGGGAACTTGCCAAAAATCTGGCATTAACCAAGGGATGTGGATATGAAGAAATTCCTTTGCCTCCAGACTTCTATACGAAAATTATCCAATTTGTTCCTCTGTTAAACGTCCTTCCACAAACGCACGTGAATATACACCCGGGTGCAACATGACCCTGGACAAACAATCATATCGCCGCCATGATCGTCAGTAGGAGCACGCCAAAAGTGATGAAAGCCGACGTTATAGCATCGTTGCAGAAGATTGGAAACTGGCAATATGACCGCCCGGTTCAGCCGGCTTTTTGTTCGCACGAACTACCATTGCCATGGCATTCCAACGCATCATTGAACGTAAATTATGTTCGATCTCCTGATCTCCAGGGTAGTCTTTTTCACGATGAACCGGAATGGTGTTTAAATATGGCGAACGATTCAGTCCTATGGGTTCAACGCCAGCCAAATGAGCATGGTCAACAGTTTTTTTGAGCAAATACTGTGCGCGTTCATTGCCCTTATGATCAATAACGGCATCCAGTGCCTCACGCCACTCCTGCGTTTCGATCGGGTCGTTATCAGTGTAATTTGCAAACTTCATCATAATCCTCTTTTATTCTGTTCACCATTATTGTATTTGCTTACGCTAGCATAATCCTAAACCGAATTGATTGCAGTATCAGTTGAGCATTCATCGATCAAGTATATTATCGACCGATAATATCGATCACTGTGCAACGATAAACCAATTTCACAAGTCCGACTGGTGGAGTAGCCTTCATGACAACGCTCCGGCAAGGCTTGTTTTAATAATTGTGTGGCACTAGCATTTAATTCTGGTTGTGTAAAACCTTTATCTCCTGCCCAGCCACAACAAGACACTCCATCGGGAACAATCACCTCTTTGGCACAACGCTGTGCTATTGCCGCCAATTTAGTATCGTTGTTCATTTTTATGTTACTACAGGTTGAATGAATCGCAATAGTTTTGTCCTTTTGC
>CBDCFC010000046.1:0-248935 GCA_965215945.1 Arenicellales bacterium | reverse complement strand
TCCCACTTCAGTTGTACTTTCACTGGCCTGCTCACCAGCCTCTGGCACATCGTCAGTGATAACAACCTTCATACTTGGAAATAATTTCAGCTGCCCGGAAGTCACGACTTTATCCCCTTCGTTTAAGCCTTCCACAACGCCGGCCATAGCATTCTCACGGTATAAGACTTTGACTTGCCTGGCTGCTAACACAAACGCCTGCGAATCGCTCGCCTCAATATCATCCTCTGTTGATTGTTCTGTTTGCGGCTGCTCCAGAATATATACCGCCTCACCATAAATGTTATAAAAAATGGCAGTTTCTGGCACAGTCATCACCGAGCTGGCATCCGTACTTTCAACGTCAATTTCCGCAAACATCCCCGGTGCCAGCAATCGATCTGAATTAGCCACTTGCGCCCGGACATTTACATTGCGCGTGCTTAAATCTAAATTTGGATCCCAGGCCTGCACCGTTCCGGTGAATGTTTTTCCAGGAAAGGATCTGACCTTGAAGTAGACTGATTGACCCGCAGCCAGTTGATTAAAATTACGCTCAGGCAGTGTGAAATCAAGATAAAGCTTATCGACTGCCTGCAGGGTGACTAATTTTGTACCTGGAGAAATATAATCACCCAGATTCACATTACGGATGCCAAGCTTACCGGAAAATGGTGCATGAATATTTTTTTTGTCCAGCGCCGCCTGGGCTGATTCGACTTGAGATTTAGCTGCATCAGCCGCCCAGCGCTGTTGATCGAGCTCATTTTCTGTAACAAATTTTTTATTCTTTAATTTCAACGAGCGCTGGTACTGATTATTGGCGGAGGCATACTGGGCTTCGGCGCTTGCTAAGGCAGCGAGTTCAATTTCATTATTTAATGACAGCAATAAGTCGCCCTCTTTTATTTCCTGGCCTGATTGAAAGTTAATTTCTTTAACAACACCGGATACTTCACTGGTGATGTCTATGCCCTGGAATGCGACTAAAGAACCAACAGCTTTTAGACGTTTTTGCCACTGTTCACCCTTCGCCTCGGCAACCGTCACACTGATGGGCGGCGGCGCAGCACTGCCGAAAGCAATCTGTTCTTGTATCTGCAGAAATTTCTTGTAACCAAGTGCGGCCGCTATAGCAGCCAGCAACAAAACTACAACAATCAACCTCAGCCAAAGCCGCGGTTTTTTCTCCATAGTGGTGGTATTGTCGATAGACACAGTTACTCCGACATTTAAAGTTTATTGTAAGCTTGATAGCTAATATTTGGTTACAATGCGGTGAATTTCAAACGGCCTGATGCATCTTTTTCAACAAGAAAATCTGCTACAGTGGTTGAGTCATCGAAAATATCAACTTTCTTTTGCTCACCCTGAATTGAAAGAACACGTAACGCCTGTAAATTTCCAGTACGAATCTTAAGCGGCAACGCACCTGAGACAGTAATGCGATCCAATTTCAATGTATTACGATATAAACGCGTATCTTCGGCATCTTTAATCTCAAGCCACGATTCACCGGTAGCAACGAAGGTAATTTTAGTCTGAGTTTCCTGAGGCGAGGCTGAAGCGACATCGGTTTCTTCAGCTTCAGAGGATAGATCGTCTTCGACTTTGTTTTGATTACTTTGTGTGCTTTCAGGCACGTCAGATGGAGATGCCGATGGATCAACAACTTTGGCAACCGTAACTTGATCGGAATCGTCATCAATTTTTTCGGTTTCGGCGGCAGCTTGAGCTTGTGCATCCGATTCTTTGGCATTTTCTACAACAGCAGCAATTGATTCTTCAATTGTGGCAGGTTTGATCTCAACAGTCTGGATGACTTCCGTATCAGTTTCTTCTTTTACTGTCGCAGCTTGTGTGGTTTGCTTGGTTTCATCACGGCTGAACATCGACGTGATTTGTGGCCAATAGATAATCACTAAACCAATTAATAATAAAGGCATGAACAATTTAACGGGAAAGGAGGAACCACTGCCAGCCCCGCGCATAGACATATTTTTATCAATAACTTGAAGATTCTCGTGAGTGCCTTTGAATTGTGGGGCGCTGGCGTTTTCACCCATTAATTCCTCTTCATCCAGTTCCAAAAAGCGAACATAGGCACGCTGATAACCACGAATATAAGTCGATGACATCCCTTCAATTGGCTGATCATTCTCAATGGCATTAATAACATCTTTACCTAGATTAAGCTCATCAGCAATATCCTGTTGCGATAGCTCTTTTCTAGTTCTTGCCCATGAAAGTGTCTTACCCAACGAAGGTTTTTCTTCTAGTGTTATATCTTCTGTCTTATCCACGATTTTCCCGTTCTAAACGTTTTGATCTACGGCATAGTCGTAATATTAATTCAAAATCACTGATCATCCAATATTTGTTGACAATTAACACAATATTGACTTTCAGGCTTAAGCCTCAACCGCTCAACCAAAATTGAGTTCTCACATTTCAAACAAACGCCAAATTCATCATCGTTTTTCAGCCTCGACAAAGCCAAACGGACTTGCTGAATGCGTTGTTGTTGGTTTTTTAGCTTAGAGTGATTGACGCTTTGCATTTCAAGGGCATCCATACGAGATAACCTGCCAATGGCATTATCTGGCGAAACCGGCTGCAGCAATTTCTTTAATTCCTTTACACTTTGCTCAAGTTCACCCAGTTCCTGCTGTAAAATTTCACCGATTTCTGATTTTTGAGCTTCAGCTAACATTGTAGATTCCGTGCCCTGTAGCTACCAACTCATCCTGCTGGTTCAACAGTTGCATGTCAACAAACGCCACTTTACGGCCTAATCTTATTACTTGCGCCGTCGCGTAAAAAGAATCACCCATTCCGGGCTTTACAAATTGAACATTTAAATTGATTGTACTAATTTTGCTCAAGACGTTAGTGATTATATCTTTCGGCTCATCTTGGAGCCTTCGAATAATCGCTCTGAAAACCTGCATACCACCGACAGTATCAAGCAGACTCATAGTGACACCACCATGTAACATATTGCGAGCATAATTGCCTACAAGTTCGTCGCGAAAATCCACCCTGAGTTTTAGTGGTTCCTGGCCATAAGAATCCACTTTCATACCGACATGTTTATTGAATGGCGTTTTTTCAATAAAAATCTGGTCAGACTTTTTAATCAGGTCGAAAAATTTCTCTGGATAAACAATGTCATCCATTCATCTGTCTTAAAATTTACTTAGAAAGTGAAATTATACGTCAAGATGGTCCAAAATGCTCTCCGCAGCGGTACGCCCTTCAAACACAGCGGTGACCACTAAATCGGAGCCTCGAACCATGTCACCACCGGCAAAAACATTTGAATTGGAGGTTTGATAAGCTAATCGGTCGATTTTTTCACCGACCAGAACTTTTCCAGCATCGTCGATTTGGATATTGTTATCCGTAAACCAATCAGCGGGGCTGGGTTTGAAACCAAAGGCAATGATCACTCGATCAGCAGAGATCACCTCTTCACTGCCTTCAATCGCTTCCGGTTGTCGGCGACCACTGGAGTCGACTTTACCCAACTGAGTTTCGACTACTTTCACACCGGAAACCAGACGATCACCGATGATTTTTAACGGTTGCCGATTCCACAAAAAGGTGACGCCTTCTTCTTTGGCATTTTCAACTTCGCGCATCGATCCCGGCATATTGGCCTGATCACGGCGGTAAACACAAGTCACCGAATCGGCACCTTGACGGATGGCCGTTCGCACACAATCCATGGCTGTGTCTCCGCCGCCTAGTACGACAACACGCTGGCCGTGCATGTCGATGTAGGGGGCGTCGATGTTTTCACTAAATAGTTTATTAATATTGGAAATCAGATAAGGCAACGCCTCATAGACTCCCGGCATATTCTCGCCATCAAAACCACCCTTGATATAAGTATAGGTTCCCATTCCCAAAAACACCGCATCATGTTCTGTTGTCAGCATTTCGAAACTGATATCTTTGTCGATTTCAATACCGAGTTTAAATTCGACCCCCATACCTTCTAAAATTTCACGGCGCTTTTCAACCACCTCTTTCTCCAACTTAAAAGACGGAATACCATACGTTAATAGACCTCCAATACGTTGATAGCGGTCATAAACAATAGGTTTTACGCCGTTTCTGGCCAAAACATCCGCACAGGCCAGCCCTGCCGGACCCGCCCCGACAATCGCAACCTGCCGGCCAGTCTGAATAACACTCGAAACATCGGGTTTCCAACCCTGCTTGAAAGCCTCATCGGTTATATATTTTTCAATTGAACCGATTGTTACCGCACCAAAATCATCGTTTAAGGTACAGGCGCCTTCACATAAACGGTCCTGAGGACAGATTCGCCCGCAAATCTCCGGTAAGGAATTTGTCTGGTGGGAAAGTTCAGCCGCTTCCAATAGACGGCCTTCATTGATTAGCTTAAGCCAGTTGGGGATATAGTTATGAACCGGACACTTCCATTCGCAGTATGGATTACCACAATCAATACAACGGCCCGCCTGTTGGGCAACAGCCTTATCCTCATAGTGGCCGTATATTTCGTTCCAATCACGAACACGGCGTCTGGCAGTCACCTTGACCGGATTTTGACGTGGCAATTCAACGAATTGAAAGTTTTTATTCACCGCCATGTTAAGCCGCTTCTAACAGAGTATCCAGCAATGAATCAAGATCGGATGCTTTTGGTTTAACCAGCCAGAAACGACCAACCAGATCGAGAAACTCTTCCAGCACAAATTGACCCCATCGACTGTTAGTCTCATCGACATATTCCCGAATCAAGCCACGCATATAATCGAGATAATTCTCCACTTGCTCGGGGGTCAAGCGGTGTATGTCAATCAATTCATGGTTGTAACAATCAACAAAACTGCGATCCAGATCTAATACAAACGCCAAACCACCAGTCATTCCGGCACCAAAATTCATTCCGGTTTTTCCTAGCGAGACGACGACTCCCCCGGTCATGTATTCACAGGCATGATCACCAACACCTTCAACGACAGCTGTAGCACCTGAATTGCGTACTGCAAACCGTTCTCCCGCCGTGCCTGAGGTAAACAATTTGCCCCCAGTAGCACCGTATAAACAGGTATTACCAATAATCGGAGTATCACGAGTTCTTAATTTATGACCATCGGGTGGTGTGATCACAATTTTTCCACCGGCCATGCCCTTACCGACATAATCATTGGCTTCACCCTTTAAATGCATATGCAAGCCACCGGCATTAAACGCTGCAAAGCTTTGACCAGCGGTGCCAGTCAGGTTTATTTTTATCGGGTTTTGCTCCATTCCTGTATCGCCATGCAGTTTGGCAATTTCACCTGAAACTCTGGCGCCAATCGAACGATTTACATTTTGAATTCGATAATGAAACCCGCCACCGACTCTAGCCTTTATAGAGGGCAATGTGTCTTTAACCATTTGCTCAGCCAATTTAGCTTGATCCGCCGGAGTATTGCGTTCGACCTTACAAAACTGATGCTCTCCTCTTGCAAAGCCCGGATTATGGATTACCCGTGAAAGATCGAGTTTGGCATGTTTTTCAGTCTCGCCTTGCTTTAACTCTATCAAACCTGTATTGCCGATTAACTGCTCAAAATTTCTGGCCCCCAGTGAGGCCATAAACTGTCTGACTTCTTCGGCGACAAATCTGAAGTAATTGATAACACGATCCGGGGAACCGGCAAAATAACGTTGCCTTAGATTCACATCCTGCGTTGCAACACCCGTAGCGCAATTATTCAAATGGCAGATGCGTAAATATTTACAGCCCAAGGCGATCATCGGCATAGTACCAAAACCAAAACTCTCCGCCCCTAAGATGCCAGCCTTAACGATGTCCAAACCTGTTTTCACCCCCCCATCTGCTTGCAGACGGATTCGACTACGAAGATTATTCATCGATAGGGTTTGATGGGTCTCAGCCAAGCCCATTTCCCACGGCGTTCCCGCATATTTGACCGACGTTAACGGACTGGCTCCGGTGCCGCCGTCATAGCCCGAGATTGTAATTAAATCAGCATAGGCCTTGGCGACACCAGCCGCAATTGTTCCCACACCTGCACTGGCCACTAATTTGACGGAAACTAAGGCATTCGGATTGATTTGCTTTAAATCGAAGATGAGTTGTGCCAAATCTTCTATTGAATAAATATCATGATGAGGCGGCGGCGATATCAGTGCCACACCGGGAACCGAATAACGCAATCTGGCAATTAAGTCGTTGACTTTGTGTCCCGGCAGTTGTCCGCCTTCTCCCGGCTTGGCACCTTGTGCAATTTTTATTTGCAGCACTTCAGCACTGAGTAAATATTCAGGCGTTACCCCAAATCGACCGGAGGCAATTTGCTTGATCTTGGAAACTTTGTTGCTGTTATAGCGAGCCGGGTCTTCGCCGCCCTCACCTGAATTAGAACGCCCACCCAGCGAATTCATGGCTATCGCTAATGCTTCATGAGCTTCCGGTGATAACGCACCCAACGACATGGCAGCCGTATCAAAACGCGGCAAAATGGCCTCTACCGGTTCAACCTCGTCGATGGAAATCGGGTTATCCAGCGGTTTGATACGAAATAAATCACGCAAGGTTGCGACAGGCCGCCGGTTGACCAAGTGTGAAAATTCTTGATAACTGTCATGATCATTGTATTCAACAGCATGATGAATTGCCTTGATGACATCCGGGTTATAAGCATGATATTCACCACCGTGAACGTATTTCAACAAACCACCCGGTTGAACGGGTTTGCGCGCACTCCAGGCTAGTTTCACCAATGCTTGCTGATCTTTTTCGATATCTTCAAAACTGGCACCTTCGATTTGGCTTGGCGTACCCGGAAAACACATATCGACGACTTCTTGATTAAGACCGATAATCTCAAAAAGCTGGCAACCACAATAACTGGCGACAGTTGAAATGCCCATTTTTGACATGATTTTGTAAAGGCCCTTGTTAATGCCTTTACGATAATTGCGTAACATCATGGTCAAATTTTCACTGCGCAGTTGTTTTTCTCTGACCATTTCCACAACAATTTCGAAAGCCAGATATGGAAACACAGCGGTGGCGCCGTTTCCGATCAATGCCGCAATCTGGTGCGAATCACGTGCTGTTGCAGTTTCAACAATAATATTGACCTCACAGCGCAAGTCATTATCGATCAAATGGTGATGAACAGCACCGGTAGCCAAGAGTGCATGTAATGGCAGCTTATCTTTACTAATATCGCGGTCCGATAGGATTAAAATTACTTTGCCGTTGTTAATGGCTTCGATAGACTCGGTGCAAATCCGATCTAGTGCCGATCTAATTCCTTCCGTTGGATCATAATTCAGGCTAATTCGTTTCCAGCTATATTTCTCATCATCAAAGGTCAATATTTGCTGATATTTATCATTCGATAATACCGGCGAATCGACCACCACTCGCTCTGCGTGCTCAGCATTTGGCTCGAATAAATTGCTCTCTCCGCCAAAACTGGTCTCCAACCCCATTACAATATGCTCGCGCAACGGGTCAATTGGTGGATTAGTAACTTGAGCAAATTTCTGGCGAAAGTAATCGTAGAGTGAACGCTGTTTAGTCGACAGAACAGCCATTGGCGTGTCATCACCCATTGAGCCAACCGCCTCAGCACCACCATTAGCCATGACTTTAATAATTTGTTCACGCTCTTCAAGCGAGACATTAAACGCCTTTTGATAAATTTTTAGTGAAGCCGGGTTAAGCGGAACACTGCGCGATTCTTCCTCATCCAAAGCCGATTCAAGCCGTACCCGATTGGCCTTTAACCAATCTTTATATGGCCTGGCTTTCATTAAGGTCTGTTCGATTTTATCGGGCAATAATAATTCACCGTTTTGGGTATCTACCGCCAGCATCTGGCCTGGTCCCAAACGCCCTTTTCCGGCAATATTTTCAGTTTCGACTTCAACAACTCCGGCTTCAGATGCCAGTACAATTTCGCGTGAATTTGTAATGACATAGCGAGCAGGCCTCAGACCATTACGATCCATTTTGCACGCCGCATAACGACCGTCTGTCAGAACAATCCCGGCCGGTCCATCCCAGGGTTCCATGTTCATCGAATAAAAGCGATAAAACGCACGCAAGTTCTGATCCATTGTTTCAACGTTCTGCCAAGCAGGTGGAATCAAAATCTTCATCGCCTGAAAAATATCCATTCCCCCAGCGACCAAAACTTCCAGCATATTATCCAGACTTTCTGAATCCGAACCTTCTTGAGAAACTAGAGATTTAATTTGTTGTAACTCAGGTAACAATGCCGATTTCAGCTTGTATTGCCTCGCTCTGGCCCAGGCCCGATTGCCACGAATAGTGTTAATTTCGCCGTTATGAGCAAGAAATCGAAACGGTTGTGCTAATTTCCAGGACGGCCAGGTATTGGTAGAAAATCGTTGATGAAAAACAGCCAGTGAAGATTCAAGCTGCGGATCAGCCAAATCAGTATAAAAATCCGGCAAATATTCAGGCATCATCAAACCTTTGTAGCAAATAACTTTTGCAGACAACGAAACCATGTAAAACATGTCATCATCTTCAAGCTGAGGCTCGATGAATTTTCTCACCAAAAACAGCTTACGCTCTAATTCATCCTCCGTTATTTGTTGCGGCACATTGATATATACCTGTTCGATTTGAGGCAGCGTTTGCAAAGCTGCTTCACCCAAGCAGTCACTGTTAACGGGAACTTGACGCCAACCGGCAAGTTCAAGCTGTAACGCCTCGATTTGTTCTTCTATTAGATTTTTGGCTCTTAAGGCTTTGTTCTCATCAACATTAAAAAAAACCATGCCGATAGCGTACTGATCGGTTAATTCGATGTTCTGCCGCAGTGCCTGGGCACGGAAAAACGGCTTATGTAGCTTGAGCAACAAGCCACAACCATCACCTGAACGGCCATCGGCCGACACCGCACCACGATGTGACAAGCGAGACAAAGCATTGATAGATTTTTTTACAATATCATTACTGACTTCACCATCCATCTGGGCAATCAACCCAAAGCCACAATTTTCTTTTTCAAAATCAGGCGAATAAAGCCCTTCGGTGTATTCCGACATTTAAAGATTCCTTTATATTCAAACTTGCCTTATTAGCAGCAAGTAAACGGAATCTATTATTACTACCATAAAATACGATATTTGCAATTAAATATTAAATAAATCAATTATTTACAAGTTTATTTGTCAATTCGCAAATTCATGCAATTTCATTTGCAATAATTTCTGTCATTCTGAATACTGAATCCGTCACCCCGGACTTGATCCGGGGTCAGCACAGGCTTGATTCAGAATCTCGTAAACATAGTTCCCGATTAAACAAGCATTAAGATACTCAAACCTGTTCTGATAATGCCATGATAAAATCGCGCCCATGCCCCGGTAGCTCAGTTGGATAGAGCAGCCGCCTCCTAAGCGGCAGGTCGGACGTTCAAATCGTCTCCGGGGCACCAATTATTATATTATTTTCAATAATTTATGATATACTGCTATTTTCATTAACAACCCAAAAGTGTGATCTGCTCCAATTCTGCTCCACTAAAAATGAGATGGCATCAATTTCGAAACATAGCAAAAACGGCTGGCAAGTCCGCATTCGTAAAAAAGGGATGCCTCCACAATTCAAAACTTTTAAAACCAAAGCGGCTGCCGAGCGTTGGGCAAGGCAAGTTGAAGCAGACATGGATAAAGGCGTATTCATCTCAACATCTGCAGCGGAAAATACAACGCTTAGTGAAGTAGTAGACCGATATATCAAAGAAATTTTGCCTGCAAAGAAATCACAGCGGCAGGTCATATCACAGTGTAAAACTATCAAACGTGAATTAGGCCATCTTAGCCTTACTGCCCTAACCCCTTCGATCCTTGCTAATTTCAGAGATTTGCGCCGTAAGAAAGTTAAAGGGCATACTGTGCGCAAAGATTTGCTCCTCATCAGGAGGGTTCTTGTACAAGCACAAAAGGAATGGGAGATATATCTACCTAGAGGCAATCCAGTTGATTCAGTATCCATTCCAACTCAACCTAAAGGTAGAGACCGGAGACTAGTCGGCGATGAAGAAGAACGGATACTTGATGCCGCCCAAGCTTACGGAGGCGAGATTTACAACATCATTATTCTGGCAATTGAAACAGCCATGCGCCGTGGAGAAATTGCCAAACTTAGATGGAAAGACATAAATCTATCAAAACGAACTGCCCTTCTCTATGACACAAAAAATACAGAAGACCGGATCATCCCCTTAACTGAAAAAGCATACAAACTGCTCAAAGACATGCCAAGGAATATCTCAGGCAAAGTCTTTATCATGAGACCAGACTCAATTACACGAGCCTTCGAACGCGTCAGAAAAGAAGCTGACATGGAGGATTTCCGTTTCCACGATCTGCGACATGAAGCCACTAGTCGATTCTTTGAAAAAGGACTTTCAATTATGGAAGTCAGCGCAATTACCGGGCACAAAGATTTAGCAATGCTTAGACGTTACACACATCTTCGAGCTGAGGATTTAGTTGATAAAGTTGGCTGAAAAATAAATCCTCTTTTCATCACTTTTCAACATTCACAGTAACTTAAAATCAGTTTATACCACTTTTTGCACACTACCCCCTCAAGATGGTGAGCAAAATTACGAAATTTTTACTTAATTTTCAATGAGTTATGATACACCAAAAAGGAGGCAAATAGTTATTTTTTACACGCCCAATACAACTTATTGTATCAATAATCCTCTTTTATCCACTTTTGCACTCCTTATACCATCTGTGTTTTTGCCCAGAATTTGTCACTCAATTTCAATCAGAGATTCAAAGTAATAAGTCGTTTTCAGACACTGATATAACATCACAAGATTTAAGTAGTTTGTTGTACAGCGTCATACGTTTCTTGAATGATTTTTCAAGCAATGTAATTTGTGGGTCACGAACGTCAAAAACTCGTTTATCATTTCCATTCCCGCGTAAACGGCCAATGTATTGAATAATTTTACTTTCAAAAGAATGTGGCGAGACAAGAAACAATGAATGGAAGTGTGCAATGTCCACACCTTCTCCGAATAACTGAGCAGTCGCAAGCACCACTTGAAAAGTGCCATTTTTGATACGAGTTGTTCGATATTTTTTCTGTTTAGCAGACAGACTGCCAGTCATAGCAAAAACTTCAACAGAGCCCTTAAGGAAATGCCATAGAGCCTTTACATGTTCTTTACACTGACACAGAACCAAAATCTGACGCTTCTTGGCCACCTCTGATTGAATAGTCTTAGCAATAAGATAATTTCTTTGAACATCGAGCGATAGTAATTTCTGAATGTGGGTGAAGTCGGAAACTTTTACATCATAAGGCACTGAGAAAAAACTTCTGAGAATCGTGATCGTAGTCTGGGCAGGTTCCTGCATATCAGAAACATTGGTTTCTTTGTAATCACTGGAAAACGTATGGACTGTTTCTCCCAGATACGCATGAATTAATTTTTCATCATTGTATTTGCGTTTTGGCGTAGCTGTCAGACCATAGAGATATTTCGATGATATTTGTGAAACGACACTACGATATGTTTTCGCCGGAACATGATGACACTCGTCAATAAGCACACAGCCAAATTGATCTAAAATCTTTGTCAGATCATCTGAACGTGCAAGTGTTTGGATCATGGCAACTGTAAACGGTGTTCTTACTTTCTTCGTTGAACTGCCATAACGACCGATATTATTTTTGGGGATTGCAAAAAAATTCTCTATACTCTCCACCCATTGATCAAAAATGTTCTGCCGGTGAGTAATGATTAACGCTGGCTGCTTCTTAGATAAAGCTATCATTAATCCCATCACTGTTTTGCCTGCACCAGGCGGTGCAACAAGAATACCTTGGTTGTGATTATTAAAAGCGCGCACTGCTTTTTCCTGAAAGGGATAGAGTGAAATATCTTGATTAAGGCCTATTTCTTCATGAGTGATTGTCTTATCTGAAATCCCAAACGCAATGTCATGTTCAATGAGAAAATTTATCAAGGTATTGATATGCCCCCTTGGGACATATACAAAGTAATCATCAGCATAAACACTTTTGAAAAATTTCTCGATTGTATGTGTCGAAAAACCAATCTTAGATTTTGCAAAATATTCACTATTGAAAAAATTCAGACTATCACGCAAATGAGACACGAGAATGGGTGAAACTTGATGTTTTGGCAGTTTCAGCATATTTGAGACTTCAATTTGCAGTTTTTTCGAAGCCTCATGTTCCAACGATGATGAGTTGTTTTGGAGTACACCAGAATCTTCAGTAAATTGTAGATACAAATTGTCAAACGTTTTACTGGAGACCTGCTCAACGCTTGTAAGGTAACTCCACTGATCCGAGTACGGATTTAGAGTTACTGGATTAACAAAAACTGTTTTGCCTTCCTTGCGAGACAGCCCTTGTAATGGCAGTGCAATAAGATTACCAAGCCCTTTGCCAGAGTGGAGGTCTTGATTCGGAAATAATCTGTCAAAGCTTTCGTCATGACTATAGTCATCAATACATCCTGCTTCGCGTAACAGTGCAAGAAATATCTTACGAGATTTAGATGCTGGAAATGAGTTCTCGAAAAAACTCCACGCATGCGCGCCGTTGCCAGAACGTGAGATTTCTATAGAAATAGGTAACTGGTATTTACCACATATAACAACGAAGCTCTTTACATCCTCTTGCCATTGTTTCTTATCAAAGTCGGCAGCGATGAAATGTGATTTATGATCTTTTAATAACGGATAAACTCCTAGGACCGTATTACCAATCAAATGATTCTCAAAATCACTTTGCGATAGCGGTTTGTATGATTTTTTCTGCCAATCTGTGAAAACTGGAGCATAACCAGCTCCCCCCGTTTCGTCATTCTCCCAACGTCTGGCAAAAACATCCTCCCGAGCACGAAAAAGAGAGCAAAATAAATTGACACGTTGTTGTCTGGATAGTCTGGACATAGAATTTTGTAACTACGGTGTCTGGCGAGACTAAATCTTGACGATTATTCATGAAAATATGTTCAATAACAACATTACAGAGGCATTCCATAACCGATAATATTAATAGCTCGGCGAAATTTTTTTTCATCTGTTGACTTAATAATCAACTGTGTTTCGCCGGCACGTTGGCACAACCTCCTTGTTTCCTTGTGCTCGGCTAATTCACAAGCAAGGCCTTTTGAAAAACAATCAATTAGAAGCACGCTTCCATCAAGTTTAAGGGCAGCACCTTGCTTTCTGCATTTATCTATAAAAGATTCTACTTTTTCTGGCAACGGTTGGTCGTCGTGCTTAGCAAGAAATGTTTCAAGCAAGTTAATATCGAAACCACGCTCGATTGCGTTGATAGATTTCATCCTATCGAGCTTCCAGCAATCTTCTGACTCCTGTATTGCCCAAATGTCTAACAGTTGCAAGACATCTAAAGAAGGCTTCCCGTTCTTAAAATTAATTCTCAGACTTGGCATCACTGCAATTGAACATCGATGTTCAGTTTCAGTCTCATTGGGAGAAAAACTATCGGAATTACCAAGGCAATATTCTCCTAACGGCGTCACTCTGAAATATTGCAAACCATCATAGCGACTTAAATAATCCAACTCATCTGTCCCCCAGTTATAGCGAAAATCATCTCGAGCACCTACTGGACTAGAATAGACCAAATCAATCATTCCCAAGGTTGCGGCATATTCGAATAATAGGCATAGGACATAGCGCCCCTGGAGGAATGTCCATTCATGAAAACCATCATATCCTAATGAACCATATTCCTGATCTTCAATATAAAGTCCCCATGGATCATAAGTGATATCAAAGTCATACCGATCAGATTTCATGAAACTGAAAAATTCATCGACAGATATCCAGCCGTTTACCTCACAATCAGCTAGGGCTCGATTAACTACCTTTCGACGATGTACTACGGGAGTTAGATTTCCACCTTTGGAATATTGTCCCTTTATCTCGTCAATTCTATTGAATTCGTCAATAAACTTTGATGTCAGCCATTTTTCCCAGATCAGGCGGATGTTTTCGGCAGGCGGTAATACGAATAACTTTATTCCTGTTTTGCTCAGGATTAGATAGCGCCCTTGTCGTATAGCAAGTCCAGAAGCTTGAACTAAAAGCGGCCAGGCGAAAGATTTAATCGCCCCTATCTCCTGATCCCACTTGTTTTTCTTTAGTCGAATTTTATAAAAATCATTGTTGGTGAGAGCTTCCTCTAACATGAGCGTACAGGCTTTGCTGGGACGACCTGTTTTCTCACTTACTTGGATTTTTTTCTGTTCTACCAAACGCAATACTAAACGCAAATCCGTCAGTGCATCTTGTTGGGTATGACGCACAACATGAGTATCTGAGGATAGAACATCTGGAGGTGGTTCTCTCTGTCCAGTGAGACTGTCGGGTTCAGATTGCTTTAAAGTCATATGGGTCAACTGTAATGCAGTCCAAGTCTGCTTTCATCAAGATTCTAATTTTTTCAATTCCTCAAGAAGCATGGGAATATCGTCCTGAATAATGCTCCACAGCGTATCGTCATCAATACCCAGATAGCCGTGGATTAAACGGTTGCGTGTAGCGATAATCATACGCCAAGGAATCTCATCATTTTCGTTGCGGACAGAATCAGGGATATGACGAGCAGCTTCCCCGATGAGCTCCAAGTTGCGAAGCGTGGCATCGTAATTTAACTCACTTTCCACAAATTCTTGTTGGCTGAATCCATCAGTGTAGGCAATAACCTTTTCTGCAAAAGCAAGCATATCACTAATGTAAAACTGCCATTGCCGCTCAGACATGGACAGCTTCGCTTTCGATATATGGACGCAGTTCTGGGCGCAGTGCTTTTTCTGTTACCAGATCAACCGAACAATTAAATAAATCTTCCAAATAGAATTGGACACCAAAATAACGTTTGGAAGTTGCCGGGCCATCAAACGCGACCAGGACATCAAGATCGCTTTGTTCCTTCGCCTCATCACGCACAGTCGAACCAAACAAGGCAAGCTTGGTCACACCAAAGCGGTCCATCAGCTCAGGTTTTGAGCGTTTGAGAAGTTCAATTGCACGGCTGCGGTTCATTATTTATCACAATAGATCACTATATCGGTATATTATATGCTACCTGCCTAACCTAGTAGCAATTCTTCTGCTTGACACCCTAAAACCTGCTCCAATTCTGCTCCAGTGGGATCGTGGATCAGTGTGATTTAAAGTGTAACAAGATGATGATAAATTATTGATATTAAAAGAATAGTTGTTCTAAGTTATTGATTCAAAAAGACCCTTTATTGGACTTCCCGGATCAAGTCCGGGACAGGCTCTAAGCGACAGGTCCCAGGTTCGACTCCTGGTCGGGGTACCACATACTTATGCGATCTGAAAATCTTTTCAGTAGTTGAAATCAGCGAACTAAATTGACTACTCCCATTCCAAGAAAACAGGATGTGGTCAACCCGATAATTTCTAACGTAATACAATGCAGCAATCGTGGTCTTTATTTTATCTGGGAATCATCGGCCAGCTAGAAATCAGAACAGTACATCAATAAAGTAACCAGATTTCTAAAACAAAACTGAATGCAAATTTACCTCAATCATGACACCATTAGCTTTAGATCTGCTTAGCACTGGATGTATTCAGATCATTCGTCATTAATATTCGAAATTTTACGTTAAATTTTTCGAATCATCCTTCCTAAATATTTAAACTGCATGTTGGACTGATGATGTTGCGTCGAACTTCTCGGTGTATAGGTGCAGGTTTTTATTTACGCAATAAACCCACCCTCGGATTCAAGAATTTGTTCCACAACGTACTTGTCAATTGGCAAAGATACGCGATCAACCTCAAGTTGCGACAAATCGATCCAGTGGAAACCGAGAATTTCCTCGTTGGGTTGGAGACGATCTTGATCTACTTCAATGGGGTTGTCAGCAAGCAGACCGAGAGGCGAAACCCGGTAATAGATGCTGATGATTTGATCCCCGGGAACAAATGCGGACGGCTGAAAAAAGTCGGTGGTATAAATGTGCCTTTCCACCCTGACATCGATGCCGGTTTCTTCCCGGAACTCACGTATCAGGCACTCGACCGGACCTTCTCCCCACTCCAATCCCCCTCCCGGAAACTTGGTGATTTTGCTATTCTTGACAAACTCGTCTACCAGCAACACCCTGTTTTGATCAATCAGCAGACCATAGACTCTGACATTGAACTTTTTCGTCTCATGCCCCATCCGCGCTTTTATACAGTTGCATAAATTCTAAGAGTGCCTTGTTGACATCGCTTGATGCTTCCATATGGACCATATGGCCGGCATTATCAACAATCACAACCGGTAAGTTTTGTCCAACCGCTTCGGCATGAGCAACGGGTATTATCTTGTCCTCACGCCCCAAATAACCTGTACCGGAAGGTCCGGATTGTTAATGCGATCAAACAATATAGACTGCTGCTGACCCTTTATAAAATTTGCATCCCCGACGGTCTGCAAGGCCTGACTGACTCCATCCAATCTTTTATATTTTAAAATATCATCAATCATCTGCCGGGTGACCAATTCAGTATCCGCAAACAGTTGTTGTAAAAAAGGTTTTAGTTGGCGGCGGGAGTTCGCTTGAATAAAACCGTCAATATACGCCTGATTAATCTCATTACCCACTCCGGCACTGGCAATCAGGTTTAGCGATTTCACTTGCTCACCATGATCTATGGCAATTTGCTGAGCGATCGCTCCACCCAGAGAATGGCCGACCAGATGGGCCGGTGCACAATTGACCTCAGTCATAAAACCGACGACCAGGCGTGCCAACGTTTCTACACCACCTTCGCTGATATCCTTGGCAGAGTGTCCGTGCCCCGGTAAATCTAGGGCATGAACATTCGCTTTTGCCGAGAGTTCATTCAGGTTGAATAGCCAATTGTCGATATCGCCGCCAAAACCATGTATAAGTACGATGTTTTCTTCACCTTCTCCCTGCTGCAGGTAGCGAAGCCGGATTCCATCGATTGTTATTGTTGCGTAAGCACTGGCTGCCGCGTCATCATCTTCGTCTTCTTCGGGAACGAAGTTGGCCTGGAATTCTTCAATGAATGCATCAATGTCGCTTTCAGACACCGCCGGATCGGCAAGCACGCCCAGCAGCCCGCCGACCGGAATGGTCTCATCGAATTTTCCGACCTGTCGCCGCAGCACACCCGTTTGTGTGGCTTCTACGGCACTGGCAATCTTGTCCGTCTCTACATCGAGAATTTCATCGCCCACGTTGACCGTGGCGCCGACGTCGACCAACCAGTTGCCTACTTTACCTTCGGACATGGATAAGCCCCATTTGGGCATCTTGATAGCCGCTATCCGTGTACTGTTCATTTTTTCTTTGCCAGGACGAAAGTTGTCACTCAAGCAGCAACGGCTCTGACCGCCTGATTGATATCCCCGGTATCCGGAATGTACAGATCCTCCAGATTGGCAGCGAATGGCGGCGGCACATGCGGCGCGGTCACCATTTGAATTTTACCTTTCAAATTGCCAAAGCAGTTTTGGGCCACCAGTGATGAAACATCGGAGGCAATACTACAACGGGGGTGGGATTCATCCACCACAACCAGTCGTCCCGTTTTTTCGACGCTCTCATAAATCGTGTCTTCATCCATGGGCGAAGTTGTTCGCAAATCTATCACTTCACAGGAGATTCCATCTTTGGCAAGCTCTTCGGCTGCCTCAAGGGATTTTCCGACCATAGCGCCCAGCGAAACGATTGTGATATCACTGCCTTCACGGGGTATGTCGGCCTCGCCAAAGGGAATCGCATACGCCTCTTCCGGTACATCCGCCTCGGTACCGTAAAGCATTTTATGTTCACAAAAGATCACCGGGTCGTTATCACGGATGGATTGAATCAGCAGGCCTTTGGCGTCATAGGCATTGGATGGAAGTACGACTTTCAGTCCCGGAATGTGGGTAAAAATCGACGTTAACATCTGCGAATGATGTGCGGCTGCCCGAAAACCGGCGCCCACCATACAACGGATAACAACAGGCGTTTCAGCCTTGCCGCCGAACATATAGCGAAACTTCGCCGCCTGATTGTAAATCTGATCCATACAGACCCCAAAAAAATCAACAAACATTAATTCGGCCACCGGACGCATGCCGCAGGTCGCTGCACCGATTGCGGCACCCACATAGGCGGATTCACTCAATGGCGTATCCATCATGCGCTCTCCGTGCTTTGCATACAGCCCCTTGGTCACGCCTAATACACCGCCCCAGGCATCTTCTTCACCCGGGCTACCTGTGCCACCGACAACATCTTCGCCCATCACAATAACGCTTTCATCGCGGGCCATTTCCTGGTCCAGGGCCTCATTTATCGCGTCTTTAAAACTCAGTGTTCTAGCCATTATTCACTCCTCATTTTTAATTCAGATTAATAGCTGACATAAACGTCAGTATGTAATTCGGCCTCCGCAGGCTCCGGCGCAGCCACCGCTTTTTCGACCGCATCATCGATTAATGCCAGTACCTCAGTATCGATGGCATCCAGTTCGCTTTGCTCAACCACGTCCGCATCGAGAATTTTCTTTGAAAATATTTTGATGCAATCGCTTTGCTCGCGCATAGTTTCGACTTCATTTTCACCGCGGTAAGTTTGCGCATCCCCTTCAAAATGGCCGAAGAATCGACCGGTTCGTACTTCCATCAGGCTGGGGCCGCCGCCACCGCGAGCGCGTGCAACCGCTTCGCCGGCAGCCTCATAGACCGCAAAAAAGTCAAAACCGTCCACTGAAATGCCCGGCATTCCGAATCCCGATGCCCGGTCCACATAGCTGTCGCAGGAAACCGCCCATTCAGCGGAAGTGGATTCGGCATAACCGTTATTTTCAACCACAAATATGGCCGGCAGATTCCAGACCGTAGCCAGATTGAGACTTTCCAGCATCATGCCCTGATTTGAAGCCCCGTCGCCCACAAAGCTGATGGCAACACCCTGGTTGTTCTGGAATTTTGCAGCCAGCGCCGCACCGCATACCAGCGGCGCCCCTGCGCCAAGAATCCCGTTGGCGCCCATCATGCCCGTGTCCAGATCGGCAATATGCATGGAACCGCCCTTGCCGACACACACACCACTGGCCTTGCCGTAAATCTCGGCCATCATGCCGTGGATATCCACACCCTTGGCTATACAGTGCCCGTGGCCACGGTGCGTACTGGCGATGCGATCGTCGGGTCGAAGGTGATACATAATACCCGCGGCACAGGCTTCCTCTCCGGCATACAAGTGCACAAACCCCGGTATTTCCCCTTTAGCAAATTCCAGATGCACACGTTCCTCAAATTCACGAATGGATCGCATGGTTCTATAAACGTTTAGTAGTTCCTCTTTATTGAGAGGAAAAGGATTAGCTTCGTCCATATTCAAGTTCTCCCAGTCTGTTTGTTGTGGTCTATATTTTTAAATAGTCTCACTTACCGACAACAGCAATTGATTATTTGCCGCATAAGACATGACACGTTCAACATCAATTGTGTAAAAAGCCTGTGTGCTAAGTGAAATTTCAATTGTGTCTTTTTCACTGAATTCGATTTCGCGTTCGCCATCCAGCGCAATTGATCCAGCCCGGGTCAAAGGTGAAAACAGCCTACCGGGAACCAATTGTTCGACACGCCTGATCCCAACCGGCTTCATTAAACCGGGTGCAATCGGTGCAAGCAGGGTATGTGGACACTCATTATGCGGACCGAGTTCAATTCTCAGACCGTGTAAATCCTGACGATCAACAGGTTGAATCAAACCAGCAATAGATGACATCCCAACTGAGTGCGCTTCTCCATACGTTACATAAAGCTCTGTGAACGTTTCGGTCCGCCACAATGCACGCGCACCTACGTAACGATCGGTGGTGAATACAACATCCACCAGCGCGATAAATCTATTATGCTCGCCATTTACTTGAACTTCAAGCATCTTGTTAGCGACGCAGGCATTTTGGTGGTTAATGCGCCCGACAACGTAAAGTCCGGTTGCCAAACCGGTGACCGTCGGTTCACGGTAATCCGGGAACGCATTGTTTGTGCCTGTCGATAAACCTGCCACCGGAATCTGTTTGCATTCACTGACTACTGCACGATGGGTGCCGTCACCACCTAAAACGATGATCGCCGAAACCTGCTGTTCTACCATTATACGAACAGCGGCAAGCGTATCCTCTACCGAGGAGGTGACCGGCATATCCAAAAATTCGATCTCAGGCCAGTGAGTGTTACCCGCATTGGATTCTCTCAAAATCCCTCTTTGTACATGGCCGCGCACACCACCATTATCAGGCATCATCATCACTTGTTTAATCCCTATTGCACCCAATGCGGCCAGCAATCGCATCACGATATTGGCACGGTCAGCAATCTGCAGACTGGACGCATTAGTCAATAAACGCCTGATGTCGCGTGCCGAAACCGGATTTGCAATAATGCCAACGGTTGCATTCATGCAATCAGACTATCATTAATCAGGATCTCCAAGCAATTTTTATGCACACTTCAGAACAAAAGATTTTGTGAAAAAACTAAACTAATACACGCTTCACCGTGATACACATACCTTGTATGCAAACCTGTCTATTCATGACAACGGGATCTACAGTTATACGGTTAATGATAGTATTCATTTGGAATCACTTCTAATGACTAAAATTCATATTGTTAAACCATAAAAGTGCATCAATCATTAACAAGGTAAAGGTTAATGTTCAACCAATTTTCAGTACTATGACACTGACATTATCCCATCCACCGGCCTGTAATGATGCATTGACAAGTTGGTCTGTGCAGATTTGCAGGTCAGACCGGTGATCTTTTATGCTCTGCCCAATAGCTTCATCGCTAACATAGCCATGCAAACCATCGCTGCAGATCATAAACAGAGCGTCTGAGTCTGGGTAGGGGATTGTGCAAGTATCCACATAACATCTGTTGCTGCCGACGCAGTTAGTCAACATATGTCGAGAGCCCCCATCTGAGTTGGGGGCATTACCTAGATTGTGATCCCGAGTTAAGCATCTCAGTGCATTTGATTGAAATTGATAAACCCGGCTATCGCCAACATTTAAAATAGTGATTTGTTTCTCCTGCAACAATATTCCGCTAAGCGTCGTACTCATCTGCGGCATTCGTTTTTTGTAGCCTTCATCGATGACGTTGCTGTTAATCTGATGAACTATTTTATCTGCATCAAAAATTGTACTGCCGTTCTGGGCAAGCTGCTTTAAAGTCTCTAATGCACAATAGCTGGCCTGTGCGCCTCCAGGTAATCCACCAAGGCCATCGGCAACAAATACTGCTGTTCCAATACCTGATCGTCGTCTCACTTGGGAACAATAATCTGTAATATCGGCCTGAATAATATGCTCATCAATTAACATTGCATCTTCATTAAAATTACGATGCAAACCCACATTAGTTTTGGCGCAGACGGAATATAGAGGATTCATGGCATCATCACCTAGGCTAGCCTGGATATTTCATGAATCTTTGAGAATCAGGGTCAATCTGACTAGACAGTTCGGGCGATCGTTGGCGCAGCCTTATTGAAATAGGGCGCGGAAAGGATCGATCGAAATGTGACGACAGATTGGACCTGAACTCAAACAGGACAATCTGTTCATGTACAATAGATTGAAAAAGCTTACTATCTGTTTGATTCATTAGTTATTTTCTCAATTTGCTAGTCCGATTTATGAAATATCCAGGCTAGTCACAGGCTACAGATTTCTCATTAATGCCAATGTATTGTTCACGACGTTTGGCATCAAATCCAGGGAGGCCTATTTCGCAAGCTTTTTCAATGCTTAATTCATCCCAAGCCCTGGCTAGACCATCTTCTCCACTGGTGGCAAACCGGAATCCATCCGGGTGCAAGGCAACGCGCCAGCTCGCGCCGCTATGAGCTGAAATGGGCTTGTCTAGTCGACGTCGGGTTATGGTGTCCCAGAAATGCAGTTTACCGCTGCGATCCGTCACAACAAGCGTGACACCATCAGCCAGATAAGCCGAATCGGTTGCACCGCCAGTGTGCCCTGTGAGTACTGCCAGTTGCTCACCGGATTCGACACTCCACAAAACAACGACTTCATCGCTGGAAGCTGTTGCCAACTGAAGGCCATCGGGTGAAATAGCAACACTCCAAATCAAGTTATCATCTACCGTAAATGTGTTGATTATTTCCCCTTTTTCTATATCCCAGATTTTGGCTTGACCATTTGAAGTGGACACAGCAATACGATGGCCATCTGGGAACACGGTCATTCTAGTCAAAGTATCACCGTTTGATATATTATTTATCAATTCACCCGTTGCATTCTCCCGAATTTTGATACGCTGATCACTGGCTGTGACCAGTTGCTTGCCATCATTGATAAATGCAACAGACCAAATCGGTATATCATCAGAATTGACACTCCATTGGACCTCCCCGCTTTCAATATCCCATACGTTTAATTGCCCGGATCGGTCTGCTGAGGCCAGAAAACGACTATCCGGCGAAAATGCCAACGCCCAAACTTGTTGATTATGTCCTGTTATTGTTTGAGATTGCTCACCGGATTGGATGTTCCAAATCTTTACTATCCCGGAGTCGGCACCGATGGCCAGCCATTTTCCATCAGCACTGAAAGCGACACCCCTGGCTTTTCCTTCAACAGCGTAACTGGCCGCCACAGGATATTGATAGTTGGCACGCCACATTCTAATCAGTTGTTCACGTCCTAAAGTAGCCAGTAGAATATTATTTCGGTCGGTTTGCATATCAACAATCGATTGATCGTGTCCGGCGGTTGTTGATGCAACAACTTTCCTTTCAACTAAATCCCATATTTTTAGACTGCCATCGCCAGTACCACCGATCAAATATCGGTCATCTGAAGTAAACGCAACTGCACCAATGTGCTTGACGCTGTCAAACAGTTGGCTATCAAGTTTACCGCTTGGATAGTCGAATAATTTAGAAGTACTGTCTACGCTCACCGTGGCAAAGCGCTTGCCGTTCGGACTCATAATAATGAAACGATAATTACTGCCATGTGCATTTTTGATCGGATCAAACAATGGTTCCTGAGTAACCAGATTCAGGCCATACATCGTTCCATCACTGTACCCTGTAACTAAACCTTGACCATCGGGGCTAAATGTTACTGCGTTGAACTCCAGCGTATCTTGCAGAAGTATTTCTCCATCACCGCTCTGTTGAGATAAGTCCCAGAGTTGCAGCTTGCCATCACCGTTAGCCGTCGCGGCATGTGTACCTTGTAAATTAAGACCCAATCCCATGATGACATCGCCTGTCTTGCCGATAATACTGTCATCAACACTTAAGCCATCTTTTAGCTGCCATAATCTGATGGTACCGTCAGTGCCTATTGACACCAGCCTGTTGCCGTCTTTGGTGAAATCCAAATCTCGAACTCCGCCTTGGTGACCGGTAAGATTTTGCTTTTGCTGGCCACTTGCCACGTCAATCAGACCGATACTGCCATCCCTTCGCCCGGAGGCCAACAAGCTTCCATCAGGACTCAAGGCAACAGCAATGGCATCCCCTGCTTCGATTGGGCTGCCAACCGGATGCAGAAAGCTTCGAGCCAGTTCATGCCGAGCCTGAACCAATGTCGCCCTGGCTTGAAAATCAGGAGGGTTAATTTCTGCACGCTGGATGGCCTCAGCACCTAAAACCAGTGCTAGCAGCGGATCATCTGAGACCAGGCCATGTGCTGCAGACCCTAATGCACCTGCAAACCGCTCGTGGGCTTCGATAGTGGCAAATTCCGCTCGCTGTTCATTATGGCGGGCTTGCTTAAAACCAAGAAAAGCAATCAGCGAGGCGACCGTCGCACCGATAGCGAGAATCGAAAGCAGTGTTACCGCTATTTGTCTGTTTCGGCGTGCTTTGTTTTCTTGCTCTGCTGCGATGGCCTCAGTTTCAATTTTCACCTTCTCGGAGGCATTCAAGAATTCCTGCTCCAGCAGGCCGAGTTGATCCGGGTTTTGATCAGCCCATTCAAGCGCGGCAAGCAATTGTGTTCCTCTATATAACAGATCAACATTTCTTTGTTCACCATCCCATTGCTGTGCTGCATAGGAAATTCGCTGTCTGGTGCGCAGATCATCGCGTGATTGATCAATCCACTGATTCAGCCTGGGCCAGTTTCTCAGTATTGCTTCGTGAGCAATCTGCACCGAAGTATCATCCAGTGTCAACAGTCTTGCATTAACCAGGGTTTCGATAACTTTTCGGGTAACTTGTGGGTTTTCGTCTTTATCAATATCGGACTGATCTAGTATCCGGCGGGTATCCGGTGTGCCATCACCTGGAGTCACTAAACGCAGGAAAAGGCGTCGAGTTACTTGTCTTTGCTGCTCATCGAAACTTTGCTCATATATCGAATCAGCCGTCTGGCTGATGGCCCCGATCATCCCGCCCGCTTGTTTATAGGCCTCAAGTGTCAGCGTATTGCCACGGCGGCGAGTCCAGGTTTCTAGCAAAGCATGTGCCACCAGCGGCAATGTGCCGGTCTCGCTGCCAGCTTCTTCGACAATCGTATCGACCAGCTCACTTTCCAGATAGAGTTTACTTTGCTGTGCCGGTCCACTTATCGCACGACGTAGTTCAGCCGCAGTCATCGGCCCCACCAGCACCTGATTCTGGGTAATTCGCTCAGCTAGCCAGGGAATTTTTGAGCAGGCACCATAAAAATCTGCTCGCACAGTAATCACCACCCGCACCTTGCTATGCACAGGATCAGTCATGGCTGACAGTGCTTCAATAAAAGGTTCAATTTGTGACTCAGGGGCAAGTGTAAACAATTCTTCAAACTGATCAATAAACAGGACCAGAGGTGCATCTTCGCCGCTGCCCTCTGACCAGCTTAGATGGCGTGCCATAGCAGGATGTAAGAGCAGATCATCGAGTGAGATTGGGGTGGACATTTCCGGGGCCAGGCTTTTTAACTGCAAATAAAGTTCAGCCATTGGATCGCGCCCCGGTGTAAAAAGCCCTAATCGCCATTTGCCACTGCCTGTGATCGAGCCTGCTTGCAAAGCCGGAATCAAACCGGCTCGCACCAGTGATGATTTGCCGCTACCGGATGAACCCGAAACAATTAGCACGGAGTTCGACTGAATTCGACGCACTAACTCATCAATCAAATCGTCCCGTCCAAAGAAAAACTGAGCGTCTTCGGGCTGATATGCTGCCAACCCCTTGTATGGACACTGAGCAGACTGCGTCACGCTTGCAGTCACAGAGCCTGAATCACCCGCCAAGTCCTGACCGGACAAAACTCGATGAATAGCCACACGCCACTCGTCAATACTGTCAAACCTACTGTGCGGATCGATTGCCATTCCCTGGCTGAGCACATCGTGCCACATCACTGGTAAGTTTTCGAGAGACTGTTCAACCTGATAAGGCTGGGGCGGGTTATTACCAGTAAGAATATGCCATAGCATGGCACTGGCAGCGTAAATATCCGCTGTTGTTTCCACCATCGCTTTAGGATCCAACTGTTCCGGAGCCTGGTACAGAGGGGTGCCTGCCATTACGGTGGTTAGTCCTGAATGACGTAACATATCTTTTGCAATGCCCAGGTCACCGATTAATACACGCTCATCAGGCTTTACCAGGCTTCTGGTGTTTAAATCGTCAGTCTGATTGCTGGCAACCGGTTGGCGCCGGGCTAGCTGAAACAGAATGTTTGCCGGTTTGATATCCCGGTGCACAATTCCAGATTCATGTAATGCAGCCAAACCATTGCTGATCGCATCGACAAGAATAGAAACATTGTGTAAATCACTTTTGCTGGAGTATTTTTTCAGACGTGGAACTAATGTCCCCCGGTCGGCATAATCCATCACGAAATAGGGGCACCCATTGCCTAGCCGGCCAACATCATGCACCGTGATGACATTTGAACAGCGTATGCGACGCAACAAACGCGCTTCTTCCAAAAACCGGTTTAGTAGTTCCTGATTTTTTGCCATTTCTGGCAAAAGAATTTTGATAGCGACGTATGATTCAAGCTCTTCATCAAAAGCCTGAACAACGTGTGCAAAGCCACCCCTTGCAATTTCTTCTCTAACCGAATAACGGCCAATATAAGATGGCAAAGCCATGGCTTAGGTGATAATCGCCAGCAACTACCAGCTATCTATTTCAGGTGCTCAGCCGCATCCACACAGTGAAAGATATTTGTATCAATAATCATGTGGTCACGATTCGAGGCAGTGACACAAACCTTGGTGGTCCCTTCTCTGACACTGGTTGAAGCTGATCCAGTGGTTATATAAACCGGATAATCATCGTGCCTGTGCCACTGACCCTGTGTCACATTGTACTCAGGTTCAGCACCTCTTCCCACTTGTTCAACAGCATAAAGATCACCCCACCAAACATGAAAATGATTTTTGTCATTATCGGGTTTGAAATTGGAGTCGAAGGTTATTTCCAGCTCATCTCCAGCAGGTGCAATATTAGTGATTTCGACCACACAACCATCTATCGGACAGGCATTGGGAAGCTCATCCGCTGATACATTACCAGCTGCAATTAAAAACAATACAATAGCCCAGCGCAATGGACTTACAAAGGTCCTGTAATGACGGCGGTTGATAACCATTTAAATTCCTCCTTAGTATTATTTAAATTAACTCTTCATCAATAAGTAAAAACAAATCCTCAATAATGAAGTTCCTTGGTTTTTTTAACACTGCTTGCTCTAAAATGCAACTTTGTGGATTTTTTGAAAACCATGTCCTGCTATACTAAAAACTGAGTGTCGAAATCTAACACCGAAATAATAGTAGCGAGGAGCTGCTCTTGAATACTGACAGACATCATGAGGTTACTATAGTGATCGCAGATATCAGTGGCAGTACGGCTGTGCTAGAGAAGGTTGGAAACGACAAGGGATATCGTCTGATTGGGGAGTGTTTAGAGAATTTAAGGTCGGTGTTGGAAGCTGAGAGCGGCAAATTTATTCGATCAAAAGGAGACGATGTGCTGGGTGCATTTTCTAATGCCAGCCAGGCGTTAAACGCGGCCCGTAAGATGGTCGCAATACAAACCAACTCCACTCTGGATATTTACGTTGGAATTCACTATGGGCAAATCGTCAATTTTCAAGAAGATGTTTTTGGCGATACCATTAATTTGACCGATCGATTAACAAAACTGGCTAAAACCGGAGAGATTCTAGCCAGCATAGATTTCATTGAACAACTTCCAACCCATGAGAAGCAATTATTTAATCCTCTGGAAAGCATCACACTCAAGGGAAAGTCATCGCCGACGGTGATCTTTGCTCTGGTTGAACAGGAAGATGCGCCGCGCACCATAATGGTAGATTCTCTTGCGGCAAAACAAGCTTCAAACTCTGCCAACAGCGGTCATGCAGAAATTTGTCTAACTTGCAGTGATAAAACATACATGCTCTCGGAAGGTGATTCATTGACCATTGGCCGAGCCCAGGAAAGTGATGTTGTTATAGACAAACCCTGGGTCTCCCGACAGCATGCGCTAATAGTTCACCGCCAGGGCAGAATTGAGTACAAGGATCAAAGCTCTACCGGAAGTTATGTTTTAACTCAAGATGGGTATGAGTTTTTTATCCACCGCGACAGTGTACTTTTAGCGGGTTCGGGTATGATTTCCCCTGCTGTAAAGCATGATGACAGTGATTCCCAGATCATTCGCTACCTTATAAATTAAAGTGTTATAAAATTGATCCACAGCGAGTTGTAGAACGACATATAGTCATTGCACCCAAAGGGCATAAACGCACCCATTCGGGCATAAAAGCGTAACGAAGCAATCCAGACCCTTTAAGATTGCGAGATTGTTTCACTATATGTGAAATTGACTATACCTGTTATTTTCGTTGAGTACAGTGAAACAAGTGAGCAGTCAATTTTAGATTTGTACATCATTCGCCAGCACTTTAACTTTCAACAAACACAGTATTGCAACCCACAATCTATGGATCAAGTTTAACCTACGTCAGTTGATAGCCTGGTGTTGACTTCGAAAGCTTCATCTCGTCCTCATCCATATCTTCACCGATCGACTCAAATAAGGGTGTTGTCATATAGCGCTCACCGGTATCCGGCAACATACATAATATGACAGCCCCAGGCTCTGCCCGTTCAGCAATCTGCATTGCAATGGCAAAGGTTGAACCGCCGGAGATACCGGTTAGGATTCCTTCTTTTGCAGCCAGTTGCTGTGTCCAATGAATGCCATCCGGACCGGCTACCGGAATCAACTCATCGTAAAATTTCTTATCGATCGCTTCCTGCAGCACATATGGAATAAAGTCCGGTGTCCAACCTTGAATTGGATGTGGTTCAAAAGCAGGATGACTGGCCGCCGGCTCATTTTCTTCGCCGCGTTCCTGGGCATGTCCACTGGTGACCAATGCCGCATTCTTCGGTTCGCTGAGAATTATTTTGGTTTCAGGTCGCTGTGATCTTAGAACACGCGCAACACCGCTGATAGTACCTCCAGTACCATAACCGGTTACCCAGTAGTCAAGGCGTTTGCCATCGAAGTCTGCCATAATTTCATTGGCGGTGGTTGATTCATGAATATCGGCATTGGCATCGGTTTCAAACTGCCTGGCCAGAAACCAGCCATTTTCATTGGCCAGTTCAACGGCTTTGTTATACATGCCGGTACCCTTTTGCTCTTTGGGTGTTAAAACCACTTTAGCCCCCAACAGACGCATCAATTTCCGACGTTCTATCGAAAAACTTTCAGCCATGGTGACCACGAGCGGATAGCCCTTTTGAGCACACACCATCGCCAGACCAATACCGGTGTTTCCACTGGTGGCTTCTACGACAGTTTGCCCAGATTCTAACCGGCCTTCCCTTTCGGCTGCTTCGATGATATTCAAAGCCAGTCGGTCCTTAACCGAACTTGCAGGATTGAAATATTCAGCCTTGACATAGATTTCGACGTCTTTAGGGCTTAAATTGTTGATACGGATGCAAGGGGTGTCACCGACCGTGTCCAGAACACTATCGAAGAGTCGTCCGCGCCCTGTTGTATTTCTGATGCTGGATATTGTACTCATACTTGCTTATTCCTTTGGTAGTTTTAAAAATTATACAAACCTGTGATTATGCAAATTCAATCTCCCCGCCATTGGTACGGGATTCTGCATGCGCAATAAACACTGACTAAGATTAAACCAGATCACAACTTATTAATAGTGGTTATGAATTCCTTACGAGTAAGCTTCTCCATCAATTTAACATGTTGATATTATTGACTAGGGTCTGTTGATATTCAGTCACATCCTTTCGTGAGTTCTGACTTGTGTCCTGATATGACGCGAGAAGCGTAGTTTGTGGTTACTGCAAATGAGTCGATAAGCGCGTGCCGCTTGATGCGGCACGCTTTTGGCGTCTTTGTTGAATTAGTTTAGCTGCTAAACCACCAACGGTGGTAGGAGCGGGCACCATCCAAGGTCCAGTTACTGGCGATATTGGGGCCATGTTCAACATTTTTTCGCCGTCCCATGACATAATTTCCGAACACCGGTGTAACCGTACCGCCATCGTCCCGGCACAGGGTCATCATTTCAGCGTACATTTCCGTGCGCCTGGCCGCATCGAGCTCTTTTTTGGCCAGCAATAGTAATTCGTTAAATCGTGGATTTAACCCGGCGAATTGTTTCCTGACGAAAACAAGGAATATCACCCAGTTCAGCACTAAATTTTTCCCAGTCAATCTGACGATTACTTGTCATTTTACAAAGCCTGTTGTTTTAATGTATTAAAAGCGGAGTTTTTTAAATCCTGCCAAGACTGACAACGCAAATACTCATCCAAGCGCATCCGCGAAGCGCCACCAACTACAGCCGAAGTATTGGTTGCATTACAAAGCAAAAGAGCTGATACATTTGCTTTGTCAACAAATACAGGCGTATGACCCAGGCTTTTACTCGCCATCGTAGTGATGGAGCGCAGCCAACGGTCAAATGGAGGATCAAGGTGCCCCGCTAAAGTTGCCAATGAAAGCGAGTGCATGGGATCGAATTTTCCAATCGGACAAAAAGCATCGGCAACGTTGTCGCAGCCAATAGAAACATTGATTTCGGCATCCACCAACTCTTTTACCCGGGTAATACCTCTGCGATCAGGGGTTCCCTGATTTCTTCCCTGCAGGTACAAATTTGTCGAAGGCAACGTGACGACAGACAGACCTGATTTGAGCACCAAATCAATAACCCGTTGGAGTTCACTGCCGCGACTATTCATCAAAGCGCAGACATGGCCACATAGTACGGGCCCTTGAAATTCAAGATCGAGCATGGTTTTCGCGATCTGGGACAAGCCACTTAGCTCCTCCAGACTTTCATCAACATGAAAGTCCAGTTTCAAATCATACTTTTCAGCCAGATTAAAAACCTTAATTAACCTTGTTTCGACATTATTCTGTCCAAGTAAAAACACACCCAACACAGCGCCGCCAGAGAGGCCATTCGGTTTGGTTGCTATCTGTCTGCATATGGCATCTATGGTATCTTCATTATCGAATAGTTCTAATGATAGTAACGGACTTCTTTCAAGCTCTAGCCGATCGGCATATTCTTCTGCAAGTTGTTCCATGACCCGCCACGCAGTCGGCGTTTCTTTAGGATCATGTCCATTCGAAGACCAGTCCACATGCGTGCGAACCAGTCTGCAACCACTTGCATAAAGTTCCTCAAGCCCCCTCCTAGCTCTCAAATAGATGTCATCTTCAGTCCAGTTCTGTTTATCCTGAGATTGAATCTCAATAGCGTGGTTCAAATTACCGCCGATAGCACCCAATCTGTGCGCGGTATAACACTTATCCAGGTGACAATGTGGTTCAACCAACAAGGGAAGCATGACTTGCCCTTTAATATCAACTATCGGGGTCGAGGTGAAGTTGCCATTCTGTATAAACCCTTGTATTGCACCATCAACACACAATAAGTCACCGTATAAGCAATCCTGTTCAGCTCTGGCATGCAGTGGTGATTTTTCTGATGCAAGCGCTGCCGGAATTCGGGCATTTTGAATAATCAATTTATCCGGCATCATCATTTACCTTTTGCCGGTATGGAAAACCGATTAAATTCATCCAGCATGGCAACAAAGTTTTCTACTGCACGTTCAAGCAAAATTTCACCCTTTTCAGTGGATGCACTTGCTGCATTACCGCAGGCGCCTTCCAGGTTTAAGTCATCAATCGACCAGCCCAGTTTCACCGCGCCACCTCCAGGACCAATGTAATCAAACTGTTGTGCCCATGACTCACCGCTAGAAACAAAATTTCTGGCTTTATCCTTTGCAACCAACTCTTTACGGCAAGCCAACATGACAGATGTTTCTGATTCACCGGCGTGCAGACCATGACGATATTCATCGGGATCCAGCAAATCACTGCTATCAAATAATGAAAACCAGGAGCAATAAGCGGTGATCAGATCATGTTCCAATCGTAAATCTCTGGCGACGATGTCCAGTACCGAAACATTGCCACCATGGCCGTTAAAAAACAGCAATTTACCCACACCTGCACGCGCTACGGATTCGCCTATCTCCATCCCGATATGTATCAGTGTTTGTGCGGAAAAGCTCAACGTTCCAGGGAAATACAGATGCTCGTTGCTTTTGCCGATCGGCATGCTGGGAAGAAACAATACCGGTAAATCACCCAGTCTAGGTACAGTTCGGCGAATGACCTCATCAACAATATCTCTGTCCACCGATACTGGAAGGTGGGAACCGTGTTGCTCAATGGCACCGACAGGCAACACCGCAATCGTGTTTTTGCCATCCAGTTGCCGAAATTCATCAGCAGTCATATCTGACCAATAGTGTGTGTTGAGCATTTAGCTATTTCCCCGTGGTTTTTTAGCGGCTATCGCCTCTATCTCTACTTTAAAATCCTCATGGGTAAATCCACTGACAATCATTAGAGTCGATGCTGGTGGAGGATTTATATCCTTAATAAACTCATCTCTGGCACGCATATAATCATGCATATACTTCCTGTCAGTGACATAAGCACTTAAGCGAATGATGTCGGAAGCCATCATGCCGGCGGCTGAAAGAACCTGGCCGATATTATTAAAGCAAAGCTGCGCTTGTTCTCCAGCCTGTTCCGGAATGACATTATCTTGCCCTATGCCGAGCTGGCCCGAACAAAATAGAATGTCTGAATCAGCACGCACCATCACGCCATGTGAATAACGGGCAAAGGGTGGATGAATATTGGGAGGAGTAAAATGCGAATGAGTCAAAATGCTCTTCCCATGCTTGGTTTTGATACGTGCTCGTCTTTTAGAATGCGCTCCAACCGGCTTTGGACTTTTTTAATAAATGCCTGGCGCTGGGCATCGGTGGACGAATCAATATTATGCAAACCCAACCAAAATGATTTGCAACGGCGATGGCAACACAATTTTAAAGAACGCATGATTAGCTTTCGCCCGGGCGCCCCCATCACCATCGACCACCACCATCGGGGGGAACCAAATGTCGATACCACGCCGATCAGGCGAATGTTTTCCAATTTGCGTTTCCATGGATTATCCGAAGTAGGCAACTCGAATGTGGCATACGGTACCCAGACACGGTCGATCCATCCTTTTAACATTGCCGGCTGCCCATACCACCAGGTCGGATAGATGAAAATTAATCCCTCACACCAACGCAGCAGTTCCAAATGAGTCTTGACCGGCTGTTCGTTTAACTGGGCGGTGTGGTAATTCAGCCGCTCCTGCTCGTTCATAACAGGATTAAATTTTAAGGCATACAAATCCAATAGTTGAATGTCATGCCCATTGCGCTTGACTGTTGACACAACCATATCACGCAAGGCCGCACAAAAACTGGTATTAATAGGATGACAATAAACCACTAATAGCCGCATAACTTTTCAAGACCTTTCTCCAATGAGATATCTTCTACAATACGGCCCTGAGTAAGTCCTGTGCCAGAGGAAGGAAAGTGAACATGGAGACTAAACTCCGATTCACTACGAACAGTTTACAAGTTTTAATTTTGCTTGGCAAGCCGCAGCAAAAATAACAACTTTATTAATGTGTTGAGATCAAAAATGTTCAAGCCCTGCAAATTGAAATCCGACAGTCAATATCAAGCTAACTATTTAACCACCAACGTTCAATAAAACGCGAACCATCCAGATCAAAGTTAGAGGCCAGTGATTCTGAGACTCCCACTTTGTTCGAAGTGGCAAAAACATAGGAAGCAAACATAGGCACAATTACTCCACCTTCACGATTTAAAATTTGCTGTAATTCGAAATACATTTGCTCGCGTTTACCTTCATCCAGCTCTGCCCTGGCAGCCACCAGCAGCTCATTAAAATGCTCATGTTCAAAAGCAGTATCGTTCCAGGGCACACCCGATGCGTAGGCAGTGGATAACATCCAGTCAACGGTTGGCCTGCCGCCCCAATAGCATGCGCAAAATGGTTTTGTATTCCAAACATTGGCCCAGTAGCCATCATTCGGCTCTCGTACTACATTGATATTAATACCGGCAGGTTTTGCATGTTCTGCGAATAACACTGAAGCATCCACGGCACCCGGGTAAGCAGCGTCTGCGGTATGCAAGTCGACTGAAAGTGATTCCATACCGGCTTTTTTCAGATGATCTTTTGCACGATCCGGGTCATAGCTAGTTTGTTCAAGACCCGCAGCATAAAACTTTGTTGCTGATCCAATCGGATGATCGTTACCAATCACACCATAACCCTGCAAGACCTTTTCCAGAATTTCCTCGCGGTTAATGGCATATTTTAAAGCCAGGCGGACATCATTATTATCGAACGGGGCTATATTGGTACGCATTGGAAAAGTGTAATGCTGTGTGCCGGTAGTTTCATGGATGTTTACTTCAGGACTACGTTGCAGCAAATTTACCGTTTTTAAGTCAACCCTGTCTATAATATCCACTTCACCTGAAACCAGTGCATTCGTACGCGAGGCCGGGTCTATAATAGAAATTAGTTCCACGGTGTCCACATGACCTCGATCTGATTTCCAGTAATTCGAATTTTTTTCCATATCCATCCGCACACCAGGATCATATGTTTTTTGCACGTACGCTCCGCAGCCTGCGCCTGATTGCCAGTCAAGACTTCCATCATCCTTGGCAGGCAATATGGGCAAGTGGTAATCACTCATGATGAATGGAAAATCAGCATTTCCAGATTCAAGATTAAATACCACAGTGTGACTGCCGTCGGCTATAATTTCCTTTATCGGCGACAAAATAGGTTTAGCTGCTGATTGGGACGCTTCCCCCCTATGGTGATTGATTGATGCCAATACATCATCTGCCGTCAAGTCTTTACCGTTGTGAAAGCTAACTCCCTGACGTATTTTAAATGTCCAGGTTGCTGCATCGGCGGAGGCTTCCCAGCTTTCAGCCAGTTCAGATTTAACGCCGCTGTTGTGATCTACTTCGGTGAGATAATTATTGACACTATAGGCTCGTGCCAATTCGAAACCGTTCTCCCAGGTGGCCGGATCCAATGAGTCACTGGTTGCACCATGAGCAATCCCGGCACGCAGTTTACCGCCTTTTTTCACTGTCTGAGCCTCAACATCAGTTGACCAAAGCATTGATGCACTACTTGTAGTTACACCGATAGCGATCATGGTTTGCATGAATTCGCGCCTTGTGATCAGATTTCTCTTACCTTGTGAGAGCAGATTAGAAATTGTTTTCTTGGTGTTGATATGGTTCATGGTTTCCTCCGTGTAGATTTATCGAAATAACTAAACATAAACAACGCTTGTCAGTTTAGCTGTTGTTTTTTATAACGACCAAATAGCTACTAAGTATTCAGTGTTACGGCATAAAGTCAGACTTTGATACTAGCATTTTTATAGTCGAGTTCAAGCGGATCGGCGATCACTGCACCAGGCGATTTGGCGAGTATTACTCTTTCTGAAATATCCTGAAAATCATTTCTGAAATGTACAGAGCTCTTCAATACAATGATTTTTTCTTTTATAGGTTCAATTCCTAAATGGCGAAGAATCGACTGATCAGCAACCTGTATTTTTTTTGAACTCACAATAACCTTTATTCCAGCGATATCTAATAGTGCCATCAGGCCTAATTGCATGCGTGCGCCGAGATACATTGGGCCGGTTCCGGTAAAACAACCATCACCCAATTCGAGGACTTTGGCTTGAGTAGAAAGTGGCGAATGTCCCGGCATACCCGATTTGTCGCCTAGCTCAATATCTATGATTGCTTCTTTTCCTGACTGATGTGATTTTGCAGCTACCTCTGCATCAACAATGACTGCAACAACGGCGTCTTCTACCTGCTGAGCAATCAGTTCTCTTAGAATGCCTGTAGTATCACCAGTGCCGCCACCACCCGGATTATCCTGAGTATCAGCCAGTATGACAGGTTTGTCAGCATCAGAACTTATCCCAACAGCCTGCGCAACGGCATCTCTTGCAGATAGAATTTCACCTTTAAAGTTATTTCTGTTTATATTAATCACGTTTAGTAATTTTTTGGTGGCAGAATCAACGGCATTCTGTGATTGACCGTATGCGACCACGGCCGGCCCAACCTGCTCAATATCAGACAGATGAAAACCGACAGCGATTGCAGCGGCATAAACTTCGTTATTGATTTCCTCAGATAATCCAGCATAAATCGACGAAGTAGGTTCCATCCATGTATATCCCCAGTTAAGGGGAATTAAAAAATCTGCTTTGCGTATGGACTTATACCAATGTTTTTCATTGAGCAAGCGTAATAAATGACTGGCTGTTCTAGCACCCGTTTCGCCCATGTCGATATGCGGGTAAGTGCGAAATATATCAATGACCGTTGCTAAATCCACCATGCGCTTGGTTACATTAGCATGCATATCCAGACTCACTGCTATTGGCACTTCATCACCAACCATCCGGCGAACGCGTCTTAAAATCTCACTTTCACCATCAGCATAAGTTTGGGTCACCATGGCACCATGCAAATCCAGATAAATTCCATCAAGCGGCATGTGCAGGCGAATTTGATCTAAAAGGATGTTGCTAATGCGCTCAAAAGCATTATCAGTAACATAAGAAGATGGACGAGCGGAGCACCATAAAAGCGGTAAAAGCTCATGATCAGTTTGCCTTAGTGTTTTTAATGACCCGGTAATAGGTAAATGCACACCTTCTGTTGCACTAAACAACTTATCCCCAATCGCCAGTCCCGGCCACTCATCAGTTTCAACAAAATCTTCATACTCCGCCAGAAAAGGAGCAAATGTGTTGGTCTCATGCTGCCAGCCCCCCACCGCTATCCTCGCCATAATCTATAATCTCCTGGGCTTAGTTTCCATGTGCAGCTAGTATACTGAATAAGTTAGCTGCAAAATAAAACGTTTCAAAAAGCAGGATTGATAATTTGATTTCAGCCAGCTTCAACCTGGTCAATAAATGATGAATTCTTGATGTACATCAAAGAAAACTGAGGCTATTTTTTTTATCATTCAGAAACAAGTCAATCTACCGAAGGACGGTATAAACTATGAAGGCTATTCTATCCCGCTCAGCACTTGCTGGCGCATTCATTTTTATTGCAAGTTCACTCATATTCGCACAAGATGATCCCAAACACCCTGAAGTACAACCAGGTGAGGCCACTTACGAAGGTGCAGGTGGTTCCCCGATAGACCCATCAGGAATAAAGTTTGTACGCTCACCAAACGCTCCTGATATGACCGAAGAAGAGTTCGCCAGATCTCAGCAGATTTATTTCGAACGCTGCGCCGGTTGCCACGGTGTTTTGCGTAAAGGTGCAACGGGCAAAGCCTTAACACCTGATCTCACTCAGAAAACAGGGCTGGATTACCTGAAAGTATTTATAACTTATGGTTCGCCAGCAGGCATGCCCAACTGGGGCACATCGGGTGAACTCACAGAAGAAGAAATTGATTTGATGGCTAAATATCTCCTTCATGAACCACCAACACCACCTGAGTTTGGCATGGCAGAAATGAAGGCAAGCTGGGAAGTTATTGTACCGGCAGATCAACGCCCTGAAAAACAGATGAATAGCTATAATCTTGAAAACGTATTCTCAGTCACATTGCGCGACAGTGGTGAGGTGGCCGTTATTGACGGTGACACCAAGGACATTCTTAATATCGTTAAGACCGGTTATGCTGTGCATATTTCTAGACTATCCGCTTCTGGCAGATACCTATATGTGATTGGTCGAGACGCACTGATAAACCTGATTGATTTATGGATGGAGACACCTGATACCGTAGCCAAAATAAAAGTAGGCCTGGAGGCACGCTCTGTCGAAACTTCAAAATACAAGGGCTACGAAGATAAATATGCCATTGCCGGTTCCTATTGGCCACCGCAATACGTCATCATGGACGGCGATACACTGGAGCCATTGAAAATTGTATCCACCAGAGGCATGACTGTTGATACACAGGAATATCATCCTGAGCCCAGAGTAGCTGCCATCGTCGCCTCACATGAACACCCTGAGTTCATTGTTAACGTTAAAGAAACGGGTAAAGTCCTAATGGTAAATTTTGAGGATATTAACAACCTTAAAGTAACTACTATTGATACGGCCCGATTCCTGCATGATGGTGGTTGGGATTCCAGCAAACGGTATTTTCTCACTGCCGCGAATAAATCCAACAAAATTGTTGTCATCGACTCCCGCGAAGATAAACTGGTAAAATTAGTTGAAGTTGGAACAACTCCTCATCCTGGCCGCGGCGCAAACTTCGTCGATCAAGAATTCGGACCGGTTTGGGCGACCAGCCACTTAGGCGATGAATCGATCGCTTTGATCGGCACAGACCCGGAAGGCCATCCTGATCAGGCCTGGAATGTGGTGCGCACATTAAAAGGGCAAGGCGGTGGTTCGTTATTCATTAAAACCCATCCGGAATCAAAGAATCTCTATGTTGACACCCCGCTTAACCCTGATGAAAAAATCAGCCAATCTGTCGCGGTGTTTAATCTTGATGATTTAAGCGCCGAACCTAAAATACTTGATATTGCTGCAATGGCAAATCTTGGTGATGGACCAAAACGTGTTGTCCAGCCCGAGTATAACAAGGCAGGCACTGAAGTCTGGTTTTCAGTCTGGAATGCCAAGGATAAGAAGTCTGCCTTAGTAGTTCTCGATGATAAAACCCATGAAGTTGTCAAAGTCATCGACGACGAGCGAATTGTTACGCCGACTGGTAAATTTAACGTCTACAACACTCAGCACGATGTTTATTAGTTAAAAACTAAACTTTAAAACTAATACAAGGCCGGATTCGTCCGGCCTTTACTATGATGAACAGGACATCAATTCATCGTTATAATTGTAATTAAAACTTTATTATCTGCATAATCAAATTCGATAATCCATGAGCGAAGCACTGAATTATTTATTGAAAGTCCGGCCGGATGCAATGCAAGCTTATTTTAGTTTCATTAAGAAATCTAGTGGCTCACTTGATGATAGAACAAAGGCAATAATCTCTGTCATTACAAAAGTCGATAATCAGACTGAAAAAGGCTTCAAACAATATTTAAAAAGAGCATTAGACATCGGGGTTTCCGCTAACGAAATAATTGATGCCATGATGGTTGCTTTTCCAACGCTTGGGCTGACCAAAATTGTCTGGGCCATAGAAATAGTAATCGAAATGGATTTACCAGAATTCAGGCCTGAAAATCTGGTTAATGAAACAACTTGGCATAAAGTTATGGATATTGACGAATTAAAGCCAAATGAAACCCTATATCGTGAAATCGCTAATCGTGGAATTTTTGTTCACATGAACAAGGAAGCATCAATTATTGTTTTTGATCAACACTGTCCGCACCAGGCAACTGCAATTACCGATGAATCATTGAATGACAAGGTACTAACCTGCCCTAAACATGACTGGAAGTTTGATATTACAAACGGTGAGTGTATTGAAAAAGGTGATCAACCACTTACTCGCATTGAGTACAAAGTTGATAACAATCAAATTTGGGTTTGCCTATAACCGTAAGCACTCGTTTTCGATTGGCCTTTAGGCAATAAAATCGCTAGTAATACATCATTATATCCAGAGTATCTATTAAGCTTGACATACATCAAGTATCTCATTGCCTAATTTAAATAAAATCATTCAGATCACCGCACTCTAAGGATCACCAATGTTTAGAATCAGCCAAATGATGCAGGAGGTGCTATCACCGGGTAGTATGCGCCCTATTCGCACACCCAAAGCGCCTGTGGTGATCTGGAATCTGATTCGAAGGTGTAATCTAACCTGCCGTCATTGCTACTCTACTTCCGCCGATATTGATTTTCCCGGTGAACTGACGACCGAGCAGGCTAAATCTGTAATTGATGATTTAGCTGGCTATTCAGTCCCGGCCTTAATATTATCCGGTGGAGAACCGTTGTTGCGACATGATATTTTTGAACTGACACAATATGCTAAAAGCAAACACTTGTATGTCGGACTTTCCAGCAATGGCACCTTGATCACAGAAAATAATATTAAACAAATTAAAGCCGCAGGTTATAACTATGTCGGCATCAGCATAGACGGCAATCGTGAGAATCATGATTATTTTAGACGTAGGCAAGGCGGTTTTGATGATGCTATGCGCGGACTTTCTTTATGCAGTCAAAATGATATTAAAGTCGGCTTACGCTTTACGCTTACCAAAGACAACTTTGCCGATCTTGAAGATATTATCGATACACTGCGGGAATTCAACGTCGATAAGTTTTATCTGTCACATCTGAATTACTCAGGGCGGGGCAGAACAAACCGGCGTGATGACGCTCACCATAAAATGACCCGTACTGCTATTGATCTGTTATTTGAAAATTGCCTCAAAGACTTAACAGCAGGCATCAATCGGGAATATGTCACCGGTAATAACGATGCCGACGGCGTGTATTTTTATCATTGGGTGAAAAAACGATTTCCAGAGCAGGCTGAGACAATTAAGCGGCGTTTAGTCGCTTGGGGCGGCAACTCAACCGGCAAGTTTATCGCCAATATCGACAACATTGGCAATGTACATCCTGACACATTCTGGTGGAATTATTCGATCGGCAATGTAAAAGACAAGCCTTTTTCACAAATCTGGCAACAAACTGATGATCCTTTAATTCATAAATTCAGACAATCACCACGTGAATTGAAAGGACGTTGCGGGAATTGTTCGTATAGCTCGATCTGTAATGGTAACACCCGGGTCAGAGCCTATGTTTCTAGCGGTGATCCTATGGGTGAAGATCCGGGTTGTTATCTTACCGATAATGAAATTGAGTTGAAAAACAATCCTACCAAGGCGCTGGAAAACTGGTTAATGCCCAAAACAGTTCGTTTTGATCCCGAAAAAACCAGGAAAAAACCTGCAAAATTAAAGTTGGCTACTCAAACAGCAAAAAACGGCAAAGTTTATTTAGTCGGTGCAGGCCCGGGTGATCCCGGGTTATTAACAGTTAAAGCATTAACGCTTATCCAGAACGCTGATGTCGTGGTACATGACCGGCTTATTTCAAAAGGCGTGCTTGATTTGATACCCAAAACCACTGAGGTGATCAATGTTGGCAAACAAATGTCGAATCACAGTTTAGCTCAAGACAGCATTAATCAATTGCTAATCAAACTGGCGCAAACCAATAAATCCGTAGTTAGGCTGAAAGGTGGCGATCCGTTCATATTTGGGCGTGGCGGGGAAGAATTACAGGCTCTGGTAAAAGCAGGCATCGCCCATGAAGTTGTTCCAGGCATTAGTGCCGCGAATGGCTGTGGTGCTTACAGCGGCATACCCCTGACCCATCGCGATTACACCCAGAGCGTAACTTTTGTGACCGGTCACTGCAAAGAGGACAAACTGGATTTAGATTTCAATTATTTGGCCAATTGTAATCATACTATTGTCTTTTTTATGGCACTGTCCAGTTTTCCGAAGTTATCCTCTGAACTCATTCGCCATGGCCTGTCTGTTAACACTCCGGCAGCAGCCATTTACAACGGAACAACTGAAAGTCAAGTGGTTATTAAAGGAACGATTCAAAGCCTGCCTGACAAAACCAAAGCGATGAAATCACCGGTTTTAATCATTATTGGTGATGTTGTCAGATTGGCTGAAGATTTGTCCTGGTTCAATTCAGAAGCCTTACCTGACAAGCTATTGAATTATGAAGTGGTTTAACACCGCTCTGCTTTTTATTGCACTTAACTACCCTGCTTTCGCAGAAGACTCAACAATAAAGACCTTATATCAGCAACATTGCTCTAGTTGTCATGGAAGTGACAGATTGGGTGCGCTCGGCTCAGCCTTGTTACCCGAGAATCTCAAGCGTTTAAAAAAAATAGCGGCTAAGGAAATCATTTCAGCCGGACGTCCTTTAACCCAAATGCCAGCGTTTGCAGATAGACTTTCTGAAGCTGAAATTGATGAGCTGGTTGAATATATCTATACACCTTTAGCGCAAGTGCCAGTGTGGTCCAGACCCCAAATCGAGGCCAGTCACGTTGACCATCAACATGACAACTTATCTTCCGAGCCGATTTATCCTGTTGCCGATAAACTGAACATGTTCATCGTTGTTGAGTTGGGTGATCACAGTGCCAGCCTGCTTGATGGTGACGCTTTTAAAGTAATTCATCGTTTCAAAACCCGTCCGGCGCTGCATGGCGGTCCAAAGTTTTCAACCGATGGACGTTATGTTTATTTTGCTTCACGCGACGGCTGGATTTCCAAATTTGATATTTACAATCTCAAGACGCTTTTTGAAATTCGGGCTGGAATTAACACCCGCAATATTGCTCTGTCAGCCGATAACAAAACAATTCTGGTTGCCAACTACCTTCCACATAGTATTGTTGCACTCGATGCCGACGATCTGTCATTTAAATCAGAAATTAACGTCACAGCGGGTGAAAAATCCTCGCGTGTCAGCGCGGTTTATACTGCCCCACCTCGCGATAGCTTTATTGCGGCGTTAAAAGATATTCCCCAGGTGTGGGAAATCACCTATCAGTCAGCACAATCGTCAATACTGGAGCCGACACGTATTGAGACAGATAACATTATTGACGATTTCTTCTTTTCGCAAGATTACCAATATCTTATCGGTAGCACTCGAGAAGGTGGAAAAGCGGCGGTTATCAATCTGGATAATCATCAAACAATCGCCGAAGTGGCGCTTGAAGGTTTACCACATCTGGGCTCTGGGTTTAGTTTCGACTATAACGACACTCGGGTTCTGGCTAGTCAGAACTTACGCAAAAATGAAATTTCTTTTATTGATATGAGCAACTGGCAAATCATCAAACAATTGAAAACACCTGGTCCTGGATTTTTTATGCGCAGCCATGAAAAATCAGCCTATGCCATGGCTGATGTATTTTTTGGCGAACAAAAAGAGCAAATTTTAGTAATAGACAAACAAACACTGGACATTGTCAAAACATTAATTCCTGAGGCAGGCAAAACCAGTGCGCATATTGAATTTGACCGACATGGCTGTCATGCACTAGTTAGTATTTGGGAAGATGACGGCGCATTGGTGATTTATAACATGCGGACGCTGGAAGAAGTAAAACGTATTCCGATGAAAAAGCCGTCCGGCAAATACAACATTTACAACAAAATCACATTATCTGAGGGAACCAGTCACTAATTTATCACGATGGCAATAAGTAAAACCAGATCAAGACTATGCTGCGCATTTCTAGTTATTAGTATCAATCTGCATAGCTATGCACAAATACCACAAGACAAGCAACAACAACTGGACAACCTACTCAAACACGATTGTGGCTCATGTCACGGCCTCAATCGCAAAGGCGGTCTGGGCCCATCACTGCTCGCAAGCGATATGGAAAAACATACAGTGGAATCATTAGCCACCATTATTCTTAACGGACTGCCCGGCACCGCTATGCCTCCATGGGAAAATTTGCTTAGCGCTGAAGATGCGCGCTATTTGGCAATCAAACTTAAAGCGGAACAAGACAATGATGACTAAGTTTCTTTTTGCCATTGTCTTGTTAATGACAGGCCTCTCAGGCTGTGTTAATACTCAATCGACATTGCGAGGCACAGGTGACCTGGCTGTGATCATTGAACGTGAGCAAGCAAGTGTTTTGATCGCGGATACAAGTCGACAGACTGTCATTAAACGAATCGAAGGGTTTGGTGATTTGTCACACGCATCAGTTGTCTTCAGCCGTGATCAGCGTTATGCCTATATCTTCGGCAGAGACGGCGGCTTAACCAAGATAGATTTGCTTACTCAAGGTATTGTTAAACGTATTATTCAGGCAGGTAACAGCATTGGCGGTGCCATCTCCCAGGATGGAAAAGTTATCGCCGTATCGAATTATGAACCCGGAGGTGTAAAGCTATTTGATGCACAAAGCCTGGATATTTTGGCCGATATCCCTGCCACACCAATAGATGGTAAAAACAGCAAAGTCGTTGGGCTTGTGGACACCCCTGGAAACGGATTTATGTTCAGTCTTTGGGACACGGGCGAAATCTGGCATTTAAACAATGATCAGCAATTAAGCAAATATACTGAGGTCGGCAAAAATCCTTATGATGGATTGATTACCCGTAATGGGCGTTATTATCTGGCGGGACTGTTTGGTGAAGACGGCATGGTAATGCTCGATTTATGGCATCCTGAGCAAGGCATTTCACGAATATTACCCGAATACAAAAAAAGTGATCCGAAAATGCCTGTCTATAAAATGCCGCATCTGGAAGGCTGGGCAAATTCAGAACAATATTTTTATATTCCAGGTGTTGGCCATCACGAAGTGCTGTTGATCGATAAACCGGGTTTTCAAATTACAAAACGAATTAAAACCTATGGTCAACCTGTGTTTGTTATGGCCAGCCCGACGGAACGTGAGATATGGGTCAATTTTGCTCATCCAAAAAACGACAAAATCCAGATTATCGATGCCAGAACAAATCAAATAAGTAAAACATTTGAAGCCGGAAAAGGTATTTTGCACATGGAATTTTCATCTCGTGGAGAAACAGTCTGGGTATCAGTGCGAGATGAAAATCGAATCGACATCTATGACACAGCCTGTGATTGTGTCGTCAAATCACTGTCAGCCGATAAACCCAGCGGTATATTCATGACGCACAGAGCGCATCAGATCGGCTTATGAACCAAGAAAACCTTCAACTGCTTGATTCTGTAGATAAATTCATCATCAATATGTTTCAGGATAACTTTCCGGTGACACCTCGACCCTACAAACAAATCGCTGAGCAATGCTCTATCACTGAAGCCGAGGTAATTAAACGTCTAAATCGCTTAAAAAAAAATAAAATCCTCTCCCGCATCGGTGCCATCATTACACCCAATACCATTGGCGTCAGCACACTTTGTGCTATGGCTGTAGCGAACACTGAAATTGATAAAATTGCTCAGATAATAAACTCATTCGACGAGGTAAATCATAACTACCAACGCAGTCATGAATTTAACCTGTGGTTTGTTATTACAGCCCAAAACCAACAACATCTATCAAAAACACTGGATTCCATTTCCCAAAAGAGCGGATTAAAGGTGCTCAGTCTGCCTTTGGAAGCGGCCTATTATTTAAACCTGGGATTTGAGATTGACTGAGCTTGAGAAAAAAATACTCTGTGAACTGCAAAATGGCTTACCGTTAGAATCAGAACCTTATTTGAACATTGCTAAAAAAGTTGGCTGCCGGGAAGCTGATGTATTGAATTTTATTCGATCGAAACAGGCAGAGAAAATCATTTCCCGTTTTGGCCTGATTATCATGCACCGAACTCTGGGATATCAACATAATGCCATGGTCGTATGGAATATTCCAGATGAGTTGGTCGATGAAATAGCCACAAAAATGGCCAATTTCAACAGTGTTAACTTATGCTATCGACGCCCTCGAGTATTGCCTGACTGGCCTTATAATTTGTTCTGCATGATTCACGCGAAAAGTCGTGAATTTGTTCATGACAGTCTGGTGACAATCCAGTCTGAACTGGAAATTGAACAGTATCCCAGGGCAATTTTATTCGGCGAGAAGGCCTATAAGCAAAGAGGCGCAAAATATGTCTGAAACTGATGATTATCAGCTTGATGAGATAGACAAAAAAATCATCAACACCTTACAAAAAGGTTTCCCGATTTGTTCCAGACCGTATTTACAGGCAGCAGAAGACCTTGGACTGAATGAAACTGATTTAATAACCAGACTTAAGCGGTTATTGAATGAAAAATTCCTCACTCGATTTGGCCCCATGTATGATGCGGCTGAATTCGGCGGCGGCTTGACACTTGCGGCAATGAAGGTGCCGGCGGATCAGTTTGAAGCGATTACTGAGCGCCTAAACACTATAAAGGAAGTTGCCCATAACTATGAACGCGAACACGATCTAAATATGTGGTTTGTATTAGCCACCGAGTGTCAACAGGATGTTGATGTAGTTATTGATCGTATCGAAACTAAAACGGGTTTAACGGTTTACAACATGCCCAAACAACATTCCTTTTTTGTTAACCTTTATTTACCAGTTTAGCCTATGGATAAGACCGATAGAGAAATTATCCGCGCTACCCAGGCGGGTTTGCCCCTTTGCCCTCAACCCTATCTTGAAATTGCTGAGCAGTTAAATACAGACGAATCAGAAGTGATCAAGCGAATGCAACAGATGCTTGATTCCGGCATCATTCGACGCGTTGCTGCGGTGCCTAACCATTATAAACTTGGTTATGTTGCTAATGGCATGAGCGTATGGGATGTGGCCGATGATAAAATCATCGAATACGGTGAACGTATTGGCGAGTTTCCATTTGTCAGTCATTGTTATCAACGACCACGGCATCCAGGCATCTGGAACTATAATCTTTTTGCCATGATTCATGCCCATGACCGCAATGAAGTCGAAAGGCATGCGAAAACGATTGCCGATTTATTAGGAGATGATAATAAAGGCCATGAAATCCTCTACAGCAAACGCATTTTAAAAAAAACTGGTTTGCGAATTTAAGCAAACTTCATTCATGAAGATTGCTGAGTTTTCCCGATAGCGATCGATAGTCTGGCAGTGGCTTATAATGAACAGAATCAACTGTATTATAGATATGTTCGCATTTTTTCAAATTCGCCGACAGTTTTTGCTCAGTCTGGCGATGATAATTTGCATTTTGCAAATAAGTCAATGTCTCACTCAAGGTAAGTTCACAGTCAACTTTCCAATGCAACTCAAGTTGCTTGGCCGTGACGGGAATGCGTTCATTAACAATAGAATCTGAATCAGCGGCATGGACAACAAGTTTCTGAGGCATAAAAACAATCACCAGCATGAACAAACTTATAATGACTTTAAACATACAAAACTGCCGATAGAGATGCGAGTTAACCGGAACGACCGTCTATCCGCGAAGTTGTTAATATGGGAAAGAATACAAGCAAAAAGGAGCAAAAACCTGTAATCCATAGTCCCTGTGATACAGAGATCCACAGTGGATAATGCTGAGAATCGAATAATGGAAAAAACACCCGAACAACTGCCGCAGATGCAATAGCGATAAAAGCCAGCACAATAGGAATGCTTATTTTATGGATATTTCTGCCGCTATGGCCCAGTGAAACTCGTGACATCATTCCGCAGGTCATCAAACCTACTCCGCCGATCGCAAACATATGCAAAACAAGTTGAGAAGACACTGATAGCTTAACCAATAGCCCGGCTTTTAGTCCAAAACCTAAAACAATGAATGAATAAGATATATATAACACCCACAGAAGCGGTTTTTTCCAAATACGCGTTTCATACCAATCAAAAAGTCTGATGCTATGTACGATCAGCAAAAGCAATGCGACTAGCGCCGTTAATTGAGGAACAGAAAAAAATACCTCCGGAATCCAGAATAATAAAAACAACACAAGACTGGCAATATTCACCCAGATTCGGTTTTGAAGTGGTTTTTCCAAATTTAAACCCCTTTGGATAAAAAATGGTATGACCCTACCACCGATTGTAAGAATCAGGGCAATGATTAAGTAAAATCCTGTATACAAGCCATAATGTATACCATTTTCAAATACACCCCCCGTCCCCAGGTAAAAGCTGATATTTGATGCCCCTAGCAACAATACTTTGGTCAAAATCCCGAATTGGCGATACTGTCTGGATTTGATTATCGGCCAGCTAATTAGCACGAATAAGCCCAGAATAAATAATATGTCGAGACAGGCCGTTACAGGTAACATCGAACCCTCACCCATTAAACCTGTAATCCGGGCTAAAAGCCAGAAGGAGAATACACCAATCAGTCTAAAACCACTAAACGCCCGGCAATTGGTCCACGTCGGTACCGCAGTAAGGAGAAAACCAGCCACGACAGCGACAGCATAACCGAACACCATCTCGTGAGCATGCCAGATTACGGGCGAAAGATTATTTAAACCAAATTGCCAGTTTAACTGCAACAGGCCAAACCATATGAACATGGAGATCACCGCCCAACAGCCTGCCCCTAAGAAGAACGGACGGAATCCAGACTGCCATAAAGCCATATCGTTTGAATTGGATGAGTTCATGATCAGCAAAGCCTCATACTGTCATTGAAAATAACTGATAACTGGATTTATCGTGAAACATGTGCAAATCAAATGCCATACAAATATTGCGGATAAATGTTCTGCCCTTATCGGTTACATTTACACCTTCGGGTTTAAGCCCTACCAGCTGGTCTTTTTCAAATTCCTTCAAATTCTGCAAAATTTCACCCCGGCAATGCTCATCTTGCACTTGCCAGCGAGTTTCAAAACTGCACATCAGGTTGAGAATATGTTGACGGATTACTACATCCTCTGCAGTGAGCAAGTGTCCACGCAGTATCGGCGAATTATCCCTGTCCAGCTTGGCATAGTATTCACGAACAGTCTTTTCATTCTGTGCGAATGCAGTCCAGCAATCACTAATGGCAGATAGTCCCAGACCAATTAAAACATCAGTGCGGCTTTCGCTATAACCCATAAAATTTCTGTGCAACCGATGTTCCTGCTGAGCCTTGTAAAGACGATCTTCGGGCAAAGCAAAATGATCCATTCCGATCTCCAAATAGCCGGCGTCTTGCAACTTTTGTTTGCCGCTTTCATAGAGCTTTCTCTTGTTATGCTCGCTTGGTAAATCGCTTTCTTTGTAGGCCCTCTGTCCGCTGCCCTTGACCCAGGGGACATGGGCATAACTGTAAAACGCAATCCTGTCTGGCCTCAGATTCAGCGTTTTGTTAATGGTATCTTCCATACTGAGTAGAGTTTGAAAGGGTAAGCCGAAAATCAGATCATGTGTGACTGAAGCGAATCCAATTTCACGGGCCATATTAGTCACCTGCCGCACCCGCTCGAAGGGTTGAATCCGATTAATCGCCCGTTGCACTTGGGCGGCATAGTCCTGCACACCAAAACTCACTCTGTCAAAACCTAATTCAAACAATACTTCCAGATGATCCCGTGTGGTGTTATTAGGGTGACCTTCAACGCTGTATTCATGTTGCTCAGGTACTACAGCGGATGTCGTGATCTCTTTAATAAGATGTTTAATATTATGTGGGCTAAAAAATGTCGGCGTGCCACCGCCTAGATGAAGTTCCTTGATGACAGGTGGCCGTGGCATTCGTGATCTAATCTGCTGCCATTCCTTCAGCAAATAGCCAATATATTGCGTTTCAACATCGTGATTGCGGGTAATGTGTTTGTTACAGGCACAAAACGTACAGAGTGATTCACAAAACGGTAAATGAATATATAAACTGATACCCTGCTCGTTGTTAACTTGGCTGAGTGAGCAACCAAGGTTTTTGTGCCACAAGGGAATGGAAAATTTTTCTTGATCCCAATATGGCACCGTCGGATAAGAGGTATATCGAGGGCCAGGAATATTATATTTTTGAATCAAGTTCACTTTATAAAATAACCGTACTATTTTATTTAGTGAATTCCTGTATTTTCATAAACCCTTCGGCTATCACATCAGGTTTGTGCGGCACTTTAAACACAGCCGCTAATTCCGTGTCCGGGTTTAGCAATAACATAAAGCTGGAATGACCGACAAGATAATTTTCATCGGCAGGATTTTCAGGCACAGCAAAAACCACACCCATGCTTGTCGCCAATTTCTCCAATTCATCAGGTTCACCCGTCGCCGCATAAAATTCGGGGTCAAAATACTGCACATACTCCTTTAACCGCTGTGGTGTGTCACGATCAGGATCGACGGAAATAAAAACAAAACCGGTGTTTTGTTTGCTTGACTCATCCAGTTCATTTTTTATTTTTTTCATATCGCCCAACGCCAACGGACAGGCATCCGGACAAAACGTAAAACCGAAATAAACCAGCCACCATTTACCAATAAAGCGACTTTGGTCAATTTCAGTATTATTTAAATCTATGAGATTGAAATCACCGATTTGTTTTGCTGGAGAATAAACAAAGCCGGTTTCCTGTTGGATAATCGTCTTTGTATTTGTACGATTCATAGTAAACCACACTGCTACCATCAGGACGATCAAACCAATTAAAGCCAGATTTACTTTAGTCACCATTCATTACCACACTATAATCGATGTATCTTTAGTTGTGAATCGTCAATCAAGTTGCCCGACCAGTGCTGATACTTAGCAGCCATAGTAAAGCCACTACTAACAAAGCCGCTAACCAGTTGTGTAATACCGCCAGTGCAATCGGTAAGGCATTGGTCACTGCGAACACACCGATGGCAAACTCCAGACTGACTAACAAAATAACCGTATAACCAACCACAGCAAATGCTGAACTATGACGCACGGCCGTGATACCTACAAACAGCAGCAATAACAGGGATACGATAGCACCCAGACGGTGTAATTTATGAATCGCCATTCGTTCAGCACCACCGATCACTACACCGGATTCATTGACCTGGTGCCGTCTTGACAAATCAAATGCTTTAACCAGATATTCATCTGGCAACCAGGAGCCATGGCAATCCGGGATAGTTTGGCAGGCTGTAGCCGCGAAATTTGCGCTGGTCAACCCACCAAGCAGAATTTGTAACGATAACACCATCAATGCCACTAGCGCCCAACGGCTTAGACTTGACGCTCTAGACTTGGCCGGGTTATTAGTTGGATTAGCAAAAGAGAACCTTAGCCATGCCAGCAAACCAAGCATCAAAAAGCCGCCGACAAGATTGCCCATGATGATGACAGGATCGTACAAACTACCAGAACGGATTCCCAAAATCGACAGATAAACGGTTAGCCCCAGTAAACTCAGGCTAATTATGCGCGCTCGCCTGGTTCGTAAAGCTGCAATCGCCAAAAAAATAATTAACAACCCCAACACACTGGCCACAAGCCGATGCAGAGGTGTGGCCCAGGCTAATGGCTGGTTAGCCTTTTGAACTATATCCTGATAGGCCTGCTCTGAATCAGGCATTACCTCAACTACATCACCGATTCGACCATAGCACCCCGGCCAGTCGGCACAACCGATACCAGAATGTGCCAACCTGATATAGGCGCTTAATGACACCAGCACGATAACTAATAATAGCGATATATTAATCAGTGTTTTCATATTGCAATGTTGTGGTCATGTTTAATCTTTAACACGCTCTAGCTGCAAGGCTGTTCCTCTAACCAAACGTAAATATTTAGGTGAAGCCTTCCAGTCAACCCGATCGTGGCCGTATTTGTAATTCCAGACCCAGGCGGAATCCCATTGAAACTGATAATCATTACTGGACCAGTATTCATCGGCCTGGGCATGAGGAAAATATTTTATATTTATTGTCGGCGGTGACTGCAGTTTTCTGATATCACTAATTGAGGCCAACGCATCCCGGGAAGGAACCCGCCAGTCTTTATAACCGCAAAGTCCTGTTTTATTAAAAGCTTTGACATAGTCCCAGGTGTCACACTTACTGCCCTGACACACACCACCATTGGCCGTGCCACGATAATCCAGTTCGGGACCACTGGACTCTTCAGGATTGTACCAGCTATAAGTATTGCGCCAATCATTAAGTCCGGGCGTGTCGGATTTTACTTGCCACATCAAACCGGTAAACTGATCCAGCACGCAAACACCATTATGCCCCTCGCCATCAAGCGGTTCTCCATCCGCATCAATAGCCTGGTATTTTGCATCATGAATATCAGGTGCAGATGAAGGTTGTTGATCACAACCAAGTAACCCAGTGATACAAATCACAATCATAACAACATGGCTGGTTTTCATTGCGTTATTAATAATTTTTTTAACATCATTAACGGATTTCGAAACTGAAATTTACGATAGAACACTTAATAAGTCTTCAGATCATTGGTCCAATATATAACCCAAAACTATAGTTTTAAAGCCCCATCAAATACTTGATATAAATCAACCAATAGTACATCGAGCTTGATGTACATCAATTCCCGCCGGTGTCTAATATGCTAGCCTTAATCTGCGTGTAGCTGCGTAAAAATTTTGTTTAATTCTCACCAGGAGCAACTATGAGTCAGGAAGATAACGATACACCAAAAGAACGAATTCCGGTAATGCAAAAAATTCTGGACAATCCGTTTTTGCTGTTATTCATTGGCATTGTGATGCCGACCGTCTTTTATATTGTATGGGGAATCATGGAAATTATCACCATCCCCATCAGTCAATAATTATCTAAAGGAGTCGGACTCATGAGTACAATCCAACCACCATCGGAAACCGTCTGGTGGAAACAACCGTTGGACAGGGTTGAGTTTACCTGGATACTTATTGCCCTGGCCTGGTCATTGATTATGTTTATTATGATGCCACTATGGCATGTCTATGGCAAACAAAATCTCTCCAACGAAGCCTATCGCACTACACCGGCCGCCTTTATGGATAAAGCAAAGGCGATGGTAGATCAATATACCGTTCGTACTGAAACGGAGCAAAATATTCCGGTCGTCCATCCCCCTCCAGGCAGCGATGTATATCTGGTTGCCCGATTATGGTCATGGTGGCCGCTGCTTGAACTGGAGAAAGACCAGACCTACCGGCTTCATATTTCATCCATGGACTGGCAGCATGGTTTTTCTTTACAACCGGTCAATATCAACACACAAATCGTGCCAGGCTATGAAATGGTTTTAACTATTACCCCAGATACAGACATTGATCAGACTATTATTTGCAATGAGTTTTGTGGTATCGGTCATCATAATATGGTGGGTAAGATTTACGTAACGGAGGCAGGGCAATGACACAGGAACAATTTCGAACTTGTCCGGAATCAGGTCTGCAATTTCATAAACCTGCGGAAATGTTAATGCGCGCCAATGCAGTGATGGCAGTGGTAATGCTATTGATTGGCGGTATTACCGCATTACTGGTCACGTTAACACGCTGGCCTGCCATTCATCTACTGCCGGCAGATCGCTTTTACCAACTATTGACGATTCACGGCATTAATATGCTGGTGTACTGGATTATATTTTTTGAAATTGCGGTTTTGTACTTTTGCTGCTCGACACTCCTTCGCTGCCGCCTAGCAACGCCCCGCCTAGGTTGGTTGGCGTTTGCCTTAATGGTGATTGGAGCTGCGGTTAACAACTTTGCGGTATTAGGTGGCGATTCATCGGTGATGATGACCTCTTATGTGCCGATGCCGGCCAACCCAAATTTTTATTTGGGGCTTATTCTTTTTGCCGTTGGTGCGCTGATCGGTTGTTTTATATTTCTCGGCACACTAGTCGTTGCTAAGGAAGAAAACACTTACGAAGGATCAATTCCACTGGTTACTTTTGGTGCTTTAACCGCTTGTATTATCGCTATTTTTACAATTTCAGCCGGTGCTATCATATTAGTTCCCACTTGGTTGTGGTCATTAGGCCTGATCGGGCACATTGACGCAGTTATGTACCGCTTGGTCTGGTGGGGCTTTGGCCATTCATCGCAGCAGATTAACGTCGCTGCGCATGTTGCAGTCTGGTACGCCATTGCTGCGATTGTGTTTGGGGCGCGACCATTATCCGAAAAAGTCAGTCGTATGGCTTTTTTGCTCTATATTTTCTTTTTGCAACTGGCCTCGGCTCACCACGTATTAGTCGATCCAGGCATCAGCTCAACCTGGAAGATATTTAACACCAGCTATGCCATGTATCTCGCCGTTCTGGCAAGCATGATCCATGGTCTGACTGTACCCGGGTCGATTGAAGTCGCGCAAAGAGCCAAAGGCTTTAAACGTGGGTTATTCGAATGGCTGCGCAAGGCTCCCTGGGGTAATCCGGTTTTTTCAGGAATGTTTATTTCTTTGGTGGGATTCGGATTTATTGGCGGAATATCCGGTGTGGTGATGGGCACCGAACAGATCAACATCATTATTCATAATACAATTTATGTTCCGGGTCACTTTCATGCCACCGTTGTTCTTGGCACCACACTGGCATTCATGTCGCTGACTTATTTTCTGATACCGGTATTGTTTCGGCGACAAGTATTTTTGCCCGGCTTGGCCAAATGGCAACCCTTATTTATTTGGTGGCGGTATGGCGGTCTTCACCCTGGTCATGATGGGTGCCGGTACTCTGGGCGTTGAGCGACGTCACTGGGACATGGCATTTAATGATTCATTATTAGGCTTTGATTATTCCGCCACGGCATTCACACTAATGGGGCTGGTCGGGGTAAGCGGTGTCATTGCGATCCTGGGTGGAGCTATTTTTGTACTGATTACCGTCGTATCGGTATTTTTTGGCAAACCTGTTGACTCACAATCTGATTACGGCACTGCCACGACGCGCCTAATGAAAGCAGATCCGCTTACTGTTTCTGCGGCTGATCATGCGGCTGCCGGAAAATGGGGTTTTGCAGCACCTGGCACCTTCGTTCTGGCCATGTTTTTTCTGGTGATATTCGTTATATATTTTTCCGTCAACTGGAAATACTTAGCCTCGGTCTGGCCTATGTCATAGACAACTATCGACTGCCAGCAATCAATGAAATACCCCAGAGGTTTTGAGCTGTTATGTTGTTTATTTAGTAACGGACTCAGCGTTGTTCGGCAGCCACGATATCTTGTTTGGAACAGGTATTATGTTGAGCTGCTTTTTAGTGAATCCGACTGAACTGACGGCACAAACAAGCAAAGAATATGACTCGAAAATAGCACTTGATTTGTCCCAGGCAGCTATTGGTAACAAGTTAAGTGATTTAAACTTTATCAATCAAGACGGACAAAGCGTCAAGCTGAGTGACTACCAGGGCAAACCATTATTGATTAGCCTGGTATTCACTTCCTGCCATTTAACCTGTCCGGTAACAACCAAACAACTAAAATTAGCTGTAACAGCAGCGCTTGACGCATTAGGTGATGACAGTTTTAATGTTGTGACCATCGGCTTTGACACGCAAAGAGACACACCAGAGAATATGCATGTATTTGCCCGCCAGCAAAATATAAATCTTGAAAATTGGAATTTTTTAAGCGGCACAGAATCGGCACTCAACACTTTGACCCGTGAGCTAGGTTTCAGTTATTTCCCTTCGCCGCGTGGATTCGATCACATCACCCAGATAAGCATAGTCGACCAACAAGGCAGCATTTACCAACAGGTTTACGGTGAAATCTTTGAATTGCCCTGGTTAGTTTGAACCGTTAAAGGAACTGGTTTTTAACCGGCCAGCATCAGAGCACCATCTGATTGCTGACTTTATCGCAAAAGTAAAAATATTCTGCACTGTATATAATCCCAATACAGGCCGTTATCGAATCGATTATTCACTATTCATTCAAATTTTGATTGGATTATTTGTAGTCGTTTCAGTAGGGATTTACTTATACCGTGAATCAAAACACTTCAAATCTTCTCAAGGTTAGCCCGTATTTCTCACCAGGCCGACAAGACAGATGAGAAAAAGTAATATGAAGCAAAGCATTGCCAATGGATATACAAACACCCAAGCATGGCACTGTGTCCTGCTTGGTTTTTGGCCCAATCTCTTTTCACATCCTGGTGAGAAATGCAGGCTATCTTGCTGACTTCCCTGCAACGTTGCACAAACTTGGTATTATTTTCCACTTCGCTGGTTGTTAAATCAGGCTACTAATCATCAACTGAATCCCTTTCAATATCTTGGTGCACTGACCATATTTTTCTGTTGGATTGTTTTAATCAGCGGCATCTGGTTATTAATCTTTTTTCGCACCAGTGTTGATGGCGCCTATCAATCAGTCGAATTGATCACTCATCAACAATGGTACTTTGGCTCAGTGATGCGCAGTCTGCATCGCTATGCCTCAGATGCTGCGGTCGTTTTGCTAACGCTGCATATCATCAGGGAGTTCTCGATTGACCATCAACGGGGTAAGCACTGGTTTAGCTGGGTAATGCGGTGTTCCCTTAATCTGGTTGTTATTTATCTTAGGTATTACAGGTTATTGGCTGGTATGGGATGAGTTAGCACACTATGTAGCATTACGGACCGCCGAACTGTTGGATTCACTGCCTATTTTTACTAACTCCATGGCCCGAAACTTTTTAGCTGATTCAAATCTAAGTGACCGATTTTTCACATTAATGGTTTTTTTGCACGTAATCGGATTACCCATCTTTTTTGTTTTTGCCATCTGGCTGCATGTATTCAGAATTAGTGGGCCACGGATTAATCCACCAAGACAATTGATGATCACAACATTAGCTGCGCTGGTAATATTATCTTTGCTCTACCCGGCCCTCAGTCAGGACAAGGTTGATTTAACACAAGTTCCACAGTCGCTCAGTCTCGACTGGTTTTATCTGTTGATCTATCCTTTCATTCAGTTCTGGTCGCCTGCGGGAGTTTGGGCATTATTGATCGGCTTGACCATGTTGCTGTTCCTTGCACCTTGGGTGCCACCAGCCAAGCTAAAACGAGCTGCTCTGGTCGATCTTGACAACTGTAATGGGTGTGAGCGTTGCGCAAACGATTGCCCATACGGTGCTATATCAATGATGCCCCGCAGTGACGACGCTGTGCATGAACAAGAGGCCGTCGTTGATGCTGATCTGTGTGTCAGTTGTGGAATCTGTGTTGGTGCCTGTCCCACTGCCATGCCATTTCGCTCCCGCAGCGAGTTGATTCCTGGAATAGACTTACCTGAGTTAAGTGCTGCACAACTTCGAACCATGATCCATGAGGCGGCGAGTGAATTTACTTCAGAGCAACGGATAATGATTATTGCCTGCCAAAAAGACAGTTCAGTCAAAAAAATATCATCTCATCATGAAGGCGTTTTACAAGTCGCCTGCATGGGACACCTACCGCCTGCTTTTATTGATTATATTCTCAGCCGAAATTACGCTGACGGGATTTTAATGACCGGCTGTGGCCAGGATGAATGTAAATACCGGTTTGGAACGCAGTGGACCGAGCAACGTATTGATCGTAAGCGGGATCCACACTTACGTAAACGAGTTGACCCGAATCGACTAGCTCTGGGCTGGCAAGCCCCCTGGTCGGGTTATAGAAGCGTCGGTGAACAACTCAGTGCCTTTGCTAGCACCCTACATCCTGCTGCCAAAGGTACTGAGACAAATTCAATTGCCACACTGAATTCATACAAACCAATGAAACTACTGGCAATTGCTACAACCTGTATTCTGTTGACAGCTTTAATTGCGCGTTTTTCAAACTGGCCAAAAACTAAACTACGCGACCCTCATCAAGCGGTAGTTTCGTTAGCTTTTTCTCATGCCGGGCAATTATTACACGAATGCCGAAAGTTGACTCAGGCTGAGCTTGATCAACTGCCTGCAAATATGCGCAAAGCTGAAGATTGTCAGCGTGAAAGACAAAATGTTGATGTAATGTTAAGGCTCAACGATGAAATCTTGTATCAACAAAGTCTGCCACCAACAGGCATTTGGGATGATGGTGAGATAACGGTATATCAACAATTTAAAAATCCCCCAAGGCAATCATCAGCTTTTTGTCGGCATGCGTGATTCGAAAATAGAAGAGGATTTTGATTATAAACATACTGCTGAATTGAAGCTTTCTGCTGGCCAGCATGTGTTTATAGAATTTGATGAAATTACAAATAAATTTATTGTTAATTGAGGAATCAGCTATGACTTACATTGAATGGAAACCCGAATATTCGGTCGGAGTCGCTTCAATTGATGAAGAGCATCGTGAAATGATTGATTTGATTAATGCGACCTACGAAAAGCTTGAATTAAATGCACCGGCTGAAGAAATCGAACAATTCTTAGGTGATATTTATGCAGGAATTGCCGCTCATTTTGCCCACGAGGAACAAATTATGCAAAAAGCTCAATATGTAGAATATGAGGCCCATAAAGAAGATCATGAGGACCTGTTAGACCAAATTCTCAACATCATGGATGATTTTGTAGACGATCAAAAAAATGGCTCTGTAATACTGCAAGAACGCTTGAGTCAATGGTTTCGAAACCATTTCTCCACGTTTGATGCCCGACTGCATAGAGATCTACCGCATTCACATTAAGAGAGTATTGAAATTTACTTAATGAACTTATTAATGACTTGAAACGACAGCAAGATCAAAGGTAAAAATATCATAAAGAAAATGATCGATCTGTTTTCAAAATTTTTATTGCGATAACGTTCAATCAATCTCAATATCCAATCTGAAAACAGATAAACAAAAATGCCGTTTAGAGTAAATATGATAATTTCCATCATGACCGATTACTTAAAATTGATTGACAGGTGATAATCAGAAACAATATCCCACCGATAACAGAAATTAATCCCCCTGTCCCCATTAAGCCCATTCCAGCAATTTCACCGAAGCGATCCACACCCTGAGCCAGACCAGCCGTTTTTCTTTGCACACCATAGCCACCGCTAATTGCCAAACCTGTGATATGGATTAACTGACCCACGCCGTAAATATAGGGTTGCCAGAAAGTCAGACGTGCTGTTGGTGCAGCAAATCCCAATCTGGGCAATAAATAATATGAAAGCCCCATAAACGCAATAGTTACTGCGACTGTGGATCCATGATAATGTGCGGGTATGACAATATCCAGACCACTGATCATAAACCCCAAGATCCCACCAACGGCAAATAGCAACACTGACATATTTAGCGCTGAGCGCAAATAAATACCTTCACCATGCGGCACTTTAGCATTTATCATTGCGACCAAGATTGCCAGCCCCAACGGCAAAGAAGATAAACCACCGTACTTCATTAATTCAGTAAATGCCAATCGGTGTCCGGGGGAAACAATATCATGTGCGAAATATAAAAACGGGACTGTGATGACCGGTAGCGCCAGCAAAACCAGAAACAACATTGTCAATCTTGGGCTCAAGGTGTAGCTGCAAAAACTAGTGTTAGCCAGAACAACCCAGCAAATCAGCATCAAAATGGTATAACTAAATTGAATCACATGCCCCGACCCCCAAAATAAAAACTCGAAAAACACCTGTCCCTGAATGTTCTTATCAATACCAAAATATGATGCTAAAAATGAAAGTATGGCGATTGCTGTCACAACAGCCGAAAGTGAAATACCAAATTTCAACACAGTAACACTATCCAATCCCTGCCCTGGCAAAGAGACAGAGAAAATTGAGCGGATTAAATGACTGGTAATGCCGATGGCAAAAATAATCAAACCAAAATAGAAAATCGAATGTTGTAATATGGGCATGTAGTTATTTAATAAAGGCCGGCCTGCACCTACAAAAGGGGAAATAATAATTACCAGTGTTCCGACTGCCGACAGTAGAAAAGATGTCTTATCCCAGTTTGGAAAGTCGGTGTTTGCACTTAGACTCCACATGGCAGCAGAAAATGATAATAACCAGACAAAAACGGATAGATTTACGTGGACAACCAGAGAAGTGTGAAAAAAATCCACAAACGGTATCCATTGTTGAACAACAGGCGTTCGCGCTAGCACCAGTAAAACTGAATACAAACCCGCCGCTACAAGTGAAAGCAAACCAAGAATTAACCATGATGTGGTCGTGCGTCTCATGTTCTGGGTAGAGATGGTTAACTGGTAGGGTTCAGACTGCATCATGCGCACTAAAATATTTTTCAAGATGTCTAAATCAGGAAATAATACAACCAATGGTTGCCTGGTCATACAGCCAAGAGATTAGCATTAGAACTCGCTATGATGATAGTGACAATATGACAAAAGCAAAGACTATCGTAGCGGTGATTTTTGTTGTTTATGTTTACGGATAGAGTAACTGTGCTTGCCACTGTCCGCTTTCATCAAGCTCATAAGATTGCCGCCTGTGCAAACGATACTCTCCTCTTTGCCAAAATTCAATACGATCCGGCAGCAAGCAGAAACCTGACCAGAAGACAGGCCTTGGAACTGTCTTTGTAACATACTTGGCGGTTTGTTTGGCAATCTCCTTAAGCAGTGTTTTTTGATGATCCAGTGGTTGTGACTGCCTTGATGCCCAGGCTCCTATTTTGCTTTTAAACGGTCGTGAAGCGAAATATTCATCAGCCTGTTCATCATCAACGACAACAACCTGGCCTTCAATTCTGACTTGCCTGGCTAACGGCTCCCAATAAAAACACAAAGCCGCCAATGGGTTAACTTTCAATTGTTGCCCTTTTCGGCTATTAAGGTTGGTATAAAATACAAAACCATTCTCATCAAATGCCTTAAGAAGCACCATACGACTGGTAGGCATTCCTGAAGCTGATGCAGTAGCTAAATTCATCGCATTGGCTTCTTCAATGTGCTTGTTTTCACATGCCAGTCGATACCAATCGGCGAAATGATCAATCGGATTAGAATAATCATCGCTCATAAAGCATTTAACTTAAGTGAACATACACTCAGGCAAGTAAAGATTTTGGTTAAAAATATAACCTTGCAAGTGGATTTACATGGCTAAAATCCAATCTACCAATGCTTGGATATCTTCGTCACTAACGGCCGCATTCGGCGGCATAGGCACAGCACCCCAGGTTCCCGATGAGCCGTTTTTAATACTTTCGAACAGCGCATCACTTGCTCCCTCCTGATCTTTATATTTAGCGGCAATGTCCTGATAGGAAGGTCCTACAAGTTGGGCATCGGCTTTGTGACAGGCCAGACAATTGCTAGCGCTAGCAAGCTCTTCACTAGCCTGACATGATAATGCCCAGGCCATGGTAGCGGTAATCAATACTAACTTTTTCATGAGCGTCTCCAAAAAACTAAATTCATTTAATTAAATCATCAAAACCGAGCAAGGGAGATTTCGGTCTTTACACAGTGCGTACTTTTATACGGCTTAGCTATCTTAGATCTAATAAACACTATGTGGGTGTCATAGGCAAGATTTAGGGTAAAATATTAGGCTCTATTAATGATAATGTAATTGATTTATATCAAGCCAATGACTGACACTGAAGAGTTAGCACTATTAGCCAGATTACCTGTGTTCAGCACACTAAAGAACAAGCAAAGAAAAGAATTACTAGATAACAGTCATCATATAAAATTATCAAAAGACCAAACACTGTTTAATATGGGTGATATCGCCCATAGCTTTTATCTGCTAAAAAAAGGCCAGGTTAAAATTTCTCGAAATTCCGCCCATGGCATGGAAAAAGTGCTGGAAATCGTCCGTCCTGGTCATTTATTTGCCGAAGCTGTCATGTTTTTGACCGAGAATCGCTACCCCGCAAACTGCGTTGCATTGAAAAAAAGTGAAGTAATTGGTTTTAATAATCAACAATTCGTCAATTTATTGCATGAATCAACAGAACTATCAATGGCACTGCTTGCTGACTTAAGCCAACGATTGCACAGAAAAGTAAAGGAGATTGACAGCTTAACTCTGGAAAATGCGACCATAAGAGTAGTCAATTATTTGAATGGACTTATACCAGACCACAACGCGATGTCGACTAAGATTAGGCTTGACACCCCCAAACAAACTATCGCCTCTATTATTTCTGTTACACCAGAAACTTTCTCTCGCATCTTAAAACAACTCGAAGATGAAGAATTGCTGGAAATTAAACGGGACTCAATTTTTATTCCGAACGTGGAAAAGTTAACAAAATATGCTTATTGGTCATAATTGAATTAAGCGGGTATATTATTTAACAGTACCTTTTGCTCCGAGCTGTATTTCGCTTTGCTGTCAATATCAATGAAATCGAGTTTTATTTAGGCACATGTCTTGTATTTTAAATTGATATGGAATAAGTTTAAATCGATATGATTAGCAGCTTTAAATAGCTGGGTAATAAGCAGTTTTCAAGTTGCCAAATAGTTAGCGATGCCGTTATCAATTGAAGTTTTAAAAAATTTGGTACATTGAGAATACAACCAACAGCTTTAATGAGCAGGTACCTTCTATGAATGAAAAAACTTTATATGAGAAAGTCGGTGGTGAACCAGCCATCATTCAATTAGTTGACTCATTTTATGATCGTGTTTTAAATGATAAGACGCTTGTTGATTTTTTCAAGAACACGCCTATGCATCAATTAAAAAACATGCAAAAAGAATTTTTCACTATCGCCCTTGGAGGACCGGGAGAATATTCCGGATTAAACTTATCACATGCCCATCAAGGTAGAGGAATCAATGCCAAACACTTCAGGGCTTTTGTCGGGCACCTTCTCGACACCTTGAGTGAATCTAATTTAACCGAGGAAGAGCGTTACCAAATAATTTCGGATATTAATCACTATGTTGAAGATGTCACGGACGATAGCGCCGCACCATTAAATTAAGTGTATTCGCAATGTAACTTGTAAACACTTACTTGACCTGACAGATTTAGCTAATAAGTTTCAATAAGCTCTGAAAACCCGTTATTTACTCAGAGCCTCCATTTTAAATGTCTATTTAACTATCTATTGTCGTTCTACGACAGCACCCGGGGTGCTAATGCCCCTCTTCCAATGGCCTTGATGTGATCGGGCAACATAAATCCATAAGAGATAATTAGGTACATCCAATGTAACAATTGCACCCTCAGGTATATAGACAGCTTGCCCAACTGACAGTGTCTCGGTGCGCTGTTCTTGCGTTAGGATTATCTCGCCTTCTAGAACATATAAAAAATCATGGAAACTAAACTTATAATCTTCGATACAAATGTGAGAGAGTTCTGCAATGCCCGCTTGATAGGGTGCATTGGTATTTTGGCCAATCCACTCACATACGTTTTGATATCCATTCCCCACCGTTCTGAATGGTTCGAACGTCGCTTCCGATGTTTTAAAGACTTGAAATTGTGTCATGATATTAACTTACCATGTACACAAAATTCGTGCAGAAGCAACTGTAACCAACGACACAAAATCGCTGAATGTCTCAAATGAGTATTTTTCCGACCTGCGTTCGAATAGATTGAACCCTTGAATTTGAATATTTCCTCATGATTTATTAGAAACCATTCACTTTCTAATTTCACACCACTTAGCTTCAGATCGATATCTCAGCTACTCACTTTTCAAATTTGTGACTCTATCGTTATTAACGGCACATCCACCGTTTTATCCAAAATCTATTTTTAGAAATAAATCCAAAAATACAGAAGGCTTAAACTCGAATTAGTATTACTACATCACTGAACAAAGACGCAGAGCATCAAACATAGCAGCTGCAACATTTCGGCTTGATAGGGCGTCTCCTATTCTGTGCAACTCAAAGCCATTAGCATTATTGTCTGTTGACTGAGGTTCTCCGGATAGAAATTTGGCAATATCGGTAACACCATTATTAGCTGAATGCGGTTGCAAAGACTGGAATAAATCCTCGACCGGCTTGGTGCCATGTTCAACGACAATTTGGTCCGCGTCCAGAATCATTTCTTCACATGATAACTCATGAACAAAATACGCTTGCAGTCGATCTTGATGCAGCCTGACTGAAATCAATCTAAATTCCAGTTTTGGCTGAATATTCGTTAAAGCTAATTCCCTTCGCCAAATTACTTGCTCACCGTAATCAAGCTCAGCCCCAGGCTGAGTATCCAATAAAACCAGATGTTCTAGTTTGTCGAGTTGATTGCAATAATCAGCCACGGTCAATCCAGGATGGCGACCGGTACCGTCGTAAACAATGACACTATCACCAACTGGGACATTACCCGTTAATAAATCATTTACTGAGGTCACGAATTGATTGCCGGGCAGCCAGTCGAGATCTGGCAAACCACCGGTCGCAATAATAACAAGATCAGGAGATTCATTAATGATGTCGCTCTCAGCGGCCAGAAAATCAGTCTTGACCGTTGCGCCCAGCTTCTCAAGCTCCGAAATTCGCCAGTCTATGATGCCAATCACATCCTTTCGCCAATGCGCCTTACAAGCCAATCGAAGCTGTCCACCCAGCTCTTTGGTTGCTTCCATCAATGTAACCTCATGGCCACGCTGAGCGAGTATTCTTGCCGCTTCCAGACCTGTCGGGCCACCCCCAACTACCATGCATTTTTTTCGCTCGGCGCCTGGTTGAATAATCTGCGGCCAAAACCGCTCACGTGCTGTGGCCGGATTATGTAAACAAGTGGGACGATTATCACCCATACAATGCGTCATACCTACACAGGGACGTATGCGGTCCTCGTCACCTGAGATAATTTTGTTGACGATGTGCGGATCAGCAATATGCGCACGGGTCATTGCCACCATATCGAGCAGACCTTCCTGAATCGCATACCGCGCTGTTGCTAAATCGGTAATACGGGCGGCATGAAACACTGGCAATTTAACTTCTTTTTTAAACGCACCAACGATCTGTAACCACGGTGCAATGGGAGATGCCATCGCCGGCATGCAATCAATCAGCAATTTTAATTCTGTATCGATACGACCATAGTTGGCATTGAAAAAATCAATCAGACCTGACCTTTGGAAGATGTTTGCTGCCCTTATACATTCATCAAAATCCATACCTCCCTGCACCGCTTCATCGATAGGAAAACGCATACCAACAATAAAATCATCTCCGACCCGATTACGTATTTCTTCGTGCACTAATAATCCAAAGCGGCAACGATTCTCTAATGAGCCACCAAATTTGTCGGTTCGTTTATTAGTCATGGGTGATAAAAACTGACCAATTAAATGTCCGCCAATCATCGTTTCCATACCATCAAGATCACCTTGTTTTGCACGTAAAGCTGCGGCACCAAACGCTTTAACCACCCGGTTGATATCAAATTTATCCATTTGCTTGGGAAATGATCGATGCCCTGTTTCTCGTACTACCGACGGTCCAATAGTTGACAACCAGTTTATGGTATTGGGTTCACCCCGCCTGCCCAGATGCGTTAACTGAATCATCAGTGCTGCACCTTCACTATGAATTCGCTCAGAAAATGACTGCAAATAAGGAATAATTCGGTCTGTAGACATATTTAGCTGCCCGCTTTTCCATGTTGAATCGGCATCGACATATGATGATCCCCCGAACATGGTTAACCCTAAACCACCTTTTGCTTTTTCCTGGTGATAGCGTTGATAAGTCTCTGCCGGCATTCCACCGTCTTCTTCTAACCCACAGGCATGGCTAGTGGACATGATTCGATTACGAAATCTAACATGACGAATAGAGAAAGGCTGTAATAATGGATCGTTTTCCATGCCCTTAGTGACTAAACAAGTTCAGTTTACAGTCTAACAAAGCTCAGTGTTGGTTTGACTTTTTGTATTGAAGAATTCTTGAGAAAAAATTTAATTAAGGCTGTGAATGAATAAGCCTATCCAGTTCAAGCGCAACGTCTGGCAGTTCGCCAGTCCAATAATTGGTATGTCCACCTGCACCGAGACACTTCTCTCTGGCGTTAGGATATATGTGCGATTTTTGATCATCTGTCCATGTGTTTGACCAAACATATTCATCATCTTCCTCACACCATAAATACCTTCCTACATAATCACCACTACAGTACAAATTTGACCAGCTTGTCAATGCTAAAGTGTGTGGGTCAGGCCCTTGGAACGATCCTTTTTGATTAGTATTATCAGCGTTTACGCCAGCCCACTTATATTGCAGTGGGAATCTCTCACTATAGAGTTGTCTTAAAGGACTGCCAAATGTCAGTAAGCTGATGGGGATATTGTCTGTACCCGATAAGAAAAATCGAGCTAACTCTGGTGATCGTTGACTCAGATTAGAATTTTTAAATTCTTGTGTTAAAAACCTGAGTATGTCGGCCGTAATCACTGTGCCCTGACTGTGCGCCACAATCACTAGCCGATCGTAACCCTGGCCAGTCTTGGGATCACGCCACTGTGCTATATGTTTAAGTATTGCCACATATCTGCGAAAAATGGCGGCCCGGGGATTAGTTTCCCTGGGCCGATAGCGTAGCCAGTTCGCCACATCCAAACCGACATCAAGGCCTGCCCGGAAACCCATACCAAGAAAAGACAGCGGACCTTTAGAGCCAAACATCATAAATACAATAAGCAGTCCACCGTAAAGGATAATATTCCGATGGAAGTCGATATTGTGATGGACAATATCATTGGGAACCATGTGTAAAAACCATTCAACTGGTAAAGCTACCAATAACATAATCCGAAATAATTCACCTACCCAACGCATTTTTTTGTAGGCATTAGTCAGATTTTTCCCTATCCAGCTGCTGGCTTTGACGCGTTTTGCTAAATCAGGTTTAAACTTATCGAAAAATAACGCGGGACTAACCATCCAGAATGCGAACAACACACCCAAACAAAGTATGCCCAGAGCATGAGATAAATGCGGAAAAATAAATTCATCTATCAATAGCTGCAACGGTGCGATCACATCCTCAGGTATTAACTTGGTGGTAAGATGATAAATGGCCTGCAACAAACTGAACGAGATCAACATTATTAAAGTGCCGGGAAGAATCAGACTTAAAGTTTGAGTCCAAACTGTTTTTTGAGCTAACGTTTTCTCCTTTCCTTGTAACTTTGAAGTAATGTAAAAACCGGTAATTGACGAAAATAGCGTGGAGAAAACAAACACGACCCAACTGATTATGTTCAAATTAATCACCCATCTTGTCGCTTCAACCCCCTGATTAAAAACATATTCCAATGTATTTGTAGAACTAACAAATAAAAAAAATGTGAACGTAATTCCAGTAATAGTGAAAAATATCACCCCGAACAGAAAAGCACCGGGCCTGCGTTGATTGTAAACATAACAAAGCCATAAAAATCCTGAAGAGCAAAGCAACCAGAGTAATAAGACTAATAATCGCAAATCCTGCGCGAGAGGTTTAATGGCCAAAATCAAGCCCGTAGCTGTCACCAGAATTAGTAAAAATAAAACCGGCCACCATCGATGTCCCCTCTGTTTGACGAAAAAACATGCCGATAAAATACCCATAGCAGCCACGAATACGCCAAATACAGCCAAAAATATCAAACCCAGATCTATATTTGGTGCAATCGCTTGCAATAAATAAGGGGCACCGCTTGCAGAAAGGCTTAATAAAGCCATGTAGCTGAGCGGTATAGCAATGACCAAACAGATTTCGCTGACCCAATGCAGCTTTTGTAATAGACGCCAGTCATTACTGGAACGAAAAAAAGCAACCGCACGTTCAACGGTTATTCCGCCGATTCGGGAGAAAAAAAACAGGAACAAGTAGAATTCAAAGAAAGCCGTGAAATAACCTGATTTCAACCTTGATAAATCAGCCCAATAACTTTCATAAACATCTACCTTAATATCTTCACTGTTCTCCTGATCTGATGCTCGTCTACCCTTTAAAACAATTGTTTCATGAACACTGTCAGCAACCTCGTTTTCATAACCCTGCAATTGTTCGCGCATTGATTCATGTTCGAGTTGTTCACAATCAAGTTCACTCGGTTCAATATCATGCATATCTACATATTTAATTTTCTGTTGCTGGTAAACACAGTGGCTAATACTGCTGGACTGAACTGGCGGGAAACTCCATAAACTATCAGCTTCCAAGTCAAGATGTTTATCTAGCACTATAGAATTAAGGCCGATATGGATTTTCTGCTCATCAAAAAATTCGTATTCCACATCAAGTTGTTCGCTCAGCAAAATTGCACATGCTTGGTGGGCTGTCTTATTTACCGACTGGTCTGCGACCCCATGTACGGCTAGAACAGCAACCCTGGACCCGTTATATTTAGATTTATCGTCCATAAGCACTAAGGTTTAACCGCTGAGTTTGTTTACAAGTAGACACTTGCTTTCCTCCTTTATGATTAGTATTTCTTTTTAATTATTATTTCAAATCCAATTAAGTTCTATTAACTAATTCACAATATTTTCTCATTTGATTTCAATACCATATAAGTAAATTGTTTTATAACTCGATCCGCTCTGCCTGATGACTTGCGGTATTATAAATTACACAAGTCGCCTGACCTGTTAATTCACCCATGATTTCACCTGGATTGATGATTAGGGTTTGTTTGTTAGTTGATAATTCAAACTGATGATTGTGCCCAAAACAAACCACATCATATTTATCACCGAAAGCCAGAGCACGTCCGATATTATCGAAATGATTGATGGCAAATTTTTTACCATCGATTTCTAATTCCAAAAATTCGCCATGTAACTGAATATTTGGATAATTTAAAGCATTTGTTGTTATGCGAAATAAATCCGCATCATTATTGCCAAAAACGATATGAATATCCTTGGAATACCTTTTTCCTAATTCTTTAATGATAAATGGCGAGCACAGGTCGCCACAGCAGACTAACAGATCCGTGTTGTGTAATTTCGCTAGAGCCTTACGTAGATTAGCCATATGGTCATGAATGTCAGAAATAATTGCGACTTGCATAGTGATAACAAAAGTGAATACATTTAGAACAAGTATATTCTAGAAACTACTATGTATCATGATGAATAATAGCAGCGACATTACCACCGAGCCAACCAACGCACCGTTAAACGGCATCAGAGTCATCGAGCTTGGCCAGTTAATTGCCGGCCCCTTTGCAGGTTCAATACTGGCTTATTTCGGTGCCGAGGTCATCAAAGTTGAACCACCCCAAACTGGTGATCCAATTCGTAACTGGCGAGTTGTCCGAGATGGCACTTCGCTTTGGTGGCGCAGTATTGGTCGTAACAAAAAGTCAATCACACTTGATTTAAAAAAAGAAAAAGCACGGGATATTGTTAAAACGCTATTAACTGATGCTGATGTATTGATTGAAAACTTTCGCCCAGGCGTAATGGAAAACTGGAATCTGGGGCCTGAAAAAATCAAACAGCTTAATCCTAAGCTGATTTACACAAGAATCTCGGGCTATGGACAAACTGGTCCATTAGCACAAAAACCAGGTTTCGCCTCAGTGTGCGAGGGTTTTAGCGGCTTTAGAGCCATTAACGGTTTTCCAGATCAGGCGCCGGTAAGGCCAAACTTGAGTATTGGCGATACACTTGCCGGCATTCACGCCGCCCTTGGTATTGTGTTAGCACTATTAGAGCGATATAAAAACCAACAGGGGCAAGTGGTTGACGTTGCTATCTACGAAGCTATGTATAACTTGATGGAAGCGGTTATTCCTGAATATGACGGAGCCGGTGTGGTACGTGAGCCTTCGGGCACGACGTTGACCGGCATTGTGCCGACCAATACTTACCGATGTAAAGATGGCAAATACGTGGTCATTGGTGGTAATGGCGATTCCATCTTCCAACGCTTGATGAAAGCAGCTGGTCACCAGGAAATAGCTGAAAATCCGGATATGGCGAACAATGAAGATCGAGTCAAAAATGAAGCGATTATTGATAAAGCTTTAAGTGAATGGTGCTTATCAAAACATTCGAAACAGATTATTGAAATTTTAGAGCAGAACCGTGTTCCAGGTGGACCTATCTATAATGTTGAGGACATGATAAATGATAAACATTATCAACAACGTGGGATGTTCGAAAGTGTTGAAATCAATGGAAAACCACTTAAGATTCCAGCAATTATTCCCAAGTTAGAGCGAACACCCGGAAAAACAAACTGGCCGGGTCTGGAAATCGGCAGTCACAATGAGGAAGTATTTAAGCAAATCCTTGGCCTAAGTGATGAGGAACTAGATCAATTAAAAAGCGAAAATATAATCTAGAATCTAATTATTTGTGATTGATATCTGCTTTGGCAATTTCAATACCTCGCGCTGAATATTTGCATTGCTTAATGTGACTATTGCGTATGCAAAAAGCGATTCGCTTGAACGGGTTTGTGGGAAGTTCATAATTTGGTTCAGCCGCGGCGACTTTTGTTGACGCTTTTTCTTTTTTAGCTGCAAGCGCACGTTTTTTCTTTGCTTTCCAATTTAGACTTGCAAGTTCAGTCTCACTTAAAGGAATAGCCGCTACCAAGTCATTGTATAAGTGCTGATCTGCTATACCATTAATTGAATCAAATTGAGAGATAATTTGATAGCTGGCAACTGTTTCACAGGTTTTAGTGCCATATATGCCATCGATGTCAGACTCGGCTATTTTTATATTAGATTGTGGAAATGTCAGTGAATATTTTCGCAATCGAAGTTGAATTTCGCCGATTTGCTGGCGGGCTAAAGAAGATTCAGTGACGTTTGAACACAATTGCTTGATGTAGGTGTCAAATAAATGCTTTTGTTCGTGTTGTTTAATCGCTTTTTCACATTTCTCAATAACATGTGAATTAAACGTTGGTAAATATTCTGAAACATAGATTGAACGACATTCGGGATGCTTTTTTAGTTTTTCCAAGCCTTGATTCAAGACTTCAGTCATCATATCGTCTTTTGTGGAGACAAAAGTTTCCTCCGCTACTTGATCACGGTCGATTTGTTGTTGCGATTTAAAGAATTGCAGCGAATCCCAAAATTCTTTTGCAGCTAACCAGATGTTATTGAAATCGGCTTTCGCACTAGGATATGAATGCGTAACCGGAACTGTTCCTGCTACTAGCAAACCAACAAGTAAGATGGAAAAAATTTTTACTGACAGAACACTTTTCGGTATTGATACCGTATTATTGGACCGACTAGTTCTAATCATTTTAACGACTACCCCCGCTAAATTACAATTTGGCAACCTGCCTTATGCAGACTAAACCCATGAATCAGCAAGTAATCGCTCTTATTATTATTTTCCAGCGAAAACTGATCAGAGTTTTTTAACTACCGTACTCCTCTCCCACAAGCAGAAGAGATAGTATATATCATTCGGCACCAGATTTCATTAAGTTATGGCACAGCGAAAATCCATCGCTGAAGCTCTAATTTGTTCAATTAGTGATGATTTCAGGTCCCATCATCAAGGTTGGTAACCAGGTTGAAATCCAGGGTACATATGTCACTAAAATCAAGAAGATAAACATAATTCCAAGCCATGGTAATGCCGCTTTTACAACGTTCAGCACAGACATCCCTGCCACACCGGCTGTAACGAACAAATTTAATCCAACTGGCGGCGTAATCATGCCAATTTCCATATTTACCACCATGATAATACCCAGATGTATAGGATCGATCCCCAATGCGATAGCAATGGGAAACACTAATGGCGCCACAATGACTAACAACCCCGATGGCTCCATAAACTGACCACCAATTAACAAAATCACATTAACCACCACCAGGAACATAATCGGGCCAAATCCGGCTGATAACATGGCTTCCGTAATGGCTTGCGGGATTCGTTCCTCGGTTAACACGTGTTTCAAAATTAGTGCATTGGCGATAATAAACATCAGCATGATGGTTAATTTACCGGCCTCAAATAAGGCTTTGCGAGTATCTTTATGCCATAGCACTGTAATACACCGCCATATCACATTTCCAGTTTCATTATTATGTGCAGCCAGCGGTCCCATATCCTTGTAAATAAAATTAGCGACAAAGAATGCATAAACAGAGGCAACAGCTGCAGCTTCTGTGGGTGTAAAAATTCCGCCATAGATGCCGCCCAAAATGATGACGATTAACAGCAAACCCCAAATTGCGTCACGTGCTGATTCAAATATCTCCGTCCATCCAGCCCAGGGCTGGGCAGGCAAGTCTTTTATTCTGGCCGCCACATATATGCCAATCATCAGCATTAATCCGGCAATCAGACCAGGTAAAACACCGGCTAAGAACATTCGCCCGACTGAAACATCCGTGGCCGCAGCATAAACCACCATTACAATCGAAGGTGGTATTAAAATTCCCAAAGTTCCTGCATTACAAATCACTCCGGCTGCAAAGTCTTTTGTATACCCAACCTGTTTCATGGCGGCAATAACTATCGTACCGATTGCCACCACAGTGGCCGGTGATGAACCGGATAAGGCAGCAAACATCATGCAGGCAAACACCGAGGCAATAGCCAGACCGCCCTTAAGGTGACCAACCACAGCGATGGCGAAACGGATAATCCGGTTAGCCACGCCTCCGGTTGACATAAAAACGGAAGCGAGAATAAAAAACGGGATAGCCAGCAAGGTGTAATGACCATGAAAAGCTGAAAACAGCGTTTGCGCAATTGAGCTTAACGAACCGTCAGAATAAACGGTCAAAAACAGAATACTCGATAAACCTAATGCTACGGCAATCGGTACGCCGATTAGCAGTAGTCCAACAACCAGAAGAAACAGAATTAATACAACCATTTCTAATTACCGGCTTGCTTTTGATCAGTGTCGACGTCGATCACCTCATCCTCGACTTCATGGCTGGCAATAAGTAAATCTGCTTCACCTTTAATCACTCGCCAGGTCAATTGCAGATAACGCAGCGTTAACAACGCGATCCCCAGTGGTAACGCAAAATATGGAATAAAACGTGGAATTTTTTCATAGCGCTCCCCCTCATTTAACCATGTCGATAGAAACTGCAGAAAATCTGGCATTGGCACGTCTTCGGTTTCTAGAAAAGCTCGCTTGCCAATAAACGGCGACCAATAATCCCAGCTACCCTTTAGTAATAACAAACTAAATAACAGGCAGGCCAAAACAGCAACAATGGTCATAATGCGACGGATAGGTGGCGGCGCTATGTTCAATAACACATCAACGCCAAGGTGAATCGATTTTTTGACACCATAGGACACACCCAACAACACCAGCCAGGCAAATAAAAAAACAGTGACCTCAAGTGCCCAAAGAATATTACTGTTAAAGACATAACGGGCAACAACGTTGGCAAAAGTGATCACCGTCATTAAGCCCATCAATAAGGCAATTAAATTCTCCTCTAATTTATCAGTTGCTGAACTCCAGCTATTTTTTTCAGACACGTTACTCCTTCTATGCGCTTAAGGCCGGCTGGACATCTCCAGCCGGCCTATTGTTACGTTTTAATCAACCTTCGTTTGATGCTACCGCAGCTTCAATAATCTCGGCACCAATATCACCCTCAAACTGTTCCCAGACAGGTTTAAGCGCTTCTACCCATGCTGCACGTTGTTCATCAGTCAGCGTGCGTACTTCACCATCTGCGTCAATAATCGACTGTTTATTATCTTCATTGACAGCTGTTGACGCCGCATTACGCTCTTCGGTAACTTCAGCAAGAATTTGTGAAAATTGCTCTTTGATTTCCGCATCAAGCCCTTCCCACCATTCGGTTGAGGTCACAACCAGGTAATCAATAATACCGTGATTGCTCTCGGTCACGCCATCTTGAACTTCAAAGAACTTCTTGCCGTAAATATTCGACCAGGTGTTCTCCTGCCCGTCGATAACCTTGGTCTGCAAACCGCCGTAAACTTCCTTAAAAGACATTTTTTGCGGATTCGCGCCAAGTTGTTCAAATTGTGCAACCAAAACGTCAGACGCCTGGACTCGGAATTTTAAGCCTTTTGCATCTTCTGGAGAAATCAGCGGCTTGTTGGCTGAAAGCTGTTTCATACCATTGTGCCAAAACTGCAAACCTTGTAAGCCACGCCTTTGCATCGCATCTTTCAGGGCTTGTCCTGTTTCTGAATTCTGAAAACGATCAACTGCATCTATGTCCTTGAACAAGAACGGCAAATCGAAAACGCGATATTTCTTGGTGTATTCCTCAAATTTAGATAATGAAGGTGCTGCCAGCTGCACATCACCGTTCAGTAGTGCTTCAAGCACTTTATCATCATCATAGAGACTGGAATTGGGAAAAACCTCCATACAGGCTTTGCCATTCATCTCTTCATTGACGCGCTTTTCCAAAAGTGAAGCCGCGATTCCTTTAGGATGCTTATCAGTATTGGTCACGTGGCTGAATTTAATAACTAATTCGCCATCCTCACAACTTGCCTGAGCAATTCCCGTGTTGACTGTTAAAGCAGCGACAGCCGCCATTAATACAAGTGTTTTTTTCACTGTTTATCTCCTTAACTAAAACTAAATAACATTAGAATCCAATCAAATAACCACGACTTTTAAAATGATCTTGTCTGATTACTTGGTCGGATGAATTCTCAATTTTTTAAAAACGCAGATAGATTACCACTTGTCGTCAACGAACACAAAATTTACAGACCAAGCATAAGTATCACTTAGCAATTACAATTATTGATAACGACAAGAAAAAATGCAGAGTATGGCTCAAGCATTGGTTAAATACACGTGCTTAAATTACATAAAAAAACCGGACCCTGATTAAAACAGAGCCCGGTTTAGTTAACTAAAAGCTAGTAGCCGCTAGATCGCACGCCAGGTTCCATCGCCTTGTCGACAAGCCCTGCCTGTCAGTATTTCTGTCCGGCCATCTATTTCAACCGTACTTCGATAAGTACGGCAAGGTGTTGAGCCGCTGTAATAGGTATCGGTGGGGGTCATTGAATAATGGCGTCCATCAGGGTCTGACCAGCTGCTGCTTTGCCCAATCCGATTATGCTCTAAAATTCGGCTTGATTCCTGAGTGTAGGTTCGAGCCAGTAAGTAACCACCTACACCACAAGCAGCCGTCCAACCTTCTTTACTGCCATGATCTTTGAATAATTCATAACAAGCGAGTGATCCTAATAAACCGCTGGCTAAAGGTATAAATGTACCCTTATTGAATGCCCGAGTATCCGGCACTAGCTGTCCTCGTTGGTTAACCGCACAAGCAGTCAGTAAAAGTGTTAAAGCGATTACGACTAATTTTTTCATGGCTAGACTCCTTTAAAGTCTTAAATGTTTACGCAACCATTAAATCACGTAAGCCATGAATAAAAGGTTAAGTGAAACCGACTGTCAGCTGAATATGGAAAGACAAAAAACAACCCTCTTTACAGTATTACTGTAAAGAGGGTTTGAGAAATCTGATTTGACTACGTTTGTACTATCCGCCCTATCCAGCTCCCATAGCAGTAAATGTATCACACTGATTAATATCACCTGTTTTCAGGCCTCGTTGCAACCATTCCATCCGCTGTTTTGAAGTACCATGAGTGAATGAATCGGGGTGCACTCTACCCTTTGTCAATGCATCATCGCCAATGGCTGCAGCCGCATTAATCCCCTCTTCAATATCACCTGCCTCTAAAACTTTGCGGTTTTTATGCGCATGATGTGCCCATACACCAGCATAACAATCAGCCTGCAACTCTGCCATAACTTGCAGCGCATTACCCTGAGTTTTATTAGATCGCATTTGCACATGACGAAGCTTGTCCATCGTACCCGTCAAATTCTGCACGTGATGCCCAATTTCATGAGCTATTACGTAGGCCACGGCAAAATCACCCTTGGCACCTAAACGTTGCAATTCATTCAAAAATCCTAAATCCAGATAAGCCTGATGATCACCCGGACAATAAAATGGGCCGGCTTGCGCCGAATTAACGCCACAGGCAGATTGCACCATACCATTAAATAAAACTAGTTTGGGCGGTTTGTATTGGCCACCATTTTCTTTAAAGATCGGCCCCCAGACATCCTCTGTATCTGCCAAAATAACCGAAACAAAATCGGCCGCAGTATCATCTTGCGGAGATTGGGGAATAGTTTGCTGCTGAGTTTGCGAACCTCCCAATATTTTATTACCAATAATGTTGATCAGTGGCCTCGCGTCATTGCCGAACAACAATGCCGCCAGGGCACCGGCAATCGCCAGACCGCCACCCACTTTAACGCCGCGGGACATACGAGCGCCTCGTCTGTCCTCAATATTCGAACTACGTCTACCTTTACGCCAACGCATAACTTAAAAATCTCTGTTATTAATCATGATCCATATTGTACCTTGTCAACAAAAATTTTGTGAATCAGGCATTTGTAAATGTTGATAGAAAATAATGTTAATTATAGTGACCATTTTTATCCACAAAATCTGTGGATAACTATGTTAATAACTATTTCAGATTAAACCTTTCTGCTATACAGTGTAGTAATTTTAAAACTTGCCTATTTTTTAAGCAATTTATCATTATCCTTTTAATAACAATAAGTTACAATACATTATTTGTAACAAAGTTGAAATAATTCCTCTAAATTTAAAAAAATCCAGACATGTTTTGAGCCTGTGTAAAACTCTTTCTAAAGAACTGCTAAATGACATAAAATCCTGCCAAATTGAATTAACAAACCATACCTAAGTCATTGACTATAAATACATCAGAAAAAACTGAGCACTTACATCCGGGCTTTTTTCGTCGTTGTGCAGCCATGCTCTATGACTCGATCTTGCTTATGGGTGTGGTGTTAATCAGCTTCATGCCCTTACCAATATTGTCAGAAGCTTTTAGATTATCAACCACAGGTAAATGGCTGTCACGAGTTTATTTTCTGATTGTTTTGTTTATTTTTTTCGGTTGGTTCTGGACTCACCGTGGCCAGACTTTAGGCATGCGAGCCTGGAGAATTAAAGTTATCAGTAATGACGGTAAAGACTTAAACTGGGGATTGGCATTGAAACGATATTTACTGGCAGCCTTAAGTCTTGGAATGGCAGGTATTGGACTCATCTGGTGTCTTTTTCATCCTAAAAACATGACACTGCATGACTTATACTCCGGCAGCAAAATGATAATTTTGGAGAAACAAAAAAACAGATCATGAAACTCGACGCAATAAAATTAATCCAACCAACAGGAAAATGCAGATGGGAGTAATAGCACCCAGAAACGGTGGAATCCCATAAACGAGAACGACATAACCAAAACCTCGGTTAATAACGTAAAACACAATCCCCAGCATAATACCAATAAACAAGCTGCGCCCCAATCCTGCCGAGCGCACACTGTGAAATACAAATGGAATGGCAATAAACATCATCAGCACCGTTGAGATTGGTAACATAACCTTGGTCCAGAATGCCAACTCAAAGGTACTAGTGTCCTGATTATTAAATGCCAAATGAGAAATATACTGACGCAAATGACGGGCTGAGAGCTGATCCGGCTGTATTAAATAAACAGATAATATCTCTGGTGTTAATAAACTGGTCCACTGTGCCAGATTTGACTGTACCGATTCCGCTATCTGATCGGTGTTGAATAAGGTTTGTTTTACGCCTTCAAGGTTCCAGGTATTGCCCGAGCTATATTTAGCTCCATCCGAGTAGACCAGGGAACGCAGGCGATTATCGCTATCAAACTCGAAAACTTTAATTTTCAACAAACTTAGATCTGGTAAAACCTCAGCTATATTAACAAACGCCCGACTATCCCTGACCCATAGCCCAGTGGCAGTTTGCTGTTTTATTTGTTTTTGCATCGCATCAGTGCGTGTACGTTGTGCCATGGTTTCGGTTTTAGGTGCGACAAACTCGCCGATTAAAAGCGCAACCAGTGCCAGAGCAAATCCAACTTTCAAGACCGAAAAAGCAATTTGGTATACTGAAATACCACTGGCCCGCATAACAATGACTTCTGAATCCTGTTCCAAAACTGAAAGGCCTAAAATCGCACCAAGCAATGCCATCATTGGGAATAACTCATAAATTGAACGTGGAATAGTTAAAATCACATAGCGAATAACATCGGTAATGTCGTAACTGCCCACTCCCAGGTCAGCAAGCTGGTCAATAAAATTAACAAAGGTAAATAACCCCAGTAATACGCCAAACGCAATCAGCGTGTAAATCAAAATGGTCTTGGCGATGTATATATCCAGTGTTCTCATGTGGGTTGCACCGATAAACTGGATTTAGGTTTGGACTGAAAAATCCTCGGAAAAAACGGCTTATTCCTGGAACTGCGGTAAAACATATAAACCGCCGCCAGAAAAAACAACCCATGAATTAACCACAACAGCCAGCTTGTTTGAACTGTCCCTTTTTTCATCAATGCGACAGCAAAACTAGCCAGGTTGGTATAGGAAAAATAGATAAAAAAAGCAATCAACATATTCGGTAACCGATTACGTCTAACATTAACCTTGCTCAGAGCTACCGCAAACAACATCAAAACCGGCACCACAAGTGGCTTGGAAAACCTCCAGACTAACTCTGTTTTTAACCTATGATCATCAGATTTAATCAAATTTCGGGTCTTAAAGCCCTTAACCGGGATGCTGGGTGCGGGTGGAATACCAAGTTCAATACGAATGGCATAAGTTTCAAATTCGACAATTTTGTATTCTTTTTCGCCCGGAGTACCCTCGTAACGCGTACCATCCTTAAGCACCAGAAATTGATCGTGAGTCCGTGAATCTGTACGTTGAAAAGCTTGCTTGGCAACCACAACGCCATCTGCACCTTCCGCAGTAGTGCTGTAGGCAAAAACGTTATCGTAAATTTCAGTCGCTTGATTCAGCTTTTCGACAAAATAGACGCCATTGCCACTACGGGTCTCCATAAAAATACCAGGAACGATTCCGGTTATATCGCTGCGTGTTTTAAATTCTTCCTCTATTTCCTCAGCATAACGAACGGATAAGGGTGACACATAAAACGAAAATAACGCCGCCAACCCACCAATTATCAATACAAGCACTACAATCGGTTTTAAAAAATTTGTCAATCCAATCCCCGAAGCTAAAATTACCGCCAACTCATTATCACGGCTCCAGCGATTCAAGACCATTAACACCGCCACAAACATCATTAACGGCAATATCACATCAACATAGGTCACCAGCTTGAGCAGCAGCAGAATCAAAATACTTTCAACCGGCACATCACCATCGGCCGCGTCACGCAGGAATCCCACCAGCCGTACGACCAGGAAAATACTCAGCATCACCAGGGTCACTGCTGAACTGGTCCACAGAGTTTCTTTGATAAATTGTCGGTTGATGATCACTTCAGATCGCTAGCTCATATTATCTTTATAAATTTAGCCAGCGGTATATTATACTTTGAGTGTCTAGTAAACAATGAATCCGTTAATTAAATAAAAATTCAAGGTCAATACTATGGAATATTCTCTTAAATCCGCAGATCCCGCCAGCATTGAATGTGATTGCTTGATCACATTTGCTTATAAAAAAGATTTTAGTACAGAAGCTAAGAAATTAGACAAAGTCTTGGACGGAAGCTTGGCCGAATTGTTAACAAATTCAGGACTTGCTACGAAATCTTCCGGCATCGCCATGCTATACAAGGCTGACCCGATAGCAGCCAATCAAGTGATGCTGGTACAACTAGGAGAAAAATCTGAATTAACTGGTGCCAAGTTCAGTGGTAAATTAACCGCATTAATCAATCAAGCCAAGGGCAAACCTATTGAATCAATATTGATTTGCCTGGCTAGCGTGAAGCCTAAAGGCATTGATTTAATGAATTATTTTCAAATGACGGCAAGAGTTTGCGAAAACACTGAGTATCACTACGATGCCACCAAGAAAAGCAAAAACGATACCAGTACTCTAAAGGAAATTATCTTGCATACCGGGCAAAGCAAATTTTTAATGGCCGCCCGACGAGCTGTTAAGTTAGGGTTGGCAATTAGTCATGGCGAAAGCTTGAGTAAAGAACTTGCCAACCTTCCTGCAAACATTTGTACACCTACTTATCTCGCAGATCAGGCCAAAAAACTAGGCAAAGAACAAAATCTAAAAGTCAAAGTTCTTGATGAAAAACAAATGCAAGATCTTGGCATGGGCTCACTTTTATCCGTATCCAAGGGCAGCGACGAGCCTGCCAAGTTAATCATCATGGAATATAACGGCAGCAAAAAAAAGCAAGCTCCTCCGGTAGTTTTGGTCGGTAAAGGCCTGACGTTTGATTCAGGCGGCATTTCAATAAAACCTGCCGCGAAAATGGATGAGATGAAATACGACATGTGTGGCGGCGCCAGTGTCTTTGGTGCGATGCGTGCGGTCGCTGAAATGGAATTACCGATCAACGTTGTTGGTGTTGTGCCGAGTAGTGAAAATCTAATCAATGGTAAAGCAAACAAACCCGGTGATGTAGTCACCAGCATGTCCGGCCAAACCATTGAAATTCTAAACACTGATGCGGAAGGCAGATTAATCCTTTGTGACGCTTTGACCTATGTTGAACGTTATAACCCGGCTGTCGTTGTCGATATTGCTACCCTAACGGGAGCAGTGATTATCGCCCTGGGTGACAAAGCTACCGGCCTGATGGCAAATGACCGTAAACTGGCTAATGGAATCTCTAAAGCCGGAAACTTGTGTGGAGATCGAGTCTGGGAACTTCCCATTTGGGATGATTATCAGTCACAACTCAACAGCAACTTCGCCGACATGGCCAATGTGGGCGGTCGACCCGCAGGAACCATCACAGCAGCCTGTTTTTTATCTCGCTTCACCAAGGAGTTTCGCTGGGCCCATCTGGATATCGCCGGTACAGCCTGGTTTGGTGGCGCTAAAAAAGGTGCAAGTGGACGGCCTGTACCCTTGTTGTGTCAATTATTGATTAACCACAATCAAAAACCCCTGTAATGCCATTACAAGTAGATTTTTACGTGCTTGAATCAAGCGATGAATTGTCAAGAATGAGAACCGTGTGCCGATTAGCGGATAAGGTTCAACGACTGGGGCATAAAATTTTTGTTTTAACAGAGGATTCAACTCAATCGAAAAAATTGGATGATTTAATGTGGACGTTCTCGCAATCGAGTTTTTTACCTCATGCCATCTTCGATGACTGTGAACCCTATCAAGATCAACAACCTGTATTAATCCATCATCAACCGGTAGATACAGAATCTGAGGTCTTAATCAACTTGCAGCGACAAGTCGCAAACACTGATCAATATCAACGACTGGTTGAAATCGTTAATCAAGACGAATCCATTCGCAACACTGGCCGTAATAAATATCGCGCCTATAAAGATAAAAACTACCAAATTAAAACCCATAAAATTGCAACCTAACCGCCATGACCAGCAAAAATAAGTCTGGCAAACAAAAAGACATAGATGATGTATTGTCATCCATTGATTCATTACTCGACACGGCAACGGATGTTGAAGCCGATGAGCTACCGGCGTTAAATGTCGAAAATGAACCGAAAAATGAGATTTCAAATCCTGAAGAAAAAACCGAAAAACTGGTAGCACCCAAAAGATCAAGAACCGGCAAGAAAAAAGTCAGTAAGAAAACCACCCATCAAAGAAGTAAGGCTACCAGGAAAAAAAGAGCAGCAAAAAACAAACCCGCTGCCTCGACCGAGAATAATACTAAAAAAAATCAACAGATTACTGAAAAAACCAGCAAAAAAAATAAACCAGTCGTTGAACCTAAAACTAAACCAAAACAGCACCCAAAAAGTAAATCGGCGCTAAGACCTAAAAAGCCTGAATCTAGTAAAAAAACAGAGTCAAAACTAAATTTCACCACCACACAGGCCGATTTCTCATTAGCACAAAAAGAGTTGCCCGTTTTGGACGAAATTATCACCGAGGAAGAAATGGCGCTGATCGCCGCTGGAAAAGAATTACCTAAACGGGTCATCACTGAAAAATTCATACCCAAGAGCACAGCCGACAAGATCATCGATATATTGAAAATTCAATTATCCGATTACAATATCACTCGACTCGAATATGAATACCTACACGAATTGATAGATGAATTGTTGAACGAAGAACAAAGTAGGAAATAGATTCCCCCGGCTAAAGCCGGGGTTGTTACCGTAACAAATGGAATGGACACTGCCTCAATAACATTCGGCATCTAAAGTGCCATAATTGAAATTTCAATTAACAAAAGAGGCAGTATCCATGAACAAGATTAGCGTATTAGGCATTGATTTGGCAAAAAATAGTTTCCAACCGCATGGGATAGACGATCACGGTGAAGTCGTTTTACAAAAGAAAGTAAACCGTACACAGCTGCTTGCATTGTTGGCCAACCTATCACCGTGTTTGATTGGGATTGAAGCCGGTGGTGCCATGCATTACTGGGCCCGTCAATTTGCTAAACTTGGGCATACCGTACGGGCCATGGCCCCACAGTTTGTGGCCCCGTATATCAAATAAAAATGATCAAAATGATGCCCAAGGGATCTGCGAAGCGGTACAACGACCCAGCATGCGTTTTGCACCGGTCAAATCTATAGATCAGCAAACGATACTGCATTTACACCACTCACGACGATTGCTGATGTCCCAACGCATTGCGCTGAGCAACCATATTCGGGGGACATTAAGCGAATTTGGCATCGTAATCCCCCAGGGCAACCACCATATTGGTCATCGTATGGCGGATATATTGGCGGATGCGTCAAATGAGCTGAATCCGGCTATGCGCACCTTACTGTCAAACTTATACGAACACTATGTCATGTATCAACAAAAGATTGATGAAATTGAACAGTCGATAACGCGATGGCACCAACACTGTGAGAAGAGCCAATTATTAACCCGCATACCTGGGATTGGTATATTAACGGCAACGGCGTTGGTCGGCACGATCGGTGATGGCCGTGCATTTAACAATGGCCGTCAATTAGCGGCCTATTTGGGATTAGTGCCTCGACAGGCATCCAGTGGGGGTAAGCAGCGATTGTTGGGCATATCCAAACGAGGGGATGGCTATGTGCGAATGTTATTGGTCCATGGTGCACGCTCAGTGATCTGCAGTGTGAAACGCCGCCAACGGGCTGGAATGGAAAACAAATCACCATGGCTCACGGCATTAATGAATCGGACTCATGTCAACAAGGCATGTGTGGCCCAGGCGAATAAAACCGCACGGATTGCATGGCGTGTAGTAACGTCAGGTCAAGCCTATCAAGCAATAGCTCGATAATTTAACAACACAACGATGATCAAGTACTTAATAATTAACCCTCAGACAGATTGCGACAAGTGAAATAGATGGTAAAACAGGTCAGACCGCGACAGGGAAACCCCGGCGAAAGGGTTGGAGATGTAAAACTCCGAGTAACAGATAGGGAACCTGTCGGCGTATTCCATTGGGGCCAGAAGTGTCGAAACACGCCACTTCAATAACAGGCCGGATGTAAGTGTGCAATTGATCTTCTTTTTATTTAATTTAACTTGGCAAATCGGCAGTGTCCATGTAAGCCCTTGCGGACTGATCCGATGAACATCGCACTTTATTTAAGGAGCGATGTTCAACCTATATACACTCATTCATCCACGGGCATCTCAAATTCCTCCGTTCTTTCAGTGACCCCGATCTGTTTCAACATGTACGTCAAAACGGGCTATTAAGTGCATCACTGATCTGTCAGGTTTGAACAGCACAAGAGATTCCTCGGCCCGTGGCATTCTGTCGCTTACGCGAACGATAATAAACTTTTATTACCTGATTTAGAATTTTTTAATCAAGAAAAAGGAAAATCCTGAAACTTCAAGGCTCTCTTTGCCACCAACCTGTGTTGTGCCACTGGCCTAGCTTGTACCCAACCGATTCAAAAGTTCCTATTTTTCTGAAGCCCATTTTTTGATGGAATTTTTCACTCTCGGGATTCGGCTCGGTAACTACTGCTATTGCGGTGCGAAAGTTTTGTTTAGCCAACTCATCAAATAATGCATTATAAAGTTTGGTTGCAATGCCACTTCGCTTGGCTTGATCAGCCAAATAAATCGTCACTTCTACCGTCCAGCGATAGGCTGGTCTTGTGCGAAAACGACTCGCATAGGCATAGCCAACAATTTGCTCATTTAACAAGCTCACTAGCCAGGGATAATTTTCCGTCGTCATGGTAATCCTTTGGCTCATTTCAGAAATGGTTGGCACTGTTTGTTCAAAACTAATTGCTGTGTTTTCAACATAGTAGCGATAAACCTCAAGAATCCCCTCAGCGTCGCCAGGTTTTGCCGGCCGGATATTTTCTGAACTCGCTTTCAAAATCAAGTGTCCGTTCAACCCAAAACTATATTGAACATCACGGCCTGCTCACCAATTTGAGAGTTAGCAATCGTCTTCGGCAACACAGTCAGCACTTTTTGCTGCGATTCAGACAAGCGTGACCAAAGACCGTCTTCGGAATTATCTTCATCGGCAAAATAGATTTGTGAAATCAATGGTTTATGGTTTTTTGACCTAATTGCTATATGTATATGCGGTGTGCGCCGGCCAAAACCACTGCCATAGGCAACAGGTCGAATTGTTCGAAATCGATAAGCACCATTCGAACTTGTTTGGAATAATCCATAACCCTGAAAATTCTTATCATTCTCACCTTTTTGGTAATCCCGACTGTGGATATAGCGCCCATTGGCATCGGTCTGCCAAATTTCAACCAACGCATCCTTTATTAACCGCCCTTTTGTGTCCATTACATGCCCGGATAAATGCAGGATTTGCCCAATAGCCGGTGTGATTGAATCATTAACAATAATCAAATCATTATCTTTATCCAAAGGCAACACATCGGGATAAAAGGGTCCCGCCGTTTGCCTGGGAGTCACCATCAAAGCTTGTGCAAAAACCTCCGGCGCCATTGCCAACAATGGCATGGTAGTCAGGATTTTCCGTCGTGTGTACACCATTACTTTTCTAAACCATACCTCGCTAGTAATATCATTAGTTTTACATCGCTTGAAGTTAATTTCAAACGATTCAATGATAGCGAATCAAGGTATACTTAGCCGGATTTACAAATACATGTTTTGAACACCGATGCGAACATCGAATTATTTATTAGCCACCTTAAAAGAAACACCCTCTGATGCCGAAGTCGTCAGTCATCAACTCATGCTCAGGGCCGGTATGGTCAGACAAGTTGCAGCCGGCATTTATGACTGGCTACCGTTGGGTTTGAGGGTATTACGAAAGGTTGAAGCTATCGTTCGTGAAGAAATGAACAATTCGGGCGCATTGGAGGTGTTATTGCCTGGTGTACAACCGGCTGAATTATGGCAACAGTCCGGGCGATGGGAAGACTATGGCCCGGAATTATTGCGCCTTAAGGATCGACACAAACGTGATTTCTGTCTTGGCCCGACCCATGAAGAAGTCATCACAGAGATCGTTAAAAATGAGGTTCGCAGTTATCGGCAACTGCCTTTGAATCTATATCAAATTCAAACTAAATTTCGTGACGAAGTCAGGCCACGTTTTGGCATTATGCGTGGTCGTGAATTCATCATGAAAGACGCGTATTCTTTTGATGTCAGCAAGGAGGGTTTACAGAAGGCTTATGACATTATGTATCAAGCCTATGAGAAAATTTTTACTCGCCTGGGATTAGAGTTTTCAATTGTTGAAGCTGATAATGGTGCCATTGGAGGCAGCTCATCCCATGAATTCCATGTGTTAGCGGACTCAGGTGAGGATGATATTGCTTTTTGTAAAGAATTAGATTTTGCAGCCAATGTTGAAACAATTACCCTGCCAATGCCAACTGAATCCCGTGCAGCTCCAACTGAAGACATGACTTTGGTTGACACACCAGGTGCTAAGACTATCGATCAACTCACCGAATCGTTACAGGTTAAAGCTTCGCAAACCGTTAAAACATTGATTGTGAAGGGTACTGATGGCCTTGTAGCACTAATTCTTCGTGGCGACCACGAATTGAATAGCGTTAAAGCTGAAGCTGTGGAAAATATAATAAGCCCTATCTCGTTTGCCAGCCAGGAAGAAGTCAAAGCTGCCATCGGTACAGAACCCGGTTCAATCGGCCCGGTCGGTCTGAATATACCGATCATCATTGACCAATCTGTTGCGGTTATGTCTGATTTCATCTGCGGGGCTAATCAACAGGAGAAACATTTAACCGGGGTGAATTGGGAACGGGATTTGCCTTTGCCTCAAGCCGCTGACCTGAGACAGGCACAATGTGGTGACCCATGTCCAGGCGCCACCAAAGGTGAAACAATTTCAATCCGCCGCGGCATTGAAGTCGGCCATGTGTTCCAGCTAGGCCGTAAATACAGCCGTTCAATGAATGCCTACTGCCTTAACGAACAGGGCGAGAAAACCTTATTGTTCATGGGCTGTTACGGCATCGGTGTTTCCAGGATTGTTGCGGCCGCGATTGAACAAAACCATGATCAGCGTGGCATAATTTGGCCACAAGCGCTTGCACCATTTAGCGTTTGTATTGTTGCGATTAGCTACAACCGTTCGGAAAAAGTTAAATCTGCAGCTGATCAACTCTATCAAAAGTTACAAGATTGTGGCATCGAAGTGCTGCTCGATAATCGTAACGAGCGTCCTGGTGTTTTATTTTCTGACATGGAATTAATCGGTATTCCGCATCGAATCACTGTTGGTGAAAAAAGCCTGGACAATTACCAACTTGAATATAAGCATCGCAGCGCAGAAGACAGTGAACTGGTTGACGCAGACGAAGTGATTGAGTTTATTAAAGAAAAGCTAACTTAAATACGAATCGTCATTCCGGTGTACGCCGAAATCTCCTAAACCCACGACATATCTTAGAGATACTGGCATACGCCAGTATGACACCATTTTTAAGTTCAGATATAGCTCGGACAGCCTATAGCGGATTTTCTTCCAACATTTCGAGCAGCTTGTGATATAGGTCTCTTTGATAATTAAACCGAAACGCTGTTTCCTTAATGTGTAAATCAAATGTAGCTTCTGACAACCCTCTAAAGTCTTTCAGGCGTTTATCCAGATATTGCCATAATCGTTCCGCCACTTTATTTTGCGCATTAACAGGAGCTACTTTTTTCCTCATTCCTGATGTTGATGTGTTCTTGCGCGCATCTGCAACGACCTCAAGATGAACTTGATTTTTATATTGGCTTAGGACTAAAACCAGTATTTTCTGACCTTGCTGCTTACAGGGTCGCAACATAGGTCGCCTAGAAATAATTATCGCCTCATTGTGGTTTTGTTTAACCGCTAACCATGCACGATCCAGTTCCTCAGCCATACGTTTGCGCAAATTCAAATAAATACTATTGACCGATCGAATGCTTATTTTTGTCAATGCCGCCGTTTGCGTTGCCGTAACATCATCGGCAAATTTTCTGATCAATTTTTCAAATAATTTAACGTTGATTCTAGAGCGCCGGTAATATTTATTTTTCATTTTATTTTCAATGATTTAAAAGATGATTTAATGCTTAGCTTCCTAAGTGTATCCACCCTTAAGTTTTCGTTCAGTGATTTGGAATAAAGTTTACCTGCCGCTTATAAAAAGCTTGATGTCAAAGGAGGCTTTCAACAAATCGGAACACTATATAAACCCGGTGATGATTTGTTAATAAGCGGCACTAATGTTTTTTGTTTAAAAGGAGTAAACCATGAAAAATATTTTATTACCAGCCGCTTTTTTACTGGCAACTGCCGCTTATGCACAGGACATGCCTGATTTCACCGAAATTGACGCCGATGCAGATGGCGTTTTAAGTGTTGACGAAGCTTCAGTAATTGAAGGCTTGGACTTTACTGCTGCTGATGCAGATGGTGACGGCGCCATTTCTCTTGAGGAATATGCCGCACTAGCAGGAAGCTAAACCCCCTGTGTAGCTTGGGTTCAGGTTAATATCGTGTCTGGTTAACCTGAACCCGCTTTTGCTAATTCGGTTTTCAACGTTTGATACAAAAATTTTCAAAACCATCGATTTCAGTCACTTTTTGCTTCTCGATCCGATCTACCCTCGTCCAATTCGACCCTTTGTTTAGCTCAGCTTCAAACTGATCGAGCGTTTCTTGATCAGCACAAGCCACACATTCAACCGAGCCATCGTTGATATTTTTTACCCAGCCGACAACCCCAAGCTGATTTGCTTTATCTCGGACAAACGCTCTATAGGCGACGCCTTGAACTTTGCCATAAATCTTATAGTGAATTGAGATCACTGCTCGATGAAATCTGCCTCGGTATTATTCCCCCGCAAACGCCCCAAAGCCGCTGCAATCTGAGCCCCGAGTAGAAAAACACACCAGGAAACAAATATCCAGATTAGAAAAATCGGTAAGGTAGCCAGTGCCCCATAAATAACCTCATAAGTATTGAATTTGGTCACATAAAAGGCAAAACCTTTTTTGGCTATCTGAAAAATCAGTGAGGCAATTACCCCGCCTATCACCGCATGGGTAAAACGAACTCGGCAATTGGGCACTAACATGTAAGCTAAAACGAAAGCAGCAGATTCAAAGAAAAACGGCAGCATATTTATCCCAAAGGCGCTGCTCACCCCGCCATCAATCGCCTTGAAAGCACTTAAAGCTGTAACATATGAGGTGATTGATAAGCCTGAGCCGATCAGTAGAGGACCCAGTGAAATCATGGCCCAGTAAACTAAAATTCGCTGACTGACAGAGCGACCGCGATGTACACGCCAGATTTTGTTTAAACTGTTCTCAATAGTGGACAACATCATCAAAGCCGTCAGCATCAAAAATATCAAACCGAAAGTAGTCAGCCGCCCTGCCTTGCCGACAAAGCTATCAATATTGTCCTTGATCACATCGCCGGCTGCGGGCACAAGATTATTGTAAATAAATTCCTGAAGCTGCTCTGACCAATTCGAGAAAACAGGAAACAAAGAAAACATCGATAATACGACGGTTGCCAGCGGTACTAATGCTAGCAATGACGTGTAGGAAAGTGACGCGGCCATATTCATGGTGTTTTCTGTGAATATTTCCTTGAGACCGTCGCGAAACGAATCCCAGATTTCTTGCGGTTTATCCATTCGATTTTCCATTTTTTGCTTCTAGGATTTTACATGTGGCTATAGAATACCACCATGACAATAACTATTTATCATAATCCAAGGTGCTCTAAATCCAGGCAAACGCTTGAACTAATTGAGCGAAAAGGCAAATCCGTAAAAGTTATCGAATATTTAAATGCAGATTTATCGGAACAAGAGCTACAAACAATTGTTAATTTGCTCAACGTTGATATTCGCGAAATAATGCGTACTGGCGAGGTTATTTATAACGAACTTGGCCTTGCTGATGAATCATTGTCTCAGGAGCAGCTGATCCGGGCTATTATCGATAATCCGTCTTTATTACAAAGACCGATAGTCATTGCCAATGGCAAAGCTGTGATTGGTCGCCCGCCAGAAAATGTATTAAACATCCTGTGATTCATTCAATTCTTGTCATTTATTACAGCCGTCATGGCGCTACAGCTGAAATAGCTAAATTGATCGCTCGCGGTGTGAATATGGTTGAAGGCTGCGAGGCCATGATCCGTAGTGCCGCTGAGTTAGATCAAAACAGACAATCAAACAAAGATTACATGCACCCTATTGTCACGTTGAATGATTTGAAAAATTGTTCTGGTCTAGCGCTTGGTAGCCCCAGCTATTACGGCGGTCTTGCTGCGCCATTAAAAGCATTTATAGATGAAACAACGCCACTGTGGATGAATGGCAGCCTTGCCGGTAAACCGGCCTGTGTGTTTACCAGCTCCGGTAGTTTGCACGGCGGTCAGGAAATGGCTTTAATGAGTATGTTAGTACCTTTAATGCATCACGGCATGCTGATAATGGGATTACCCTATACCGAAGCTGCACTCAATGATACCCGGACAGGCGGTACACCCTATGGTCCAAGCCACGTTGACGGGGATGATTGCCGCCCAATCGATAAGACTGAAAAACAACTCTGCCTAGCCATGGGAAAACGGTTAGCGCTGGCGGCTAAAAAGCTTAATCAGCAATAAGCCGTTTCCCAAATGAAACTACCTCGTCCTCCCTATAGCCAATCTTTTCGTAGAAATCGATAACATTCTGGTTACCTTTGCGAATTTGCAAGTTAATTTTGGGGCAACCGAATGCTTGCAGCTGTTTTTCAACTTGGTGCATTAATTCACTGGCAATGCCTTTTCCTTGCATTGTTGGATCAACTGCTAAGTAATTAATCCATCCCCGGTGGCCGTCATAGCCCGCCATTATAGATGCAATTATTTGCTGGTCTTTTTCTGCAACCAAAAACCATTGCGGTTGGACTTTTAATTTTCTGGCTATATCTTTCTCAGGATTATTCCAGGGCCGGATCAAACCTGCTTTTTGCCAGAGTTTGATCACAGCACTCATATCGTCCGGCTGAAAAGCCCTGATAATCATGACTGTTTCTCTAATTGCTTTATGAAAGGAACAGTGAGTTTGCGCTGACTGCTCAGTGAAGCATCGTCAAATTTGTCCAGCAAATCAAATAACGTTCTAAAGTCCCTGGGGTATCTATTAATCACATAGTTCGTCACTTCTTCAGACAAATCAAAACCGCGTAGTTGAGCACGATGTTTTAGGGCATTGATTTTATCTTCGTCACTTAATAGCTTTAGTTCAAATACCTGTCCACTCATTAAACGAGAAACCAGATCTTCAAGTTTTAGCTTCAATGCTTTTGGTGAAACACTAGCGCCAATCAACAATTTCCCAGCTCGTTGCTTTAGAGTCTCATAAAGCAGCATCATTTCAGATTCACGATCTAATAAATATTCAAAGTTATCCAAAATTAAAAAATTCAAATCGCCATCATGAATTTGCGCATTAAATTGATCAGACCGTTTAAGATCAATAAAAGTAAATTCATCAGTTAGTGCATTGATAACCGCGTTGAGCAAATGCGTTTTTCCACTGCCACTTTGACCGTATATGTAGAAGCACCGAAATTCAGAACTCATTTCAATAAATTGTTTGAGAGCGGTTAACAGATTTTGATTTTCAGCCGGATAATAATTCTCAAACGTCTGTTGAACCTGGTCCTGGGAACTGAACAAAATTTGTTGGTTCATGTTTTGGTAGCATCTTCAGTATGCACTTTTCTAAACCCCCACTCATAAACGTACTGGAAACCGCTGATAAGTATGGTACTAGTGACTAACCAGATCATTATTCGAATAAAGTCATACAAACTCAAGATTCCAGCTTTTTCGATCAGCACAGCAATAACCAATACTATTTGTAAGAAAGTATTGATTTTACTCGACCAGATCGGCTTCATTTCAAAATGATCGTAAAGAATAGTCAAAATAATTACCCCAGTGACAATAACCAGATCCCTGAATGCCGCAATAATTAGCAACCAAAACGGCAAAGCACCGGCAATGGTCAACATGACAAATGAACTTAACAGCAATAACTTGTCGGCAAGCGGATCAAGCACCGAGCCCAGTCGGGTGATACAAGCATATCGCTTGGCTATATACCCATCCAGTCCATCGGTGATGCCGGCGATTACGAAAACACATAAGGCCATCGTATATGATTGATTTTGCATTAATAATATTAATACTGGCACTAAACCAATACGTAAAAGTGTTAACAAATTAGGAAGATAACTCACGGCAATAGGATACTTATTTTGATCATTATAAATTACAAATATGGTACGATACGACGCACCATTTTTAAATAGCTGGACGTTAATATTCTCCATAGATGAAAGCTGATATTAAGCCATTGAGTTACAAAGACGCCGGTGTTGATATCGATGCCGGCGATGCCCTGGTCGAACAAATTAAACCCTTTGTTAAACGTACTCAACGACCCGGATGGCTGGGTGGAATCGGCGGGTTTGGCGCATTATTTGAGGTTCCAATCGATCGATATAGAAAACCGGTGCTGGTTTCGGGTACAGACGGGGTTGGCACCAAGTTAAAACTCGCACAGATACTTAACAATCATTCAACCATTGGTATTGATTTAGTTGCCATGTGTGTTAATGATATTTTGGCACAAGGAGCGGAACCACTTTATTTTCTTGATTATTATGCAACCGGTAAGCTGGATACTGAGATGGCCGCTACTGTCATCAAAGGTATTGCAAAGGGTTGCGAAATTTCCGGCATGGCATTAATCGGTGGTGAAACGGCGGAAATGCCCGGATTGTATGCCGAGAGTGATTATGATTTAGCCGGCTTTTGCGTAGGTGTAGTCGAAAAAGATCATCTTATCAGCGGCTCGACCATCAAACCAGGCGATAAAGTCATCGCACTAGCTTCCTCAGGCCCACATTCCAATGGATATTCATTAATTCGGAAAATCCTTGAACGATGCACAGATGATTTAAACATACCGATTGCTGATACTACATTGGCTGATGCACTGATTGAGCCGACCCGAATTTATGTCAGACCTGTTTTAGATCTGATTAAACAGCTTGAAGTTAAGGCTATCGCTCATATTACCGGCGGAGGAATTACCGGGAATCTTAATCGGGTTTTGCCCGCAAAAACCAAAGCAATTATTGAATTAAATAGCTGGCAATTGCCTGAAATATTTCGCTGGCTGGCAGAGAGCGGCAATATTAATCAAGCTGAAATGTTTAGAACGTTTAACTGCGGTGTTGGTTTAATGCTGGTTGTAGCTGACGATAATGCAGATCGTGCTGTGTCCATTTTAAACCAGGCAGGTGAAAGGGCTTGGGTAGTCGGAGTGATTGACACATTAGACGATGGACAACCGCTTGTCGAATTAAATGGGTGATTTAAAAACTAAACTCGCTGTTTTGATTTCAGGTAACGGCAGTAATCTACAATCAATTATCGACCAAATTGAGCTTGGCCAACTTGATGCCCAAATCGTTTGTGTAATCAGTAATAAAGCCGACGCTTATGGACTGCAGCGAGCCGAAAATCATAATATTCCTTTTTATGCTATTGAAGATCCTAGCTTTAGCAGCAAGGCCGAATTCGAAGAAGCGCTTACAGATACCTTGAACTTACATCATCCAGATCTGATTATTCTGGCTGGTTTTATGCGAATTTTAAGTGCCGAGTTTGTTACTCAGTTTGCAGGTCGGATTCTCAATATCCACCCTTCCTTGCTGCCAAAATATAAAGGACTGGATACCCATGCACGTGTATTGGCAGCAGGCGATTCGAGACATGGGGCAACCGTTCATGTGGTAACCGAGGAACTCGACAGCGGGGAAATTATTATTCAAAGTAGCTGTGATGTTGATTCAAGCGATGATATTAAGTCACTCCAGCAAAAAGTCCACCGAATTGAACATGTTATCTATCCACAGGCAATCCACGAGTATTCAAAAAGGTTAGCGAACTAATCAATTCAGCTTCACTTCAAATAACAAAACTAAAATATACATATGAAAAAAATTACAAACATCTTGGCAATCGTCCTACCCACTCTGATTCTAATGATTAGCGCCAGTAGTTGGGCGCAGATGTCTATTCCAAAGAACCTAACACTTAAATATGATTTTGAGTTGGCCTCGATCCCACTAGGCCAAATCGAAAAACGTTTGAGCTACCAAAACGGCGTATATATAGCCGATTCTAAAATAAAACCGAATGCCGCCGCCGCATTACTCTATTCCGGTGAAATTACTGAAAAATCTACTTTTAAAGTTTCTGATAATAGATTGATCTCATTGAGTTTTCATGCTGTTCGAAAAAGTAGCAAACCTTATGACCGTAAAGCGGTTTTTGACCATAATAATAATACAGTCGCCTATAACTCGGGGGCATCTGAAAAACTTCGTGATAACACGTATGACCTGGGCAGTTTTCCTTTTGCATTTATGCTGGAGGATTTAAACCAAATCGAAAATAAAGTTTATCAAATAAACACGGGTGATAAATACCGGGCGTATGTGGTTTTAAAACCTGAACAGGAAATAATCAAAACACCCGCTGGAAAATTTAATACAACCAAAATCACCTTAAAAAGACAGGATCGGAATAATCGTTTTTATCATGTCTGGCTGGACAACGATTCACAATATCCGGTCAAAATCGTCCGCGATAAGAAAGGCAAGATTTCTACCCTTCTGATGACATCGGCAACCAGCTGAAGAATCATTAACAGCGCTAATTTATCCGCTTGATGCAAACTAATAAAAATGGCCTGAATTGAATTTTTCCCGCTTGCAAAATCGTAATTATCGGAGTAAGTTCTAGCCATTCGCATACACAACCCGTTGAGCTTGAGGACTGACTATGCAGGCGCGCGCACAACCACTCGAAAGCGTAATTCAACCTATCAGCAAGGCCAATGGTTTGCCCAATGAAAGTTACATCGATCCGGCTGAGTTTAAAAATGAAATCGAGAAAGTATTTTATCCAAACTGGTTTTGCCTAGGATTTGGTAAAGACGTGCCGAATTGTGGCGATGTTGCGCCAATTGATTTTGCCGGAATACCGTTATTAATTACGCGTGATAGAGACAATACGATCAGGGTCTTTAACAATGTCTGCCGACACCGAGGCATGAAACTTGTGGAAGAACCAGAGAATATTGTTGGCGTTATTCGCTGCCCCTACCACTCCTGGTGTTACAAGTTAAACGGTGAGCTCTATGCAACACCTCATGTTGGTGGTGCCGGACATAACAAACATGCTTCGATAGACCGTGAAGAAACCGGGCTTTTGGAAGTCCGTAGTCATGTTTGGCTGGATATGATATTTATTAATCTTTCCGGTGATGCTCCTGATTTTGAAGAACATGCCTCAAAACTGTTTAAACGCTGGCATGAATTCAAGGATCAGAAGATTTATCATGGCGGTGACGACTCCACCATCCGCCTTACTGTTAAAAGCAACTGGAAGTTACCTATCGAAAATACCAGTGAATATTATCACCTACCATGGGTACATCCGGGTCTGAACAGTTACTCTCGATTGCAGGACCATTACTACATCGTTGAACAAGGCCGTTATTCTGGTACCGGAACAATGGTTTACAACCCCAAATTGGATGACTCGGGGCGTGAGTTTGCAACTTTTCCGGGTCTTTCAGAGAAATGGAATCAGGCGGCAGAATATATATCCTTTTATCCGAATATTCAGATAGGGGTTCATAAAGATCATCTTTTTGTTATTCATGTGACACCGGTCAGTGTTGATGAAACCGAAGAACGAGTCGAAATTTACTATGCAAATCCAATGATGTGTAGCGATGACTGGGCTGATCTACGCCAAGTAAGAAGCGACATGTGGACCGAAGTTTTTCAGGAAGATGTATTCGCCGTTGAAGGAATGCAGAAAGGTCGTTATGCACCTGATTTTGATGGCGGCCGATTCTCACCGACCATGGACATTGCCACTCATTGCTTCCATCAGTGGGTGGCCAAGCAGCTACTGTAGCTTTTAAACCCAAAATCATTTATGCCTGAAATAGCAACACTAATCCAGGCACTTGATGACAAGCTGACCGCAACAGATGAACCAATAGAAATGGCCAAAATTTACTATGATGCTGGCCTGTTATTCGAGCAAAACGGAGAAACTGATGAGGCCTGTTTTTTTATGACACAGGCTTATGTTTTTGCCAGTCAGTATGGTGAAAAAATGTTAGTAGAATCGTCCGGGGAATTTCTGCGAAGATATAATCGTATTTAACCATGGAACAAAATATACAAGCTCTATCATCCTTGTTGATTCTGTGAGTCTAGTTTAAGCAAATTTAGTGAATCGCTTCCGCCTCATCGGGATTATGTTCAAGCAGATCAGTGCCGATATGGAAGCTCAAATCATCTTTCTCGTCACTAACAGTTACGCTGACTTCGCCACCATTGCTAAGTTGCCCGAATAACAATTCGTCTGCCAGTGCTCGTTTTACTTTGTCCTGGATCAAACGCTCCATCGGCCTGGCTCCCATTGCTTTATCATAACCGTTGGTAGCCAACCACTGCCGTGCCTTATTATCCAAACTGATGCTGACATTTTTATCCGCAAGTTGTTCTTCCAATTGCATAATAAATTTATCAACAATGTGCATAATGGTTTTTTCGTCCAGAGAATTAAAGCGAATAATACCGTCCAGGCGATTACGAAATTCAGGGCTGAAGGTTTTCTTAATCACTTCCGTATCATCACTGGAATGATCCTGCTGAGCAAACCCTATTGAAGCTCTGGCTGCCACCTCGGCACCGGCGTTGGTGGTCATCACAATAATGACATTGCGAAAATCTGCTTTGCGTCCGTTATTATCGGTCAAGGTGCCATGATCCATCACTTGCAGGAGTAAATTAAAAACATCCGGATGTGCTTTTTCAATCTCATCCAGCAACAAAACAGCATGAGGATTTTTAGTCACTGCATCGGTCAACAATCCGCCTTGATCAAAACCGACATATCCAGGTGGTGCACCGATTAACCTGGCCACCGAATGCCGTTCCATGTATTCAGACATATCAAAACGGATTAATTCAATCCCCATCACATGTGCTAATTGCTTGGTTACTTCGGTTTTGCCTACACCTGTTGGACCGGAAAACAGGAAAGCGCCGGTTGGTTTATCCGGATTCCCTAACCCCGAACGAGCCAACTTAACAGCAGAGGACAACGTTTCAATCGCCTTATCCTGACCAAACACCACCATTTTCAAATCCCGCTCAAGCGTCTTTAAAGAATCCTTATCTGAGGAAGACACTTGCTTAGGTGGAATGCGTGCCATTTTTGCCACGACTATTTCGACATCAGTGACATCGACCACATTTTTTCGATTGCCCTCGGGCGCAAGGTGAGTGCGGGCACCCGCTTCGTCAATCACATCAATGGCTTTATCCGGCATAAAGCGGTCATTAATATATCGTGACGCTAATTCAGCCGCCGTTTGAATTGCATCGTTAGTGTATGTAACTTGGTGGTGTGCTTCAAATCGTGATTTCAAACCTTTGAGAATATCAATTGTTTCTGCAATAGTTGGTTCGGTGACATCAATTTTCTGAAAGCGGCGGGAAAGCGCTCGATCCTTTTCAAAAATATTTCGATATTCCTGGAATGTTGTTGAACCAATACATTTGATCTCACCCGTAGACAATAAAGGCTTGAGAATATTTGAGGCATCCATGGCTCCGCCTGAAGCCGCTCCTGCTCCTATCAAAGTGTGGATTTCGTCGATAAATAGTATTGCCTCAGGATCTTTTTTTAGCTCCTTAAGCACTCCTTTCAAGCGCTGCTCAAAGTCACCACGATACTTGGTTCCTGCTAATAAAGCCCCAAGATCCAGCGCCCAAATCGTACTTTCGCTTAGGATTTCCGGCACTTGCTGGTCATGAATTTTTTTCGCTAATCCTTCAGCAATCGCAGTTTTCCCGACACCTGCTTCACCTACATACAGTGGATTATTTTTGCGACGTCGGCAAAGAATTTGAATGGTGCGCTCAACCTCGAGCTCACGGCCGATTAATGGATCAATTCTGCCCTCATTTGCCATCTCATTTAGATTACGGGCAAATTGCTCAAGTGGGTTTTTACTTTTCTCCTCATCCTGAACTTCCTCATCCTCAACCAGGTGTTCAGTTGATCCGGCTTCCATCCGCTTGCTGATTCCATGTGAAATGAAATTAACAACATCCAAACGCCGGACATCTTGCTTATTAAGAAAATAAACCGCATGTGACTCTTGTTCTGCAAAAATTGCCACCAACACATTACCGCTATTAACCTCCTTTTTACCACTGCTCTGCACGTGCAAAATAGCGCGTTGTAAAACGCGTTGAAAACCTACGCCGGGTTGTGTGGCCAGGTTATCGTCATCAGGTAAAAGGGGAACTTGATCTTTTAAAAAATTATCCAGATCTTCTTTTAACAAATTAACATCAACATCGCAGGCAGCAAAAATTTCCAGTGCTACTTCATCATCAATCATTGCCGCTAACAAATGTTCGACAGTCACAAATTCATGGCGTGACTGATGCGCATATTGAATGGCCCGATTCAACGTAGTTTCTAGTACTTTCGATAACATTATTCTGGCTCCAGAGTACATTGCAGCGGATGCTCATTATCTTTTGCAACTTCTAACACCTGTTGAACTTTAGATTCGGCAATTTCTCTTGGGAAAATACCGCAAACTCCTTTACCTTTTTGGTGTACATGCAACATGATTTGCACCGCCTCTTCACGAGTTTTATAAAAAATACTCTCTAATATCATGACCACGAATTCCATGGTTGTGTAGTCATCATTAATCAATAGCACACGATATTGACGCGGCTTTTTAAGCTTGGGTTTCGCCGGTGCAACTAATAGCCCGTCATTGTGATCATTTTCCGTATCGTTACTCATCTATTTATTTGCTTTTTCAGCCTTAATCTATAATTATTCTCTGTTTCTAATGTGCGGTCAATGCTATGTAATTCAAGTATTTAGCCCAGGTTCAGCTTAGTCAACTATTACTTTGACAGCACATATTTATGCGGGTTCCTAATCTCCCTTGAATTTCAACAAGATATGTTAGAATTGCGCAAAAAATGAGCTTGATTATGGCAGTTTGGACACCGCGGGTGACCGTTGCAGCAATTGTAAATAATGGTGACCAATTTTTGTTAGTTAAAGAAAAGTCATCTGGCCGGGTCGTTTATAACCAACCAGCCGGACACCTTGAAGATGACGAAACACTAATTGATGCAATCAAGCGCGAGATGCTAGAAGAAACTGGAACTGATTTTACACCTACCGCTCTGATTGGCATCTATAGATGGCGGCAAGCCGCCAAACAACGAACCTATTTACGGTTTTTATTTACCGGCAAAATATCAACGAACCGGTTAAAACCTCAGGATAACGATATTCTAGAAGCTTTATGGTTATCTAAAGCACAAATCGAAGCACTCTCTGAGCAACTACGCAGCCCCCAGGTTTTGCGTGGAATTAACGATTATTGCAATGGAATACGTTATAATCTGGACATATTGGGGAACATAACAGGCTAAAAAGCATGATCAAAAATTTCTTTAGTTTTTGTTTGAGCGTAATGGCAGGATTAATGCTTTGCTCAGCCATGGCAGCGGATAACAAGAACTCGGCGCCAAAATTATACGGCTCAAAGACAGCAAACAACACCGTCAAATCAGAAAAACCAGCACCAGTAAAAATCAGTCCGCAGATGATTCCTGTCTGCTACAACTTTGGTTGCCGTATCAAAGAATATGTTTCATTGACACCGGATGAATGGTCAACGGTTGAAGTCTTATTCAAACCACAAACTAAATCACCAAAAACTGAACGGATTCGAATTGGCAAGGCAGTTGCCAGAATGGAGCAACTCGCCGGTAAGTACACCCCCATCCACAAAGATATCGGCTATAACCTGGGTGAAGGGGCGACTTTCCCCGGTCAACTTGACTGTGTTGATGAATCCATCAATACGACCACTTTTCTGCATGTGTTGGAACGCTATGGGTTAATTAAACACCACAAGGTTATCAAGCGTGCTTATCGACGTGCGGCTTTTGATCAACATTGGACCGGCCAGTTGGAAGAAAACACAACCGGTGATCGCTATGTGGTGGATACCTGGTTCTATGCCAACGGTGAAATGCCGGTGATTCAGCCTACTAAAGAATGGCTGGATATATCAATCTTTACCTCATACACGAATAACGCCAATAAGCCTGAACAAGCTGGAGAAGAAAAAGAAAAAAGCCTAACTCAAAAAGTCGGCAACACTTTTAAGGGTTTGTTTAACTAGCGCACCTGCGTATGGATACATCGTCGAAAACCGTTGTAGTCGGTCTTTCGGGTGGTGTAGATTCGTCTGTAACCGCCCATCTTTTATGCCGACAAGAATACAATGTTGTTGGCTTATTCATGAAAAATTGGGAAGAAGATGATACCGAATCTTTTTGTGCAGCAGAACAGGATCGGCTTGACGCTGAAAAAGTGTGCACCAAACTGGATATCGAACTGCACACCGTTAATTTTTCTTACGAGTACTGGGAACGGGTATTTGAAGAATTTCTTGACGAATACAAAGCGGGCCGTACACCTAACCCGGATATTCTTTGTAATCGAGAAATTAAATTCAAAGAATTTTTAAAATATGCTGAAAAATTAGGTGCAGAGTTTATCGCCACCGGCCATTATGCACAGCATAAACAAGCTGATAATCAACACTTCTTGCTGCGTGGTGCTGATAAAAACAAAGATCAGTCGTATTTTTTATATGCCATCAATCCAGATGCACTAGCAAAAACACTATTTCCAATTGGCGAAATGACCAAACCCAAAGTTAGAGAAATAGCCGGCCAACTAGGTTTTGAGAATCACAATAAAAAAGATAGCACCGGCATCTGTTTTATTGGTGAGCGCAAGTTCAAGGAATTCCTGAGTAACTATTTAAAGCCGCATCACGGTGATATTTTATCCGTAGAAGGAAAAAAGATAGGCCAGCATGACGGCCTTATATATTACACCCTTGGCCAACGTCAGGGCATGGGTATTGGCGGTGAAGGCGAAGCCTGGTATGTGGCATCAAAAGATATTGAAAACAACATTTTATACGCCGCCCAGGGACATGATCACCCTGCTTTGTTCAGTCAGCAGGTATTTGTCACTGACATTCACCTGCTTAATCAAGCTGATACAGCAAACAAATTGCCCTGTACTGCCAAAACACGCTACAGACAAACGGATCAACCCTGCAAAGTTGAATTCTATTCAAATCAAACAGCTGAGGTATATTTTGATCAACCACAACGAGCTGTCACACCCGGTCAGTCAATGGTGTTTTATGATGGTGAAATTTGTTTAGGTGGTGGAATAATTCATTCAACTGATCAAAAAAACCAATAAAAGCAAACACCTGGATTATCATAACAATTTTGGGTTGCATGCATGAAATCTGTTAACTATTTATTGGCTGTGTTGCTTTTGTTTCATCCTTTAAGTTCAACAGCTCTCACCACAGTCACAATGAAATACTATACCGTCAATGGTACTACAACAAAAGAATTACATGACGCGATAACCATTAACAGCCCTACAGGCACTGCCGGCTTGACTGAATTCAAATCAGATGAAAATAAGTTTGAAATCGTTAAAAATGCTGACGGAAAATTTATATTTAAATCGGCAACGATCAATCATAATATTGTCATAACCCTGCCGAAATGGATTAATAGATCCGCAGTAAACGACTGCGTCACAGAACAATGTGATAAAGCCATGGCCGCTTTAGAAAAACATGAACAAAATCATAGCAAATTGTATCAACAACTAGAAAGCAGACTTAACGTTAGCGCCTCACAACTCCCTCCTCATGATTCAAAAGCAGAGTTATATGAAAAAGTACATCAGCTCTATAAAAGAATCTTTAACGAAATACAAGAAGAACAAAAACTATATGATTTACGTACAAATTTTGGACAAAAAGAAGGGGTTAGCTTATCTCCCTGCTAGATATAATGCCTACTCTTATCGCCAGGGGAATGTGTTACGGGCAAACAGGATCCCACCTTCTTGATTTAGCGCATCTGCAATTCGCAGTCCTTCATTCCACTTGGCCATGCGCTCTGATCGACTAAATGAACCAACTTTAAGCTGTTTAACACCCCAGCCAACGGCGAGATGGACGATGATTATGTCTTCACTTTCGCCTGACCTTGCAGAGACTATAGACTCCCATCCCGTTGCACGGGCCATATCCAGTGCTGCTCTGGCTTCAGTTAACGTACCTACCTGATTAGGTTTAATTAACGCCGTATTACATGCACCCATTGCTGCCGCTTTGCTGATTCTCGAAGCTGATGTGCAGATAAAGTCATCAGCAATGACTTCGACTCTGTTACCGACAGCTTTGGTGAATCTTGCCATTGCGATATCGTCATCTTCGGCCAAAGGATCTTCAATTGCGACGATAGGATAGTGATCTATCCAATTCAATAGCATTTCTGAAAGGCCTTCTGAATCGACCACTTTTCCGTCCTTCGCTAACACATATTCACCATTTTCACCAAAATCTGTTGCAGCAATATCAAGCGATATTGCTACATCGTCACCGGGAATGAATCCAGCTCCCTCAATAGCGCGCAGCAAATAATCGAGGGCTTGTTCGTTAGAATCAAAAGCTGGCCAAAATCCTCCCTCATCAGCCACACCCTGCATCAAGCCAGCATCATCCATTAAACGGGCTGCATTTATATAAACCTCAGCCGTCCACTCCAGTGATTGCTCATAACTTTCAGCACCGACAGCAATAACCATAAAATCCTGTATATCAACCCGTCGCCCGGCATGTGCACCGCCGCCAAAAATCTGAATTTCTGGAAGAGGTAATTTATAATCTTTTTCTTCTCCTCCAAGATAGCGCCATACAGGTTGCCCATATCCTGACGCCGCTGCCTGTACAATAGCCATCGAGGTTGCGACCAGTGCATTACCGCCTAAACGACTTTTGTTAGCAGTGCCGTCCAATTCGATCATGGCCTGATCTGCCTGCACCTGATCTGTAGCGTCTCGACCACACAGTAAACTAGCGAGCTCCCCATTCACACTTGCGACAGCCTGGGTAACATCAAGCCCGTTGAACGATGGTCCACCATCGCGCTTATCGACGGCTTCAGCACTTCCAGTTGATGCTCCGGCAGGGGCGATTGCCCGACCCATACCACCATTAGCCAGATGCACCTCGACTTCGACCGTAGGTCTTCCACGTGAATCCCAAACTCGCCTTCCTTTAACGGCAATAATTTCAGTACTCATGCAAGCAATTCCTTATTCCATGCGTCTGATATTTCGCTTAGCCGATCGGGTGGCGAGAACAGCAATGTTCGTGCACATCGCCGCACTTTCATTTTGGCATCTTTTTCAGTTATATATTCAACAGGTGATTTACCGTCCACACGAGCAAGGAAAAGACCTGGCAGAAGACTCGCCGTACGTGTTTCCAGCTCAAAGGAATCTTCCCAAGTGACCTGTGATAAATAGCCTGAGTACATAGCCTTGAAACAGGCAATAAAATCTTGCCGATAGTCAGGTTTCCACAAGCATTTCAATAAAAAATGATTCAGACAAAATGCCAGATCAAAAGCTGGATCTCCGATACAGGCGCATTCTGCATCGATGAAGACGGGGCCATTAGAACCCAGCAATATGTTTTTAGGGCTAACATCTCCATGGATCATTGTGAGGCGCTTGCCTGCAGTCCGCTGGCTTAATAAAAACAGCTGTTCTTTGAGGTCTGGATGATTGACTGCCGTGGCCTCAAGATAAGGCTCCAACCTGATTGGGTGAAATATATCGACGTCGGGTAAACCGGCTCTGATTGTTTTATAACCAGCAGTGCCAGAATGAATAAGCCCAAGGCGCACCCCCACTTGCATTGCTATTGATTCGTCAGCTCGCCCATCGCGTAATTCACTTTTCCAAAGCTTATACACATCCAAGTCGAGATACTCCATTACGCAAAGCATAGCAATTTCATCATGAGTGATAACATGTGGCGCAGAGCCGGGAACGATCTCATTAGCTACCTGATACCAGGCGACTTCAAACAGGTTTCGCTCAACCGGTGCAAACCAATCTGCTTGCACATTAAGCTTTGAAAGTGCACGCTTTACGCAATAGACTCGCTCAGCTGTTTCTACACGCCAAATGTCGGACGAAACGCCCCCAGCCAGTGCTTCAAATGATGCAGTCTCTACAGATTTCAAAAGACCTGCACCCTGTAAGCTTTTCACAATTTCTTGATCCGGAATGGTTTGCATTATTTTGATTGTTATTTGAACACTGATTTATCTATAAAAAATAAGCCTAACACTATCCGAGCCTCTGGAAAAACTTGGCTAGCCCAATTAAACAAATAAACGAAATCTTTCAATGTCGGGTCTAGTTTAATTGTTTTTTACTGGATCAAACAATTTCCGGGGAGTTTTCTTTGTTCCTGGATTGACTGGCTTCAATGTCAACTTGGTCAACGAATTCTTCCAAAGGTATTTCTTCCTCAATACGGGCAATGTGAATTAGGGCGTCCCCTTCGTTGATTAAGGGTAAGTGTGTTCGGCCGATGACAATACCCGAATGACTGGCCTCTATTTCTGAGTGTTTTTGACCAAATGGGTCGGCTACAGTGCCAAGTACATCTCCTTTTTTGACAGAAGCTCCAAGCTTTGTATTATTCAAAAAGATACCACTACTGACTGCACGAACCCATGAACTTGACATGGCCACCTGTGAATTGAATTTTTTCTTGGCTGATCTTTTTGCCGGCAGCATTCCTAATTTGGACATGACCTTATTGATACCACGCACGCCAACACGCACGCTGAATTCATCCAACCGTAATGCCTCCCCGGCTTCATAGACCAATATCGGGATACCCAGATTGGTGACCGCTTCTCTGATAGTGCCCTCTCTAAGCTTGGAGTTAATCATCACCGGCACTGAAAAAGCATGTGCCAGATCAAGTGTTTCTTGATCCTCAAGATTAGCGCGAATTTGGGGCAAATTAGAACGGTGAACAGTACCTGTGTGTAAATCAATCACATGTGTCGATTTACTAATCACTTCCGTCATTAACAAATTAGCCAGTCGACTTGCCAAGGAACCTTTTTCAGAGCCCGGAAATGAGCGATTCAAGTCCCTTCTATCAGGCAAATAACGTGACAAATGAATCATTCCGTATACATTAATCACCGGTATCGCGATTAAGGTGCCGCGTATTCGTCTTAAATTTTTTTGATTGACTAGCCGACGAATTATCTCCACACCCAATATTTCATCTCCATGTAAGGCTGCACAAATAAATAAACACGGACCTGGTTTCTTGCCGTGGAATATATGCACGGGCATTTCTATCGGTGTATGGGTATAGAGCTCAGGTATCGGTAAATCAACGGTGATATGAGTCCCTGGCTTTATTTCCTTGCCAGCAAAAATAAATGGTTTATTCATCAGCCCTTGCCGCGGGTCCGGGTTTTTTTATGCTTGGCGTTTTTTTCCATAAATTCAATGATCATCCCGGCTATGTCCTTGCCCGTTGCCCCTTCAATTCCCTCCAGACCAGGAGATGAATTCACTTCCATTACCACCGGGCCATGGTTAGAACGCAGAATATCCACACCAGCTACATTCAAACCCATTTTCCTGGCGGATCGAAATGCTGTAGAGCGCTCCTCTGGTGTAAGTTTAATCAAGGACGAGGTGCCGCCTCGATGCAAATTAGAACGAAACTCCCCCTCTGCTGCAGTACGCATCATAGCCGCCACGACTCTTCGGCCTATCACAAAAGCACGAATATCTGCTCCCTCCGCCTCTTTTATAAATTCCTGCACCAGGAAATTAGCATTGAGCTGGCGAAAAGCCTCAATAATAGTTTCTGCGGCTTTGCGAGTTTCTGCCAGCACTATACCTTTGCCATGCGTACCTTCAAGCAATTTGACAACCAATGGCGCACCACCAACCAGGTCGATCAAGTCATGAGTGTTTTTAGTTGAATGTGCAAAACCCGTCAGTGGCAACCCGATTCCGGCACGCGCCAAAATCTGCAGGGAACGTAACTTGTCTCTTGAACGTGTAATGGCAACTGACTCATTGAGCGGATAACTGCCCATCATTTCAAATTGCCGCAATACTGCACAACCATAAAACGTCACCGAGGCCCCAATGCGCGGGATAATAGCATCATAAAAAGGTAGCTCCTGTCCTGCCAAGTGAACGCTGGGCGTATGTGAAGCAATATCCATGTAACAATTCAAAGTATGAACATACTCAATTTCATGGCCGCGCTGCTCTGCTGCCTCAACTAATCGCCGATTCGAATACAGTCGGTTCTTTGCCCGGCTTAATAATGCAATCCTCAAGTTTGTCTCCTATTTCTCTCGTGTCTTTTTACGCTTTGGCTTTCCGACCAAATATGCACGTGCTGGGTCCACAATAAAACGATGATTAATTGCGGTACGACCCAACAACATTCGAAACCGCATTGTATCGCGACCAGCTAAATTTATCTCTATAGGCCACTTATATTTTCCAATTTTAATTACTGATTCGATCACATACCGTTTCTCTTTGTGTCCACCTGAATCAGTAACTTCTCGGTAGTCTAAAATTTTTGCTTCACATGCAATTTCAATATCTGTGCGATTTTGAATCGGGTGAATGCCAAAACGCACAATATTCCTGCGGTTATCCGGCTCAATAAAATACGTATGTAGTGCTGAAGTTCTGGCCCCAGTATCAACCTTGCATTTAATACGTTTGATACCCAAATCCGGGAGGGAAACCCATTCACGCCAGCCAAGTACTTTCAGATCATCGCTCATAAAATTGAAACTGCGGTAAACAAAAGATTGTCATTTAGAACGCAGATTTACCTTAATTCCCTTGCCGCTGCAATTTATTTTTACTGCGCGGCCTAGATTTCCTCAAGTGGCAACTGCGTGGTATTTTTCACTTCCCTAAGCGTAAAACTGGAATTTACAAAGGCAACATTGGGTAAGTTGATCAATTTTCGCTTTAAAACTTTCTCGTAGTGGCGAATATCTGATGTAACCACGCGCAGGCAATAGTCATAGTCGCCGGTAATAGAATAGCACTGTAAAACATCTTCCAACCTGATTACAGCTTTCTCAAATTCAAGCAAGGTTTTCTCGTGGTGATTTTCAAGCTTTACGAAACAGAATACACAAACATCCAGATGTAAGGCTTCGGGATCCAATATTACGGTTCGCTGCTTAATGATACCCCGCTTTTGCATTTGTTTAATCGCTAGCGAGGGTTAAATTCCCCGTGGCTTGCCACGGGATAAATTTTGCATAGCAAAATAGATACCCCGCCGTTTACGGCGGGGAATTTCATTTCTCCTCCAGCATGGCGTATGACTCAATCCAACCCGCCTGCCAATTTCAGTTATGTTGAGTTCTGGCTGAGATTGTAAAATCTTGAGAATCTTGATGTCTATTTTATCCACGGCGGTTTTTCGCGATTAAAAAACGCATCAATACCTTGTTGTGCTTCCTCCGTTTCCCAACGATCCGCTAACTTGTTGGCAGTATATTCACGCTGATCAACTGATTGGTTTCTGGACAATTCCAAACATAACAATTTGGCATCCGCTACTGCACCAGGAGCACAACTGAGAAATGCATCCACTTCAAACTGAATGACCTGGTCCAATTGTTTTTCGTCAACGACGTTAGTTAACAATCCTATTTTCAAAGCCGCATTGGCATCAAACACCTTCCCGTTCATAAACACTTGTCTGGCATTGGCTTCACCTAAACGGCGAACCACGTATGGACCAATGGTAGCCGGAATCAGACCCAATCGAGTTTCAGTCAAAGCAAATCTTGTGCTAGTCGAGGCAATAGCAATATCACAGACTGAGATCATGCCAACGCCACCACCATAGGCTGGCCCCTGGATTCTGGCAATTAATGGTTTCGGCAGTTGATCAAGATCACGCAGCATCATTGCCAATTCAGACGACTCTTTGATTTTCCCCGCACGATCCTTGCCAGCCTGTTGTTTCATCCAGCCAAGATCACCGCCTGCACAAAAACTTTTGCCCTGCGCCGCTAATATTGCTACCCGCACATTGTCATCATCAGCAACTTGAGACGCTGCTTGTCTCAACTCCCTGATCATTAGTGCATTAATTGCATTGTGCTTATCAGCCCGATTCAGCGTAATGCGGGCAATGCTGTCTTTGACAGTTAATTGAATGGTTTCAAAATCTTTCATACTTGTCCCGGCCCTGAGCCGGAATCTCCTTAAGCAACTCCCGACCTTCTTATTAATGAATTCACAAAATCCAAGGCCTTGTTTAGTTTAGCTTGGTCTATCCCAGTACTGTAACCTTTTTGTTTTAACAACTGCACAACTTCACAAGTCGCCACATTACCTTTTGCGCCTGGTGCATAAGGACAACCTCCCAGGCCTCCGATTGCAGCATCAAATCGGCGGATGCCTTTTTCAAGACTGGCTTCGATATTTTCGAGCGCCCTGTGATTGGTATCATGGTAATGTCCAGCGTAATTGTCAGAGGAAGCAATTTGCAACACCGCATCAAGCATGACACTAATGGTTTTGGGTGTTCCCTGACCGGTGGTATCGCCGAGGGAGATTTCATAACAACCCAGCTCAAACAGTTTTTTAACCACATTGGCAACGGCACTGGGATCAACTGCACCTTCATAGGGACAATCTACCACACAGGAAATATAACCTCTTACTGGTATGGCATCTTCAGCAGCTTGTTTCATGATCTCTCTAAAGCGTTCAACGCTTTCATCTATGGAACAATTGATATTTTTCAGGCTGAATGTTTCAGATGCCGCCGCAAAAATTGCCACTTCACTCGCCTGAGCCGATTTTGCCAACTCATATCCTTTCAGGTTTGGCGTCAGTACAGCGTAACTAACTTCTTTTTTTCGTCGAATGCCTTGCATCACCTCGCCCGCATCAGCTAATTGAGGCACCCATTTTGGCGAGACAAAACTGGTGACTTCAATCGTATCAAAACCGCAATCCGACAACAGATCAACTAATTTTATTTTGTCTTCTACCGTTATAATCTGCTTTTCATTCTGCAGACCGTCTCTGGGGCCAACTTCAACGATACTGACGTGCTCAGCCATTATTTGCTTTCTCTTCTAAAGCAATCAACAATGCACCTTCTTTGACTTGATCTAAGACCGCGACATTTAACTTATTCACTATTCCGGATAATGATGCTCTTAAACTGTGTTCCATCTTCATCGCCTCCATCACAATCAACACATCCCCTTTAGTCACAAGTGCTCCTTCTGTAACATTCACTGCCGTTATCAGTCCTGGCATGGGTGCCAAAATAACCCCCCCCGATTGTTCCGTTGAATCAAGCTGCCCGCCTGCATTTGGCAAACTAAATTCATAGTGAGTCGAATTAAAAAATATTTTAACCGAGCTTGCTTGATTAATTACCGTTGCCTTTGCAATTTCATCACCAAAATCAAGGCGCACCTTGCAACCATCAACCGACTCGATTCTGGCTGCAACAGTTTGATTGTTTATCAGTAACTCCAGTAATTGATCAGCATGTGCTGTCAGAACTATTTCCAATTCTTGTTGGTCACAAGCCAAGTTAACATATTGTTTTGCCGCACTAAAATGCCGCCAACCTACAAGACTTTGCCAGGGATCGCTGGATCGTATTTCTGTTAGGTAACCTAGTGCCGACAAAGCTGCGATGGCAATGACGCGCTCACTGGGCGGCTGTGCTTGTGTAAGCATTTCAAAATTTCGATCAATTAAACCTGTGTCCAATTGTTCAGCAACAAACTGTTGATCAGAGGTTAATTTACTCAGAAAATTGACATTCGTTGCACAACCAACGACATGTGTCTGAGACAGTCCGATTAACAATTTGCCTAAGGCTAAATCTCTGGACTGATCATGTGCAATCATTTTGGCTATCATGGGATCATAAAATGGTGTTATTTCGTCTCCTTCTCTGATTCCAGAATCGACCCTGACGCTGTGATCTGGTAAAGATAAATAGTCCAGTTTACCTGTTGATGGCAAAAAGTTATTTTGCGTGTCTTCTGCGTATATTCGTGCTTCGATGGCGTGTCCGTTGATGCTTAATTCACTCTGAGAGTTTGGTAATGTCTCCCCGGCAGCAACGCGTAACTGCCATTCAACCAAGTCAAGTCCGGTAATCGCTTCTGTCACCGGATGTTCAACTTGAAGGCGTGTATTCATCTCCATAAAGTAAAAACCATCGGATTGTAATCCTTGCGATGAATCAACAATAAATTCAACTGTCCCCGCGCCAACATAATTAACGGCTTGTGCCGCTCGTACTGCAGCCTCACCCATAGCGCTACGTAATTCATCCGACATTCCTGGCGCCGGTGCTTCTTCAATAACTTTTTGGTGGCGTCTTTGCATTGAACAATCACGCTCAAAAAGATGCACTGCATGACCATGTTGATCGGCAAAAATTTGAACTTCAATATGGCGTGGAGAAGAAACAAATTTTTCGATGATAACGTGGTTATCAGCAAAACTGGATTGCGCCTCCCGTTGTGCACTTCTAAGTGCGTGATCGAATTCACTTTTTGATTCGACCAACCTCATGCCCTTACCACCGCCACCCGCTCGCGCTTTAATCAAAACTGGATAGCCAATCAAAGCAGCCTGTGATTTTAGGAATTCAGGATCTTGATTATCGCTATGATAGCCAGGGACCACTGGCACTCCAGATTTTTCCATCAATGCTTTGGCCGCATCTTTCAAACCCATTGCACGGATAGCGTCGACGGGTGGACCTATAAATACTAACCCGGCATTATCACAAGCCGTTACAAATTCAGGATTTTCAGATAAAAAACCATATCCAGGATGGACAGCCTGTGCACCACTTTTTTTTGCAACTTCAATTATTTTGCTAATAGACAAATAACTATCAGCAACTGGAGGTGGGCCGATGTAATACGCTTCATCTGCTTGCTCGACATGTAATGCCGATTTATCTGCTTCAGAATATACTGCCACGCATTCAACACCCATTCGCTTGGCAGTGCGAATAACCCGGCAGGCTATTTCGCCTCGATTGGCAATGAGGATTTTATTGAACATGGTTATCATTTCCATACTCAGACAGTCTTAAGGAGATCCCGTATCGGGGTGCGGGATGACCAAATAATGAATAGGTACTATTCATTATTTGGTTACATCCTAAAGACACCGAATTGAGTGTCTTCAATCGGTGAATTTAAACTGGCAGACAATGACAACGCCAATACTTCTCGCGATTTTCTAGGATCAATAACACCATCATCCCAAAGCCTGGCCGAAGCATAGAGCGGATGACTTTGATGTTCAAATTGATCAATGATGGGCTGTTTAAAATCTTTTTCCTTCTGCTCTGCCCATGTATCACCTTTGCGTTCAATCGCATCTCGTTTAACAGTTGCCAGGACCCCTGCCGCTTGCTCACCGCCCATCACTGCAATTCGACTGTTCGGCCAAGTCCATAAAAATCTGGGATCATAAGCGCGACCACACATCCCATAATTACCGGCACCAAAACTATTGCCAATAATCATTGTGATTTTGGGCACTTGTGCGCTTGCTACGGCAGTGACAAGTTTTGCACCATCTTTAGCAATACCACCAGACTCATATTTTTGCCCGACCATAAAGCCGGTAATATTCTGCAAAAACACCAGGGGGATTTTTCGCTGACAACAAAGTTGCACAAAATGCGCACCCTTTAATGCCGATTCTGAAAACAACACCCCATTGTTAGCAATAATTCCAACAGGAATTCCATACAAATGGGCAAATCCACAGACAAGCGTTGAGCCAAAACGTGTCTTGAATTCATCAAACCGGGAACCATCAACAATTCGGGCGATTACTTCACGTACATCATAAGGCTTACGCTGGTCAGCCGGAATGACACCTAGCATTTCTGCCGGATCATATTTCGGTTCTTCAGTCTCACTGATTGTGACAGCAGATGGTTTTCGTCGGTTTAGATTCACCACGACTTGCCGCGCTAAGGCTAATGCATGCGCATCATTATTTGCCATCTGATCGGAAACACCTGATAAACGTGTATGCACATCTGCGCCACCCAAATCCTCTGCCGAGACCACTTCGCCGGTAGCAGCTTTTACTAAAGGTGGTCCACCAAGAAAAATAGTTCCCTGATTTTTCACAATAATGCTTTCATCCGACATCGCCGGCACATAAGCACCACCAGCAGTACACGACCCCATCACCACCGAGATCTGTGGAATACCTTTTGCGGACATGTTAGCCTGATTAAAAAATATTCGCCCAAAATGATCTTTATCCGGAAAGACCTCGTCTTGGTTTGGCAAATTGGCCCCACCAGAGTCGACTAAATAAACACAGGGTAATCGATTCGCAGCAGCAATTTCCTGGGCCCGCAGATGTTTTTTCACTGTCATTGGGTAATAAGTACCGCCTTTCACTGTGGCATCGTTACACACAATCATGCACTCTTGACCACTGACCCGACCAATCCCGCAGATCATGCCTGCTGCTGGCGAAGCATTGTCATACATGTCATTAGCTGCAAATAAACCCACTTCAAGAAAGGGTGAACCTGAATCAAGCAACCGAGACACTCGTTCCCGCGGTAAAATTTTGCCTTTTGACTTATGACGTTCTACCGCTTTCTCACCACCCCCTAGCATAGTTTTTTCCGAGGCCTGCTTGATTTGATCCAACGCCTTGGACAAAGCCTTACTATTGACTTTAAATTCATCGGAGTTGGGCGAAATTGTGGATTGGATTATGGACACTGAATTAACCCTAATTCATCATTCCAGATCTTTCCTCTGGCATGACAGGAATAATTATCCTTTCCCGGCCTTGTGCCGGGACCTTTGTGAGAAAGGAAGGAGTCAAACCATGGAGATCCCGGAACGTGGTCCGGGACAGGCAAGCACGGGGCAGACAGGTACAGGAAATTATTCCGAGTGAGGCAAGTCGGATTTGCTTTGACATCATTCACCGAGAAGTTGAAGTATGAATTTAATAAGCATCTTTGTTTAATACCCGTTTTATTTCCCGGTTAATTCCGTCACGACCAGTTCGCAAAGCTTTACTGAAATCTATGCCCATTCCTCAAACAACTCTCTACCGATTAACATTCGTCTGATTTCACTGGTTCCGGCACCGATCTCATAGAGCTTAGCATCACGCAACAAGCGGCCAGTTGGATATTCGTTGATGTACCCGCTACCCCCCAATGCCTGGATTGCCTCCAGTGCAACCTGGGTCGCTTTCTCAGCTGCATAGAGAATACAACCCGCAGCATCTTTGCGGGTGGTTTCACCCCTGTCGCAAGCTGCGGCCACCGCATAAACATAAGCCCTACAGGCATTCATGGTGGTGTACATATCGGCTAACTTGCCTTGCATTAACTGAAACGTGCCAATTGGTTTATCGAATTGCTTGCGTTCATGTACATAAGGCACCACTACATCCATACAGGCCCGCATTATTCCCAAAGGGCCTCCGGCCAAGGTTACTCGCTCATAATCCAAGCCTGACATTAAAACTTTCACACCTTTACCGAGTTCGCCCAAAATATTTTCTTCAGGCACCAGACAATTCTCAAAAACCAACTCACAGGTGTTGGAACCACGCATCCCCAACTTGTCGAGTTTTTGAGCAGTAGAAAAACCTTCGAACTCTTTTTCAATCAAAAATGCAGTGATGCCTTTGGAACCCGCATCCGGGTCAGTCTTGGTATAGACGACGAGCACACTGGCATCCGGGCCATTGGTGATCCACATTTTATTACCATTCAGTAAATAACCAACATCTGTTTTCACCGCACTCAATTTCATCGACACTACATCAGAACCCGAACCTGGTTCTGACATGGCCAGCGCTCCAATGTGTTCACCGGAACAGAGTCTGGGCAAATATTTTTGCTTTTGCTCATCGGTTCCATTTTTATTAATTTGGTTTACACAAAGATTTGAATGAGCGCCGTATGATAATCCTATTGATGCAGAGGCCCGGCTGATTTCCTCCATGGCGACTACGTGGGCCAAATATCCCATGCCTGATCCGCCATAGTCAGGATCAGCGGTAATTCCAAGCAAACCAAGTTCACCAAGTTGCGGCCAAAGGTCGGCAGCAAAAGTGTTGGTTGCATCAATTTCTTCTGCGCGCGGAGCGATTTTCTCTTGTGAAAACCGATGCACCATATCTCTTAATGCTTCAATTTCTTCACCGAGAGCAAAATTCATTCCTGAGTTAAACATACTGTTCTCCATTTAGTCCGCTATTAAAGTGACAGCAAAAATTGGCACTAACTCTTCTATTCGTCATTCCCGCGCACGAAGGCGGGAATCCATCGGCACATCTCATTACACAGCAATTTCAAAGGCCAGCATTTCGATACCAATGTATGCTGAAACGGGCTTGTAAGGTATATATCAATTTACCAAGCCTGATATCACTGTAATCTAAACATATGCCCGTTTCAAACTACTTCTTAAGGAGTTTAATATCCACGGATGCTCCTGAGTAATAAGAAAAGCCGTTAGATTCCGGATAATTACTTCGCAATTTCCGGAATGACGGGGAATGATTCGGTAAATTCCACGATTTGTTCTTGCCTCACCATATTCGGAATAACGGCCGGTAGATTTAAACAACATTTTAGTTTTCTGAATAGTCATAAAACCCTTTCCCAGTCTTGCGTCCCAAATATCCCGCATCCACCATTTTCACTAACAATGGACAAGGTCTAAACTTTGAATCCCTGAACTCTTCATGCAATACTTTCATAACCGACAAGCAAACATCCAAACCGATCAAATCTGCCAAGGTCAACGGTCCCATAGGATGATTCATACCCAGCTTCATAACCTCGTCTATGGCTTTAGGCGTGGCAATACCTTCATATAAAGCAAATATGGCTTCATTAATCATCGGCACCAGAATCCGATTTGAAACGAAGCCCGGACTGTCATTGACTTCAACCGGTGTTTTGCCCAGCTCAAGTGAAAGTCGATGAATCAATTCATAGGTTTCATCACTGGTCTGCAGTGCCCGAATAATCTCTACCAGTTGCATCAAAGGTACAGGATTCATGAAGTGCATACCAATCACTTTATCGGCTCGGTTTGTCGCCGCTGCAATCTTGGTCAATGATATCGAAGAAGTATTGGAGGTTAATATTGCATCAGCACGGCAGATTTGATCCAGTTCCTTAAAAATCTTAAGCTTAATCTCAATGTTTTCGGTTGCCGCTTCAATGATCAGGTCAACGTGGCTCAAGTCGCTCATATTGGACGTGGTTGCGATTCGATCTAGCGTAATTGGTTTAGACTGTGCGTCAATTATTTCCTTTTTTACTAACCGATTAAGACTGGTTTCAATTGTGGCGAGGCCTAAGCCTAACTGTTTATCTGAAATATCGTACATTATGACCCCGTAGCCCGAGGTCGCAAATACCTGAGCTATGCCATTGCCCATGGTACCTGCACCTATTACAGCAACACTTTTAATATTCACTATAACTCCCTGTTTTATATAGACTATGTATTGCGCCGATACTTCCCACCAACCTGGTAAAGCACATCTGAAATCTGTCCAAGCGAACAGGTTTTAACCGCCTCCATCAATTCAGCAAAGATATTTTCGCCGTTCAGAGCAGCCTGTTTAACCTTCTCAAGGGCAGCTGCAGACTCTGATTGGTTGCGTTGGTGAAAACCTCTAAGACGCTCGATCTGACTTTGCTTTTCTTCTTCAGTTGAACGTGCTAATTCAATAGCGGTCACTTGATCATCAGCGTCGGGATTCAAGAAGGTATTCACACCGATTATTGGCAATGACCCATCGTGTTTTCGATGCTCATAATGCATGGACTCATCCTGAATTTTTCCACGTTGATAACCTGTCTCCATGGCCCCCAACACCCCACCGCGCTCAGACAAACGCTCGAACTCCAAAAGCACCGCCTCTTCAACCAACTCGGTTAATTCGTCAATAATAAAACTACCCTGATTGGGGTTTTCATTCATCGCCAACCCCCATTCATTATTAATAATTAATTGAATGGCTAACGCTCGCCGAACCGATTCTTCAGTTGGTGTTGTAATGGCTTCATCGTAAGCATTAGTATGCAAACTATTGCAATGATCATAAACTGCGATAAGCGCCTGCAAGGTCGTACGAATATCATTGAAATCCATTTCCTGTGCATGCAATGACCTTCCCGAAGTTTGAATGTGATACTTGAGTTTTTGCGAACGTGAATTTGCGCCATACTTGTCACGCATGGTGACAGCCCAGATTCGACGGGCAACTCGGCCTATAACAGAATATTCAGGACACATTCCATTGCTAAAGAAAAACGACAGGTTTGGCGCAAAATCATCGATATCCATGCCTCTGGCTAAATAAGCTTCGACGTAAGTAAAACCATTCGCCAAGGTAAATGCCAACTGCGAAATCGGGTTCGCTCCCGCTTCAGCAATATGATAACCGGAAATGGAAACTGAATAAAAGTTACGGACTTGGTGTTGGACAAAATATTCTTGAATATCGCCCATTAATTTCAACGAAAACTCCGTCGAGAAAATGCAGGTATTCTGACCTTGATCTTCTTTTAAAATATCAGCCTGCACAGTGCCGCGAACGTCCGTCAATGCTTTAGCTTTAATATCGGTGATTTCATTTTTTGTAAGCACAGCATTTTTTTCACGTGTGGCTTTATCGATTTGCTGTTGAATAGCCGTATTTAGAAACATGGCCAGAATAATGGGTGCCGGACCATTTATGGTCATCGAGACCGAAGTCATTGGATCACACAAATCAAAACCATCGTATAACACTTTCATATCGTCAAGTGTCGCAATAGAAACCCCTGAATTGCCGACCTTGCCATAAATATCAGGCCGTTCATCCGGGTCACAACCATAAAGCGTAACCGAATCAAATGCCGTTGATAATCGTTTTGCACTCGAATGTTCGGATAAAGCTTTAAAGCGTTTATTGGTTCTAAAGGCATCGCCTTCACCCGCAAACATTCGGGTTGGATCTTCGCCTTTGCGTTTAAATGGAAACACACCTGCTGTATAAGGAAATTCGCCAGGTACATTTTCCAGCATCAGCCATTTCAACTGCTCACCGTGATCTTTATATTTTGGTAAAGCAACACGTGAAACCGGATTGCCTGACAAAGTTTCACGTTTTAACTTGTTGGTGATTTCTTTTTCTCGAATTTTAACTACCTGTTCATCACCTGTATAACGCTCAATTAAATCATCCCAATCTGATAAAAGCATCAGCGCCGATTCTCCCAACATCGACTCTTTATCCTGAATTAGAGAATTCAGTTCTGGCAGCTCAGCAGAATTTGATTCAGATAACATCAACTTAGTTTCAGACAATTGTTGTCTTTGCCTAGCGATATCAGCCAGCTTCAACGCCTTGCTTTTATAAGCTTTGACGGAATCTGAGATTTCAGCCAGGTAACGTCGACGTTTAGCAGGAATTATTTCATTCTGGTCAGTTGAAAAACGAGCTTCGATGAGCGGCAAACTATTTTCATCTAATGTCAATCCATGTTGGCGTAATTCTTCAAACAACTGCTGATACAAAGCAGTAACACCATCATCATTAAAACGTGAGGCAATCGTACCGAATACCGGCATTTTTTCAGGCGCCTGATCGAATGCTTCACGGTTACGCTGCACCTGTTTACAAACATCGCGATAAGCATCAGCAGCACCTTTTCGATCGAACTTGTTAATCGCAACCACATTAGCAAAATCCAGCATATCGATTTTCTCAAGCTGACTTTGTGCACCAAATTCTGGTGTCATCACATATAAAGAGCAATCAACCATTGCTGATACAGCCGTATCGCCTTGACCGATGCCCGGTGTTTCCAAAATAACCATGTCAACACCAGATAACTTACATGCATTAATCATGTCGGGCACATTATTAGGAATTTCGCTCACTGCATCTCGTGTTGCCACGGAACGCATAAATATATTGGGGTGATTGATTGAATTCATCCTTATTCGGTCACCCAGCAGTGCACCTCCGGTCTTTCGGCGGGTGGGATCGACAGCGATAACAGCAATTTTCAGATTGTCGCTAGAACCCATGCGGAAACGTAAAATCACTTCGTCCGTCAATGAAGATTTACCGGCACCACCAGTTCCGGTAATACCTAAAACAGGAATCGGTTTTTCCAACCCGGCGACATTATCATTAATTCGCACTAACTGATTGCTTGAAACACTGTAGTTTTCAATGGCTGTAATTAATTTGGCCAAAGCCCGATGATTTCCGGATTTGACTTTCTCAACGATTTCGTTGTTGTCAGAGCCTCGCACAAACCGGCTTAACTCAATGGTGTTCTGAATCATACCTTTAAGACCCATGTCCAAACCATCTTCCGGTGAATAAATTCGGGTAACACCATAGTCTTCGAGAAGTTTGATTTCTTCCGGAATAATGACACCGCCACCACCGGCAAAAACTCTAATCTCCTCACCGTCTTTTTCCTTAAGCATATCGACCATATATTTCAAATACTCGACATGACCACCTTGATAAGAACTGATGGCAATACCATTAACGTCTTCTTGTAAAGCAGCATCAACGATTTCGGCAACCGACCGATTGTGGCCCAAATGGATTACTTCGGCACCAAGCGATTGCAGAATGCGACGCATAATATTTATAGCCGCGTCGTGACCATCAAATAAACTGGCCGCGGTGACAAAACGAATTTTTGAAGTAACATCCTGAGATGCTTGGGCAGGCATATCCATAGCAATAACTGGTGTAATACTCGACAAATCAAGCTGTGTGGTTTATGCTCTAATTCTAACTATCCTTAACGTTAACGTCAATCATGAAAAATAGAAACAAAATGATTACTCTTGTCATCCTGGGGAGCGAAGCAACGTGAGGATTTCCTACTACTTTTTAAGAATCAAACGAAGATTTTACTTTGTTAACGCAAATGCATGTTCATGGAGATTCCTCGACAGGTTTATGCCCTTATGGGTGCTCGGAATGACAGTCGCATGAAAACGACTGTCACTTACTCCATCTCTGACCTCGCTAAACACTTTGACGTCACTACACGAACCATCCGCTTCTATGAAGACCAGGGACTACTCTCTCCTGAAAGAAAAAACACCGTAAGAATTTATAATGATCGTGATAGAGTCAGATTACAGTTAATACTACGTGGCAAACGCTTAGGTTTCTCACTTGCAGAAATCAAGGAAACCCTCCAACTCTATGACTCAACCCCCGACAAAAAAGTCCAGCTTGAATATGTGCTAAACGTTATTGAGACTCACCGCAAAGAGCTATTAGAAAAGCAAAAAGATATAAAACGTACTCTAGCTGACATGAAAAAAGTGGAGCAGCGAATTATTGAAAAACTAAAGAACTAATCACTCATAATACGTCCACATTTTAAGGACTTTAATAACTTTTTCTTCAGTTAAAACTTGATAGACCAATCGATGTTGGATATTGATTCGACGTGAGTATGCACCTTCAAGATCACCGACTAATTTTTCATAAGGCGGTGGTTTCGTAAAAGGATCATCTCGCAAGATTCCCAACAGACTCTGTGCTTTAGGCTTATGCCCACTAGCAGCTAACTTCTTAGCATCCTTTCGTGCTTGTTTTGTAAATATAATTTTCCAGGTCACCAATCTAATTCCTGACTTCATTCATCAACCGGGGTTTCCATACCCTCGCGTATAGATTCGCGCATGCCCGGAATAGACAGTAAAAATAAGGTTTCCTGAATCGCTGACCAATCCTCGTCAGAGATAAGAACCGCTTTATTTCGCTTTCCAGAAATCATAAGTGGTAGGTGAGATTCGCTCACCTCATCAATCAAACGGTATAAATTAGCCCGTGCTTCTGTAGCTGAAATGGAAGTCATTTGTAAACAACAAATCAAATAGAATTATGTTGTACGCTATTACGTACGTACGTCAATAAGTACGCTTATGATGTTTTACCAATAACTGATTGCATCAGCATAGATGCTTTCCATGTCAGCTTGGTTAGCGACTTTAGGTGCATTGGCGATGGCACGGGATTGACGAATCGATGAAGCGGCCATGGCTTTAACATCATTTGAACTGAAACCGACACCGCTTAAACCGTTTGGTGCTGAAGTGCCTTTCATTAATTCGATAATACGACTAGCGACGATCTCGCCCGCATCATCCGCTGTTGAATCGACCAAATCTGCACCCAAATAGTTTGCCGCTTCAAGATGGCGTTCAGGCGCTCCTTCCGCCAGGTAACGAAAAATTGAGGGTGCATTGACCACCACGCTAAATCCATGTGGAACAAATGGTGATTCAACCTGATAGCCGCCTGTTGTTATATCCGACATTAAATGCGTAACACCATAAGACATCGCATGAGGCAAATGCGTGCCCGAATTTCCAAAAGCCATGCCCGCCAGGGTTGCGCCCCACATCAGGTTATCCCTTGCCTCGCTGTCTGTCGCATCAGCAACTCCGCGCTCTATGTATTTACCAACAATATCCAATGCTTTTGACGCAGCCATATCACTCCAGGGGTTCGCGCCCTGCAATAATGGCCGCTTACGAGGATCTTCAATCGCATCCCATTGGGTATAAGCTCTGGCGGTGTAGCATTCGATGGCATGGCAAAGTAAATCAAAGCCGGTTGAAGCGACGATGTTGGCCGGTAAGGTTTCTGCACAAACCGGATCGACTAATGCCTCGCTGGGCAGCATATAAGGACTGCCAATAACAAACTTGCAATTGAGTTCATTTATTCGAATTACCGATACTGATGTGCATTCAGAACCTGTGCCTGAAGTTGTGGGGCAAGCCAAGTGTGGCAATAACGGGCCCGGAATCGCCTGGCCACCCCCAACAGGCGGGCCGAAGTAATCTAAAAACTCCGTAGGATATAGCGAATAGGCCATACCCGCCTTTGCGGTGTCAATTGTCGAACCCCCACCCACTGAAATCACGCCATTAAAATCCCCATCACTTATAAACTTGGCTGCTGAAATAATAGTTGTATCATCAGGTTCGATACGGATGTCGCTGAATATGGCGAAGTCTATTCCGGCATCTGCAAGAGATTCGGAAACCGTATTAACATAGATTCCGTTAACTAATGTTTGATCGGTAAACAGAGCGACTCGTGTCATTCCCCAGGTCGAAGCTCGGACACCGGCTTCTGACAGACAATCTCGACCAAAAGTTAGTTTTGGCATCATCACGGTAAAAGTATCGGCGCCGTGATCACAATGTTGAAAATATTGGCAACTCATAATCTTAATCCTTTGTATCTTATCCTTTAATTTGACCGCTAGGATCGTTAATCGTCATTAAAGTCCCGACCATTGTAGCAATTAACTTTTTACTTTCACCTTGATAAGCAAACATCTCACCTTCTGATACTGTAATCATCCGCCCGGGTTTTTTGACTTTACCGATCGCTTGAAACCATTCACCTTTGGCAGGAGAGAGTAGGTTGACTTTAAATTCTATAGTGAGAATACCAGCGTCTTCAGGCATTAATGTAAACGCTGAATAACCACAGGCGCTATCAACAACAGTCGAAACAATACCTGCGTGAATAAAATCATGTTGCTGAGTCAATTCCTTGGAGTAAGGGAGTGTGATCTCAACATAACCAGGTTGCACATCAACCATTTTCGCATTAATGGTATTCATAACGTCCTGACGGTTAAAACTGTCGATTACTTTCTGTTTGTAGTTGGGGTCACTAACTTTAAAGTGGCTCATACGGTAAACCTCTGATTAATCCCAAGCTAAATCTTCGATGTTGGTCATTTCATTTAAACCTTTATCTGATGATAATAGCTGATCATTGATGAGATTTGGATAGTGATCATGCGTTTTTCGAAATTGCGTTTGGGAATGAGAGTTAATATTCTCTATCTCTACGATAGGTTCATAACAACAATCAACGTCTTTCAACAATTCATTCCAGTATAGCTGATCCTGAGAAGCGAATAATTCAGACACTTCAGTGACTAATTGCTGTTGAGGAATTTTATCTGCATGTCGGTCAATCCAATCTTTTTTATTAACTGCCAAACAAAAGTTCTGCCAGAATTTCTCTTCCAACGCAGACAAGGTGATGAACTTTCCATCTGCCGTCTGATAAATATTGTAATAAGCCGCATCGCCTCCAAGTACTTGTGAAATATGTTCTGACTGAACAAGGTAATTCCAACTCAGTACAGGTTCATAAAGGCTGGCATCAATAAAAGCACCTTCTCCGGTTCTTGTTCTGTTATATAACGCTGCAAGAATAGAATTACTTGCCTGCAGAGCCCCAACATGATCTGCCAGCGGCGGATAAGTGATCATAGGTGTGTGAGTTGATTTGGCAGAACTCAGTAAACCAGCAACGGCACAATAACCTAAATCATGTCCGGCCTTTTGAGAATACGGACCAGTCTGGCCAAACCCAGTTAACGCACAATAAATAAGTTTGGGATTGAGCTTTGTTAATTCTTCAATGGTTAAACCCAGCCTTTTGAGGGCACCTGGACGAAATCCATCAATTAATATATCCGCGTCTATGAGTAGATCTTTGAGCTTTTTAATGCCCTGCTCATGTTTCAGGTTCAGCCGAACAATTTTTTTGCCTTGGTTTAAATACCGGTATGCGGGCGATATTTCCTGAGTTTTATTACTGCTGAAATTACGCATTGGATCGCCGGCTGGTGGTTCGATCTTTATGACTTGTGCACCTAAATCAGCCAACATTCTGGTCAGGTAGGGCCCGGGTATGTATTGGGATAAATCGATAATGCGGATGTCAGTGAGTAGCATAGCAATGTCATCCTGAGGAGCATTGAGACAAGGGATCTGTAGAGTTCAAATTAATCTGCTCTATGACGCTTTTATAGAAGATCCCTCGATGATGCTTTTATGCCCGGAGGGTGCGGGATGACAAGGTTGATTAGTCAACAAATTAAGGAGATCCTGAATCGAGTTCAGGATGACAATTGTATATTTAGTTGAAAGCATGTTCTATTCGTACTTTCTAACATCTTCTATTACTACACCATCATTCTTTAGCGAATCGAACTCGACAAATTCAACTTCACCCCGTACTTTGCAGACATCTCGAATACTAGCTGCAACACTTTGCTTTAAATCATCGCCAGGTTGATCAGTCTCACAATACAGCGTCATTTGATCGGTTTGGTCAACCCAGTCGATAACCAGCCTGGCCCGCCTCAATTCTGCATGTCTTTTGACGATTTTATCGATCAACTCGGGGCGAACAAACATGCCACGCACTTTTGCTGTTTGGTCTGCCCGACCCATCCAGCCTTCAATTCGTCGATTAGTGCGACCGCAGGGACTTTCTCCAGTCAAGATCGCTGATAAATCTCCAGTAGCAAAACGAATTAATGGATAATCAGGGTTCAAGGTTGTAACAACAACTTCACCCACTTCACCATCAACAACCCGATCGCCCGTCCCGGGGCGAACAATTTCCAGGTAAACGCCCTCATCAATAATTAACCCGGATTGGGCAGAAGACTCATAAGCAATTAACCCCAAATCAGCGGTGGCATAGCATTGCATTGAACTAATCTCATTTTCTTCAAAGAAGGTTCTTACTGATGGCGGAAAAGCTTCACCCGAAACTAAAGATTTCTTAATGCTACTTACATCTGCATTTAATTCGCCAGCTTTTTCAAGAAGAATCTTTAAAAATGATGGCGTGCCAACATAGGCATTAGGTTTCAAGTCGTTGATGGTTTGTATCTGCAATTCAGTCTGCCCAACACCGGCTGGAATCACTGCGCAACCTAAGGTATGGCAACCTGTTTCACCCATCGCCCCTGCCGGGCTTAAATGATAAGAGAAGCAATTTATAGCTAAATCACCATGCCTGAATCCTGCAGCATAGAGTGTACGGGCAAAACGCCAGTAATCTTCTCGCTTAGTACTGGGTTCATAAATAGGACCTGGTGATGCGAACACATTACCAAGCTGGCCTTCCTTTAAAGCGGTTAATCCACCAAATGGCGGATTAGCTGTCTGTTCTTGCTGTAACTCTGTTTTTCGAGTTAATGGTAAATCAGCTAATTGGTCGAATGAGTCAAGTTTTTCAAGGTCGATGCCACTGAAATGCTGTTGATAAAACGATGCATTGTTTCTGGCATGTGATATTTGAGAATCAAGTTTTCCCAACAGCAAATCATCACGATCGGCTGCTGGCATAGTTTCAAATTGGTCGTAGTAATCGGTCATGCTCTACACTCACCAGCCATCTCTGAGAAGAAAGTATATTCCCCGGCCTTGTGCCGGGGTCTCCATGAAAAAAGCAGGAGCAAGTCCAAGGAGATCCCGCAATAAATGCGGGAAACGGTTCCTCCCCTTCCAGGGGAGGTTAGGAGGGGTTTTGATAATCAAGAACTCCAAGAGAAAACGCTAAGCCAACCAACGCTTGCGTCGGCGATAAGATTTTACATCACGGAAGCTCTTTTTATCGCCTCCACTGAGGCCCAGATAAAATTCTTTGACATCCTCATTTTCGGCCAGATCTTTGGCTTCACCATCCATTACCACACGTCCATTTTCAAGAATATAGCCATAACTGGCATAACGCAGGGCAATCGAAGTGTTTTGCTCAGCTAACAAAAATGTCACTTTTTCAGTTTCATTTAACCGCTTGACGATTTCGAAAATCTCTTCAACCAATTGTGGAGCCAAACCCATAGAAGGCTCATCAAGCAGAATTACTTTAGGCTTGGCCATCAATGCACGGCCTACAGCGATCATTTGCTGCTCACCACCAGAGGTATAACCAGCCTGGCTTTTGCGTCTTTCTTTTAGGCGTGGAAAATATGAATAAACTTTCTCAAGGTCATCTGCAACCGCTTGGCGGCCATCCTTACGAATATAGGCGCCTGTCAGCAAATTATCTTCAACTGTTAAATGCTCAAAACAATGCCGCCCTTCCATGACCTGCACAACACCTCGATTAACCAGATCAGACGGCAACAGGTTCTCGACATGTTCGCCCATAAATTCAATCGAGCCCTTAGTCACTTCACCACGCTCAGTTCCCAGAATATTAGAAACCGACTTGATTGTTGTCGTCTTACCAGCACCATTGGCGCCTAACAAAGCAACAATACTACCCTCAGGCACTTCCAATGAAACGCCTTTAAGCACCAGAATAACATGGTCATAAATGACCTCGATATTTTTAATGCTGAGTACATTAGGTTGTGTTTCTTGCATCATAAACTTATATGGCCGTCATACCGGAATCTGCAAAGCAGATATCCGGTATCCATCGGCATCTCTTATTACTCAGTAATTTCAAAGTCCAGTACTTCGATTCAAAATGTATGCTAAAACGGGCTTGGACAGGTGTAAAAACTTGTCAGACCTGAAACCACTGTGAACTAAACTCATGCTCGTTTCAACGTGCATCTTAAAGAGATTAATATCCACTGAATCCACTTAGTAGTAAGAAAAGCCGTTGGATTGCGGATCTAAAGTCCACAATGACGACCTTGTGGTCATGTTTACCCGCAATCACGTGGTGTAATATTATTTTCAGCAGCAAAGGCATCCGAATCTTCCACAATCAACGCGTCAACAACTTCTCGATCTGCTTCGACGAAGTCAGTGATCAATGACCACGACTTGGCTGCTGCGTCCCATTGTTGGATAGCACCTAAACCGGGGCCACCGTGATTTTCACAAGTCACATTTATCTCGGGTCCGAAGTTTGGCAACCCTAACTCTGCCATTCTGGCTTGATCGATTTTTAGTGCTTCCATACCATCTCGCATTTGTGCAGGAGTTAAAGCCTGAGTGCTGTGAATTTCTTGAGCTGTTTTAGCAGCTTCTGCGGCTAACATGGCCGCATACATGCCTCTGTTATAAAGCACTGTGCCAAGATTAGAGCCATCACCAGCCGCTTTGCCTGCATCCAGTACGTGCTTTCTCAAGTCATCATAAATTGGAAAGTCATCACCCACTCCATGCATAGCGATTGCTTTATAACCATTAGCCGATTCGCCTGCTGGTAACACATCATTTTCAGATGCTGACCACCATACGCCAATGAACTTATCCATCGGGAAACGGATATTTGCAGCTTCCTGTATGGCGACCTGATTCATCACGCCCCAACCCCACATCATCACATAATCAGGGCGATCACGCCTGATTTGCAACCATTGTGACTTTTGCTCCTGCCCTGGATGATCAACTGCCAGCAAAACCAGTTCATAACCATGCTTTTTTGAGAGCTCTTCGAGCGTTCTAATGGGCTCTTTACCATAAGCCGAGTTGTGATAAACCAGAGCTATTTTTTTACCGCTTAAGTCACCACCTTCCTGATCAAGAATATGCTTGATAATGATAGAAGCGGCATCCCAGTAAGTGCCCGGGTAATTGAACACATGGCTAAACACTTTGCCATTAGCCGCTGAAGTACGTCCATAGCCCATAGAATGCAATGGAATATCGTCTGCAGTTACTTTTGGTATAAGCTGATAAGTGATACCAGTAGATAAAGGTTGATAAACTAAAGCACCCTGGCCTTTGGTTGATTCGTAACACTCAACACCTTTCTCAGTGTTATAGCCAGTTTCGCACTCGATGACCTTAACTGGCTCACCGCCAATGCCTCCATCACGCTCATTAAGCAAAGTAAAGTAATCCTCATAGCCATCAGCAAACTGTATGCCGTTAGGTGCATAGGGTCCTGTTCGATAACTTAATGATGGAAATACTAATTCGGCTGTAGCAATGCTGGACATCGTTAGAAAAATTGCCGCAATACTAGCGCTTAATAGAAGTTTTATATATCTCATATTACCTCCAAGATATTTATGTGCTGTATAAAACAACACGGTTAAAGACCGCCTCAATGAGGAAACGGCCATAGTCGTAGCTTCTCTTTTGTGATCCGCCATAGCTGGGTTAGGCCATGGGGTTCCACAATCAAGAAAAACATGATCAGCCCACCGATAATCATCAAGATCAAGTGGGCTACCAAATCAGTGGGCCAACCAAAGCCTCCCACTAAAATATTTTTTAATAATACCGGCAATAAAATCAGAAACGTTGCGCCGATAAAAGAGCCGAGAATTGATCCCAGACCACCAATAATAATCATAAACAAAACCAGAAATGATTTATCGATACCAAATGCTTCTGTCGGTTCGGCCGCGCCCAGATAAATCATAAAAAACATAGCGCCAGCAATGCCAATATAAAATGAACTCACGGCAAAAGCGGATAGTTTTGCCGTTAAGGGCGGTACACCAATAATTTCGGCGGCAATATCCATATCTCGAATCGCCATCCAGGATCGTCCGATTCGCCCTCTGGTCAAGTTACGCGCAATAACAGCAAAAATCACCACTAATGTTACGCAAAAAAGATAGGTTGCCCAAGGCGGCGCGTTAGGACCACTGACAATTACTCCAAACACTGTTCGCTCGGGAGCTGTGATTTGACCGGATGCAGAATAATTATAAAACCAGGGCACCTTGTTAAATAACCAAACCAGAAAGAATTGCGATGCCAGCGTAGCCACGGCCAAATAAAAGCCTTTAATTCTTAAGCTGGGCAAACCAAAAATCATGCCCACAAATGCGGTAACACCGCCGGAAAGAATGATAACGATAAACAGATTTAATTCCGGCATGGCAGTAGTTAGTTTATAACTGGCATAAGCACCTACGGCCATGAACCCACCGGTGCCCAAGCTAACCTGGCCACAATAGCCCGTCAAAATGTTTAAACCCAACGCCGCCATGGACCAGACCAGAACCGGCAACAAGACAGACTTCTCCCAATAATCATTGATTAAAAATGGCACAACCAGAAAGGCAAAGGCGATAAATGACCACACTACCCAGCGATCCAGGCTGATCGGGAAAGTCTGCTGATCAGCTCTATACGAAGTTTTAAAGTCGCCTGATTCTCGGTAAAACATGATTAGACTCGCTCGATTATCTTTTCACCGAACAGACCTTGTGGCCTGAACATTAAAAACACCAGCGCCAGAACATAGGCAAACCAGTTTTCGGTGGCACCACCAATTAAAGGACCTATCCAGTACTCAAATAATTTTTCACCAACACCAATAATTAAGCCACCAATGATTGCGCCTGGTATAGAGGTAAAGCCACCGAGAATTAATACCGGCAACGCTTTAAGTGCGATCAAGGATAATGAGAATTGCACACCGGATTTTGAACCCCACATGATACCCGCCACCAAGGCGACAACGCCCGCAATGGACCATACAATCACCCAGATGGTACGCAAGGAGATTCCGAGCGTTAATGCCGCCTGATGGTCATCGGCAACAGCGCGTAGAGCCCTGCCGGTTTTGGTATATTGTGAAAAGAGAGTTAACGAAACCACCAGCAAAATCGCAATTACTGCCGCCCAAACATCAAGCACATCGATATACATGCCATAATAATTGGAGCCTTCAGCTGCCCATGTTTTAGTCACATCCTCCCACCAGAATGAACCACCTGAAGGGATACCAACATCCAGAGCCTTGATGTTTGCACCCCACATCAAATCGCCCAGACCTTCCATAAAATAGGCCAGACCAATCGTCGCCATGAACAAGATAATCGGCTCGGTGTTAACCAGGTGCCGCAGCAAAAATCGTTCTACCAGATAAGCAAAAATGATCATAACAACAATGGTTAAACAAATGGCCAGAAAACTGTTCATGCCATCTGACCAATGCTCAATATGAGAGCCAAAAATAACGTTGATTAAATGCGCAAACGGCACCTGACCGGTTTGGAATCCCACCAGGGTTAATGCTGCAAATAATGCCATCACTCCCTGGGCATAATTGAAAATGCCGGACGCTTTAAAAATCAATACAAAACCGAGTGCAACCAGCGAATACATGATGCCGGCCATCAAACCGTTGAGCATCACTTCTATGACATTAAGCAGTTCAACAGGCATGCAATCTCTCCAGAAACCTCAGTTTCGTCATGCCGGACTTAAGATCCGGAATCCAGAGGGCTTTATTCTGAGTTTGTACAGACTGAAAAGGCCCGACAGTCGTAAAAGCAGTTGGATACCGGACAATACTTACAGCATTTCCGGTATGACGGAGATGTGAACAAAACGAAATCCCGGATACGATGACTCTTGAACGCTCAAGCATGACTAACCCCCAAATAAGCATCTATAACATCCTGGTTTTGTCTGACTTCGTCAGGCGGGCCATCGGCAAGCTTGCGACCATAGTCGAGCACGACTACTCGATCTGACAAATCCATCACTACTCCCATATCATGCTCGATTAATGCAATTGTAGTTCCGAACTGGTCATTTGCATCGATAATAAAACGGCACATATCTTCTTTTTCTTCCAGATTCATACCCGCCATCGGTTCATCGAGTAATAATAATTTTGATTCAGCCGCCAAGGCCCGGCCCAACTCAACACGTTTTTGCAGTCCATAAGGTAAGCGTCCTACCGGCGTTTTTCGAATCGATTGAATTTCTAAAAAATCTATTATTTCTTCCACTCTTTGTCTGTGTTCCAGTTCTTCCTTCTCGGCCTTTCCCCACCACAATGCCTGTGAAAAAATATTGCTGTGCATGTGGATATAACGGCCTGTCATCAGATTGTCCAGGGTCGACATGCCTTTAAATAAAGCAATGTTTTGAAAAGTTCTGGCAATCCCCTGACGTGCAATGTGAAATGGTTTTAAATTCTTCCGCTTCTGTCCGTTAAACCAAATTTCACCTTGCTGCGGATGATAAAAGCCGTTAATGACATTCAACATGGAACTTTTACCTGCACCGTTGGGGCCTATAATGGCTCTGATCTCACCTTTGAGCACATCAAAACTGATATCCGTGAGTGCTTTTACACCTCCAAATGCCAACGAAATATTCTTGACTTCTAATAGCACATCGCCAAATGTTCGTTCGTTGTTCACTAACTGGCCTTCCTCAACGGCTCATAGGTTTCAACATCTTTGATTTCAAGATCAGCTTCGATAAAACCTTTTCGGCCATCTTCAAATGTGACTTCAGTTTTCACGTGGCAATGATTTTTATTAGAATAAAGTGACTCGACAATATCCGCATATTTTTCTGAAATGATTCGCCGCCTGACTTTTCTCGTGCGGGTCAGCTCACCATCATCGGCATCAAGTTCTTTATGCAATATCACAAATCGTTTAACCTGCGACTGCGATAAATGTTCATCGGCAGATAAATCCTGATTAACCTGCTCAATATTTTTCAACATCATATTGAAAACTTCGGGATGAGCCGCCAATTCCTGATAACTTGAATAAGGAATATTGTTCCGTTCTGCCCAATTGCCAACTGCATCCAGGTCGATATTAATCATCGCAGTAACAAAATCTTTCTCATGACCGAATGTCACGGCTTCTTTTATCTGCGGAAAAAATTTCAGTTTATTCTCAATGTACTTGGGCGCAAATAGCTGACCATCATTCAGTTTGCCAACATCCTTGAGCCGGTCAATTATTTTCAGATGGCCTTGATCATCAAAATAACCTGCATCACCCGTCCTCACCCAACCATGCTCGTCTTTGGTTTCTTTAGTTGCTTCAGGATTTTTGTAATAGCTTTGGAAAACACCGGGTCCACGATAAATCACTTCACCGTCATCGGTGATTTTGACTTCCACTTGCGGTGATGGTTTACCCACCGTATCGGCATAGACCTCGCCATCAGGCTGGGCAGTGATAAATACCGCAGCCTCAGTCTGTCCATATAATTGTTTGATGTTAATGCCCAGTGAGCGGAAGAAATCAAAAATCTCCGGGCCAATCGCTTCACCTGCCGTGTAGGCTACACGAATCCGGTTAAATCCCATTGTGTTTTTCAATGGGCCGTAAACCATTAGCTCACCGAGTTTGTATAGCAATCGATCAGCAAAAGACACTGATTCTTTATTCAAAATTTTCACGCCGGTTTTGTTGGCAACCTTCATGAAGTAATCGAATAATTTTTGTTTGAATTTACTCGCATCTTCCATACGAATCATGACATTGGTCAGCAAGCCTTCAAATACCCTTGGCGGGGCGAAGTAAAAAGTGGGTCCAATCTCACGCAAATCAGTTGCCACTGTGTGTTCATTTTCCGGACAATTAATACAAAACCCAACCGCATAAGCTTGGCCATAAGAGAAAATATTATCGCCTACCCAGGCCATAGGCAGATAAGCCAATGTTTCATCTCGATCATTAAGTCCGTCCATCAAAGCGCTATTTCTAGCAGTGATAATTATATTGTTATTGGTTAATACGACTCCTTTGGGTTTTCCGGTAGTGCCGGAAGTATAAAGAAAAATTGAAACATCGCTGCCTTTGCATGAGTTGATTTCATTTAGCAAAAAATCAGGATTCTTCTCGGCAAAGGACCTGCCTGATTCCTGAACGTATGTAAATTCATGTAAGTGTTGATGATCATAGTCTCGCAAACCACGAGGGTCATCATAGATGACGGTCTTGATGTCTGAACACTGATCTTGGACTTCCAAAACCTTGTCAACTTGCTCTTGATCTTCAACCAACACAAAACTGACTTCAGCGTGGTTGAGCACATAGGCCATCTCTTCTGCCACGGAATCCTGATAGACCGGCACTGGAATACCACCCAGGCATTGAGCGGCAGTCATGCCCCAATAAAGTTGCGGGCGATTACTGCCTATAATCGCAAGCTTATCATCACGTTTAAAGCCCATGCTGGCCAGACCGTTGGCAAATGCAAAAATTTCATCGCGCATTTGAGCCCAACCCCAACTTTGCCAAATACCCAGATTTTTCTCACGAATTGCGGTTCGATCTGAACGAACTTGAGCATGGTGAATTAATAAACGCGGGAAAGTATCTAGCTTTGACTCAGCGTCTGTAGATGAACTTATGGTTGCATCTGTAATGTATATCTCCTTAATCGTTGCTCTGTGTAGAAGAAAAATAATTTCCCCCAGGGAGTTATTTTACTTCAGAGCTATGCATTTAGTAAGTTTAAATACTTTTCATGTTATTTTGGCGGTACAGAATAAGTCGCTGTCACAAAAGCCACTGGCTCATCAAGTCCTTCAGAAAATAGCCTTACTTCTCCAATAATTAAACGTTTACCGACTTTAATTAACTCAGCTTTGCCGATTATATTTTTGCCAGCCAACGGTTTGCGTAAAAAGTTAATATTTAAGCTAGTGGTTACTGCCAGCGGTTCAGGTCCAATAACACCCTGAATTGCGACATAAATGGCACAATCGGCAACCGTCATCAGAGTCGGGCCTGAAACAGTATCTCCAGGACGCAAGTGTTGGTAATCAATTTTCTGATGAATAACGGCCTTGCCTTTGCCTACACTATCGACCGTGGCGGTATTTTGCGGAAATTCATGTTTTAAAAATTCACGGACTTGTTTTAGATTCATCATTATTTTTGTGTCATCAATACTTTCGAGATAGATTTTAAGACAAGGTTGACCTTTGCGTAAACGTCATATATTCTTTTTTACCCAATATCCACTAAAAGATCCATGACTGATCCCATTGTAATTATTTCAGCAGCACGTACTCCTATGGGCAGTTTTCAGGGTTGTTTATCGACTTTAGCCGCACCTGTGTTAGGCGCTGTAGCGATTAAAGCTGCTGTAAAACAGTCTAGAGTTGATATTGAATTATTTGATGAAGCCATTATTGGCAATGTCCTTCCAGCAGGACTAGGACAGGCTCCTGCCAGGCAAGCGGTTTTGGCTGCGTGTTTGCCGTTATCTACCGGTTGCATGACCATCAACAAGGTATGTGGTTCAGGTATGAAGGCTATCATGTTGGCACATGATTTATTAACCATAGGAACAAATAAAATCATGCTCGCTGGCGGTATGGAGAGTATGAGCAATGCACCCTATTTGCTACCCAAAGTTCGCTCTGGATTACGATTGGGTCATGAACAAGTTATCGACCACATGTTTTTAGATGGTCTTGAAGATGCTTATGATAAAGGCAAACTGATGGGCGCATTTGCTGAGCAATGTGCTGATAAATACAGCTTTTCCAGACAGCAGCAGGATGAATTTGCGATTCGTTCACTAAAACGAGCAATCAAAGCCACTGAAGACGGAACTTTCAAAAAAGAAATAGCACCAGTTACTGTTAATGATCGCACAGGCGAAAAAACCATAGACGCAGACGAACAACCATTTAACGCCAACATAGAAAAAATACCAAATTTAAGGCCAGCATTTAGAAAAGACGGAACGGTGACCGCTGCAAATGCCAGCTCAATATCAGATGGCGCCGCCGCACTGGTTTTAATGCGTGCTTCCTGTGCAGAAGAAATGGGAATAAGTCCTATCGCAATCATTCTGGGACATACGACGTACGCAGCTGAGCCCAGCTGGTTTACTACCGCACCCGTTTTCGCCATTCAAAAATTACTGGGTCAACTCAACTGGAAATCAGATAGTGTTGATTTATATGAGATCAATGAAGCTTTTGCGGTAGTTACCATGGCCGCCATGAAAGAGTTAAATCTTGCAGCAGAAAAAGTCAATGTGCACGGTGGTGCTTGTGCCTTAGGACATCCTATCGGTGCCTCCGGGGCACGGATTCTAGTCACACTCATCCATGCGCTCAAAGAATATTCATTAAAACGCGGCATCGCTTCGTTATGTATTGGCGGTGGTGAAGCAACAGCCATGGCGATTGAGTTGTGTTGAACAGAAACAGTCTTTTATTAACGCCCAAAGAGTCGTCAGGAGATCCCCGCCTACGCGGGGACAAGATTCAGGATGACAGAGTCTGTAAAAACTTTAAACTCACTAAATAAAGGTCAATATATTTTTGTACTCATGTCAGATAAACCAATCAGCCGTTATCCCGTTCCAGATATTAATAACCTTCCGGACGATATTAAAAATCGTATTTTGGCGGTGCAGGAAAAAGCGGGGTTTATTCCAAACGTATTCCTTGCCCTGGCCCATCGCCCCGATGAATTCCGGGCTTTTTTCGATTACCACGATGCCTTGATGGAAAAAGATTCGGGTTTAAGCAAGGGCGAACGTGAAATGATTGTAGTTGCCACGTCCGGTATTAATCAATGCAATTATTGCGTGGTTGCACATGGTGCAATTCTACGGATTCGTGAAAAAAATCCCTTGATTGCCGATCAAGTCGCCAATAATTATCGTAAAGCAGATATCACGACCAAGCAAAAAGCCATGCTGGACTTCGCAGTAAAGGTTTCACAAGCCGCAGAAGAAATCAATGAAACGGATTATGAAATATTACTTAAACATGGATTTACTGACGAAGATATTTGGGACATTGGTGCAATAGCAGCATTCTTTGCTCTATCCAATCGCATGGCTAATATGACCAACATGCGTGCCAATGACGAATTTTATTTAATGGGAAGACTGCCCAAAGAACCTTAGCTTCTCGATTTGATAAATATTTCAGCTATCAGCAATCACAAGTGCCACTTGGGTGAAGGTCCGCTTTGGGATTGGTCTAGAGAGCAGCTATGGTGGGTCGACAGTCTTGGACCTGCACTTTACCAATATGAATTTCATACCGGGCAAACTCATAGCTGGAAGCTGCCAGGTCAAACTGTGGGCAGCCTGGCTGTTCGCGAGTCGGTTGGATTAATTCTTGCCATGGATACAGGTTTTTATCACTTCGACCCAGATTCAGGAAATACCGAATTAATTGTTGAACCTCTAGCCGGCCAGTCAGGTATTCGATTTAATGACGGCAAAGTCGATCCATTCGGAAACTTTATTGCCGGGGCCATGAATATCGATCATCACGGCGAGGTAAATTGTGCCATGTATAGACTTTCTGCTGACCTTGAAGTTACTAAACTACTTGATGGATTTACCTGTTTTAACGGCCCATGCTTTAGTCCAGATGGAGAAAAAATTTATCTAACCGGAAGAAATGATGGTGAGATTGAAGTGTTTGATTATGACTTACAAAAAGGAATTACAAATAGCAATTCCGTAATGACAAACTGTAATCCTGATGGCGCTACAGTCGACCAGCAAGGTTATATCTGGAGTGCACAGTGGACAGATGAATGCATTCTGCGATTATCACCGGAAGGGAAAGGCGACACTAAAATATCTATCCCTGGGCAAATAGTTTCAAGTGTGATGTTTGGTGGCCCAGAATTAGATTTAATTTATGTAACCACTGTGGGTGGAAAAGTTGGCGATGACAGTCCAACTAATGAACGCTCAGGCCAAACCCTGGTCATAGAAAACAGCGGCTACAAAGGTCGACCCGAAAACCTATTCAAAGGATAATGGGCTTGAGTTATACATTAGTGATGGTCTTCAATGCAACAATGTGTACTGAATAAAAACTAAGCTGCAATGTCTTGATCCTGAACTGGCGCAGGTGGAGAATTGAATTTTTCTCGCAGTTGTTTTTCGCATTGCCTGGCTTTTTCAATTGATTCGGCTTTAACCGGACCGAACCCTCGAATGTCTTTGGGAACCGATAATAAATCTACCGCTATAGTTTGATTGGTTTGATTTAAATTGGACAGAACATCACTGACTAACAACTCATAGTCTTTGATGAGTTGTCTCTCAGCTTTTCGGTCTTTGTGATAACCGAATATATCGAACGGTGTTGCCCGCAATCCCTTTAGCTTGGCTAGCAAACCAAATGACTTCAACATCCACGAATTAAACTCTCGTTTTTTAGGTCGGCCGTTTGGTTCCTTACCCGGAAATATCGGCGGCGCCAGATTAAATTTAATTTCAAAATCTCCTTCAAAATGTTCATGCAACTGTTTTTCAAAATCACCATTTGTATAAAGTCGCGCCACTTCATATTCGTCTTTATAGGCGAGTAGCTTTGCATAATTTTCAGCAACTGCCCGGACAAGTGCAGAATCCAAACCATCTTTTTCTACTTTAAGTTTTACCGCATCGACAAGTTGCAAATATTTTTTTGATAAACGGCTATTTTGATAATCGATTAAGAATTGACTTCGATGTTCAATCAACTCCTCCAGCGACATTTCATCGACAAGTTTTTCCGTTCGCTTGGACTTAAGTAATTGGTTTACTACATTGGGATCGTCTGCTATTTTCCTGCCCAGGTTAAATGATTTTTTATTCGATTCAACCGCGACACCGTTGATTTCAATTGCCTGGATAATTGATTGGTGTGAGACGGGCAAATAACCTTTTTGCAGCGCATAGCCCAACATTAAAATATTGGTTGCAATGGCATCACCTATTGCTGTTTCTGCAATATCGGTGAAGTTTTTAAAATCACCAGCATCAACAACATTTTTTTTAATTGACGCTTCCACCAGTTTTTGCTTGAAATCAAAATCACGATTAGTAATAAAACCCGCAACCGGTGTTAAATGCGTATTCACAACAGCTTTCGTATGATCCTGTGTACATAGTGAAATACCGTCTTTTGAAGACGCCACAACACTATCGGCAGCGATTAGTAAATCGGCTCGCCCATTGACAATTCGCGGAGAAGTAATTTCTTCCGGCTGGTAGCTGATTCGGACATGACTGATTACCGAACCGCCTTTTTGCGCCAGACCGGACATATCCAATATCATGCTGGCCTTGCCTTCTATGTGCGCTGCCATACCTAACAATGCGCCAATTGTAAGCACACCGGTTCCACCCACTCCGGTCACAGCGATATTGTAAGGATGCTCTAATGTGATACTGGATTTTGGTTCTGGTATATCATCGAGATCAGCTACAAACCCACTTGCTTTGCTGCGCAACTGCCCACCATTGACCGTTAGAAACGAAGGGCAAAAACCTTTAACACAAGAATAATCCTTATTACAACTGGACTGATTAATTTGACGCTTACGGCCGAACACCGTTTCCAAAGGCTCAATTGAAACACAATTGGATTGCTCGGAACAATCACCACAGCCTTCGCAAACCAGCGGGTTGATCATGATTCGTTTAGGTGGATCTTCAAGCAATTTACGTTTGCGCCTGCGGCGTTTTTCAGCCGCACAGGTCTGCACAAAAACAATGGCAGAACAACCTGGCGTTTCTCTAAGTTGCTCCATAACCGGATCGATATGATCGCGATGTAAAACAATCACACCTTCGGCCAGGTCGCTTTGCTTGTAACTTTCTGGCGATTCGCTGAGCAAATAAATCGGCTTAACCCCTTCATAATACAGTTGATGTGTCACCTGCTCAGGTGTTAACACACCGTCGACTGCCTGCCCACCCGTCATCGCAACCGCATCGTTATAGAGAATTTTATAGGTGACATTCACTCCTGAAGAAACAGCTTGCCTGACCGCCAGATGACCTGAATGAAAATATGTACCATCGCCAAGATTAACAAACACATGCTTTTCATCTGTGAACGGTGCCGTTCCGGTCCAACTAATCCCCTCACCACCCATTTGCGAAAAAGTTTCAGTATTTCTATCCATCCAGGTGACCATAAAATGGCAACCGATGCCGGCCATGCCACGACTACCATCCGGCACTCTGGTTGAAGTATTATGCGGGCAACCGGAACAGTAATAAGGTAGGCGATCTAACGGTGGAACATGTTTTTTAGTAAACTCATTGCGATCTTCAAGCCAATTTAATTTAGCTTCAATTTTTTCTTTAAGCGAAGCATCCATTTTAAAATTAAGTAGCCGATCTGCAATAGCCCGCGCAACTGTGCCTACGGTCAGCTCTTCATTAAGCGACAAAACATGCTGGTCATGATGATCGAATTTGCCGATGATTCGCGGCCGTACATCGGCACGCCAATTAAACAACTGCTGTTTGATCTGATTTTCAATGATTTCGCGACGTTCTTCGACGATTAAAACTTCTTCCAAACCCAGTGAAAACTGGCGAATACCCTCCGGTTCCAAGGGCCAGGGCATACGTACTTTATAGACTCGTATACCAAGGTCTTGAGCTATTTGTTTATCAATTTCTAATTCTCGTAATGCCTGACGCACATTCTCATAGGCTTTACCGGAGGCGACAATTCCTAGTCTTGCATTATTGGAATCAAGAGTGATCTCGTCAACTTTGTTAGCTCTGGCAAAAGCTAAAGCGGCATAAGGTTTGTAATTTTGCAACCGCTCATCTTGCAGCCAACGATTATCCGGGGCACGAAGATTCACTCCATCCTCGGGTAACTCAAAATCGGTGGGGATTACAAACTGACGTGTTTCGCCAGCCAAATCGACTGCAGCGGTTGTTTCAACTGTATCTGAAATCACCTTCATGCCTACCCAACAACCCGAATAGCGGGACATGGCAATACCTAATAATCCTATTTCTACAAACTCATGAATACTGGAGGGATACAACATTGGAATGATCGCAGACATGAAATCATGATCTGACTGATGTGGCAAAGTCGACGATTTAGCACCGTGGTCATCACCTGCGAGACAAAGCACACCGCCATGTTTGGATGAACCCGCGGCATTGGCATGTTTTAATACATCACCGGATCGATCCACGCCCGGGCCCTTGCCGTACCAGATACCCACTACACCATCGTATTTTGCACTCGGAGATAAATGCAATTGTTGCGAACCCCAAACTGCTGTAGCCGCTAAGTCTTCGTTAACGCCAGGCTGAAATACGATATCGTATTCATCCAGGTATTTTTTTGCAGACATGAGCTGCAGATCATAGTTTCCTAACGGAGAACCACGATAGCCAGAAATGAACCCAGCGGTGTTCAAACCTGCAGCACGGTCTCGCCTGATTTGCACCATCGGCAGTCTGACTAAAGCCCTGAGTGCCATTGAGGAATATCCTACCCTGTTTCTGAGTGTATTTCTGCTCAAGATTGATTGTCGGATGCTTAGACATATTTTCCTGTGTGGTTATCTAATAATAATACCTAAAACCAACTAGGAATTGAGTTTTATCTTTAGCGCAAACTCGAATTTTAATTAGGAAAATTTTATAAATAATTTAGGTAATTTTAGTGATTTATTATCTAATTCTAATTAATTGTAAATAATTTAGTTAGTCAAAGTCTTTTTGAAGAACAAGCACATAACTCATTGGCAATTCCAAGCCTTGTTTCCATGGAGATTTGCTTCAATATTTTTATTCTTATCCATATTTATCTCCCTTACTAATCAAATAATTTCAATCCGCCGTAAGGTTTTTGTTTTATTTTGTTCAGTCTGGTTTGCAGATTACCGACATGGATTTCCAGTTTATAACCATCGGGATCAAGAAAATAAATCGAATCACCTTCGCTTTTGTTTTGCTTCCAAACTACAACACCAAAATCCATCAACCTCTGTTTAACTGACAAAAAATCTTCCTGCAAAATCTCAAATGCAATATGCGAATAATCTTGTGATGGTTTAACATCATCAACTGACAAACATAACCAGAGCTGCCCTAGCGTTAAGTAAGCACCCTTGTTCCATTTAGCATGGGGTTTGAAACCCAACAACGAAACATAGAATTCAAAAGATTCATCTAAATCGCCCACCGCGATAGTAATGTGACTCAAGTCGGTCAGCATGAGTTACCTATTTTTTCCCTGCCGCAAATATCCAACGGGCAAAGCGACGCAGACCGCGGCTGGTTTTACGAAATAACCAACCCCTGGAAGAATCTTGGTTAACTAACGCCGTTTCTTTAACTGTGAGTTGCTCTGGTGCAAGTTTTTGCTTGAGTTTTAACACAGCCGAATAGTCGGCCTTGCAGCCTTGCTCAAATAAATAATTCCAAGGTTTGTTCCAATGTCCTGCCCTGAATATACAACCAACGTAGTCCACCAGATAAGGTTGATCATTATCATCGATAAGAATATTCCCCGGGCCTCTTAAATCGCAATGCGCCACTCCGGCTTTATGCATTTTCCCGATTAGCGTATTGAGTTCATCCTCAAACTTAAGCCAGTTCAAGGGCCGATCTAACTTAGCAGCAGATTGTGACTGACAATAAGATGTAATCAGAACTTTATTGTTATCACATAGGCATAAATCCGGGATACCTTTTATTCCCTCGAGTTTTTTCAGCGCTTTAATCTCACGCTTAACCAAAAGCGATCCAGCGAAAGTCCCAAACCAGCCGCTGGTCGTATTGTAATCCTTGGCCACGTAGTCTTCCCCATCCACTACTACATGCATTACATCAGGGCGGGTTCCACCTGCTGTTCTAAAATACTGAATAACATTTTCATGCAAACGGGAATACTGAATTGTTGCGGCTGAAGACATTAAAGCTTGAGTGATAACTATGTTAATATTCGATCCGAATTTTAGCTTGTCACAATACGCAAAGATACCATGGCAAACCGATTATCCAGTTTAACTGCGATCTGTCCACTTGATGGCCGCTATCACTCCAAGGTAGCTACTTTAGGTGATTTCTTTAGCGAATACGCACTAATCCGCTATCGTTTGCTGGTCGAAATCGAATGGTTCAAAGCGCTGGCTGCAAACGCGGATATTCAACAGTTACCCCCATTTAGCCAAAAAACAATTGATTTTCTCGATCAAATCCATGCCCAATTTGATACAAATCAAGCTGACAAAATCAAACAGACTGAATCGATAACTAACCATGATGTCAAAGCCGTAGAATATTATTTAAAAGAAAAAATCACCGATAATAAAGAACTAAATCAGGCCAGTGAATTCATTCATTTTGCCTGCACCTCTGAAGACATCAACAACTTGTCCCATGGATTAATGTTAAATAATGGCCGACAGGTTCTAACTTCGGCCATGCAACAAATCATCGGCAAACTGGACAATCTTGCCCATGAGTTTGCCGATCAATCAATGTTATCGCGCACTCACGGTCAGACCGCTTCACCAACCACAATGGGAAAAGAGTTACGTAATGTCCATCAACGGTTGAATAGACAATTAGAGCAATTTAAATCTGTAACTTGTCTGGGCAAAATAAACGGCGCGGTGGGCAACTATAATGCGCATATGGCTGCCTATTCGGATGTTAACTGGCCTGAGTTTTCTAGACAGTTTGTGGAATCACTTGGACTTGAATGGAACTCGCATACTACTCAAATCGAACCGCACGATTACATTGCTGAGTTATTCAACGCCTTGGAAAGATTCAATAACGTGTTGATTGATTTGAATCGTGATATCTGGGGTTATATTTCACTGGGTTATTTCAAACAAAAAGTCATCGCGGGTGAAGTAGGCTCTTCTACGATGCCGCACAAAGTCAACCCAATCGATTTCGAAAATTCCGAAGGCAATCTTGGTTTGGCAAATGCAATATTGCATCACCTAGCCAGCAAATTACCGATTAGCCGTTGGCAGCGTGATTTGACCGATTCAACGGTTTTAAGGAATATGGGCGTTGGATTCGGCTACAGTCTCCTGGCCTATGAATCAATCAACAAAGGCCTGAATAAATTAGAGTTAAACCCGAATGCTCTTGCTGCTGACTTAGAACAAAGTTGGGAAGTGTTGGCCGAGGCAATCCAAACCGTCATGCGTAAACACAACATCCCTGAACCCTATGAAAAACTCAAAGCACTAACACGTGGTAACGCTGAAATTAATCAAGCCACACTAAGCGATTTTATAGATTCACTGGAACTACCTGAAGATGAAAAATCCAACTTGAAATCCATGACTCCATCTACTTATATTGGTCTGGCGGAAAAGCTAGCTAAAAGTGACTAAACTATACGACATAGATGAAATTATTTCTTGTATCCCGCACTCGTTGCGGGATCTTTTTAACATATCGCGATTATTAGGTGATCCCAGAACAAGCATGTGCCGGACATCGATCCGGTATCCTGGACAAGTACTGTTTAATTTTTATGCCTGAGCTAAGACTCTCTAAACTGATGGCTCAAAAGGGACTGTGCTCCCGACGTGAGGCTGATTTTTATATCAGCCAGGGCTGGGTCAAAGTGGATGGAAAAATAATTAATCAGCTCGGTACTAAGGTTAATGAAAATCAGCATGTTTCATTACTAGATCAGGCCAGAAAAACTCAGCAAGAAAAGTTAACGGTAATACTAAACAAACCAGTGGGCTATGTTTCAGGCATTCCTGAAAAAGGTTATAAACCAGCCGTATCATTAATCACAGCGAAAAATTGTATCCATAAACCACCAAAGCTTTTTTTTGCAAACTCAAATCTTGAAGCACTGGCACCAGCCGGGCGATTGGATATCGACTCTGAAGGATTGCTGGTACTTACTCAGGACGGCCGTGTTGCGCGCAAACTGATCAAACCTGACTCGGATATCGAAAAGGAATATCTGGTGCGATTCAAAGGTGATTGTGACAAAGCCAAGTTAAATTTACTTTGTCACGGCCTTTCATTGGATGGGAAAAAGCTAAAACCGGCCAAAGTCACCCGTTTAAACTTAGATCAATTAAAATTTATTTTGACAGAAGGCCGCAAACGGCAAATCCGACGTATGTGTGAATTGGTCGATCTGCAGATTCTAAAGTTACAGAGAGTACGTATTGGCAAGGTTAAATTGGGAAATTTACCATTAGGCCAGTGGCGCACTTTAAAGCCTGGAAAGACGTTTTGATGTACGAAAAGTTGCGTCCATTGCTGTTCAAGCTTGATGCCGAACTTAGCCATGATTTAGCAATAAAAACATTAAGCATTGCCAGTCGAAGCAGCACAATATGCAACCTGATTGAAAAATCTTGCCAGCATGGTTTGATTTCAGACCCGATAACTGTCATGGGTTTGAATTTTCCCAATCGAATTGGTCTAGCTGCAGGTCTAGACAAACATGCACAATGCATTAATGCATTTTCAGCAATGGGATTTGGGTTTATCGAAACCGGCACAGTCACACCACTTCCGCAACCAGGCAAAGACAAACCCAGATTATTTCGATTACCGGAATATGAGGCCATCATCAATCGTATGGGTTTTAATAGTATCGGTCTTGACAAATTTGTTAAGAATTTTATAAGACACCAAACTGATTCTATCGTTGGAATTAATCTGGGTAAAAACGCCGCCACTCCATTAGAAAATGCAACCGATGATTACATCACGGGTATGCAGCGAACCTACATGCTAGCCGATTACTTGACGATCAATCTTTCATCCCCCAACACCAAGCAACTTCGGGAACTGCAACGTGGTGATGACTTCGAGCAACTGCTGACAATGCTTAAACAAGAACAAATCCGATTATCTGATCAACATGGCAAATACACACCACTAGTAATAAAAATTGCCCCTGATCTGGACACAAAAGAAATCCGCGATATCGCCAAATCATGCTTGGCGCATAAAATCGACGGCATTATTGCTACCAATACAACTATCCAACGCGATATGCTGGATAACCATCCACTGGCCAAAGAATCCGGGGGCCTGAGCGGCCCCCCAGTCAGACAAACCTCGACTAGGGTTATTCTTTCTTTAGCAGATATTTTGCAAGGTGAAATTCCGATTATTGGCGTAGGGGGAATCAATAATGTCAAAAATGCAGAAGAAAAAATTCAAGCGGGCGCAAGTTTAGTTCAAATCTATACAGGTTTAATTTATCGGGGTCCAAAATTGATTCGTGAATTAAGGTGGCCAGCTCAAAATATTTAAAAACAAACACTCCTTACCCATAAGGTTCGGCCTGCCTGCTGACTTTGCGTTTCAGACGGTATTCTCGTTGAGCGATATATAAAGTACTGGAAATAATGACTAGCGCACCAAGCAATACATTAAACGTCGGTACTTCTGAGAACACCAGAAAACCTGCCACACCAACAAATAATATTCGCAAGTATTGGAACGGTGCAACAAAACTGGCTTCCCCCGCCGAATACGCTTTAATATCAAAATAAGTTCTCGAAGTGGCAAATAAAGCTACAACAAAAATTAATATCTGCCATTGACCTGCAGTCGGCCAAGTCCAGTTAAAAATTGCCAGTGGAAAGCTAAGAATAATGACTATAAAAAAGATATAAAACATCATCACGGCTGGTGAATCTGTTTTAGAAAGCTGTTTGTTTAAGATTAAAGAAACAGCGAAAAACACCGAACTCAGCACAGGAATTAGTAATCGTTTGTCAAAGCCTTGCGGATCTGGGTTGATAACGATAATTGTTCCTATGAAACCGACCAATGTTGCTAATAAACGCCGCCAGCCAACTTTTTCTTTGAGTAGTGGAATCGCAAAAATGGTGACGAATAACGGAGCTGTAAAAAAAAGTACCGTTGCAGTCGCCAAAGGCAATATTGTCAGACTGTAAAAACCGAGATTTATAGCCACTGCTGCACAAAATCCACGAATTACATGCAATTTTAATTGTGGGCTTTTAAGTTTACAAAAGCCTTCCTTGTATAAGAGCGGAAATATCAACAAAAGCCCAACCAGGCAGCGTACCACCACTATTTGAGTTGAGTGAATTTCTCCGGCCAGACCTTTGAGACCCAGACTCATGACAGTTGCACCAAAACATGAGGCTACAATCCATAAAGCACCCTGCAGATTACTTGACAATCATGTAACCCGAAAATTAATCCACCCAGCGACGTGCATTTCGGAAAATACGCATCCAGGGGCTGTCCTCTCCCCATTGATCAGATCGCCATGAATTTGTGACAGAGCGAAAAACTCTTTCCGGATGAGGCATCAAAATTGTGGCGCGACCGTCTTTGCTGGTCACTGCGGTCATACCAGCAATAGAACCATTCGGGTTATAAGGATATGTTTCGCTCACCTGCCCGGCATTGTCAATGAATCTGGCAGCGACCAAAGAATCCGCAGATTTTCGTTGCTCATCATTCTCAAATAACGCCTGCCCTTCCCCATGGGCCACAACCACCGGAAACTCGCTACCATCCATTTGATCAAAGAACAGCGACGATGTCGATTCTATTCTCACCATGATTTGGCGAGCTTCGTATTGTTCGGATTTATTGCGCACAAATTCCGGCCATAATTCTGCACCCGGGATTAGGGTTTTAACTCCCGACATCATCTGGCAACCATTGCAAACCCCCAAGCTGAACTTATCCGCTTGATGGAAAAATTCTGTAAACTGATCTTTTAATTTGGCGTTAAATAAAATCGACTTGGCCCAGCCCTGGCCTGCACCTAAAACATCACCAAACGAAAAACCACCACAGGCAACCATACCGATAAAAGAATCAAGTGATTGCTTATTATCAACTAAATCACTCATATGAACATCAATAGAAGCAAAACCGGCTCGATCAAATGCTGCCGCCATTTCAGTTTGACTATTTACACCTTGCTCCCTGAGAATAGCAACCCTGGGTCTCACGCCAGACTGAATATACGGTGCAGCAATATCTTCTCTAACGTCAAAACTTAAATTACTGTAAAGACCTGAGTCCGATTCATCCAATAAGCGGTCATATTCCTGTTGTGCACATTCCGGGTTGTCACGCAAAGATTGCATTTTAAAACTTGTCTGTGACCACTGGCGATGTAATTGCACACGATCACTCTCGAAAATGACATCACCGTTTTGGGTAAAGCAAATCTCTTTCGTGCCGGTTGGCTTACCTATCTCATGGCAACATTGAAGCAGCCCATGTTCACCAAGTACTGATTCAACTTTACCGCTGTCATTTGTATTGATCTGAATTACAGCGCCAAGCTCTTCATTGAACAAAGTTGCTTTAGGATTAGCATCCAAATTATCCAGACTGATTTGCAATCCGCAACGTGATGCAAAGGCCATTTCGACCAGCGTTACAAATAACCCGCCATCTGAACGATCATGATAGGCGTGAATTAATTTTTGTGCATTTAGCTCTTGGATGGCGTCAAAAAAACCTTTCAAAACTTTGGCGTCATCAACATCAGGTGTCACATCACCTGTGACGTTATACACCTGCGCAAGACAACTTCCACCCAAGCGGTTTAAACCCTGGCCTAAATCAATCAACAATAACTGAGTATTTTCTTTATCAGTTAAAACAGGAGTCAGTGTTTTCCTTATATCTGTTACTGGCGCAAATCCTGTGACGATAAGGGAAACAGGCGATGCAACTGTCAATTCCTGTTCGCCTTCTTGCCAAACCGTTCGCATAGACATTGAGTCTTTACCAACCGGTATAGACACACCGAGCTGCGGACACAATTCCATACCCACCGCTTTGACTGCATCATAAAGCGCAGCATCCTGACCTTTAAAACCGGCAGCGGCCATCCAATTAGCAGAAAGTTTAATGTTTTCTATCTTTTCAATGGGCGCAGCTGCAATATTCGTTAGCATTTCCCCGATCGCTATACGACTGCTGGCAGCTGGATTCGATATTGCCAACGGCGTGCGTTCACCCATGGTCATTGCCTCTCCATGGTAACTGTCAAAAGTGCTTGCAGTCACTGCGACATCGGCAACAGGAACTTGCCAAGGGCCAACCATTTGATCGCGAGAAATCATCCCAGTAACACTACGATCACCGATAGTGATTAAAAACGTTTTATCTGCAATCGTTGGCAAGTTTAGCAATCGATTGACTGCATCATTGATGTCAATCGAATTCAAATCTATTTGCAGTTGGTCATTCGAAACCCTGTTAACATCACGATGCATTTTTGGTGGATTACCGAATAATACTCCCATCTCGATATCAATCGGGTGGCCGGCTGGATTGTTTAACAACTTATCTTTTAACTTCAGTTGATGCTTTTCCGTAGCATCACCAATAACACAATATAAACAGCGTTCACGTTTACATATCGACACGAAATCGTCCAGCCTCATCGGGCTGATGGCTAACACATAGCGTTCCTGTGCTTCATTGCACCAGATTTCCATCGGCGACATGCCAGGCTCATCATTAAGAACCCGGCGTAATTCAAATTCACCGCCCAAACCCGCATCATGCACCAATTCAGGGACCGCATTGGATAACCCCCCGGCACCGACATCATGTATTGAAACAATGGGATTGTTTTCTCCCATAGCCCAACAAGTATCGATGACTTCCTGACAACGGCGCTGCATTTCAGGGTTGCCACGTTGCACTGAAGCAAAGTCCAGATCTTCATCGCTATGACCACTGGCCACACTGGATGCAGCACCGCCACCTAAACCAATCAACATTGCCGGACCGCCTAAAACGACAATTTTGGCACCGCTTTCGATTCGGTCTTTTTCGACATGGTGTTCACGAATATTACCTAAACCTCCAGCGATCATTATTGGTTTATGATACCCAAATCGGGCAGGACCATAACCAGCTTGTTGTTCAAACGTTCTAAAATAGCCGGCGATGTTGGGTCGGCCAAATTCATTATTAAATGATGCGCCTCCAATAGGGCCATCGAGCATGATTTGCAACGGCGAAGCGATATGTGATGGTTTATGCTCTTCGCCTTCCCAGGGCTGTATTGAATCCGGCAGACGCAAGTTGGAGACACTAAAACCCGTTACGCCCGCCTTGGGTTTACCACCACGACCAGTTGCACCCTCATCACGAATCTCCCCACCGGATCCAGTTGCGGCACCTGGAAAAGGTGAAATCGCAGTCGGATGGTTATGTGTTTCCACTTTGGCCAGAATATGCACGGATTCCTGGCTATAACCATATTCATTCGTTTGCTGATCAGGAAAAAAGCGTCCCGCGGTTGAACCCTCAATAACTGCGGCGTTATCCTTATAAGCAATCAAAGTTCCTTCACCGTTCAGTTGATGCGTATTTCTGATCATTGCGAATAATGATTTATCTTGGTCTTCGTTATCGATTGTCCAACTGGCATTAAAAATCTTGTGCCGACAATGCTCTGAATTCACCTGTGAAAACATCATCAGTTCAACATCGGTCAGGTTTCTGTTTGCTTTCAATGCCGCCTGACAAAGGTATTCAATTTCATCGTCGGCAAGCGCCAACCCCATTTCTTTATTAACTTGAACGAGTGCAGGTTTGCCATTTTCAAGCACATTGATAACACGAAAATTTTTTGGACTTGAGTGATTGAAAATTTGCTTAAATTCCGATTGATCAAACAACATAGACTCAGTCATTCGATCAGAAAGCAAGCTGACAAGAACCTTTTTCTCGAAGTCAGCTAATTGATGTCCATCGTCAAACCCTAACTGCCACTCGATACCTCGCTCTAGTCGTTTTATAACTTTAAGAGAGCAATGATGGGCAATATCAGTAGCCTTGGTAGACCAGGGAGAAATCGTTCCTATTCTCGGCACCTGCCAAATGACTGTAGAATTTTTTATATCTAATCCTGGCGAACCGTAATCAAGTAATTTTTGTAAAATTGATTCATCAAAATCAGAATTTGATTGATCAATTTCTGCAAAATGAATAAAACGGGCATTAACCCGTTTTAAGTCTTTGATTTGCGCTTGAAGCTGCTCAGTCAGTTTCGACAAACGAAATTTTGAGAAAGCTTGTGTCCCTCGATAAGTGTTTATCCTCACTTTTATCGGCTATATAGTGACTATTTAAGCTGTTCGTGAAGTTGTTTTAACAAACTGATGGCCGTTTCAGAGTTGTCATGAGCTCCCTCTTCAGTGGCAATCGCTACCACCGTTTTTTCATCATTTTGCGGTAGTAATCTGACCTGCATACGGTAAGTGATATCCTCCGCACTTTTTTTCTTGCGTTTAAAAATTCGTCCAAAAAATCCTGGTTCATCTTCTTCAATTGCGTCAGCATCAGCTAACTCAATGACATACCCGCCTTGGTCTCTATTACGTCCGAAAATAGTCACCCCAGAACGGTCTAGCGCAAGACCAACTCGCTGCCAGGCTCGCGGGAATGAATCATCAAGCACTAATACCGGTTCATCAGTGTCTTCAATGAGTAACCTTGAACGGTCATCCCGACCCGGCCGATTCTGATCTGCTACTAAATCAGCTTGTTGTTCATCTACACCCAGATAAACCATTATTTGCCGCATTACCTCAACTTCCAAACCTGAATCAGTCGGACGTTTGACCCACTTGTAATCACCAACATCCTTATTTATGGGGCTTACCGGAACCTCTTCCAGTCCCTGATGACTAACATAAACTTCGGTGGTATTTTGCTCTAAACCTCTATCTATTCTGACCCTATATTTATCTCGCTGACCCGATGATGTGAGTTTGTTTAATAATCCCCGAAATAATTTGCCTGCTTCTGATGTTAAATCGGCATAATTAATTAACCAGTCCGTTTCAATAACACCTGACTGGGGATTTGCAGTGACCAGTTTTATTCCGTCTTTCTCCCAAAATGTCACTAACTTGGGCCAAACATTCGCGGGACTGTCCTCGACGACCAACCAACGTTGTTGACCGTCGCGAAGCATCTTGACGTTTGAAGGCTCGGCAAGAACTGCACTGTTCGATAAAACAGCTCCCGTTTGCGCACTTGAGCGAGTTGCAGAGCCAGGAATCTGGATATTCTTGTTCGGATCTGTTTGAGTCAAATCTGGCGGTACCTCCAAACCACTACGACTATCAGACGAACCGTAATACTCAGCCTTTGGCCGATCTTTTTTATCAGACGAGCCACAGCCAGCAATGCTGATTAATAATGCTATTAATAAAATGTTATTCAAAGGTTTGGAATTCATGTATTAAGCCTTGTGTATTAACGGAGTCACTGCATTATTGCTTGTTTTTTTCAGTTTAATGTCGATAAATTGTCGATTGAAATTACAAATTGGTAATCGCTTTTCGTACCTGGTCACGTTTATCCGCAGGCAATTTGATCAATGGCAGGCGAATACCGGAACCAATTAAGCTCATTTCATTTAGCGCCCATTTGACAGGAATCGGATTTGTTTCACAACCCATGGCTGCAAATAATTCTTCAAGCTTTTGGTTCGCTTGCCTGGCTTGATCAATTTCACCCGACTGGACTAACTCACAAACATTCTGAATTTGTGCCGGAGCAACATTTGCAGCTACAGAAATAACTCCATGCCCACCTTCGGCCATGTACTCGCAGAAACTTGAATCCTCACCCGATAGCAAAACAAAATCCTCGCCACAAGCCTGTTGCATTGGTTTTACACGCGATAAATCGCTGGTCGCGTCTTTTATCCCAATAATATTATCAATTTCGGCTAACCGAACAACAGTTTCATTCTCAATATCACTTGAAGTACGCTTGGGAACGTTATAAAGAATGATAGGGATATCAACTGCCTCGGCAATAGCCTTAAAATGTTGATACATCCCTTCTTGCGGCGGGCGATTATAATAAGGAGCGACAACCAATGCTGCATCGGCGCCGGCTTGTTTTGCTTCGATTGTTAGAGAAATCGCCTCTCTAGTTGAATTTGAACCCGTGCCGGCAATGACCGGTATTCGTCTGTTTGCATATTCGATCACTTTACGGGTGACTTCCGAATCTTCCTCATGGCTGAGGGTTGCCGATTCGCCGGTTGTACCAACGGAAACTATCGCCTTAGTGCCATTATCAATATGAAATTCAATCAATTTAGCCAGCGCGCCATAGTCGACGCTACCGTCATCATGCATAGGTGTCACTAACGCGACAATACTGCCACTAAACATATATTTCCTGCTAGTTTTGAATTGCTTTGAATTACTGATTGTTATGCATAGTACTTCGCTCGCATAGTGAAAACAAGACACTGATTCAACTTTTTCGGAACTAATTTTTTAAACATGAACTGCTAAAAGAATTCACAAATGAAACTCCCCGCCGTAAACGGCGGGGTATCTATTTTGCTATGCAAAATTTATCCCGTGGCAAGCCACGGGGAATTTAACCCTCGCTAGCGATTAAAGTGCTTTATTAATTGCTCCAATTAATCATTTGAAAAAGCTCGATAAAAAAATCCTTACGATTTGTGATTTTTGACAAAAACACAATATATAGTATTTTTAACTTTACCAGACACAATATGCTGTGTACTATATGGCCGTCTGGTACTTGGGAGAATCTACTTTGAAATGTAAAAAATGCCATAGCCATATGGCTATGACGCGCTCTGAAACATCACATAAATGTGTGCAAATCTGGTACGAATGCGCTGTTTGCGGTAGTCATATGTTGAGCAGTACACCGGCAGAATTATTCGAAATTCGGGATACTCAGTTCGCTCAAAAAGATTTAAACTCCGCGGTTTCAATAACCCGCAGAGTTCATATCAATGGGGCATCGATTAACTAAAATTTATACCCGCACCGGGGACAAAGGCACTACTGGACTGGCTGATGGCAGTCGAATTGATAAAGATGATCTACGAATTGAGGCAATGGGTGATGTTGACGAACTTAATTGCACCATCGGTTTATTACTCTCTGAAACTCTTCCAGAAGAATTACAAAATGACTTAATTCATATTCAGCATATTTTGTTTAATCTTGGTGGCGAATTGGCGATGCCGGATCATCAGCTGATCAAATCAGATGATATTAAAATGCTAGAAAATCGGCTTGATCATTACAACGAATCGCTGCCACCTTTGAAAGAATTTATTTTGCCAGGCGGTGCCAAGGCTGCCGCTTATGCACATTTGTCCCGCAGTGTCTGTCGACGTGCCGAAAGAAGAATGGTCAGTCTTAATAAAGACTTAGATTCACCTCAGCAGCAGCTCCCACAAAATTTCTTAAACAGACTGTCTGATTTCTTATTCGTTATTTGCCGATACATCAATCATTCCAGTAGCGTTTCAGATGTGCTCTGGAATAACGAATTTTCCAACACCTAAGCGGATAGTTGGCGATTTAGAATTGTCATAAATCTGTAACATTCCATATAATGTCTCGATTACTCAAGGCATAGAATTGATAGCAAATATCCTAATCGCTCTCATCACAACTTTATTGTTAGTGATTTTAGATATCGTCTTACGTGGCGATCTAATCAAAGATAACACCAACAACTATTTAGTAGTCGTCAGTTTACTTTTCTGTTTTATTTATTTTTCCCGAATAATCATTACTAGCATTCCAAGCAAGACATTCCGATTACTGTTCGGGATATTCAGTGCTGTCACTCTTTCAGTGATCTATTGGATTCAAAGTGCGGTTTATACCGTCTATTTTCAGTTTATAACCGCTGTAGATATTGGTTTGATTATGGGTAATCTTAAATACTGGCAGCAAGGAGCGAACAAACTGATCTCAGTTATAAACCTGCCCTGGTTGGCTAGCTATTTGATTATTTTCTCTATTGCTTTCCTTTATGGCGCGGGCAAATCCTCGACTACAATCTTTGGGCTGATTAAAAAAAACCTGCTTTTTTTTACGATCATCGGCATAACTGCATTGAGCAGTTTGATCTTCATCAAACAAAAACAACTACATTATTTGACTACACCGGTCATGTCTTTGACCCATGAAATAAGGCGTTTTAACCTTGAAAAGCCTCGCTTTATGAAAAAAATCAAACCGGGGGCTGAACTCGATTTCTATGCCAGAGATGTTGATGAAATCCCAGACTTCAGGCGCCGAGGAGATTTCAACATTCTATTTATTATTCTTGAATCTTTGCGATATGATCACATGTCCCTATATGGGTACGAGCGTGATACTACCCCATTTCAAGCACAACGCTTTAAAAATTCATTTCATTTTAATCACGCAGTTTCCAATACAACCTCTACAGATACTTCGGCTGAACTCATTTTCACAGGAATTGACCGCACAAATTTAAACATCCACAGCACATCCTTGTTATGGTCTTATTTGAAACATGCCAAGCTTAATCTTTTTTATACGGGCTCACACTGGCTGCAGTGGAATGGCTGGTTTGGCCGCGCATTTTTATCAAAGGACGTTGATTCGATTCAAGCTCCACTAGCTGTAGATGCATCGTTGACTGGCTACGATATGACTACCGCGCGCAAATTTAAAACCACGTTAGCCGAGTTTAAAGAAAAGGATCAACCTTTTTTTGGTGTTGTTCACTTTGCCGGTACTCATTACCCCTATGTTTCACCACCTCAATATCACCAGTGGTTGCCTGCAAATGACAGGTTCCAGCCAAGCAAGGTTCAAGAGTTGATTAACAAATACAATAACGCCATTCTTTATAATGACGCAGCAGTCGAAGTGGTTGTTAAAGAGCTTGAAAAACAAGGCCTGTCTGACAATACGATTATCATTGTTACGGCCGACCACGCTGAAGCGATGTACGAACATCGACAATTCTTTCACGGCAAAGTATTTTGGCAAGAAGGCATCCATGTACCTCTTTATATCGATATCCCTGCCCAACTAAAACATCATTTCAGTACTGAAGAAATAGAAAACCTGACAGCAAATGCTAATAGATTCGTCTCAATCGTGGATCTGTTTCCAACAATTTTAGATATATACGGTATTCCGGCCGCAAAAAAGCTAGATGGATTTAGCTTGTTAAAACCTTACCCTGAATCATTTCTCAGGATTTATATGATTCCTGATGAATATGCAATTATCAATTCGCATAGTGGTGAGAAATACCATGTTGATAATAACAAGCGACTCGTTCGCCAAATAGATTTACGAAATGATCCTAAAGAGAACAACTTTATTGAACACCGAACGAACCGGCGAATTCCGATTAAAGAATTAATCGACCTTGTGCAGACAGAAAAGCTAACGGATGTAACCGAGTCAATCGATAACGAATAACCGACGTGGGTAATTACAAAATGTCTGTACCCCGTCCTCTGTCACTTTAAAACTTTCCGTAATTTCCAGACCCCAATCATCCATCCACAGTGCAGGAATCAGATGAAAGGTCATATTCTCCTGTAAGACAGTTTGATCACCCGGACGTAAACTCATGGTTCTTTCGCCCCAATCAGGCGGGTAACTTAGCCCAATTGAATAACCAATCCGGCTTTCTTTTTCAATGCCGTATTTTGTGATGACTTCGCGCCAGGCCTGTTCCACCTGTTCACAGGTATTGCCGGGCTTAACCATCTCCAAGGCAGCTTCGATCCCTTCCAACTGAGCCTGCTCGGCCTCAAGAAAAGCCTGCGGCGGTTTACCGAAATAAATAGTTCTGGACAAAGGACAATGGTAGCGCTTGTAACAGCCTGCAATCTCAAAGAAAGTGCCCTGATTATTCGCGATAGGCTGATCGTCCCAAGTTAAATGCGGAGCCGCAGCATCCGCCCCCGAGGGCAGCAACGGTACAATGGCCGGATAATCGCCGCCCATGCCTTCCACTCCAGTAATACCGGCGTGGTAAATTCCAGCGACTAACTCATTCTTACGTATACTAGGCTTAACATTATTGAGAATGTAATCATGCATATTCTCAACAATTCTGGCGGCGTTTTGCATGTATTGAATTTCTTGTTCTGATTTTATTGCTCTTTGCCAGTTCACTAATCCCGTAGCATCAACAATATCGGTATTTAGCAAACTCTCGACTAAATTCGTGTAGCAGGCCGCACTGAAATAATAATTGTCCATTTCAACACCAATTCGGCTGGCATCCAACTGTCTTTCATTAATAACCTGGGCGAGATACTGCATGGGATGACGTTCAGTCGACTGCACATAATGATCTGGATAACCAATGACATTATCATCTGCCATAAAAACGGTACGTAATGCACCTTGAGCATCCTGGCCGCGGCCAAACCAGATTGGCTCTCCCTCATGGCTTAGCATCACACATTGATGAACATAAAACGACCAACCATCATAACCTGTTAGCCAGGCCATATTCGAAGGATCGGAAACGATCAGCAGATCAATACCTTGTTCCTCCATGACCAGACGGGTACTAGTCAAACGAGTTTGGTACTCTTCTTTTGAAAAGTTTAGTTGTACGGCAGTCATAATTCTTTTTTCTCACTCAATTACTGAAGCGAGGAAAGATAATAATACCAGTCAAATCCTGAACCTGGATCGGTTTTACGCCCGGGCGCGATATGCTGATGGCCGAATATATGATCATTTGAAATCACCGGGTAGGCTGCTTGTAAACATTGAGTCAATGCGATTAGCGTTTCGTATTGGGCTTTTTCAAACTCATAATTATCCAGACCTTCTAGTTCTACCCCAATCGAAAAATCATTGACAGCTTGGCGACCTAAGCAAGCCGAAACACCACAGTGCCAGGCTCGTCGGTCTGTTGCAACAAATTGTATTAACTCTCCGCCTCGGCGAATAAAAAAATGGCAGGAAACTTTCAAGTCCTGGATTAGTTGGTAATAAGGATCTTCTAACGGATTTAATTGATTAGTAAACAACTGTTCAACTCCTGTACCTAAAAACTTACCGGGAGGTAAACTGATCGAATGAATAATAAAAACCTCAGGCTGACAACCTTGAGGCCTGTCATCAAAATTGGGAGAAACTACTTGCCTAGCCTGATCAATCCAACTATTTTTTAATTCCATCTACAGATTATCATCATTAACCATCCCGTGTCATATCATACTCCCATTGGCTGATAGATTTCGGATAGTTGTTCTACTAAGCATTTTTAATTTTCCATGGCTGTCCACATGGCTTCAAAGTAACCTACAACACGGCTACTATAAAAGCCAGTTAGCTATTATAATTTATTGTTTGTGGGGATTATGCTTGTGTTACTTTTTTACAAAAATTTTGGACATGTTGAGTTTTTCTTCAAAACAGGAGTCGAAATTTGCGGAACAGGGGTTCTTAATTCTTGATCGGATTATTGATTCGCAAACCGTTTCCGAGCTAAAAAAAAGCTTTACTCGGTTGTTTAACGGTGAATTCGAGACCGGAATCACGCCCGATGAGGTAAATTGGCAGTTTCACAATGGTGATCCGACTCTGACCCGACAAATCTGTAACGGCTGGAAAGCGGATCGAACTATCGCCGGAGTGGTTTTGCGTGAGGACTTCGGCCAAATGCTTGCCCAACTGGGCGGCTGGCCGGGAACCCGCATTATGATCGACAATATCCTGTGGAAACCGCCCCGAACCCGGCCGCTGGGCTACCACCAGGACAGCGCCTACCTTAAGTGGTTTGTGCCCGATGATTTGTTGACATTGTGGATTGCATTGGACGACACCTCAAGGCAGGGCGGGACGATAGAATTCGTCTGCGGTTCGCATTTGTGGGCCCATTGTGATGAACTCGAGGGAGAATTTCATGGCCCTGAAGACTACTGCAAGCCGATGCTGGCCGCAGCTCAGGCAGTGGATATCAAGCCGGAAATTGTCCATGTTGAAGTAAACGCCGGTGGCGGTTCAATTCATCACGGTTGGTTGTGGCACGGTTCCGGGCACAACCGGGGCAATACCGATAGACGATCGGTTGTCCTGCACGCCATGCGCAGCGATGCCGAATTCAACCCTCAATTTCTGCAGCAAGGCATTGGCGCCATCTATTCCAAATACAAGCACCTGGACGACAACCTGCTGGATGAAAATTACTTTCCGATACTTTGGCGGCAAGATGGCTACCGCACTCCAGGCATCAACCACTTTCTTGCCTAGGACTTAGGAAGAATCTACTGCGAACCAATCAACTTGCGTCATTGCGAGGAGCCGATAGGCGACGAAGCAATCTCCTTAACACTGTTCGGACTTCGATTCAGGCTCCGAAACTGCAATCAAAAGATCACCACGTTGCTACGCGACTCGTGATGATCTTCGGTCAGATTGCTTCACATAGCCTGTTACGCGTGACCGAAATCTGCTGTCCGAAAGGCTGTAACCTCTACGCTAAATTCCTAAATAAGTTCTGCGAACCGTATCATCCTCACGAAGTCTTGCCGCCTCACCTTCGAGAACGATGTTGCCGGTTTCCAAAACATAACCATAATCGGCCAGCGCCAGTGCCAGTCGTGCGTTTTGCTCAACCAGAACAATAGTGCGTCCCTGTTCGTGGATCTCGCCGATAATTCGGGCAATTTCCTGGCACATAATGGGAGAAAGACCCAGGGTGGGCTCATCCATCAAAATCAACCGTGGACTGGACATCAACGCCCGGCCCATGGCAAGCATCTGTTGTTCCCCGCCACTCATTGTGCCAGCATTCTGGTCAATACGCTCTTTAAGACGAGGAAAATGTCTAAACACATTTTCCAAATTGCCGGCCAGTTCTCCGGCATCTTTGCTAAGATATGCGCCCATCTCGAGATTCTCCCGTACCGTCATTTGTGGAAAAACCCGTCTGCCCTCCGGGACATGAGCGATTCCGGTTCCGGTAATCACTTCCGGTGCCAGGTCCACAATGGAATGGCCTTCAAAAAACACCTCACCATTGGAGGGGGTCACCAACCCCGAAATCATTCTTAAAGTTGTACTTTTGCCCGCGCCGTTTGCGCCGATTAAAGTGACAATACTGCCTTCCGGTACCTGGATGGAAATATCCCTTATCGCTTCTACTTTGCCGTAATGAACTGCGGCATGTTTAACTTCCAGCAACAATATCATCCGCTCCAAGATAGGCTTCGATTACAGCTTTGTTGTGAATGACTTCTTCCGGCTTGCCCTCGGCAAGTTTTTGACCGAAATCAAGCACCGTAATCGTATCGCAAAGACTCATGACAGTGCGCATGTCGTGCTCCACTAGTAGCACAGTGATTCCCCATTCGTCCCTGATTTTTCGTATCAACTCGACCATCACTATTTTCTCGCCCGAGTTCATTCCGGCAACCGGTTCATCCAGCATCAGCAGCTGCGGTTCAGTGGCCAGCGCCATGGCCACACCCAAAACCCGCTGATGTCCGTGGGCCAGATTCGCTGCCTGCGTGTCCATTTGATCATGCAGCCTAAGAAAATCAATAATCTGTCTTGACCGCTTGGTATTTTCCACCTCATCGGACTTTTTAAAACCAAAAATTGCATTAAGCAGTGATGAATCCGCGTTGAGATGGCGGGCGATGGTCACATTTTCCAGTACAGAAAAATCGGGAAACAGTGCGGAACGTTGAAATGTACGGACTACGCCAAGCCCGGCAATCTTGCTGGTGGACAATCCGGAAATCACTTTGCCCTTAAATTCTACCGTTCCGGACGTAGGGGTGTAAAATCCGCTGACCACATTGAAAAAAGTTGTTTTGCCCGCACCGTTCGGCCCGATGACACCCCGAATTTCACCCTCATCAACTTCCAGGTCAATGGAATCATTCGCCACCAGTCCGCCAAATCGTTTAGTCAATCCTTTTACCGCAAAAAACGACATTAGCCTGTTTCTTTTTGACGAGAAAAACCGGAAAAATATTGCTTGATTTTTGCCAGCAAGGTTTCCAGCCCTCCAGGCAGGAACACCAGGAACAAAATCAAAATAAGTCCGAACAGCAGCGGTCGCCACTCTTCCAGCGGACGGGTTAGTTCAAATACCAGAGACATAGACAACACTCCGATCAGCGGACCCCAGAAGGTTTTGACTCCGCCGACAACTACCCAGATAATCAAGTAAACCATTTCCACCATTTCAAAATTATGCGGATCAATGGAACCGATCTGATACGCCAGCAGTGAGCCGGCAATTCCGGCAAAAATTCCGGCCACACAGAAAACCATTATCCGATAGCGTGTAACATTAATGCCGATGCTCTCACACAGCTCATTGTCCGCATAAATGGACTTCCAAACATTGCCAAGACGCGAGCGATCCAGTCGGTACAAAATAATCAACGCCAGTAGTGTAAATATCAGAGTAAAATAGTAAAAATTCCTGGGTTCCCAGAAATCCACAAAATACCAGTCTTCCGGCTGTCCCAGCTCCAGCTTGGGGATGCCATTGACACCCCTTGCGCCGCCAAAAGGGTTCTGAAACTTCAGCCATACGTGACGCACAAATTCACCCAGGGCAAACGACGCAATGAAAAAAGCAAACCCAATAGTCCTTGAAAGCGGCACTGCAAAGATAAAGCTGACTCCAACTGTCACTATCACAGCCAATGGCATAGCCAGATAAAACGGAACGCCATAGTTCTTAGCCAGAATACCCGTCGCGTAGGCGCCCACCCCCATCAGAATATAATGGCACAACGTCCAGTCACCGGTGGTTGTCATCAAACGATAACTTTGCACCAGAATTACATTGATTAAAAAGATCGTCAGCAACTCCAACCGGTACGCGGATACCATACCCGGCGCAAAACAGAAAAAAAGAATAACCGCTAGGATAATTAACCAGCTAGACTTTGACATTCCCCAACAATCCTGTTGGTTTCACGATCAGGACAATAGCCATAAACAGCACCCCGACCATGGTGGCGGTCACCGAATCGGACACCGTCGATACAAAAGTGTGAATGAATCCAAGAATGAAGGCCGCCAGTACCGCGCCTTCGATACTGGCCATACCACCGACGATGACAACTATGAATGCCGTCACCGCATAGACATGCCCCATGTAAGGGGTAACCGGAATAATCGGCGCCATCAGAGCGCCGCCGACCCCGGCAAAACCACCGGATAAAAACATCGCCAGTGCGGTCATTTTATTGATACTGATCCCCTGCAGCACAGCCGCCTCCGGATCCTGAGCACAGGCCCTCAACGCCTTGCCTGCCTTGACTTTTTTCAGGAAAAACCACAACCCTGATACCATCAGAACGGTCGCCGGAATGATAATCAATCGCTGCCAGCTTATAGATGTTCCCAAAAACTCGGCACTGCCCTTATACGGAACCACCACCGAACGCATTAAACCAACGCCCCACTGCTGTCCGACCAGCACCTGCATGATAAAACCGGCTCCGGCGGTAGCCATAAACCCGGCCAGAACATTGCCCCGGGTCGGTCTGAAAATCATGCGCTCGAAAATCAAGCCAATACAGGCAACGATTGGAAACGCGGCGATCACCGCAAATAAAAACGGCAAACCGATCAGCGAATACAAGACATAGACTACGTAGGCTCCAGCCATGAACAGTTCACCATGGGAAAAATTTGCCATTTGCATGACACCAAATGCCAAAGCCAGACCCACTGCAACCATGGCGTAGATCGATCCTAACACCAGCGCGTTTGCAATGGATTGCACAAGCGTTTCAAAACTCAAAGTCCTGCTTCCCTGGTTATGATTGGGATCATTATTTTACATGCTACTTCGCTACATATTGGATATACAAACAACCCGACCTCGCCTACGGAATATTTCAAGGATTCCGCAGGCCGAGTGCCAAGCATTTATCTGAACAGACGTCTCTTAGCGCTGATCATACATCATGCCCTTGGAACGAACATGATCGATGATTTCTTGTTTACGCGGTTCAAACCACTCCCTGAAATCCAGCACCGCCTGAACCCGCTTAACACCATCTCGATGCTCGTTGACCGGAACGGGCGTGGCGATCATATTGTCAATGCCCCACATGTCAGAACCGGTAAATTTGCCCGGCCCAAGCAGGGTATCGATGGAATCCGCCGCCCTCAGTGCCTCAATCACCTTGTCCGCATCAAAAGAGCAGGCCTGCTGCACACCCTGAGCCCAAACTTCCAGCATGATCACATGATCCCAGTCGATCCCCGTAATCCCGCGGTGAACGTCTTCCGGGCCACCGGGGCCATAGCGTTTTTGCCACTCTTCATAAAACTTATGCTGTACAGATCCCTCTCCCCACCACGGATCATCAAACAATGGAAAACTATCCACCGCGCCTTCCATATATTCTGCCGGCACTTTTGTCAGAATCGACTCAGAGTCAAGATAATTCGCCGAGATCTCACCTTTGTATCCCTGAACATAGAGCTGTTCGATGATACTGACAACAAAATCCGGATAGGACAGATTCAAACTGACCACATCCGGGTTGGTCGCCAATACAGCCGTCACAATCGGTGCAAAATCAACCGTGTCGAGCGAATAGTGTTCATCGTACACAACCTCCCATCCCTCAGACAGTGCCGATCCCACTTCCCAGGCCTGTGAAGTCAGACCGATAGTGTCATCCTGTGATAGCACGGCCCAGCGCTTGAGGTCCGGGTTACGCTGTTTGTGATACATGGGTCGCATCATGTCGATACGAGGCGTGACATCGCCGCCGGCAATCAGATATGGACGATCCGGTTTGATATCCGTTGAGATCAGACTTGCATAAATTACCTTTTTTTGGGTTAAAAAAGGATGGGTGGCATCGGCCGGATTACCGCCTATCGCACTGATAAACTTGACATCGTGTTCCAGCACCAGTTGTTTTGCACCCTGCAGCGCTTTTGAGCCGGTCGCCTCATCGTCAAAGCTGACCATATTGAGTTTGTAGCGCGTGCCGCAAACATCCAGACCGCCTTCCGGCATTGACTCTGTCGACAAACATCTGGTTTCCGGTCAGACCCGGCAATCCCCAACCCGCATCCGGACCGGACAAGGCGGCCAAAAAGCCTATGTTTATTGTTTCAGCTTCGTCAGCCTGAACCTTAGCGGTTGACAAAACTGCGACCGATGCAAGCATCAGCGCATATATAAATTTAAGTTTAACTTTATACATAATTGATTCCTCTGCTATAAAAATTTAGTATCGAAGGTGATATGTCACTATTTTTAAATGCATACTACTTAAACTTTTCATAAGCATTACGCAAATCGACCATTGGATGGCTGTTGGACATTTGAAATTTAACCAATAACTCACGCGCTATCATGTCCCGCTCCTGCTGATTATCCGGCAGCTCGATATCATCCGGCACGGTGACCCAGCCATTGATGTTGCGATCAAAAAACCGCCGCCCGGTTTTCCTCATAGCCCATGTGCACGTCTTCCAACCAGTTGAGATCATTCCAGCCCATCGTTTCGATATATTTTTTCAAAAACGGTGTGCAAAGACTCATATCCGGAACCAAGTTTACATCGTAACGATAACCAATATGCTGGCCGATAATTTTTTCCCTCTCGGTGTCTACACCGTCGGACTCAATAAAGTGATCAATGTCCTCATTAGTCATATTCTAGGGCTCCTAAAAACGTGTCATGTCGGGTCGGCCGACGGTATGTTGTGTGCCCGCTAACGGCACCTGCGCTAAAGCCGAAGCTTCCATGGTTAAGGCAGCCAGATCTTCCGGCTCCAGTGAATGTACATTGGTTTTACCACAAGCTCTGGCCATCATCTGGCATTCAATGGCCAGACAGTGAAGAAAATTGTAAACTCGCTCGGCGGCGTCATCCGGATTCAAACGCTTGCGCAATTTGGGATCCTGGGTGGCCACACCCACCGGACAGCGCCCGGTATGACAGTGATAACAATAACCGGCCTCCACGCCCATTTCCTTTTCATAATCGGCTTCGGGTATGTCCTTATTGCAGTTCAGCGCCATCATTGCACTATGGCCAATGGCTACTGCATCCGCACCCAGCGCCAGTGCTTTGGCCACATCGCCGCCGTTGCGTATGCCACCGGCATAAACCAGTGATATTTCACCCGACTTGCCGACATCATCCAGTGCCTGCCGCGCCTGGCGAATTGCGGCGATCCCGGGAACGCCCGTTTCTTCGGTGGCCAGATGCGGACCTGCTCCGGTACCGCCTTCCATGCCGTCCATATAGATTGACTCCGGCCCGGTTTTGGCTGCCATTCTGACGTCGTCATAAACCCGTGCTGCACCCAGTTTCAGCTGAATCGGTACTTCACCGTTAGTAGCTTCACGGATTTCGTTTACCTTTAACGCCAGATCGTCCGGGCCCAACCAGTCAGGGTGACGGGCCGGCGAACGCTGATCGATACCGGCCGGCAGCGAGCGCATTTCAGCCACCTGATCGGTGACTTTTTGACCCATTAAATGTCCACCCAAACCAACTTTACAACCCTGACCGATAAAAAACTCCACTCCATCCGCCAAGCGCAGATGATTAGGATTAAATCCATAACGTGACTGAATGCATTGATACAACCATTTTTCCGAATAGCGCCGCTCATCCGGAATCATACCGCCTTCGCCCGAACACGTGGCCGTACCGGCCATGGTTGCACCACGTGCCAACGCCGTTTTGGCTTCATAGGACAAGGCACCAAAACTCATTCCGGTGATATAAATGGGTATATCTAATTCTAAAGGACGCTTTGCCTTGGGTCCTATCACGGTCTTGGTTTCGCATTTTTCGCGGTAGCCTTCGATAACAAATCGGGTCAACGTCCCGGGTAAGAATGTCAAATCATCCCAGGTCGGGATTTTTTTGAATAGTGAAAATCCTCGCATTCGGTAACGACCAAGCTCAGACTTGATATGTATATCGTTAATAACCTCAGACGGGAATATAAAACTCTTGCCGAGGTTATAAGGATCTTTTTTGAGATTTCCAGACATAATTCTACCTCGGTGTCAAAGTACAAGTTTCTTTTCAGTGGGTTCAAGATTGTCATAATTCCAAAGCTGCTTACCTGAAACAAGCTTAGTCATATTCTGGGCGCCATTGGGTGTTTCTAAGCCGTACAAAGAGAGTTTGTCTGTCAACCATTTAACATCCAAATCAGTCATTTCACCCTCGACACAATCAACGCCCAAATCGGTAATCTTGCCGCCGACATAAATCGTGCCGTCGTACATGGAATCACCAAGGTTTTTACCAGCATCACCGAGAATAACCATGCGCCCCCGTTGCATCATAAATCCGGAAAATGCCCCAGTGCGTCCACCGACGATGATGGTGCCGCCCTTTTGATCAATACCAGTTCTGGATCCAACATCACCCTTACAGACCAGATCGCCACCGCGAATTGCCGCACCGAATGTCGAACCACCATTTTTTTCAATCACAATCGTACCAGCCATCATATTTTCAGCACATGACCAGCCAACACGTCCACTGATATGAATATTTGGACCATCTATCAATCCACAACCGAAATAACCCAGACTACCTTCAAAATTCAGATTAAGCCGATTAAGAATACCTACCCCCAAGGAGTGCTTAGCGCCGGGGTTTTTGACCGTAATGGTGCCATGACCCTGTTTCATTAAATCACGAATTTTGATATTAATTTCCGGAGTATCCATACCATCAGCATCGAATTCGGCGGATTTATCGAAATCGACTTCATATGACCAGGGATAAGTGAAATTCTCTTCCTCGGTTGCCGTAAAAAAACGCTGCTGGGTACGCCCCGCTAACTGTTCAGAATGTAATCCCATGTCATGGGATTTATGTGCTACGCCTGCCATACTTTTACCTCGCCTTCATAAGGGTCCCAAGTATCAATCTCATGAGGAAACACGCTGCGAATAGCGACTTCCTCAGAGGCCAATCCCACAAAATCATCACTTTCATACAGCACCATTGGTTTTGCCGCCATTACATCTTTAGCCATACCCAGTTTGTCGCTGGTCGCGACAATATAGGTAAACACACCGTCCAATTCGTCCACAGAACGGGTCATGGCTTCTTCCAAATCCTGACCTTTTTGAATACAGTCGGCAATATAGACAGCAATTAATTCCGAATCACAGTTAGACATAAAACGATGTCCGCCACGTTCCAATTCACGGCGATAAGACCAGTAATTGGTTAATTGACCGTTGTGCACCACCGACACATCGTTAAACGGATAGGCCCAGTAAGGATGAGCTGAGCGAATATCAACATCCGATTCGGTGGCCATTCGAGTATGACCGATGGCGTGAGTACCTTGAAAACCCTTTAAATCATAGGCCTGGGAAACTTCGGCGGCGTCCCCCAGATCTTTGATCAGTTCGAGACCACGACCAATAGACAGTATTTCCGCACCGTCCACGTCTTCAACATAGTCAGCCAAGCGGCGCATGTCTCCATCATAGATAAACTCATAACGAAAAGCATATTCAGTCGCCTCATCCTGTTTAACGATTCCCGCACCCAACTCATTGAGCCTATCATCAACTTCACTGCGGCGTTGTTTAATTTGAGAATGAATATCGAATCCGGATTTCAGGTCCTCTTGCTCAGCAACTTTAAATCGCATCACACAATGATCTTCCTTGGGCACGCCGTATAAAGCGAAACCAGTTGAATCTGGTCCTCGATGCTTCAAGGACTGCAACATAGAAACCATTTCCGAACCGATATCCGAACTTTTTCCGCGATGAATAAGTCCAGCTATACCACACATAGTTATAACTCCTGAAAATTGGTATTTTGTTTGCCCAACATCATGGCAAACAATCCAGATATTCCTGTTGATCCCATTCGGTCACCGTCGACATGAACTTTTCCCATTCGTCGTTCTTGTACCAGTGATAAACCTTGTACATTTCATCCGGCATGGCCGATTTAATGACCTCATCATTCGCCAGTTTTTCTAACGCTTCACCCAACGACATCGGTAGTTTTTTAACCTGCTTACCGGCCTCCATGGCTTCGTAAATATTGCGTTCTTCAGGCTCACCAGGGTCAAGCTTGTTTTTAATGCCGTCGTCAAAAGCCTTTAGAATCGCAGCCCCCATTAAATAAGGATTCACCATAGAATCCACCGCCCGGTATTCAAATCTTCCCGGCGCAGATACCCGCATGCCGGTAGTTCGGTTCTGATAACCCCAATCGGCAAAAACCGGCGCCCAAAAACCTGTATCCCATAAACGTCTATAAGAATTAACCGTCGAACAACCAATCGCAGTCAAAGCACCTAGGTGAGCCATAATTCCACCAATGGCCATTAGTCCAACTTTTCCTGGTTTTTGTTGATCTTTAGTATCGGGCATAAATTTATTATCGCCGCCATCACGATAGCTGAACGAATCTTTTAGTCCGGGCAATTTGTCATGACCTAACTTGTTAAGGTTGTCTTTGCCGCCTTTCCATAATGAAAACATTATGATGGCAACCCGAGGCGGAAACACCCATAAATGGTTTGCACATAAAACAGGCTATTAAATTATTCTCCCGGGCAACTTGGGCACAGATTTGACGATAAGTTGAAAGTCGATCCGCATTTCTTAACACTTCGTCAAATTGCCAATTAAGCTCCAATTGTCCTGGTGCGTCCTCATGATCACCCTGAATCATGTCTAGTCCCATAGCACGTGCATATTTGATAACCTGCATTGAAACCGGACGAAGAGACTCAAACTGATCAATATGGTAGCAATAAGGATTAGAGAAGCCGCCATCAGGCATGCCATCTTCCCCGCGTTTGAGCCACATCATTTCCGGCTCGGTACCGGCACGTAGCTCATAACCGTGCTTTTTCTTGAATTCCTCGTGGATAATTCTCAAATTTCCACGGCAATCGGACGTTAAGTGACCCCCAGGGTTATCTCGCTCCTCTCTGTTTCTAAAACAGGTGCAATAAACCCGAGCGATTCTTTTATCCCAGGGCAACTGTACAAAGGTTTCAGGATCCGGAATCCCGACCAGTTCTGCTGCTTCGGGGCCATAACCGATATACTCTCCATGTCGATCAACAAATAGATTTGCCGTTGATCCATAAACAAGCTGAAAACCTTTGGCTGCAGTACGCTCCCAGTGGTCTGCTGGAATGCCTTTACCTACTATTCGTCCAGTGACCGAAATAAATTGATAGTAGATATACTCGATTCCTAATTCATCGATTTTTTCCCTAACTTGTTTAACGAGTTGTGCTCTTCCGCGAGTATTGATGTGACGTTCTAAATCAGTTGAGTCTTTTTTTGCCATGTGATTCTCCTGGTCTGTACGAAGCAAACTTAATAACCCTGCAGATTGTTAGCTATAAACAACTGGGCTTGCCATTCAATACTATGAGTCTAAAAATATAATGTCAAGAATATTGTTTTAATATAATTAAAAATTTTAATTTTTAAGAAAATTATTAGAATGAGCTGGACACCATTCTTGTCCATGATGTCCAGCCATTACAGACGAGAAAAACAGTCAAGAATAACTGTCATTTTCCATGCGGAAAGCCACGATATTTTTCTGCTTAGCTTAAATTAAAGTATTAAGCAAGTATAAATTTCTTAGTAAGACAGTTTTATCTAGTCACAATGTTGGCATTTTTTTAATCAAATTACAAATATTTTCATTACATGGATTATTAGAAGGCAAAATTTGCACTGAATAATAATTTTATTCTTGTTACTAAAATTTAGAAAAATTTATCCCCTACTAAAGTGGTTCGGTTTTCTTTTTACGATCCAGATAAGAAATGGGTCGGAGCATAGGACAGAGAACAGAAAATTATTTTTTATCCGCGAGCAAATTAACTTTCTTGCACCACAGTTAATGGCTTAAACAATATTACTTGGATATCGGTAGTAAGGTTTTGATTAAATAGCTGATTATGAGCCAGTGTAAACTGCCAGCACTGGTCGTCTTGAGCCAGATACTCAACTTGACAATCAACCCGCCAATGCCTTAAATCCTGGTTGAAATCAAGCCTAACATTTTCCTGATTCAGCATCTGCTTGGTCCATTCCGTGTTAGTGATCGTCAAGGCTGTCATTTCACCGTTAAAACGACCCGGCATTTGATAAAATTCTGACTGGAGATATTTAAGAGCATTTTCCTGGCGCTGTTTTGGATCATGAGTTTGCAAATAGGCATGTTTCAAGTAGCCGATATCAGCAGCTGGATGTTTTGGCACAATCAATGTGATTAGGCTTCCAAATTGTTTCATTTTTGTCGAAATCTGGGGACACATTCCAGCTGTTGGTCTACCCTGTAGATTTCTGACTGAAAATTTGCGAATCTGGCATTGCCAATAAACAAATTCCGCTAATTTATCCGGCCCATTTAATTCTTTAGAGCTTGGCTGCATGGATTCGACTCACTCACGTACAAGCTTTTACACCCGAATTCAGCATCAAAGAATAATTATTCAAGTTCGTGTGAATCCTGTAACAGCACAGTTATAAATTTAATCGGAACTTCAATAAACTTTTCAGGCCCATGAGGGGCGGATGAATCGAAATAAAGTGAATCACCTGCATGCATCTCATAGATGTTAGACCCGTGCCTATATTCCATGATTCCCTCAAGTACATAAATAAATTCAACACCATCATGTTGAAATAAAGGAAAAACATCCGATTTTTCATCAAAACTAATTAAATATGGCTCTAGCAGATAACGGTTTGCTATTGAGTGTCCCAGCAATTGGTAATGATGTCCAAATCTTGTCCCGCGACGTTCAATAGTTAGACCTTGCCCTGCTTTAACAAAAGCAGCTTCCTTTTCCTCTTCATATAACCTAAAAAATGAAGTTACCGGTACATTCAGCGCTTTCGACAAGGAATGCAGAGTTGCCAATGAAGGTGATGCCTGACCATTCTCAACTTTAGACAACATTCCCGGCGACATAGATGCCTGTTTGGAAAGCTCAACAACTGTCATGTGCTGTTGTTTTCTAAATGACCTTACCTGTCGCCCAATCGCTTTTTCGAGTTCATCTTCGTTAGAATCTCGTGGGTTAACTGCTAAAGTTTCTTGATGAATAACTTGTTCTTCGTTCATAAAATCTTAAATACTCTATTAAGTGAAAGCATACCATTTTTATCAAAAATTATTCCACAAGATTAAATTATTTGAACTTAAGTAAAGGGGCTCTAAGGCGGTATTTCTCACGCTACACAGCTATATTGAATTCCATAAATCAGTGCTCAGGTAACGCTCACCGGTATCAGCCAAAATAGCAAGTAACACATCACCTGTATCTGCATATTTCTCAGCATATTCAAGCATTCCAACGACTGCTGCGCCACAAGAAATACCGACAAATATACCCTCTTCGGCGGCAAGCCGCCTGGCACAAGCATAGGCATCTTCAGCCTTAACCGAAATAATTTTGTCGTAAATGTTTGTATCTAAGGTGTCAGGAATAAACCCTGGTGCCGTACCCATAATCTTATGTTTGCAAGAAATACCCTGGGATAATATTGGTGAATCATAGGGCTCGGTGGCGACAATTTTAATTTCAGGATTTCTTGCCTTTAAGTTTTTGGCCCACACCAGAGATTGTTCCCCCGGTTCCGGTAGTGCAAATAACAGCATTTAATTCGTTTCCAAAATCATCCCAGATTTCGTTAGCCGTATAGATATGAGCTTGGGGGTTGGCGGGATTATAGTGCTGACCGACAAAAAAGTAGCCTTTATCTTTTTCCAAATGCCTGGCCTCTTCAATGGCCCCGACAGTCCCTTTTTCTGCTGGTGTCAGGATAACTTTAGCGCCATAAGCCTTTACAATCGAAACACGTTCCTGACTCATATCCTCCGACATTACAAAAACCGCTTTATAACCTCTAACAGCCGCGACCATGGCCAACCCAATTCCTGTATTGCCAGATGTTGGCTCAACAATGGTATCGCCGGGTTTTAACTGACCATCGCGTTCGGCTTGCTCGATCATATTGAGTGCAGGACGGTCTTTCACTGAACCACCCGGGTTGAAACTTTCCAGCTTTACCCAAAGTTCCTGGCTTAAATCAATACCTATTTTATTGAGTTTGACAACTGGCGTCTTGCCAATAGTACTTAATATGTTTTCGTGTTTCATTGTATACACTATAAGTTAATCGTCTTCTCGAGACAGTTGAACTTCAGGAAAGTCTGATTCGACTATATCTGATTTGACAGTAATGGGCCTACAACAGACCTGACAATCCTCAATATATGATTGCGCTGAGACGGAGCAGTCAATCACAAGTTCAATCGGCTCACCACAATACGGACAGGTCTGCTTAACCACTTCCAACATAGGTTTACTATGATGACTTTATCAATGGATTGCAATCTACGAATGTTATTTTATTCTTAAGGTCCGGGGTTTAACACTTTGACACAGTTCAGACAACTTGGCGAGTTGCTTGTTTGCGTATAATTACCCGATCTTAGACTAACAAAAGTTGTAGGGGTAGCTCTGTGAAACCAATTGTTTGCATGCTCATTAGCATTTTTGTTTCGGCTTCGGTTTTTGCTCAAAATGATATACAACAAAGCTTATTAAAACAATTAAAGCAGAATGTCGAAAAAAGCTGCCAAAACGCAGATTTTCTTGATTGTGTCAGCATCAACGAATCGACCTGCCATGCAGTCTCAAAGGATCAGTTGGAAAAAATCAGTTCTATCATCGAAACACATTCACAAGCTGTAGCTGAACACCAGTTTACCGAGATATTGAAACTAATAAAATCGGCCAGAAATGAAATTCTTGAAGAAAACAACATTGATGTTAATAAAGCGAATGCCTGTGGTAAAGAATTCCTGACCAGCTAATCGTTAAACAAGGAGTTTAAATCAGCCCAGGCCATCTTTAAGGCCTTAATCGTACCACCACCTGGTGCAGCTTGAGTTTCATTGTCAATAATCTTTGCGCCCTGGGCAAGATAAAATGCAATTGCATTAGCATTATTTTCAAACACCCACAGATAAAGCCCTGCTTGCGGATTATCTTGATAAACATGGTGCAATGACAAGTACAACAACTGACGACCGATTCCGATTCCATAAGCCTCTGGCGCCACATGCAAATTATCCATATAAGCCATCCGTTCTCGATCATTATTCAAAAAGATACAGCTAAAACCGTATAACTTGTTATTCTGTTGTGCGATCAAAACCCAGAGATTAGAATTGTCTGCATCGATTAATCTCCGCCGCCAACATTCCTGCTTTTCGCTAACCACGTCCTTATCAAGATAGTTTTCATTTAATATGCCTCTGTAAACATGCTGCCAGCTTCGTGCATGCAAACTGGCAATGTTTTCACTATCCTTAAAAGTCGCTTGGCGAAATTTCATCTAGTCACAGTTTTTTGTGCATATAAATTCTTTGATAGCCTTTTTCAGTAACTTTATGCACTATTTGATAACCCTTTCCTTGGTAAAAGTCGATGTTTTCATACATGAGTTCATGAGTATACAACTGAATAGAATCATGTCCTTTTTTACGAACTATACTTTCAGCATAACTAAGTAGCTTAGTTCCTATTCCTTGACCTTGCATCGCCGGATCAACTGCCAGATTATCTAATAAGATTGGCTGGTAATTTTCCATTAACACAAACAAGCCAACAATTGAATTATTCAATTCAGCCACATAGACAATATGTTTATCGATGATATCTGCATAATCATCCAGCATAGGGCCGGGGGGTTTACCGAGTCGCTCAACATAGTGTCCATAAGCATGTGCAACACATTTGCTTATGGCTGTTGCATCATTTTTATAAGCCGGACGGATTTTCATTTGAAAACAAGTTTAGCATTCTCACCATATTATCAAGGAATCTAAAATGACCGAAGCATTACGGAGTTTCTTCCAATCTTTTGAGTGTTGAATTCCTGATTTTTATCAACCCTCTGAGTAATCTGAAACGGATGAAGCATTAGAAATGGTTTCTTCCAATCTTTTGAGTGTTGAGTTCCTGATTTTTATCAACCCTCTGAGTAATCTGAAACGGATGAAGCATTAGAAATGCCGTTGTCTCCATCGAATTGAGGGAATTGGCGCGATTTAGACCGGCTGTTTGATTTAAAATCAATTTAAAGTATTTATATGGAGTTGATTATGCAGGACTTGGTTCCAGACATGGAAGTTTCTGTGCGTGAAACATTTGCTATCGACAGTGATTTAAATGTTCCTGCTTTTTCACAGCGTGACGAACATGTGCCTGAAATTGATCAAGCCTATTGCTTTAATCATGATGTCACTCTTGCGATTTTAGCTGGTTTTGCCAATGACCGTCGGGTATTAGTCCAGGGTTATCACGGCACTGGCAAGTCAACTCATATAGAACAGATAGCAGCTCGCCTTAACTGGCCTTGCGTGCGCGTAAATCTTGATGGACACATCAGCCGACTTGATTTAGTCGGGCGCGATACGATTTCCTTGAAGGATGGCAAACAAATCACCGAATTTCAGGAAGGAATTATTCCCTGGGCATTACAACGTCCAGTCGCATTAATCTTTGACGAGTTTGATGCCGGTCGACCCGACGTTATGTTTGTTATTCAACGAATTCTTGAACGAGACGGAAAATTTACGCTATTAGACCAGAATCGAGTGATTCGACCACATCAGGGTTTTCGCCTGTTTGCCACGGCTAACACTGTTGGTCTGGGCAACCTAAATGGACTCTATTATGGCACTCAACTATTAAATCAGGGTCAAATCGACAGATGGAATATAGTTGCCACACTCAATTACCTATCGGCCGAAGATGAAGCTGACATCGTCATAGCGCGGGTTCCTGAGATGAACACTACCCGCAGCAAACAAATTATAAATTCAATGATTAAAGTAGCGGAATTAACGCGCAAAGGTTTTGCTGCTGCAGACATTTCCACAGTCATGTCTCCGCGGACAGTGATTAGCTGGGCGGAAAATTTAGGTATTTTTTCAGACATCGCTTTAGCGTTCAGGCTGTCATTTTTGAATAAATGTGATGAAGCCGAGCGTTCTATTATCGCTGAGTATTATCAACGGGTTTTCGATGAAGAACTTGAAGAATCTGCCGCACTCAAGCTACAAGAGTGAATCAATCTGAAGTAAAACGATTAATCGAGCGGCATAACTCGGCCAGCATCAGGGCCGTATCCGGTCACTCATCAGCGGCATATCGACATCAGCGTTTATGGACTGATAAAGGACCTGTCATCCTAAAAACATCACATTTAACACTTGATCTACATCGTGATTCTTATACTCACGCCCGCGGTGTCGCCGACGCTATTGCGCTGAGACTTAAACATACAGATCTAAAATTACATGAACGTTTAATGCCTAAAGGCAATATTGCGGCGATCATTTTTGATACGCTGGAACAATTGCGCGTAGAAACATTTGCTGACCGGTTTTTGGCAGGAATGCGTAATAATCTTCAATCTGCTTTTACCGACTGGCAACGCGATTACATCCACAAGGGTTTAACCGAAAATCATGCCGGCCTGGTCATTTTCACTTTGGTTCAAGTCGTTCGTTCCAACATGTTGGGCATCATGCCGACTCGTGAAGTGACTCCCATCATTGAGGAACCTCAATATCACGTTATACCACTGATCAGCACGCCACTTGCCCAATTGCGAAAACATCTCGATGATCAAAAAACCTATGCTGAATACTCTCTCGAAATTGGGACAATAATTTCAGATTATTTAAATGTCGATATTGACGATCAAGATACGGCAACTCGCTACAAAATCCCCTTACCTGAAGATCATGAAGATATAAAAGCTTTTTCCAGTGGGATTAAAAAGGGGCATAAGTCCAATTATATTGACCACCCTGAACAAAATGACTACCACGTATTCACTAAGGCTTATGATCGAATCTTGCCAGCATCAAAACTGTATTCCACCACTCAGCTTAAAAAACTTCGTGGGCAACTCGACAAACAAATTTCAGCCCAAACGATCAGTATTCCACGTTTGGCATTGCGGTTAAAACATTTATTTGGATTACCTGAGCGCAGCGGCTGGGATTTTGCCCAGGACCAGGGGCATATAGACGCAAGACGTCTCGCCCAGCTTATCACCAACCCTGATTACTATTCAATATTCAAGCGGGAACACCAAACTCCAACTTGTGATTTAGTAGTCAGTTTCTTGATTGATAATTCAGGCTCAATGAAAAACCAACGTTATGAAAGTGTAGCGGTATTAGTCGATGTTTACTCACAGGCCTTAGAACTGGCTGGCGCTAAGACAGAAGTCTTAGGTTTCACCACAAGCAGTTGGAATGGAGGCCGAGTGTTACAAGAATGGCGAAAAAGCGGTGAACCTGCTAATCCAGGCAGGTTAAACGAGGCCTTATTTTTCATTTACAAGGATGCTGAAACACCCTGGCGAAGGGCTAAATACTCTATCGCTGCGTTGATGAACACATTGCATTACCGTGAGGGCCTGGATGGTGAAGCATTGGACTGGGCGGCAAAACGACTCAACAAACACAATGTGCAACGCAAGGCGTTAATTTTAATCTCCGACGGCGCTCCCATGGACAGCGCTACTGCGAATACAAATAACGATACTTATCTAGCCCAACATCTCTATGATGTTGCCAATCGTATTGAGTATCGTAGCAACATCGAGCTGGGCTGCATTGGTATTGATTTGGACATGAGTGAGTTTTTCAGACGCAGCCTTACGCTTGATCTAAAAGGTACCTTGGATAATGAAGCGTTTGCAGCATTGGAAACTTTATACAGCCAGAGACTGCCTATATCCTCAGTCCGTCAGTGATGAAGATTGTCTGGATACCGGCCTTCGCCGGTATGACGATCTAAGTATCTTAAAAGTTAGGGGAAACTATAAAATGACAATATGATCAATGAATCAGGCAAAAAGTAAACATTTCCGATCTGTTCAGCATGAACAGATTGTTCTGTTTGAAAAAGTAAATCTTTTAAGCTTTAACCTGTGATATGCCGAATAACACTAAACGCATTATTCGGCATTCACATAAGGGGTAGGTAAGTCTGTCGCCGCACTAATCACTATTTCTTTAATTACTCTCCAATTTCTAATGGTTTTATTTTTAGTGAATATTCAACATTAAATATACTTAATCTTAAAATACACAAGAAATCAGTTCATGTAAAGTATTCAATTGTGATCAATTGTTAAATTTGTGAGGAATTTAGGCTAATCCCATGAAAAAAAAGACAAAACTAGAGTTTCAGGCGTTCATTCTACACACCGCTTCAATGTTATGACCATCGAAATCTAAGACAAACGCCGCATAATAATTAGGTCCATATTGTTCTCTTAATCCGGGTTTACCAATTGTTTTAGCACCATTTTTTATTGCAAGTTGATAAAACATGTCAACACTGGCTCTATCTTTTGCTTTGAAAGCAATGTGTAAAGGATTAATAGCATTGTCAGTTTGATAAAGTCCGAACTGCCAGTAATCCAAGCCAAATCCATAAGCGTCCTGGTCTTGAAATAAATACTTATAACCTAAAGGCTGAAGAACAAGCTGATAAAACGCCAGACTTTTTTTGCTATTGGAAACAGGAAGATTAAAATGGTCAATCATAATTGAGCCCTGCCCATCACATAAGTTTGAACGATGTTTCTCTCATCACCTAGCATCATAAAGGCGAATAATTGATCATGAAGATCAGTGCCACTGATTATTCTCTGATCAAGCAGTGAGTTGCTATACATATTAATCACAATAAAGTCTGCCTCCTTGCCTATTTCAAAATTACCAATTTTATGATCTAGGTTGATTGCCTTTGCCCCTCCTAATGTTGCCAAATAAAACGCCTGCAGTGCATTCATGGAATTACCTGTCATGGCTGTGATCGTATAAGCATCATGCAGTGTTCTACCAATGGACAAACTTGTGCCACCACCTACATCAGTTCCCAATCCGACTTTAATTTTATTCTGTAAGATATTGTTTAATTTGAATATTCCACTGCCTAAAAACAGGTTCGAACTTGGACAAAATGCAATTGCCGAATCAGCTTCAGCCAACCGATTAGACTCTCGCTCTGATAAATGAATGCCGTGTGCGAACACAGAACGATCAGTCACCAGACCATGCTGATCATAAACATCCAGATAATCTCTAGCATCCGGAAATAATTGTTTTACCCATTCGATCTCCTCATGCTGCTCAGCTAAATGCGTGTGCAAATAACAATCTGGAAACTCGCGCAATAACTTGCTGGCCTGTGCAAGCTGCTCAGGACTGCTTGTGGGTGCAAAACGTGGAGTCACAGCATAAGATAATCTGGATCGACCATGCCATTTTTTTAGTAACTCTTTGCTTTGTGTATATGACGACAGAGCGGTGTCAGTCAATTCTTTTGGCGCATTTCGATCCATCATCACCTTGCCGGCGATCATTCGTAGGTTCCTTTTTTCCGCTTGCTTGAAAAACGCTTCGACGCTTTGTGGATGAACTGTACAAAATACAAGTGCGGTTGTGGTGCCATGTTTTAATAATTCGTCTAGAAAAACCTTGGCCGTTTGACTGGCATATTCAATATCAGCAAATTTACTTTCTTCAGGAAAGGTGTATTTTTCCAACCAGTCCAATAATTGCGCACCATAAGAGGCAATAACCTTCATTTGTGGATAATGGACATGAGCATCAATAAATCCAGGCATGAATAACTGATCTGGACAGTGTTGAATTTCGATATCTGCTGGCAGCTTGTGCTCTATCGTATCCGCTTTTTGCAACGCCTTAATATAGCCATGTTCAATCCATAACAAACCGTCTTCAAAATATTCAAACGATTCATCGTCAAACTGTGATTCCGGTTGCCTGAGAAAATGCAAAATTCGACCCCGAATTGCAAACGATGGATTTTCGTTATTCATCGCCACCCATAGCACCAACTCGCTGCATGAACCACTGATCTATCAACGCACGTTCATCGTCGGTCATTCCGGTTAGATTAGCCAATGGCATTGTTCTGGTGAGCACGGATGCTTGATGAATTTGTGTCGCAAACTGCTCGACCTGTGCTTCGGTTTGCAAAATTAGTCCAGCAGGTGGCGCGGTAAAGCCTAACTGTATCGGTTGTTCGGCATGACAACTAACGCAACGTTGAGTAATAACAGTGTGAACTTGTTCAATAGAAATCTGAGCGGTTTGTTTCGAACTGAATGATATAGGTGCCGTTAACAATATGGTTACGACAATAAAACATATTCCTGATAACAAATATAAATGCTTATTGCCCGGCAAATGCCGGATATTGAAATAATGACGAATGAAAATCCCACCCAAAGATAAAATGGCTAGAGCCAACCATGAATATCGGTGGCCGTAAATCATCGGATAATGACTGCTAATCATGACAAACAAAACAGGCAAAGTTAAATAATTATTGTGTCTTGATCTTAAAAGTGCGTTCGCCCCCATCAATGCCTGCGGTTCCCTACCCTGACTTACTGCTGTAACAAGCTCCTTTTGGGACGGGATGATGATAAAAAAAACATTGGCCACCATGATCGTCCCTATGGCCGCACCAACATGTATAAACGAAGCCCTAGAAGTAAAAAACTGGCTGAGCACCAAAGACAAAACCAGAAAATAACCGAACAAAATCGCGGCCAAGACCAAAGGAGTTGACTTAAAAATCGATTTGCACAAAAAATCATAAAACAACCAGCTGATCAACAATGAGGCGATTCCTACTAAAATCGCAGCGTTTGAGCTTATTGAGTTAGCACCGGATTCAATCAGGTAAGCTTCCGCATTGAAATAATAAACCACACACAACAAACAAAAACCCGTCAGCCAGGTTGCATAAGCTTCCCACTTAAACCAGTGTAGCTCTCCAGGAAGCTCTTCTGGAGCAAGTTGATACTTTTTTAAATGATAAAAGCCACCGCCATGAATGGCCCATAGATTTCCGGCAACACCAGTTTCCTGGGGTTGAAGTCTGTTTAATCTGTTTTCCAGCCAGTTAAAATAAAATGATGCGCCTATCCAGGCCACACCTACTATGAAATGACCCCAACGCAATAATAAATTCAACCAATCCAGTAAATGATTCCAGATTAATTCCATTCGCTGGCTATTTGCTTGATTTTCTCAAGATGGTTTTGCTTTTCTCCTCTACTAAGAAAAGATGCATTAATTGAATTCTCAGCTAGTTGGATGATCTGGGCTTTGGATAAATCCAATGATTCTTGGACAGCTATATAATTTTCATTAAGATAACCGCCAAAATAGGCGGGATCATCCGAGTTCACCGTCACCATCAAACCTTTATCCATTAACTCTCTTAGTGGATGCTGTTGCATATTACCCACTCCACCAAGCTTTAAATTCGATAGCGGACAAACGGTCAAAGGTATCTGACTTTGCGCCAATGACATTACTAATTCAGCATCTTCCAAACATCGATTACCATGATCGATTCTGCTTACCTTTAAAAGCTCCACGGTATCCTTAACATATTGTGCCGGACCTTCTTCGCCGGCGTGTGCAACACATAAGTAACCGTATTCCTCGGCCCTTGAAAAAACCCGCTGAAACTTCTGCGGCGGGTTACCCAACTCAGTCGAATCAAGACCCACACCGATGATTTTGTCTTGATGAGGCAGCGACTGCTCTAGTGTATTAAAGGCATCTTGCTCATCTAAATGCCGTAGAAAACACATAATCAAATAAGAAGTAATGCCAAACTTTCGTTCGGCATCCACTAGAGCCTGATGAATACCATTTATTACCGTCTCGAAAGAAACTCCTCGATGAGTATGTCCTTGAGGATCGAAAAAGATTTCTGTGTGAACGATGTTCTCGGCTTTACATTGGTGCATGTAAGCCATAGTCAAATCATAAAAATCATGTTCTGTGACTAAGGCCGACATACCCTGATAATAAATATCGAGAAAATCCTGCAAGCGAGTAAACTGATAAGCCTGTTTTAAAGATTCAACCGAATCGTAGGCTAGACAAACATTGTTGCGAGAAGCTATTTCGAACATCAACCCGGGCTCAAAACTACCTTCTATGTGAATATGTAATTCGGCTTTGGGGAGGTTTTGGATTAGTTCTCTCAATTCAGGCGGCCTGGGTTAGAGCTACTAACTCGTCATTCCGGACCACGATCCGGAATCCAGCGGCTTTATTTAAAAACGAATACATCACAATCAAACATCCAATTCAAGACACACTAATAGGCCTGCCAGATCAGCAACATAACTCATCGCGAGTTAAAACTTTCATGTTAAATAAGCTGGTATTAACTGAAAGAAATGATGAATTAGAAATGCCAATAGATACCGGATATCTACACTGCAGATTCCGGTATGACGTCCTTTTACTATTAATCTTAGAGATAACAGTTTTAATAATCAATTAGGCAGCTGGCCATCCACACCCTCAACATACCAGTCCATGCCAATCAACATTTCATCGCTGGCACTCTCACCTTCAGGCACCATCACTTCTCCGGCCTGATTTTTAATTGGACCTTTAAATGCGTGAAGTTCACCGCTGGTTAAAGCCGCTTCGATTTGCTCGGCATCGGCTTTTATTTCAGCAGGTAGTGAATCGGCATAAGGCGACATTTCAACCATGCCCTGTGCCAACCCATCCCAAGTATCAGCTGATTCCCAGATACCATCCAATACCGCCTGGGTTCGGGCAATGTAATAATCGTTCCAGTTGTCAACAATCGATGTTAACTGTGCGGTAGGCGCAAACTTTTTCATATCAGAAGCCTGACCAAACCCCATAATGCCCCGTTCTTCGGCGACTTGTAGTGGTGCCGGGGAATCTGTATGTTGAGTTAAGATATCGGCACCCTGATCAATCAATGTTTTTGCCGCATCACTTTCTTTACCCGGGTCGAACCAGGTATTTACCCAAACTACCTTTACCTGAGCATCGGGATTAACACTACGCAAACCTTGTGCAAACGAGTTAATTCCGCGCACAACCTCAGGAATCGGGAAAGATGCAATATAACCAATCACATTCGATTTGGTCATGTGTCCGGCTATGCGACCAATAATATAGCGACCTTCATAAAAGCGGGCGGCATAAGTGCTGACATTATCGGCACGCTTGTAACCTGTCGCATGTTCAAACTTAACATCCGGGAATTGCTTCGCCACTTTAATCGTTGGATTCATAAAACCAAATGAGGTAGTGAAAATCAGGTCATGACCGGTTGAAGCTAATTGCCGAATAACACGCTCGGCATCCTGGCCTTCAGCCACTGACTCAACAAAAGTCGTTTCGACTTTATCACCCAACGCCTCTTCAATCGCCTGACGCCCCTGATCATGCTGGTAGGTCCAGCCATGATCACCCACAGGACCAACGTAGACAAACCCTACTTTAACTTTGTCCTGTTGCGCCTGGGCGTTAATAAAAAAAATTGAAAGCAAACTCGTGAGAATCAGCTTAACTATTGATTGTTTTAATTTCATAATGACATTCCTTTACTGTGTAGGATGAAAAATTTTGCCCAGACTCGCTGGAGCTGCAGAAGAGATTTTACTACTATCTCGTGAAATCAGCACTAATACTAAAATTGTCACCAGATAAGGCAACATCGAAAGTATTTGTGAAGGAATATTTACACCCATTCCCTGCAAAAATAACTGCATGATGGTGATCCCGCCAAATAAATACGCGCCTAATAATACTCTACCCGTCTTCCAGCTGGCAAAGACTACCAATGCAAGCGCTATCCAACCACGCCCGGCACTCATATTTTCCACCCACATGGGGGTATAAGATAAACTTAAAAATGCACCGGCCAAACCGGCCATCATACCGCCAAATATTACCGCCATATAACGAATGCGGATAACGTGATGTCCTAGAGCATGAGCAGCCTCATGAGATTCACCGACTGCTCGAAGTTTCAATCCTGAACGAGTTTTGTAGAGCCAGTAGTTAATGGCAAAAACCATAAATATTGAAAAATAAACCACAGCATCATGCCCAAATAATAACGGCCCTAATACTGGAATATCCGAAAGAAAGGGCATGGATAATTTAGGTAAAGCATCAACAGGCGTGCCGACAAAATTAGCACCAATCAAAGCACTCAACCCAACGCCAAATAACGTTAAGGCCAAACCCGTTGCCACCTGATTTGACAGCATTGTTAAGGTCAAAAAACCAAAAATTAAGGCCATTGATGCACCTGCGATTATTGCCGCCAAAATGCCCATCATTGCACTACCACTGACAATTGTTACCGCAAAACCAGCCACGGCCCCCATCAGTATCATCCCTTCAACGCCAAGATTTAGAACACCTGATTTTTCCACCACCAGCTCACCCAAAGCCGCTAGTAACAATGGCGTGGCTGCATTAATAACGGTAATCAAGACTGGTATGTAGGCTTCGATGTTCATGCGATTTGTTTTCTCTCTGAAAACAACCGTACTCGATAACGCGTCAATACATCACATGCGAGTAAAAAGAATAACAACATACCCTGAAATACTCCGGCAATGCCTTTGGGCAAACCCATGGCAATTTGAATATTTTCGCCACCCAAATATGACAAAGCTAAAATCAACCCTGCAAAAACAATACCGACAGGATGCAAACGCCCGAGAAACGCCACAATAATCGCGGTAAAACCATATCCTGGAGAAACACTTGGATGAAGTTGCCCGATTGGCCCGGCCACTTCAAACACACCGGCCAAACCGGCCAGCCCACCTCCTAATAAGAGTGTTAACCAGATCACCTTGGTTTTTTCAAAACCGGCATATTGTGCTGCCTGAGGCGCCTCGCCAAAAACCTTTATCTTAAAGCCGGTAAGCCCCCGGCTGAGCAGCCACCAGATTATTAAGGCGATGATGACAACCAAGATTATGCCAAGATGCGCACGAGTACCCGGCCAGATAATGGGTAAAATTGCTGCATCAGGAAAAATTACCGACTCAGGAAAATTAAAACCACCCGGATCTCGCCAGGGACCATGAACTAAAAGGCTAAGCAACAAGGCAGCGACATAGGTTAACATCAAGCTGGTCAGAATTTCATTGGTATTAAATTTAACTTTCAAAAAAGCAGGAATCGCAGCCCATAACATACCACCGGCAATACCCATGACTAGCATCGCTGGCAGCATTAAGATATTACTGCTATCTGAGAAATAAACCGGTAGCGCCGAACCAAAAATAGCACCCAATATCAGTTGCCCTTCAGCACCGATATTCCAGACATTGGCTCTAAAGCCCATCGCCAATCCAAGCCCTATTAGAATCAGCGGTGCTGCCTTAACTAATAATTCACTAACACCATAGGAATGCGTTATTGGAGAAATAAAAAATGCATGCAAGGCCTTAAATGGCGGATGCCCCATAAACAAAAAAATAAACAAGCCTGCTATCAGGGTTAACCCTAAAGCCAGAACCGGGCTTAAATATTGATACAGTCGCGAAATAGATTTGCGCGGCTCTAACCTAAGCAACTTTGGACTCCTGATTCGTTACAGATCCCATTAACAGGCCCAATGACTCGGCAGTTACATCTTGAACAGGTTGAAATTCGGACAAATGTCCGGCTGAAAGAACCGCGATTTTATTTGATAAGGTGAGTAATTCATCCAGATCCTGAGAAACAATCAATACTGCCGTGCCACTTTTTGCCAGCCCAACGATTGCTTGATGAATAGCGGCAGCCGACCCCGCATCAACCCCCCAGGTAGGTTGCCCTAATATTAAAACTTCCGGCTTTTGAGTTATTTCCCGGCCTACAATAAATTTCTGCAGATTTCCTCCGGATAGACTTTGTGCTTCATTATCGACGCCACTGCTTTTGACATTGAAGCTTTGTCTTATTGATTCCGTTATCGAATGCGATGCTTTAGAATCAATTCCTAAACTATTGATTAAACGCTGTTTTTTATACCCACTTAGTATTGTGTTCTCAACTAAATCCATGGAAGGAACAGCCCCGTGTCCTAATCGATCTTCAGGAACATAAGCCATTCCCAACTGCCTGCGTAAAACCGTATTTAAGTTTCCACAAGTCTGATTATTTATTGTTATTGTATCGGCGTTTGTTAAAACTTCTCCTGACAAAGCGCTTAATAATTCTGTCTGCCCATTTCCCGCTACGCCTGCAATACCTAAAATCTCTCCGGCTTTAAGCTCGAAATTGATATTATCCAAATCAGTGCCAAACGTGTGTGTCGATTTCAGGGATAAATTATTTACACTAAAAACAATCTCGCCCGTTTTATCTACACCCTGGGAAATGATTTCAGGTGTTGTGCCAATCATTAATTTTGCCAACGACTGTGCGGTTTCCTGTCGAGGGTTACATTCAGCCACAACTTTACCATCACGCAAAATTGTTGCGGTTTCACAGAGTTCTTTTATCTCATCGAGTTTATGACTAATGTACAAAATCGCACAGCCTTCATTCTTAAGTTTTTTTAAAGTGACGAATAAGGTTTGAATTTCCTGAGGTGTAAGAACGGACGTGGGCTCATCCATAATCAATAGCTTGGGGTTTTGTAATAAACAGCGGACAATTTCAATTCGTTGTCGTTCACCCACCGACAAAGTATGCACTTCACGCATGGGCTCCAAGGGCAAACCGTATGCTTGAGAGACATTGAGAATTTTTTCATGCAATTCTCGCTCGGGAATGTATTCGTCCATTCCCAAAGCAATGTTTTCTGCAACGGTCAGTGCATCAAATAAAGAAAAATGCTGAAACACCATGGCAATACCGATTGTTCTTGCCGCAGATGGACTGTTTACACTAACCGCTTTATCTTTCCAGAACACCCTTCCCGACGTTGGCTTAAGCAAGCCATAAATAATTTTAACCAAAGTGCTTTTCCCTGCTCCGTTCTCACCCAGCAATGCATGAATTTCCCCCTTTTTAATTGACAAGGAAATATCATCATTAGCCAGGCAACCCGGGTACTGTTTTGAGATAGAGTCCAGCCTTAGCAATGATTGGTCAGCAGTCATGACAAGCTGGTGTCCAATTTAATCCGGTCTCTTTCACTCAACAGTTGTGCAGCTACAGCAACCGCAATTTCAGGCGGCGAACTACCGGCAACTTCCGGCACTCCAATCGGGCAGGTCAATTTGGATAATTGCTGTTGGTCAATACGCCTATCTCTGAGCCGGTGCAAGAATCGTGCACGCTTGGTTTTTGATCCGATCAACCCTAAAAAGCGGAATTCCTTTTTCTTTAAATATTGATAACAGATATCTTCGTCCAGATCGTGCGAGTGTGTCATCACAATATTTAAAGCATTTTCCGGAAGATCATCGATAAAACTCACAGCACTTTTTCCTGAAAAAACTTGGACATCGTTAGTTGTTAAACCCGCAAACAAATCTTCACGTTCATCAACCCAACTGATGTTAAAGGGTAACCGGCCTAACACCTCAACCAAAGCAGCGCCTACATGTCCAGCGCCAAAAATGACCACCTCCGGCTTCAGAGGATAAAGTTTTTCTATCAGGATATTATGCTGTTGATTATCTAGTTTTAGTGATTCAAGTCTCGCTATATGGCGAGTCACACTCGACTTGCCGAATTCACTTATAAGGATTTCATCTGATTCATTATTGGTTTTACAACTTGATAACCAGTCTGGTTCAATAGTGATCTTTTCAAATGCGAGCGTAACTGCCCCGCCGCAACATTGTTGTAACGCAGGGCCAAGACCATATAGCTCTAATCTATAACCATTAGAATTATCTTCCATGAGCATCTCTCTAGCCAGCTTGATCGCTTCCAGCTCAAGATTACCGCCACCGATGGTTTCAACAATTTCATCGTCAAGCACAAACATTCGGCTGCTTGATTCTCGCGGCGCGGAACCTTCGACATTAACGACGGTTACCATGACCAACGGCTTACCCTTAGAAATATATTCTCGTAGTGCATCAATCCAATGTGAACGAAAATAACTAAACATCTGAAAAACTAATTGCTAATTGCCAGCAGTATTCTTTCCGGTGTCGCAGGTGTGTCTAACTGTGGTAATGATTCACTACCTTTTGCTGCAGCAATAGCCTGTGCGATTGCATTGTAAACCGAAATTGCCAACATCAGTGGCGGCTCCCCAACTGCTTTGGATCGATAGATGGTTTGCTCAATATTTTTACCCTGCTTCCAGATTTTCACATTGAATACATCTGGCACATCACTACAGGTTGGAATTTTATAAGTAGACGGTGCGTGTGTTTGTAACTGGCCAGTTTCATCCCAAAATAATTCCTCAGTCGTTAGCCAGCCCATTCCTTGAATAAAACCGCCTTCGATCTGCCCCATATCAATGGCAGGATTCAAACTCTGACCACAGTCATGCAGAATATCAGCTCGAAGAACTTTGGTTTCGCCGGTTAAGCTGTCAATCGCAACCTCCGATACCGCCGCACCATAAGCAAAATAGTAAAAAGGCCGACCCCTGCCTTTGTCCGCATCGTAATGAATTTTTGGTGTCGCATAAAAACCCTGTGCCGACAAAAACACTCTGGCCAAATAAGCCTGATAGGCCAGCGTTTTAAAGCGCACGGTTTTGCGGCCTATCTTTATGCCTTCTGGTGCAAACTTGACACTTGATTTACTAACCTTGTATTCATCGACAGCAAAATCAATTAATCGTTGTTTGATTTCTTCAGCGGCGATCTTGGCCGCCATGCCATTAATATCAGAACCCGACGACGCGGCCGTAGCGGATGTATTGGGTATCTTGTCAGTTCGGGTTGCACAAGGTTTTACATGAACAGGATCAATCTGGAATACTTCGGCAACAACCTGGGCTACTTTTATAAACAAGCCCTGCCCCATTTCTGTACCACCGTGACTAACATGAATACTGCCATCCTTGTAAACATGAACCAAAGCCCCAGCCTGGTTAAGAAATGTTGTAGTAAAGGAAATTCCAAATTTAACCGGTGTTAAAGAAATGCCTCGTTTAATCACTGGCGAAGACTGGTTAAACTGCTCAACCAGTTTACGACGTTTTGTATAAATCGCATTGCGCTTTAGTTGCTCGATTAATTCCGGCAAAACGTTATCGCTAACTCGCATACCATAAGGGGTTGTATTGCGGGTGGTTTTGCCATAAAGATTTCTGCTTCGAACCAGTGTTGGATCAAGTCCAAGCTCAAAAGCAATTTCATCCATGATTCGCTCAATTACTATCATTCCCTGTGGGCCACCAAACCCCCTGAAAGCAGTATTTGAAACCGTATTGGTTTTTAACCGCTTTGAAGTGATGGTGATATTCTTTAAGTAGTAACTATTATCAACATGAAAAATGGCTCTGTCATTTATAGGGCCCGACAAATCTGCACTACAACCACAGCGTGAGGCCAGCATAACATCGATACCTTCGACTATCCCCTTGCCACTAAAACCTACCTTATATTCAACAAAAAAGTCATGGCGCTTGCCTGTCATAATCATATCGCTGTCGCGATCAAGGCATAAATTCGCCGGTCGCTTAGTCTCATTTGCAATTAAGGCGGCGATAACGGCCCATTGTGCAGCCTGAGTTTCTTTGCCACCAAATGCACCTCCCATTCGCCGTGTTTCAACGATGACTCCATTATTTTCAACATCAAGCGCACGGGCAATTAATTCCTGTACTTCTGAAACATGTTGTGTTGAGCAATAAACTAACATCTGCCCATTCTCCTGCGGCACAGCTAATGAGACTTGACCCTCAAGGTAAAAATGATCTTGTCCGCCGATTGATAGTGTACCGTTCAATTTATGAGCGGCTTTTTTTATTGCTGGAGCTGAACGTCCACGTTTTATGATTACGTCAGGCGAGATTCTGGAATTTGCTTTTAAGGCTTGCTGAATAGTCAATATTGGTTTTTTTTCTTCATATTGTACTTTCGCAAGCTTAGCTGCCGTTCTGGCTTGCCCCAGAGTTTCAGCAGCTACTGCAAATAGTGGCTGCCCCATAAACAATATTTTTTTATCCGCAAATACAGGCTCATCGTGAATCACTGGACCTATATTATTTTCCCCGGGGATGTCAGCGGCCTCAATGACAGCTATTGCAGCCTTAGCCTTTTTGACTCTTTTAAGATCTAACTTCTTTAGTTTTCCTGACGCAATGGTGCTACCCTGCACATAAACTTGCAAAGCGTTTTCTGGTAACAAAATATCATCGACGTAGACCGCCTCTCCAGTTACATGCAACTGCGCACTGTCATGTGGATACTCATGGCCTATAAATTTCATTTTTGTTTCAGCCACCCGCCACACCTGTCAACCGTGTTTGCAAGGTACCTGATTGAGTTTCCAAATAGAACCGCATCAGCAGATTTTTAGCAGCCAACAATCGAAATTCAGCACTACCGCGACAATCTGTTATCGGCTGATAATCTTTCTCGAATAACGGCATGACTTTATTAATAGTTTGCAAATTCCAGCGCTCTTCCATTAATGCCTGCTCTACTTTATTTGCACGCTTAGGAATTCCGGCCATGGCTCCAAAACAAATTCTAATATCACGAACAATACCTTCATAATCAACCTGCAGGTTAAAAGCACCGCAGACAACAGAAATATCCTGATCGAAACGTTTAGACAGCTTATAAACACTAAAAGTGGAATCTTTGAATACCCGTGGAATCTGAATGGTTTCGATGAACTCACCCGGTTTTAAATCTTGTTTACCGTAATCAATATAAAAATCTTCAAGCTTAATAAAACGTCTGTAAGTACCTACTCTCAATGTCAGTTTGGCATCCAACACCATTAGCGCAGGTGGCAAATCTCCTATTGGGGAGCCATTGGCAATATTGCCTATGACTGTCGCCCGGTTACGAATTTGTTCACTACCAAAGCGACGAATGAGTTCGTTAAGGTCAGCATAATCATCAGCCAGCACCTGTCTAGCCGCGTTCAAGGTAACGCCGGCACCAAGGGTAATCATGTCTTTGCCCTTGCGAATTACTTTGAGCGCATCGACACGCTCCAGGGAAATAATCTGATTCAACTGTTGATGTTGCTTTGTTACCCATAAGCCTACATCCGTGCCTCCTGCCACCAGCGTTGCGTCCGGACATTCCCTCAGTAACTCGGCTACTTCATCACTGCTGGTCGGCGAATGATATGTAGTGTCGTCTTGGCTAAAGCTGTGCGATTTTTTAAATGTGTTTTTTTTCAGTTTGCTGGCAATTGTTTGTGTGTTGTAAGCATAACGGCTCAGATTTTTTCGTTTTAAAAATTTTTGCGCTGCTGACACAATCGGCCGGTAGCCGGTACAACGACACAAATTTCCCGCTAACAAATCGTTTATTTTCTGCACCGAAAACTTTGCATCAGATTGATAACAGAGCGTATACAAAGACATTACAAACCCCGGCGTACAAAATCCACATTGTGAAGCATGCGATGAAACCATGCATTGCTGTAGCGGATGCAATTTACCATTTTGTTTAATACCTTCCACCGTAATCAGATGCTTGCCGTGCAAGGAGGAAACAAAGCTAATACAGCTGTTTACAGCTTGATAATTCATTTTTGAACCTTGCAGCTCACCAATGGTGACCGTGCAGGCTCCGCAATCACCCTCAGTACAACCTTCCTTAGTACCACATAGACCGCGATCATTACGTAAAAATTCCAAGATCGTCAATGTTGGACTGACAGGGTCGAGTTCAATCAAGTCATCATTAAGTAAAAATGATAATTTGTCCGACGGTTGTTCTGCTTGTTTTTTGCGTGATCTTCTATAAAGCCTGGCCATTAACTACCTCGATAAGTCGAATAGCCATAGGGAGAAACTAACAGCGGCACATGGTAATGTTGATCGGCATCGGCAATATTAAACCGAATTACGATCTGATCTAGAAAAGCCGGATCATCTAAATCTTCTCCTCGTGCGCGAAAATAATCACCTGCCGAAAATACTAATTCATATTCACCCTGATTAAATTGTTCGTCTTCTAATAGTGCTTTTTCACAGCGTCCATCGTCATTAGTCATGACGGTAGTGATTAATTCTTTTTGTTGGCCGTAAACTTTGAATAACTCTATTCTAATATTTTTTGCCGGCACACCATGTGCCGTATCCAGCACATGAGTAGTTAAGCGGCCCATTGTTTTTCCTTTGTTGAGATCATTTTTCGCAGTTAGATTAACGCTTCTAAGGTTTTCTGTCCACAGCTATAAGATTTAAGTAAAATGCCCCCATGGAAGAGTCAGCTTATCCAAGAGATTTAATCGGTTACGGCGATAAACCACCGCAGGCAAACTGGCCTGAGAACAATCGCTTAGCGTTGCAATTTGTACTTAATTATGAGGAAGGAAGTGAGTTAAGCATTCTGCACGGCGATTCAGAGTCAGAAGCCTTTTTGTCAGAAATAATTGGCGCCGACAAACGTCAGAATGTTCGTCACATGAGTATGGAATCGATTTATGAATATGGTTCACGAGTTGGCGTGTGGCGAATATTGCAATTATTTAAGGATTACGAAATCCCTTTGACAGTTTTTGCGGTTGGCATGGCGGTTGAACAGCATCCCCAAGTTATCGAGAAAATGGTCGATTTAGGTCATGAAATTTGTTCACATGGCTACCGTTGGATTGATTACCAATATGTACCTGAAAATATTGAACGCGATCATCTTTACAAAGCGATTAAAGCAATAGAAAGTGTTACCGGAAAAAGACCGCGAGGCTGGTATACCGGACGAACCAGCCCTAACACGCGCAAACTTGTTGCCGAGGAAGGCGGTTTTTTATACGACGCGGACGATTACAGCGATGATTTACCGTTTTGGGATAAAAACTTTAATAAACCACATTTAGTTATTCCTTATACCTTGGACAATAATGACATGCGTTTCACCAGTGCACAGGGATTTAATAGCGGCGAACAATTTTATACTTATTTAAAGGACGCTTTCGACACGCTGTATGCTGAAAGCGCAACCATCCCCAGGATGATGTCGGTCGGCCTGCATTGCCGCCTTATCGGCCGGCCAGGTCGATTCAAAGCATTAAAACAATTCATCGAATATGTTCGGCAATTTGACGATATCTGGTTCTGTAAGCGAATCGAAATCGCCCAACATTGGCATCAGCACCACCCGATCAGTTGATATGGCTAAATTACCCAGCAAAATGTCGCAGACTGAATTTGTTAGAGAGTTCGGGGGAATTTATGAGCACTCAGAATGGATGGCTGAAAAACTTTTCTCACAGAATTTATCGTTAGAAGATGATAACCCTAAAACCCTAACGAAACGTTTTAATGCGCTATTTCTTCAGCAAGACAAGAAAAAGCAGCTAGCTGTGATTAAGGCTCATCCCGATTTAGCCGGCAAACTTGCTGTTGATAACATGCTGACAAAGCATTCAGCCGACGAACAACAAAGCGCCGGTCTGGATCGATGTTCTTCGGAAGAATTTGAAAAATTTACTCATCTCAATCAGCAGTACAAAGATAAATTCAAGTTCCCTTTTATCAAAGCTGTAAAGGGGTTAACGCGGCAAACCATTCTCGACGAATTCACAACTAGACTTGATAATCCTTATGCGCAGGAATTTACAGCAGCTATAGATGAAATCAACAAAATTGCAACGTTTCGTTTGCAGGATTGGTTTAGAAAAAATCATTATATCAACCTTGCATCGGCACAAGCCGGCGCTCAAGTGTTATATGCGACTGACGATTTTTTCGCGGCCAAGGAGCGCTTGATCCAGGATCACGAGGCTGTTTTTATTGAAGACAAATATGATGACCATGGAAAATGGATGGACGGCTGGGAATCCAGGCGAAAACGTGAAACCGGGCATGATTTTTGTATCATCAAACTAGCCCGGCCAGGTCAAATCAGTTCAATCGAAATTGATACTGCTTTTTTTACCGGCAACTATGCACCCTGTGCTTCTATTGATGCCTGCCTGGGCGAATGTAATCCAAGCGATGAACAAGATAACTGGACACAAATTTTGCCCGTATCTAACCTGCAAGGTAATCATAAACATGAATTTCAAATAGAAGATAACAACATCTATTCTCACATAAAATTGAACATTTATCCGGATGGTGGTGTTGCCCGGCTAAGAGTAAATGGCATGCCGGATGAATAACAATCTAATTGATCTTCTCGCAGCAAACTTAGGGGGTCGCGCCATTTGTTGCAGCGATGAGCATTATGGCAGTATGCATAATTTGAACTCCCCAAAGATTGCCCGAAGCATGGCCGATGGCTGGGAAACCAGGCGCAGACGCTCGCCTGGATTCGATTGGGTTATTTTCGAATTGGCCAAGCCCGGACAAATCCACGCTGTCGAGATAGACACTGCTTTCTACAAAGGCAACTACCCAAAGTCATTCAGCCTTAGTGGTGAATTCATGAATGACTGGACAGATCAAAGTATTGCTGCTCAATGCCTGTATTGGCCTACTATAATTGCGGATACAAATTTACAAGCTGATAGCTTGCTTAAGCTTGGACAGAATAAAATTATTCACACGGATGCAATCACGCATCTTAGACTTGATATTTTTCCGGATGGCGGCGTCAGTCGCTTGCGTGTTTTTGGAATCCCGACCAATGACTGATCATATTTTACGTGCTGCGCCTCTCACCCAAGATAACTTCGAAGAATTTGGGCAGGTTATTGAGCTTGAAAGACACAATGATATTAAAGACATTAACTACGGCCAGACACAACGCTTTCATGATCTGGCACAACTGGATTTAAACAACAATAACGGGAAGCCGTTGTTTAATATCTTCAGAAGCCAACCTCTAGTCTTGCCTTTCGAGGTTAAGGTCATTGAGCGCCACCCGCTTTCCAGTCAATTGTTTTTTCCTTTAAATAATATCCCTTTTCTCGTCCTAGTCGCTAAAAATTCTGATCAACCAAGCGTCAATAACTTGCAGCTTTTCGTAACCAACGGCAAACAAGGTATCAATTATGCGGCCAACACCTGGCATCATTATCTCCTGACGCTTAAACAAACTTGTGATTTTGTCGTTATTGATCGCGGTGCAGACGATAAAAATTGCGAAGAATTTTACTTTACCGAAGATATATTAATAAAACAAATATAACGGCATAGCTTTAACTATCATGTCTAACGTATTGTTATTAAAAAACTTTATTGAAGATAAGCGCACCAGCATGGAAGTTTATGCTGATAATCTCGTCAATGCATTTTCTGACTGCAATACTGAATTCAATATTCGTTATTACCGTCCCGCAACCTGCTTTTCTAAAAATGAAACGGCCGGACGCTGGCAGATGCGTTTTGCCCGTTATCTGGAATATCCGGCTCAGGTCAAGCGCTTTAAGGCCGATCTTTATCATATTACTGAGCATGGTTATGCGCACTTAATTAAAAACTTACCGGCCAATCGTACTGTAGTGACCGTTCATGATTTAATACCTTTCTTAAAACATCGCGGTCTAATAAATGGTGTCAAACCGGAAAAGAACCCCAGGCTGGCTGAGTATTCATTAAAGCATTTAAAACGGGCTGCTCATCTTATCGCTATCAGTGAAAACACTAGACAGGACTTGATTAAATATTGTGACTGTGATGCCGACAAAATTTCCGTTGTTTATTATGGATTGCCTGCATTGGCTCAGCTCAAGTCTTTAACAAAAACCGATGCACGTTCACACCTGAACTTACCTAATACAGATAAAAAACTGATTTTGATTACCGGTCAGGAATTTTATAAGAACCTTGAAACCAGTGTTAAGGTTTACAACTTACTCAGGCAAGATCATCGTGTTCGTCTCATTCATTTAGGGCGCAATAATGATATTTGGCAAAACGCTAAAAAGTTAACTGATGAGCCAGAATCTATTATTGAGCTAGCTCACATTCCTCACCTAGATGTTGTCAAACTGTATAAAGCCGTTGATTGTGTGTTATTCCCGTCCTGGTATGAAGGCTTCGGACTGCCGCCTATAGAAGCGATGGCATGTGGCACACCCGCTGTAACATCTAATGTTGCATCACTACCCGAAGCCGTTGGACCCAACTCCCTAACGGCAGCACCGGACGATGTCGACGGCTTAGCTAAAGCAGTTGAATTGGTGCTCTATGACGAGTCAAAAAGGGCTGAGTTGATACAGACTGGCCTCACCCATAGCCAACAATTCACCTGGCAAAAATGCGCTCAACAGACACTTGCGGTCTATCAAAAAGTGCTCAACCAAGCCTCAGAATGACTATTTTTTAGCATTGCCGTGGATTAGAATACGCCCGCTGAAGAATAGTTAAATAATACTGATGAAAAAAATATTAATCACAGGCAGTGCTGGATTTATTGGGGTTAATGCTGCAGTTCATTTTGCTAACAAAGGTTGGCAGGTTATAGCAGTCGATAACCTTTCACGCCCGGGTGCACAGGATAACCTAGACTGGTTATATCAACAGGCTAAAGTAAATTTCATCAAAGCAGACATTCGTGACCATGAAAAAATCAGTGAAATTATTAACGAAGAACAGTCTGATGTATTACTACATTTGGCTGCTCAAGTAGCAGTCACAACATCAGTAATAAATCCCCGAGAGGATTTTGAAATCAACGCTTTGGGTACATTTAATCTGCTCGAGGCGATTCGGCAACATCAACCTGAGTGCTTTTTTATTAATGCTTCGACTAATAAAGTCTACGGCAAAATGGAGGACTGCAAGGTTATTGAACAAGACCAACACTATGCTTACGCAGATATTCTAGGGGTTAATGAAAATAGAGAGTTAGACTTTCATTCTCCTTATGGTTGCTCCAAAGGCGCAGCCGATCAATATTGTATCGACTATGCGCGAATTTATAATCTAAAAACCGTCAACCTAAGACAATCCTGTATTTACGGCCAACGCCAGCTAGGCGTTGAAGATCAAGGTTGGGTGGCCTGGTTTACCATTGCCAATCAGTTTGGTAAGCCGATCACTATTTACGGCAATGGCAAACAAGTACGAGATATTCTTCATATCAATGATTTAATTAACTGCTATGAACTTTGCATTGAAAAAAGTGACCAAATAAGCGGGCAAGCTTTTAATATTGGCGGGGGCCCCGAAAATACTTTATCGTTACTTCAGTTACTCAATATGCTTAAACAAAAAACCGGTATTAATCCTGATCTTAGTTGGGCCGATTGGCGCCCCGGTGATCAGCCTGTTTTTATTTGTGAGCTCGACAAAGCGAAACAACAACTCGATTGGCAACCATCAATCAATGTCGAACAGGGTGTCACTATGTTAATCGATTGGGTAAAACACCACCGACAGCTATTTGACTGGCTTTAAAACAAAGTATGGCCGCCTCTGCTAAGCGCATTTTTTTCATTTTAGTATTACTCTTAGTTAGCTGGCTGGTCTTCGTTTATCCCTGGCAGCGGTTATTTTCTTGGTCTGCCGCTCTTCCTCCGCTGAACTACCCCAGCATCATCACGATTTGGTTTTTACCCATTATTTTATTTGTTATCTGGATGAGATACAGAACACCCATTAGTGCATTATTCGGACTGATATCAGTCAACTGGCTAGGGGTATGTATAATGTTTATGTGGGCAACGGCATTAATAGAAGTCTCAAGAGTAACACTAACAATCCCTAGCAAAGAAAGCACCATCCCGACACTCTTAATCATCGGAACTCTTTTGTGTATTTATAGTGTTTACAAAGCCACTAAAATCGAAATCTCGAATTTTTCCCTGCAATCCAAAAAGCTCAATCAAACTTACAAACTTGCGCACTTAAGCGATATCCATTTGGGTTCGCGCAGTTCAAATTTTGTTCATAAAATCATTCAAAAAACAAACAAGCTGGAGCCTGATTTGATTTTTATCACCGGTGACTTGATTGATATGCGCAAAGTTAAACCCGAAAAGCTAACTATTCTAAAAGGATTCAATGCACCGGTATATTTTATCAAAGGGAATCATGACCGCTACATCAGCTCCAACAAACATTTCGAAGTAATCGATCGCACTGGTGTTATTACCTTGGATAATAAAGACCATCATCACAATGATTTACAAATTATCGGAATTGCCGACTCTGCGGACCCGGATCAACTAGAGTCTGTTTTGCCTAGGATAAATATTGATAACGAGCAATTTTCAGTTTTGCTTTATCACAAACCTGAAAAATTCGAATTTGTTGCACAGAACAAAATTGATTTAATGCTCAGTGGACACACACACGCAGGGCAAATATTCCCCTTCAATCTGGCTGTCAAAAAACAGTTTCCATACTTAAAAGGTTTGTTCAAAATTGATTCGTCATATTTGTACGTTTCCCAGGGAACTGGCACCTGGGGACCGGTGATGCGGCTTGGTAGCAATAACGAAATTGCAGTGATTGAGTTGAAACCACAAAGTCATTCCGAGGAATCTTCAATTTGATCTGTAACTAAAGTAAGGTTATCACCTTAATTAAAAATTGAAGAACTATCCAGAGATCCCATAACAAGTACGGGAAATATTCCCCGGATTTATTCCGGGGTCTCCATATAATAAATGCTAATCTGTCAAAACCTGTTACAGCATGCGGGTAAGTTCTATGTCTTAGGCAACTCATTAGCAGGGTCGTAAAGTGCTTTACAACCCACCGCTGCGACGACTACTGGAAACGGCTCATTAAAATATTCGATCACCAGCTCACGTCCTTCAACAGCATAATCTTTAGGTAGATAACCTAAGGCAATGTTTTTGCCTATCGAAGGACCAAACGCGATACTGGTTGTATAGGAACGACGACCTAATTCATCGACCAAGACTTCGTTAGTATCAGGATCAACAATCGGACAGGTGCCAACCGGGTAACGCGCCACACCTTTCGAATCGACGTTGTCAGTCATTGTCAGTGTGCACAAATAAGCCGGCTGATGTTCACGATCACGTTGTTCCAGGTAGGCTTCTTTGCCATGGAAGTCCGCTTCTTTAACCTTGGGCCTGGCCAGATCTGCCTCGATCAAATTGTATTCGGTCAACAGATCAGCGTTCTGTAAGCGTAGGCTCTTTTCCATACGTCTGGTATTAGCATAAGTCTCTACACCAACAGGTGTAGCACCTTGTGCGTAGACCAAGTCCCACAGAGATAATCCATAACTAAACGGCACGTGTAACTCCCAGCCCTGTTCACCGACATAAGAAATCCGGAAAGCCAATACTGGAATACCCTGCAAAGTAATGTTTTTTGTGGTTGCGAACGGGAAATTTTCAGATTCCAGTTCGTCTGGATGATCGGCAATGGCCTGCAGCATTTTGCGTGCATTCGGGCCCCAAAGACCTAAACAAGCCAAATGATCACTGCGATCTTCAATATACACTTTCCAATCATGATCCTCAGCCATTCGTTTAAGCCAGATATAATCCCTATTACCCGCATCAGCACCGTCAATGACGCGGTACTTATCCACGTCCAAACGAAGCACGGTCAAATCCGCTCTGACCCCGCCTTTATGGTCTAAAAAGTGAGTATAGATGCCCTTGCCGACTGCGGTTGTGCCGCCAACCTTTGCAACACATGCATACTCCATTAGTGCCTCTGAATCAGGCCCGCTAACATCGTAAACCGCAAAGTGAGAGAGATTAATCATTCCGGCATTATCGGACATAGCCAGATGTTCAGCATTCGACACTCGCCAGAAGTGGCGATTATCCCATTCATTTTCACGAACAGGCACTTTGTCGTCATACTTTTCTAACAAATCCTCATTGGAAGCATAACCATGGGCACGTTCCCAACCCGCTAACTCCATAAAATAACCGCCTAACTCCTGTTCCCTAGCCCAAAACGGACTACGGCGTAAATTGCGGCCTTTAGTGTAAGGTTCCCGATTGTGAACCGCAGGATTATAAATCTTAAACGCGGTTTCATAACAGCGATCATGAATGTAAGTGGGCGTTTTTTGGATCGGATAATAACGAGCCACATCGATGCCGTGATGATCAACTTCGGTATGTGTATCGGTCATCATGTCGACTAATACCTTGGCGATACCGGGCCCATCTTTGACCCACACCGCCTCGGCGTACCAAAGCCCGCGCACATCTGGAGACTCACCTATTGACGGGCCACCATCAGCGGTAACCTGTAATAATCCATTAAAAGATTGCTTTTCGTCCCAGCCCAGTTCGCCCAAAATCGGGGTCAATTCCATGGCCCGTTCCAATGGTTCCATAATTTGCTCGATTTCCAAGTCACGCTGTGAAGGAGACCAGTGTGACTCACCTTTTTCTAATAAATCTTTGGGGTGACACAAGCGCGGGTTCTTTTCTTCATAATAGCCCCATTCGATTTGTCCTCCCTCCGGTGTAGTTGGGTCACCCGTATCACGAAGATAAGCGGAATTACCCTGATCCCGTAACAATGGATAGCCAATGTGCTTGCCGGTGCCTTCAAATTCTGAATAAGGACCGAAAAAGGTTAATGGATGATCAACCGGCATAATAGGCAAATCTTCATCCGCCATTTGCGCAATTAATCTTCCCCACAAACCCGCACAGACTACTACTTTATCCGCGCTGATATAACCACGGGAAGTTTCCACACCTCTAATGCGTCCGTCTTCGATATCCAGATCAGTTGCAGTGGTATTGGGGAATACCTGTAGTTTGCCACTAGCTTCTGCTTCATCTACGAGTTCCCCGGCAACGGTTTGCGACCGTGGAATCACCAATCCCGCATCCGGGTCCCACATCGCACCCTGGATCATGTCTTCTTCCAGTAATGGGAATAGTTCTTTAGCCTCCTTGGCACTGATCATTTTTACGTTGGTTCCAAACGCCCTGCCGGCACTAACTTTTCGCTTTAATTCTTCCATACGCTCGTCATCATCATGACGTGCAATTCTCCAAGCCGCCCACTCTGCTATAACGACCCCTAGCCTCGAAAAAATCAACGCTGTATCTGGTCGTGTAACATGTCATATTGTCGTATGCCGTTAAGTAGCAAAAATCAGACGCATGCGAGGTTGAACCGATATCAGTAGGAATTGATGACTTATCAATGCCGACGATATTATCCCAACCTTTTTTTCACTAAATGATGGGCCACAGAGGCACCAACAATACCGCCTAATCCGATAATGACAACATTTGCTTTTTCAGGAAAATTTCTAGCCATGGAACTAATCTATGTTAACCGCGAATGAGTATAAACCAGCTCCCAATCAATGCAAAGATTCTACCCAGCAACTTTTGTTTACAAGCAAATATCTGACGTTTTGGTATAAAACATACACACGGGATAACCTACAGATAGATAATACTCAGCCTTTGTGGAAACTATGAATTTCTTCGGTAAACCCCTGGTGTTCGAGTACTTCTGACCTGCCTTTCGTAAAAAGGGCTCGTTTATCGAGCCCTTTTTTGATTTGAACAATTTAAAATTACGAGGAGAACCACCAGCGATGAGCAGCACGGGCACCGTCATTTTCCCAGCTGGCCGCCACAGTTTCACCGTGTTGTACGTTTGAACGTCTTGCACAAACAAAGTTGGTGAACATTGGAATAATTGTTCCGCCGTCATCACGGGCAATCTGACACATTTCCTTATACATCTCGCCGCGCAGATTATCATCAAGTTCAGATTTAGCCTGAAGCAGCAGTTCATTAAAACGCTCATTTTGCCAATGGGCTTCATTCCAGGGCGCATCATCCTTATAGGTCAAAGTAAACATCTGATCGGGGGTTGCACGCGCGCCCCATTTAACGAATACAAATGGTTTTTTCAACCAGACATCTGACCAATAGCCATCCGCAGGTTCACGCACTGCATTGACCGTTATACCAGCCGCCTTGGCATGCTCACCGTAAAGCACGCACATGTCTACAGCACCTGGTAAGACACTGTCGGTGGCTGATAAATTCACTTCAAGTGTATCCAATCCCGCTTGCTTTAAATGAAACTTGGCTTTATCAGGGTCGTATTTGCGTTGTTCAATATCAGCCGGAAAATAAGGCATATTAGGCGAGACATGAAAATCATTTCCCGGCGTACCCGTGCCAAAGAGAATTTTTTCGACGATATCTTCACGGTTGATGGCGTGTTTTAACGCAAGCCTGACATCCAAATTATCAAACGGCGCCACATCACAAAACATCGGCAATGTTATCGCCGATCCGCTAGGAGTGTTGTCGATTTGAATATCCTGGTTACGTTGCAACAAGGCCATGGTTTTAAGATCAACCGATGTAATTGAATCGACGTCACCGGTAATCAATGCCGCCTGCCTTGAATTGGGATCATTAAGAATGGTGAATTCTACACTATCGAAGTGAGCACCATCATCACGATGCCAACCATCATGACGTTCAAAATCTGAGCGCACACCAAACTCATGGTTAACCAGTTTGTAAGGCCCGGCACCATCACCGCTTTGCCAATCGACTGTGCCATCTTCATTGGCTGGCAACATGGTTAAATGATAATCAGTGAAGAACCAGGGTAAATCAGCAATGCCTTGATCCAATTCAATAACAATAGTGTGATCACCGTCCACCTTGATATCGGTAATATTGCTCATCAGTGAGGCCGCCGCAGAAGTGGTTCCTTCACCACGATGATGATTGATTGAGGCAATCGCGTCTTTTGCAGTAAATGGTTTTCCACTGTGAAATGTTGAATTATTGGCCAACTCAAACGTCCAGGTTTTTGCATCAGGTGTTGCCTCCCATGAGGTAGCCATGTCTGCACCAAGACCATTATCAGACGTAATCTCAGTTAAATAACTGCGGTGTGTGTGCGCGGTTTGAATATGCCCAACGCTGTAATAAGTACCGGGATCATGTGTGTCCGAGGTATTGGCATCATGCACACCGACTTTAAACTTACCCGCCCTTTTGAGGCGTTTTGTGCTGAAACTTGTTCGCTCCACAATGTAGCCGCAGCCGTCATAGTTAGGCCTGCCGCCATAGCACAGGTCATAAATTGCCGCCTGGATAATTCTTTCTTTCTACCCGCTGCCAGGATTTTGTTAAAGAATTCCCTGTTTTGTGTATCTTTCATATAAAACTCCGTATGAATTGTGTATGGTTTATACAAGAACCATCAAAGTTACGTTTAGTTGTGCTAAACAATTAATCATCCCCTCAATCGGATGAACATAATATCAATAACTCATTAATAAACAATGAAGATATTGCCTGGGAGGCTCTGATTTAGTTATGATAATTCTCCTTTAAGTCGTTTTTTTATCGTCAATAATGTTCATGAGTCGCCACACCGCTGTGACCCAGTTCGGTTGAGGCAAACGGCCCACCGTGACACATTTGACCTGGACTCATGCCCGTTTCAACATACCTCTTCAGCAGGGTTAATATTCACTGAATCCACTGAGTAATAAGAAAAGCCGTTGGATTGCGGATGGAGCCTGTGCTGAACTTGATTCAGTACCACAATGACGAATCACGAACGTTTAAAAACAAATTGATCAAATCACTGCCCTTTCAGTGAAAGGCTGATTTTTAGCAACACGATCGTAGTGAAAAGGCGTCAAGTCAAGCGATCGATATTCACCGTAAGTGATGAATTCAGCAGTGCCCCGACCCATCGCCGGTGATTGTTGAAAGCCGTGGCCAGAAAAACCATTTACGAAAAAAAAGTTTTCAACTTCAGGATGGGATCCCAGAATCGCATTCTGATCGAAGGTATTAAAGTCGTAATGCCCTACCCAAGAATTCGCCAGTTTGATTACTTCAAATTGTGGCACACGATTGGCAATAGCTGGCCAAACCTTGTTCTCCCATAGATTATGATCTTCGATAAAGTCATCATAATCCACGGCTTGGTCATCATCCGGCGGGCAACCAGCCATATAATAAGTACCATCAGTGCGCATGTGAACACCCGAAGGATCAATGGTCAATGGCAAATCACAATCTAGCGGGTATTGTGCCTCGAAAATAAAGGTATAGCGTTTACGCGGTTCAATCGGAAGCTCAATTCCAGCCATGCGGGAAGTTAGTGCGGCTCTTGTGCCCGAGGCATTGACTACTTTGCCGCAGTGAATTACTTGGCCAGACTTCAAGGTCACACTTTCAACTGTATTACCCGTCGTATTTTTTGCTCATCGCGACGACTTCGTTATTGATGTACTCCACTCCCTTTTCACGTGCAGAACGCTTCCACCAGTCGAACAAAGTATTGCCGTCAAAATAACCTTCATCAACCAAGTTGTGACTGCCGAGAATAATGTCATCCAGGTTATAAAAAGGATAATCACGTTTAATTTCATCGCTGCTCATGATTCTGGTCCCAGCGCCACAAACAGCTTGCAACTTTTGGTTTTCTTTTAAAATTTCAGCAAAAAGTTCATTATCGGCCAGATACATATAACCAAAATTATGGATTGATAATTTCGGCACTCGTTCATCATTACCCATGAACTCACCGGAAATTCTTTATAAATTCAGCCGCAAACTGCGACACCCGTACATTTGATTTCTTGTGAAAACTGCTGACGCATACAACTGTTGGTGTGCGCCGTAGCTGAAAATTCATAGGTTGGATCGCGCTCAATGACCAAAACTGATCCATCGAAATCTGAGTTATCGGCTAAAAACCAGGCCACCGATGAACCTAACATTGCACCGCCGACAATAATTACATCATAGTTAATTTTCTCAGGTTTGCTTGAAGGTATCGGTAAGACCATTAAAGCGTCTATATGCGCTTACAGGTAGCTAACCGGCGTTATCCTAAAGTTCACTTTTGATGCTATTGTTCCGTGAACATGGCAAACAGTTGCTCGCCGGTTATCATCTCGGTTTGATTGGCAAAATCGTAATTAAATCCGGTTTCTCCTCAATAAAAATCTGTCCCTCAAAATCGACGTTCTCAACGCCATCCAATAGACCAATGGGAATAATATGTTGTCTCCGATTCTTTTAGGCGATAAAACAAGTGGGTACCACACTGCTTGCAAAAGCCACGCTCGGCCCAATCAGAGGAATCAAAGACACTAACGTTTTCCTTGCCCCTCAATCTCAACTTCGGTTTCACAATCAACCGCCATTACCGGCCCGCCACCCCAACGGCGACACATACCACAATGACAGGCATGCAGTTTGTTACTCGCCTTCGTGGCACTAAGCTTGATTTTCACCACAAAGACATTGACCTGTTACAGATTGTTTGCCTGACATCGAATACCTCCTGCTCTCGATTACTTATGATTGACTACACCACAATCATAAACCCATACCAGTGGGAAAACCAGGCTAAGCGTGCTGTTTTAGAAAACCAATAATCCAGTCGGCAACCAGATGATTATCAATCGGTTGGTATTAAGGTTGCCAATCCTGAATCGGCCATATCCTCATCAAAGGCTATACCACGTCTGGCATTAATCAAATCTGTCTGAAACTCATGCTCAAATTCAGGATGAGGCTGAACAGTAAATATTGTGTCACCATAAGCCAACATTGCGTACGGACAAAAATCAGAACTGGCCAATAACTCAGCATTCTCTGGAAGTTTGACTACCTGATCCTGATGTACTGCATTTACGGCAACTCGTGAATTTCTCTGAGCCATTCATCCAGGAAGCAGGATTCGCCACCTGATATTCATGTACGCCCAAACCCCATCCTTTTTCAGACTTGATTACCTTACCGCCCAATGCTTGAGCAATAATTTGGTGGCCAAAACAGATTCCCACCATGGGCACTTTCTCTTTTACTGCTTCACGAATAAATTCTTCCAGTGTTGGAATCCAGGGCAAATCATCATAAGCACCATGGCGTGATCCGGTGATCAACCAGGCATCACAGGTTGTTACCGATTCTGGAAAAATTTTCGTCAACGACCGAAAAAAAAATCATAATCAAGTTCCAGTCCACGACCACTCAACAGCCGTACGAATAATTGAGGATAGGCTCCATATTTTGCCTCAAGCTCAGGCGTGGCTTTGCCCGTTTCTAAAATACCAAGTTTCATCAATAAGTCTAATCGTAAAATATGTAGGTAATGACTATTTTACTGAATCTAATCAATCAGGAGAAAAGATTTATGCATAGAAAAAGTTGATTTAGAAATTTTCAATTTCATCGAACCACCAAAAGAACAAACAGGCAACTACTAACTATTCTCATTTATCACCGAGCCCACTGTTCCCACCACCATACCAAATAAAACCCAGCAATACAGGACTCTTTTAAAAATGAACTTTAGCTTAACCTAATGCCGCATCCAACTCAGGAACAGCATCAAATAAATCAGCGACTAAACCATAATCAGCAACCTGAAAAATCGGTGCTTCTTCGTCTTTGTTGATAGCGACAATGACTTTGGAATCTTTCATCCCGGCTAAGTGCTGAATCGCACCTGAGATACCAACAGCAATATAAAGGTCAGGTGCAACTACCTTACCCGTTTGGCCAACTTGGTAATCGTTCGGCACAAAGCCGGCATCAACCGCAGCACGTGAAGCACCCACTGCTGCGTTTAATTTATCTGCAATACTTTCCAGCATGGCGAAATTTTCCCCGCTTTGCATACCGCGACCACCGGATATAACGATTTTAGCTGTGGTCAATTCAGGGCGATCCGATTTGGTCAATTCGCTGCCAACGTAAGTTGAAAGACCTGCATCACCTGAATAGTCATAGGTTTCGACAGCGGCGCCACCGCCAGACTCTGCAGCAGGTTCAAATGCGGTGCTGCGAACGGTAATCATTTTGATCGTATCGTTTGATTTAACCGTTGCCATTGCATTGCCCGCATAAATTGGACGCACAAAAGTGTCTGCATCGACTACTTCAGTAATTTCTGAAACCTGCTGAACGTCTAATAAAGCTGCCGCTCTAGGCATGACATTTTTACCAAAGGTGCTGGCTGGTGCCAAAACGTGGCTATAACCAGAGGCAATATCTTTTATTAAACCACCAAAGTTTTCAGCCAAGTCATTGGCGTATTCTACCGAGTCGGTGTGGATAACTTTACTAACGCCAGCGATTTGTGAGGCAGCTTGAGCAACATCACCACAGCCATTGCCGACGACGAAAACGTGAACATCAGAATCAATCTGCAATGCAGCGGTCACCGCATTGAGTGTTCCCGCAGCAAGCGATTCGTTATCATGCTCTGCAATTATTAATACACTCATCTTAGATCACCTTCGCTTCATTTTTAAGTTTATCCACCAACTCGGCTACATTGGCCACAATTTCACCCGATTTACGCTTTTCAGGCTCAGTCACTTTGACCACTGCGAGCCTCGGTGAAACATCGACGCCCAGTTCTTCAATGGCTAGCGCATCAATCGGTTTTTTCTTCGCCTTCATGATGTTGGGCAGCGAGGCAAAGCGAGGTTCATTCAAACGCAAATCCACCGTCACCACAGTAGGCATTTTTAGCTCAACCGTTTCCAGGCCACCGTCCACTTCGCGTACAACTTTTGCCGTGTCACCATTAACTTGTAGATCGGAAATAAACGTCCCCTGTGACCAGCCCAATAACCCGGACAGCATTTGACCGGTTTGATTGTTATCACCATCAATGGCCTGTTTTCCCATAATAACAATTCCAGGGCCTTCTTTTTCGACAACTTTCTGTAACAGCTTAGCCACTGCCAACGGTTCCAGATCAGCTTCAGATTCTATGTGAATGCCTCGATCTGCACCCATGGCCAAACCTGTGCGTAGCGTTTCCTGTGCTTTTTGAGGACCGATGCTGACCACGACAATTTCTTCAGCTTGACCTGCTTCTTTCATTCTAATTGCTTGTTCTACTGCAATTTCACAAAATGGATTCATGGCCATTTTGACATTGGCGAGTTCTACACCGCTTTGATCAGACTTAACCCTGACCTGAACGTTGTAATCAATCACCCGTTTAACCGGAACCAACACTTTCATTGTTTTAAAAAACCTCTTTAATGTTAGGAACTTTGTTGCAAAAGGCTGAATTATAATCGTTAGACTAAGCACTTGTATATCCTAAAAAAATAGCCTAAAAAGTAATGACGCAAATAACAATAATGCTGTCGCCTGCTAACATCTGCTACTGGCTAAGATGAGACAGAATAACTTTACAGATACTGACATTTTAAGAGCATTAAAGAAATGAGTTCAAGACGATCAAGAGGCGGTGGCGGACGCGAAGCCAGACGGGCAGCCCGAACCAGTGGCAAAGTAGCCTCAATCCCATATATCAAGCGTAACATTCCCGTTTTTGAAATTGCCAAAGAAGAAACACTCGAGCTTATCGAGAACAATGCCGAAACGATTTTAGAAGAAGTCGGCATTGAATTTAGAGACGATCCAGCTGCGCTAGAACTCTTGAGAGATGCTGGAGCAGACGTTGATGGTGAACGTGTGCACTTTGCCAAAGGCATGTGCCGGCAAATCATTCAAGCAAGTGCGCCTCAACAATTCACTCAACATGCCCGCAACCCCGAAAAATCAGTCATTATCGGCGGCAATCACACCGTATTAGTGCCCGCTTACGGTCCACCTTTCATTCGTAATCTGGATGAAGGCCGGCGTTATGCCACGATTGAAGATTTTCGCAACTTTGTCAAACTGGCTTATATGTCAAACGGTTTGCACCACTCCGGCGGCACCGTTTGCGAGCCGGTTGACCTGCCCGTTAATAAACGACATTTTGATATGGTTTACAGTCATATCAAATACAGTGATAAACCATTCATGGGTTCGGTGACCGCAGCACAGCGAGCCCAGGATACGGTCGATATGGCCAAGATTGTTTTCGGGGATGAATTTGTTGATCAAAATTGTGTCATCACCAGCTTGATTAATGCCAACTCACCGATGACGTTTGACGATACCATGTTAGGCGCGGCCAGGGTTTATGCTCAGAATAACCAGGCCACGGTTATTTCGCCATTTATATTATCCGGTGCCATGTCGCCCGTAACTGTGGTTGGTACTTGCGCACAAATCCTCGCCGAGGCCATGGCCGGAATTACATTTACTCAACTCGTGAGAGCTGGCGCGCCCGTTGTTTTCGGTACGTTTGCCAGCTCGATTTCCATGCAGTCCGGCGCCCCAACATTTGGAACCCCTGAGCCGTCCTTAGTCTTGAATATCTGCGCTTCTCTGGCGCGCCGGCTTGGCGTGCCTTTCAGAAGTGGTGGCGGACTAAACGCGTCTAAAATTTCAGATGCTCAAGCCGCCTATGAGTCGGCCAATACCTTACAAACCGCCGCCATGGCTGGGGTGAATTTCATGCTCCACACTGCAGGCTGGTTGGAGGGCGGGCTGGTCATGGGCTATGAAAAATTTATCATGGATGCTGATCAGGCCGCCATGATTGAAATCCTATTAAGCGGAATAGATGACTCTGAAAACGGCCAGGCCATGGATGCGATTCGCGAGGTCGGCCCGGGAAATCATTTTCTGGGTTGTGCACATACACAAGCTAATTTCGAAACGGCATTTTATCGCTCCAAAATCGCCGACAACAACAGCTTCGAGCAATGGCAATCCGAAGGTTCGCAAGACGCCACTCAAAGAGCCAACACCCTTTACAAAAAAATGCTTAAGGAATATCAAGCTCCCGAACTTGATCCCGCAATTGATGAAGCCTTGATCGAACTCATGGATCGCCGCAAAAACGAGTTTCCGGATTCGAATGTTTAGCTTTTAATATAGGCATAAGGTTTCTAGACAGAAACCTTATGCCTATATGACTTCCAATTAACGATCAATTACAGCTCTCTATAATTACATCATAATGCATATAGCTGGCAAATAACATTGATCTCAAGAAGCAATAATACCCAACTATATAGTAGTGTCGAATTCATCATGGATGTCTTAAAACCTGTGATATGCTTATTTTTTTCTAATCAATTAAAATATAAAATAGACAGAGAATGTTTCAATTTCGAATTTGGGCTACAGTTGTTTTTTTTGCCCTCTTATCTGGATGTAGTTCCAATCAATTCACAACGATAACACCAACCAACGAGATTTATGCTAACACAAGAACTTGTTTAAATTTCATCAATGGTTTCCTTGATGGATATATAAAGGGGCGAGGTCAAACGCCTGAATCCTTAAAAGAAATCTACCTTAGTGATGAACTATCAATAGAGCAAAAAAATTGCTTTTCACGTGATGACATCAACTACGAACAAATTTCAAAACATGTCTATAGATTCAAATGGTTAGGTAAAGACAAAAAATTATCCACCAATGACGATCTGATTTACTATCCAAACGTTGAGGATGCGTATATTTCAAATGGTAAAAACGCTATTTTCTCTAAATCAAATGAACCAAAAAAGTTCTATACTTTCTACCAACCGCGCACCAAAGCTATTCATTTTACTGGGTACATAAAGCCAAAATCAGTGCGGGCTGTTAAAAAACTATTAAAAAACAATCCAGAAGCGAAAAAAATTCATCTCTGGAGTCCTGGCGGCGAAGTAAATAGCGGAAAAACACTTGGAAAAATTATTAAATCGGCAAATTTAGATACTTATGTAATCCATTATTGTCATTCGAGTTGCTTGTTTGCAATGACACATGGAAAAAATCGATTAATATCAGACACATCCAAACTTGGATTCCACCAAATTGCATATTCGGACGACACATCAGGATATGGCGATATTGGTGGATTTGGATATCACAAGCTTCGTGCTAATGAGTACTCTCTTAAAGCAACATATGTGAAACTTGGAGTTGACAAGGACTTTATAGAAAGAATGTATAACACACCGCACAAATCACTGACTATACCTGAGCCAAATGAGTTACTTGAAAATCGTGTTGTCGACAGGGTGGATGATGAGATCGCTTTAATTAAAGCGATTTATTAGTATTTCACCCATCATTACAGGCCAAAATAAACGTCTTGATTGATTTTATGGAACACCGCAAAAACGAGTTTCCTGATTCGAATGTTTAATCATTTTCTCAAATAGTGTTTTTTACACGAGTAAAAGTTCAAAGCGTTAGAACAGAGTCAATTAATTTATTTTTTCCTACCTCTAAGCCTTTCCCTATTATACTAATCGGTTAAAACAACTTAGAGGAGCACGTCATGAAAGCTTCGGACTTGTTTGTTAAATGTCTGGAAGAAGAAGGCATTGAATATATTTTTGGTGTTCCTGGAGAAGAAAACGCCGACTTCATGATGTCACTGGAACAATCCGAGAAGATTAAATTCATTCTTACACGCCACGAACAAGGAGCGGCTTTTATGGCCGAGATATATGGTCGTTTAACAGGCCATCCCGCTGGTTGTTTAGCTACATTAGGGCCAGGCGCAACAAACCTGATTACTGGAGTGGCTGATTCCAATATGGACAGGGCCCCTATGCTGGTTTTAACGGGACAAGGCGCATCAACACGATTGCACAAAGAATCACATCAGGTGATGGATGTCGTTGCCATGTTTGAACCAGTGACAAAATGGGCGGAAACAGTATTACACCCGCAAACAATTCCTGAAATCATCCGCAAGGCAGTTCGTTTGGCACGCTCGGAAAAACCAGGCGCTTGCTTGGTTGAACTACCGGAAGACATTGCCAAAATAGATACAGATGCCAAACCCATTGAACCCAGGCGTTTTCGCCGCCCGGTCCCGGATGACAAAATCATGGATGCAGTGTTTGAGCGATTCAAACAAGCAAAACGGCCGATTATTCTGGCTGGTAACGGTTGTATTCGTAAACGCGCCAGCAAGCAGCTTCGCATGCTGACAGAAACAACGGGTATTGGTGTCATCAGCACATTTATGGGCAAAGGCTGCGTCGATATGGATGATGAATCTTGCCTTTACACAATCGGGCTTGGCGCCAAGGATTTGGTTTCTTGTGCATTAGATGCATCGGACCTGATCATTACCATCGGTTATGACATGGTCGAGTATCATCCAAAACTGTGGAATCCGGATGGTGACAAAAAAATAATACACATTGATTTCTTGCCCGCCGAAATAGATAAACACTATCATCCAGCAGTCGAGGTCGTAGGTGATCTTGCCCATGCATTATGGATGTTAAATGAACGCGTGGAAAATCATGGCCAATTTGATTTTGACTTCAGTCAGCAAAAAGCAACTCGAGAGGAAATGGCAAAAGATTTTGCTGAACATGCCGAAGATCAAACACAAGGACTAATACGACCACAAAAAGTGCTGTGGGACGTGCGTAAGGTAATGGGTGCTGACGATATTCTACTGTCAGATGTCGGTGCACATAAAATGTGGATTGCGCGTTATTATCAATGTCACCAACCGAATACCTGCCTGATTCCCAACGGTTTTTGTTCAATGGGTTTTGCCCTGCCTGGAGCAATAGCAGCCAGTATGGTTTATCCTGACAAACGAATCCTGGCCATTTGTGGTGATGCCGGATTTATGATGAACGTGCAGGAAATGGAAACCGCCAGACGATTAAACAGCAATATGGTCATCATGGTCTGGGAAGATAATGCCTATGGGTTAATCGCCTGGAAACAGGCTAACGAGTTCGGTAAACATACTGATTTAGCGTTCGGCAATCCTGACTGGCAACAACTTGCAAAAAGTTTTGGTTGGAATGGTCATTATGTTTCCAACAGCATAGATTTGGAAAATAACCTTGAAGCTGCTTTTTCCGAAACTGGACCGAGCCTTGTAGTTATACCGATTGATTATCGGGAAAATATGATTCTGACTGAAAAATTGGGTCAGATCAGCTGTCCTATTTAACTGTAAAACCTTTGCAGTAAGGATCTCTATCGTCAATAAAGATTGTATTTAATCCTGTGATTCTGGCCCAGCCTTTGATGGATGGAATGATGGCATCGTATTCACCGACTTTTGTAGTGTCTTCGATGCACCCATGAAACAAACTACCAATAATACTTTCATGGACAAATTCATCCCCGATATTTAATTTACCTTTGGTATGCCACTGCGCCATGCGTGACGATGTCCCCGTTCCACATGGCGAACGGTCAATCGCTTTTTCTCCTAGAAACACAGCATTGCGAGCAGTTGCCTCTGGGCAAGTTGGTTTTCCAGTCCACAAAATATGCGTCAGTTTATTAATCGTTGGGTTTTCAGGATGCTCGAATGTGTATTTTTCGTTCAGCGCAGTTCGCAATGCCGGACTTATGCTAATTATTTTATCTGCGCCCAAGTCTGCAAGATCGGTAAAATTTTCTTGAGAGTCAACAATTGCGTAAAAATTCCCACCATAGGAAACATCAACCTTGACCTCACCTAAAGCCTCAATATCAACACTCAAGTTGGTTTTGTACAAGAATGAAGGCACATTTTTAATACGAACTGATTCGACATAATCACCTTTCTTTTCATAATAAGCATCAACCCGTCCAGCAGGCGTATCGAGCTTTAATACGCCCTCCTGGGAGGGCTTGATTAAGCCTTGCTCAAGAATAAAGGTCACCGTTCCGAGAGTGCCGTGGCCACACATCGGCAAACATCCCGATGTTTCGATGAATAATATGGCGACATCACAATCATCACGAGTTGGAGGGTAAAGAATGCTGCCCGACATCATGTCATGGCCCCGCGGTTCAAACATAAGGCCTGTGCGAATCCAGTCAAACTCAGCAAGAAAATGTTGCCGCTTTTCACTCATGCTTTGACCCTCAAGCGCAGGAATACTGCCACCGCTGACAACCCTGACCGGGCAACCGCAAGTGTGGCCATCTATACAAAAGAATGTTGATTTACTCATTTGAATCTATTCAGCTTCAGTCCATCAAGATTAATCGAAAGTGGTCGTTGACTAATTAGCTCACTGACTAACTTGCCGGTTGCGGCCGATTGGGTTAAGCCATAATGGCCATGGCCGAATGCATAAACCACATTTTTTGAAACACTTGAATAATCAATTAACGGTTGTGTGTCGGCTAAAGACGGCCGTCGTCCCATCCATTGGGTGCCACCATCCGTATTTAATCCAGGAAGGAATTTCTTGGCTTTATTCAATAGATGCTCGGCACGTTTGTAGTTAGGTGGATAATCAACGCCGGCGAGTTCATTTGCCCCACCTATTCTAAGCCCACTTGACAATGGCGAAGCAACAAAACCATGATCAGGAAATAAAACAAAATGATCCAGCTTTATATTTGGATTTGGTATTGTAGTGTTATAGCCACGCTCAGCATCTAAAGGTAATTTGTCTTGCAATTGACTGGTCAACATATTTGACCACGAACCCATCGCTATTACGACTTTTTCGAATTTATAGTGTGTCCCTGCTTGACCTGTTAAAGCCACCTTATCACCCTCTAAATTAATCTGAACAATTTTTTGTTCGATTAGTTCTGCTCCCGCTCCAACCACTCTTTCACCAATCGCCTTTGTATAGACCTTTGGATCGGTGACCATCGGAGAATCTTTTACTCTAGCCGCGTATTTAAACCGTTTATCCAATGCAGGCTCCAGACTCTGTATTTCTGCCCCTTGTAAAAAATCAACTTCAATATCCTGCTTTATGGACTCTTTCCACTTTAATTTTGCTTTCTTAAAGGCATTTTCGCTTTCATGAACGCTTAATGCACTACGCTGAACAATGTAATCGGATAGATTCCAATCCTGCCAAAAGGCATGAGCTTGTTCTCGACTAAATGGCATTAATTGCTTCATCATTTCAACGCTTTTGTTTACCTGTGCTGGCCGGCAGGCCCATAGAAAACCCGATAACCAAGGTAATAATTTAGGCACATAAGGCAGAGGTATCGCTAATGGTCCCAGAGGATCGAAAAACCACTTAGGCGCCTGCAATAATATTGAGGGTTCCGGCAGCGGATAAACATCAAAATAGGCAAATGTCCCTGCATTACCAGATGATGTGCTCTCCCCAATACCCTGATGATCAAACAGAGTCACATGATAACCATCACGAACAAGATAAGCAGCCGTGGTCACACCGATGATACCGGCACCAATTATGGCAACTGATCGTCTAGCAGATATCATTTGATTAGATTCTATTAAATAATTAACAAATAAAGCCGTAATTATTTCATAGCAATAAGCTTGGCAGTAAGTAATTATTGTTTAAATACTTAATTTATATCAAGACGCTAATAAACCATCACTGCTATAATTTCCGTATGAACTATGAGAGATTTTTCAAATCCAGACTTGATGAAATACGCCGGGAGGGTCGGTATCGCTATTTCACAGATCTAAAGCGTGAAGCTGGACATTTTCCCAAGGCCAATCGTATAAAAACTGACAACGATTCCAGTCCGGTAACTGTTTGGTGCTCCAATGACTATTTAGGCATGGGTCAACATCCCGAAGTGATTTCCGCTATGCATAAAGTTATTGATGAATGTGGCAGCGGTGCTGGCGGCACACGAAATATTTCCGGCACTAATCACTATCACGTATTACTCGAACAGGAGCTTGCAGATCTTCATCAAAAAGAAGCCGCTTTGTTGTTTACCTCAGGATATGTCTCAAATTGGGCAACACTTTCCACACTTGCCGCGACCATCAAAGATTGCGTGGTTTTTTCGGATGAAGGCAATCATGCATCAATGATCGAAGGTATTCGGCACAGCAAATGCGAGAAGGTTATTTTTAGACATAGCGATCCGGTCCATTTAAGGAAAAAAATCAGCCAGTATGATTCTGACAGGCCCAAATTAATCGCTTTTGAATCGATTTATTCCATGGAAGGCGATTGCTCACCGATTGCAGATTTTTGTGATATTGCCGATGAATTCAATGCCTTGACTTACCTGGATGAAGTTCATGCCGTAGGTATGTATGGACCCCGAGGCGGAGGTGTTTCAGAACGCGAGGGTCTAACTGACAGAGTATCCATTATTGAGGGTACACTTGGTAAAGCCTATGGCGTTATCGGCGGTTATATTGCCAGTTCAGCCAATCTGGTGGATTATGTTCGCAGTTTTGCTTCCGGGTTTATTTTTACTACCGCCCTGCCACCGGCTATTGCCGCAGCTTCATTGGCAAGCGTGAGACATTTGAAAAATTCTCGCTATGAGCGACAGAAACAAAAAGAAAACGTGCAAAAAGTGCGCGATCTATTGGATCAAAAATGCATACCGCACTTGTCCAACGACGGCCATATTATTCCGGTCATGGTTTGTGATGCAGAATTGTGCAAGAAGATGTCCGATGAACTGCTTGATCGTTTTGGCGTTTATATTCAACCGATAAATTATCCAACCGTACCGCGTGGCAGCGAACGCTTGAGAGTCACCCCCACACCATTACACACCGAAGAAGCAATAACCAGCCTTATTGACGCTTTAGATACACTTTGGCAAGAATACCAACTACCTAGAACTGAACCGGAACCGGCAAAGATTAGGCTTGTTGGATAGAGCTTTTTTATCTAGGTAAAACAACTAGTTAGCTTATACTCATAAGTTAATAAAAATTCACACAAAAACATCTGATTTCGGTTGCAAAACCGATTTTTAGGCGTATGATCGCGCCGTTTTGGCAAGTTTATAACGCTATATATTTTAGAAATATGAGTACCCAAGAAATACTCAAATCCGTCAGCTTATTAATCTTATCAATCGGTTTGATGATGACGGGTTATGGTATGTTTTCTACATTCATTAGCCTGCGCATGGAAATAGAAGGCTTTTCCAGGCAAGTTATCGGGTACCAGACTTCAGCGTTTTATTTTGGCTTGATTATAGGTTCAATCGCCTGCTCAAAACTGATTAACCAAGTCGGTCATATTCGCGCATTTGCCGTATTCTGTGGTGCATCTGCCAGTGCAATACTGATGTTTCCTTTTTTTAAGTTTATTGGGGTTTGGATATTGTTGCGAGGAGTGCTCGGATTCTGTCTTGCCGGCATGTATATGGTGGTTGAAAGCTGGCTAAATTCAAGAACATCCAAGAGTAACCGCGGGGCCGTATTATCGATATACATGATGACTAACAATTTCGCCTTCGCTGCTGGTCAATTGATACTTAACTTTGGCGATCCAAACAGCACGGAGTTCTTCATGCTTGGGGCAGCGCTTTATGCCCTCGCGCTAATTCCGGTTTCAGTAACGCGTAGCTCTCATCCTGAACCGGTTGAATCTGATAGCTTTAAACTCAGTAAATTATTTAAAATATCGCCGGTTGCAATGTCCGGATGTGTTGCCAATGGTTTGGTCATTGGAGCCGTCATTGGACTGTCACCTGTTTTCGTCAATGACTTGGGTTATGGCATCAGCACCATCACAATTTTTATGACACTTTTTATGATAAGCGGTCTGATCTTTCAGTTTCCAATTGGAAAACTATCGGATGTTTATGACCGACGGATTGTGATACTCGTAGTTACCATAATGATGGGACTGGCAACAATTCCATTGATCTTGATCAAGTCACCTGGGGAATATTTGCTCTATGTAACGGCCATCTTGCTCGGTGCAACAACTCAAACGCTTTATCCCTTATGCATTTCCTATGCGAATGATTATCTGAATCCTGAAGAACTGGTTAAAGCCAGTGGTGGCCTGGTACTTGCATATGGCTTGGGAGCTGCAGTAGGACCAACACTGTCTGCTTATCTTATGGAAAACATTGCTGCTAATGGTTTGTTTTATTACATCGCAGCAGTTGTCGCAATTTTCACATTTATGATTCTCTACCGAATTCCACGGCGGGAAACACCTGAGGAAAAAGAGACTTTCGTAGCCATGCCTGATGCCGTTGCCTCACCCGGTGGCTTAGAGTTCGATCCACGCTATGATCCAGAATCAGAACAACATCATGAACAAAACTTGGAAAGTCAAATAAAGCCAAATCCTGCTGCAACCAATCTGTAAAATCTACTTACAAGCTTGTTTTTGTAGTTATTGCTTTATGATAAGGTTACTGTGAGATTTATAGTTAAAGAATCTCTGATAAAAATCATCTTCTAAACACTAGCCTTCGAGGAGTAACGTAAACGCAGACAAAATCAGTATTTTGAGGATTGATCTAACGAAGATATGAGTGAAGATTCGAAGTCAAAACAGCCGGGGTTTGATACCTTGTCTTTACACGCCGGCCAACAACCCGATGAAGCCACTGGCGCACGGGCAACACCAATCTATCAATCAGCTTCTTTCTGCTTTGAGGACAGTGATCATGCAGCAGCACTTTTTCATCTGGCGCATGCCGGCCATGTTTATTCGCGTATTTCCAACCCAACCAATGCAACTTTAGAAGAACGTATAGCTGCATTAGAAGGCGGAATCGGAGCCATCGCCACTGCCAGTGGTCAGGCGGCACTGCACTTAGCGATCACGACTTTAATGGGAAGCGGCTCACATATTGTTGCAGCCAGGGCTATTTACGGTGGCAGTCATAATCTGCTGGATTACACCATGCGCCGTTTTGGCATTGAAACTACCTTTGTCGATCCAACTGTGCCAAAAGAATACGAGAAAGCCATCAAGCCAAATACCCGCTTACTATTTGCCGAAACTGTCGCCAATCCAAGTATGGATGTCACCGATATTCCGGCATTGGCAAAAATTGCGCATAAAAACAATTTGCCGTTGCTGATTGATTCCACCGTAACCACGCCCTATTTGTGCAAACCATTTGATCTCGGTGCCGATTTGATTATGCACTCAGCGACTAAATTTTTAGCCGGTCACGGTACTGTTATTGGCGGTTTGTTGGTTGATAGTGGCAAGTTTGATTGGCAAGCATCCGGCAAATTTCCATCCTTAAGCGAACCTTACGTTGGTTTTCATGGATTGAATTTTGCTGAGGAATTCGGCCCGGCCGCATTTATCCTAAGGGCTAGACGTGAAGGCTTGCGCGACTTTGGTGCCTGCTTAAGCCCCCATTCGGCATTTTTAATAATGCAAGGTATAGAAACATTATCGCTGCGCATGCAAAAACATATTGAAAACACACATGCTGTGATTGATTACTTAAATGAAAACCCGCTGGTAGAAAAAATATTTCACCCTTATTTAAAAGGACATCCTCAACACAAGCTGGTCAAAAAACTATTCCCCAAAGGGGCAGGTGCCGTATTGAGTTTTGAACTAAAAGGCGGCCGCCAAGCCGGTCGCACTTTGATTGAGAACATGAGTCTATTCTCGCATCTGGCCAATATTGGAGATGCCAAATCGTTAGTTTTGCATCCTGCTACAACTACTCACAGCCGTATGAGCGAAGAAGATTTACTCAAGGCTGGTATTTCGCCTGGACTGATCCGACTTTCAATGGGTCTTGAGGATTTTCATGATCTCAGAGCTGATTTGGACGCTGGATTCAGGGCTGTCAAAAGACTGTTTAAATGAACATCACTATTAATGGTAATTCCGTTTTTATTGCCACATCAGGCAAAGAATTCGACCCCGAAAAACGCAGTTGGATATTCATCCACGGCTCGGCCATGGATCATACTATCTGGGCCACCTTTAACCGCTATTTCACCAGCATTGGCATTAATGTGCTGGCTATTGATTTACCCGGCCATGGAAAATCTGCCGGCAAACCTTTAAACACAATTGAAGATATATCTGACTGGCTGGCTAACGTTTTCAAAAAGTTAAAACTCGAACAAGCCATAGTGGCCGGCCATAGTATGGGTGCGTTGATCACTTACGACTTCGCCGCACGATATTCAAAGCATTGTCAAGCTGCAGTTTTACTCGGTTTTTGTTTGCCTATGCCGGTTAACCAAATGCTGTTGGATTTATCTGAAGCGAACGATCACCGAGCTTTTGAGATGATCGTGGATTTCGGCTATGCCCCGAATTCGAAAATCGGTGCTGCTCAGGTACCGGGCCTGTGGATGACTGAAGGTGGTATGCGCCTGATGGAACAATCCAAGCCCGGCGCTTTGTTTTGCGATTTTACCGCCTGTAATAATTACACCCCTGATGAATCACTGGCCACAAAAATTGACTGTCCAGTTCTATTTATTGCAGGGGCGGCAGATAAAATGACACCTGTTCGTGGCATGATGCCCTGGGTAGCAAAAATACCGCACTCACAGCTTGAGGTTATTCAACGCTGCGGCCACATGATGATGATGGAAAAACCAAATCAAGTCATCAACGCATTAAAGCGATTCAATAAGATGGTATAACTGATTAACGACACACACGAGAGATATAAAGATGGCACACAGCGAAATGTATGACGCCCCGCATCTGGTTAAATGTAAAGCCAACTATGTCCCGTTGACGCCACTTAGTTTTTTATCTCGTGCTGCCAAGGTACATCCGGATCATACCGCGGTTATTTACAACGGCAAAAAAACCAGCTGGAGTGAGTTTTTTATTCGCACTCAAAAAATGGCCGATGCCCTGCAAAAAACTGGCGTTGGCTATGGTGATACGGTCACTGTACTTTTGCATAATACACCTGAGCTAATGGAATCACATTACAGTATTCCGATGGCAGGGGCCGTATTGAACACGCTTAATACCCGGCTGGATATAAACACCATCAGTTACTGCATTAATCAGGCTGAAAGCAAAGTTCTGATCACTGACACCGAATTCTCATCCACTGTTAAGAAAGTACTAGAAAACATCGAACATGAAATCAAAGTGATCGAGGTAGTCGATCCTGCTGCCAATCTAGCTGAGGGTGTAGGCGAACGTTTGAGTGATACAGAATATGAAACATTTCTGGTCACGGGTGAAACCGGCAACTGGTATATGCCAGAGGACGAATGGCAGGCGATTACATTGAATTATACTTCCGGCACCAGCGGCAAACCCAAGGGGGTGATCTATCATCACCGCGGTTCCTACCTGATGAGTATGGGTAGTATCGTAGCATGGAACATGCATCAGCATTGTACCTTCCTGCAAACAGTTCCCATGTTCCACTGCAACGGCTGGGGTTATCCCTGGACGATTGCATTACTGGCAGGCACTTTGGTTTGTATTCGCTATTTCTCTCCCGCCGAAACATTCAAACTGATTGCCGATCACAGAGTCGAGTTTTTTGGCGGCGCACCTGTGGTATTGAACATGTTAGCCAATGCCCCTGAAAAAGAGATTACAAAATTTGACCACAAAGTCCAGGCGTTAACAGCCGGTGCACCGCCGCCTGCAAAAACACTGGAGCAAATGACTCGAATGGGTTTTGAAGTTACCCATGTTTACGGTTTGACTGAAACTTATGGTCATACTGTTGTGTGCCGAACAAAAGACGAGTGGCGCGATAAACGCATTGTCGAACAAGCTGAGCTGAAAGCTCGCCAGGGTATTGTCTACCCCATGATGGAAGAAGTGTCGGTGCTTAGTCCCGAGGATATGTCGCCCATACCCTGGGATGGTGAAACCATGGGTGAAATCATGCTGCGTGGCAACACCATCATGAAAGGCTATCTTAAAAACCCAGACGCTACTGCCGAGGCTTTTGCTAATGGTTGGTATCACTCAGAAGATTTAGGTGTGACCTATCCGGACGCACATATCCAGCTAAAAGACCGTGCAAAGGATATTATTATTTCAGGAGGTGAAAACGTTTCCTCGGTTGAAGTTGAAAACGTCATTAGTAAACATCCTGCCGTGAGCCTGGCTGCAATTGTGGCCAAACCTGATGACAAATGGCAAGAAGTACCTTGTGCATTTGTTGAACTAAAACAGGATGCACAAGCGACTGAGGAAGAGATTATCAAATTCTGCCGTGAACAATTGGCCGGATTCAAAACACCTAAAAAAGTAGTCTTTGGTGAACTGCCAAAAACGGCAACGGGTAAGATTCAGAAGTTTGTGCTGAGAGAACAGGCCAAGAATCTTTGAATGATCTGACGAGTGTCATCGCAAACTCCTTGTCCCGCATTCATTGCGGGATCTCCTTAATGGTTACTCGGTCTCTCATGGAGGTCCCGGCACAAGGCCGGGAAACATCAAATTTCCCGCATTCATTGCGGGATCTTCTTGAGCTGACTTCTGCTCTTCTCATGGAGATCCCGGCACAAGCCCGGGACAGGCGAAGATGACTAAACTGGGCATTATCATCGTCACGACAACTGCCCTGCTCATCAGTTTATCCAGTATATTCTCACGCTTTGCCTACGATGCTGGCGCAAATCCACAGACAATGGTTCTATTTCGGTTTTTGTTGTTCTGCACATTGTTGTTAATCATCCGCCCAAAAACAAAAAATCAAACAACCTTAACTAAACACATGCGTTTAGCAGCAATTGTGGCGGGCTGTTTTTATACCATCGGTTCGGGTTCTTTATTGGCTTCGATCTTTTTTTTACCAGTGAGTCTGGCTGTGGTCATTTTTTATACTTATCCGATATTAACCATGGCAGGTGAAAAAATTTTGGATCGGCAATCACCCAAGCTCTTAGAGGTCGGTTGTTTTTTATTAGCTTTTGCAGGATTAATTCTGGCTTTAAATATTCAAATCGACAGCGCTATCAGTCCCATTGGCATTGTCTTTGGCGTCACTGCCGCTTTAGGAATGTCTGCTTGTTATTTAATCAGTGATAGAAACTTAAAGGACATAGCTCCGGAACAGTCAACATTCTATTTGGCCGGCACGGGACTGATTTTGAGTTCAGCGTTTATTTTGGTGACGCAGACTTTTAATCTTGGTGATACAAACACTATAAATCTATCTTTTGTGTTTTTAGCGTCGTTTAGCTTTGCTGTTGCTTTCTTTTTTATGTTTAAAGGTATTAGTCTAATAGGCGCTGTTAATACGGCGATGATTCTGAACCTGGAGCCAGTTTTTACAATTACACTGGCATTTTTGATGCTAAATGAAAGCCTTTCAACCATTCAACTAATCGGTGCGGCCCTGGTGTTAATATCAATTTTCGTTATCCAACGTCATCAAAGCACGCTTAAAAAAATCGAATGACTATTGCTTTGCTTTGAGCATCAAGTTGATGTCTTTTTCTGCTGCTGTTTGCAATAGAATCGTATCGGTTCCAGAGATAACAAGCTGATAACCCGCCTGATAAAATTCAACTGGATTTCGGGTGGGTAAAGGAATCGTTCCCAATAGCTTGCCTGCATTTTTCACAGCTATTTCTATTTTCTCGATTGCGGCTAAAAATTCATCCGATGTGAAATTACCCTGTTGCCCCAACGATGCGGACAAATCCGAAGGACCGACGAATAACATATCCATTCCTTCAACTCCGGCGATATCATCCACTTGCTCAACAGCTTGCCTGGTTTCTATCTGACCCATCAATAAGAATTCCTTTTCAAGAAATTCCAGATAGGCATCAACTGATTTCCCATAGTCAGTGGCCCTGATTATTCTCGGTGCTGAACCCCGAATACCTTCTGGACCATATCGGGTTGAACGAACTATATACTCAGCTTCTTCAACACTGCGCAAATTCGGCACCATGATTCCCAACGGACCCAAATCCATCGCCTTTTTAATTTCCATTTCATGGGCGAATGGGATTCGAATGGCCGGCGCACAACCATGCACCTCAAGTGCTGGCATTATATTCTGTGCATCAATATACGAACCCGGCCCATGCTCCAAATCAATCATGCCAACATCATAACCAGTCTGAGCAATAATCTCGCTCGCTACCGGGCTATACATACTCAGCCAACAACCGTTGAGTTTTTCACCGGCTAGGAGTTTTGATTTTAGTGTTAAATCCATTTTTTTGGATATAGTGTTTTATCTTTAAAGTTAAAAAAGGGCATCTCATTTCTTTTAATTAGAGTATTAATCACATTGGCCTCGACAAGTTTATTTTGTAACGGCTTCCATAACCCCGAGTATTCTGTATCATACATTTTTTTGATAAACCCTTCATCTACCCCCTGTTTTTTAAACCTTGCCCTGTCCTTATACTGCCTGGCGATAATCCGTTGGGCCATACCTCCTTGTATACCACCTGTGGAAGACGTTCCATATTGGTGAAAACCAAATTCTGTTCCTCTTTGTGCATAGCGTACATTGCCACCCATGAAAGCCACGGTGCATGCGCTATTACAAAAATCTATTGCATAGGTATTCAATTTGTTCTTGAAGGCTAATTTATAAAGCTGATCAGATTCATTCAATAACCCACCATAACTTTTATAGATCAAGGCTTTAACTGTGGATTTGTTTAAATTGAATATTTTCTTTACATCATAATAAATCCCCATTTCAAATTTACCTGCAATCAATATCGCTTTTTTATCTTCTGACAAAGTGATTTTATATTTAGGTTTTTCTATCTGTTTACCATCAAAATTCTTTAATTGATTTGAACAACCAACAGTCAAAAGCAAACTCAAAAACAACAGACACAAAGCAATTTTGTTTTTCATTTGTCAGCAATTATTTTTACTAAGAGAATTTTAAACCAGAAATCCGATCTAAATATTAAATCCCAAAGATTTAATGAGTTCATTAGATTCATTATTTAGCAACATAATTTCCAAATCAGAAAACTCTGGTCTCTGATAGTAATTCTTGCGGAATTCATCAAAACATTTACCGACTTGCGAATCATGTAATCTGGCGGCACACTCACGCAAAACTCTTGTATCCTTTTCAATGTCGTAACATTGAGCTACTACATCGCACAAGGAAAGTTCATCTGTTAGTTTAAGATTTGGAATATCAACTCTGAAATCATCCTCACTAATTTTCTGCGGCTGCCAGCCAAAAAACTCACAAGCCTGCCGGTAGATCATGACCGTGCCCATCACTTTTCCACGCCAGCTATGTCCCGCTATGTGTGGCGTTGCAAGATTAACTTTACTCAATAACTTCTGATCAATGTTTGGTTCATTCTCCCAAACATCTAACACCACGCTTAAATTTGGGTTTTGATTCAAAACTTCCAATAGTGCAGCATTGTTAATAACTTTTCCGCGACCGGCATTAATCAATATTGCATTCGAATTGATTTGTTTGAGCTCTGGTTTGTCGATTAAATGATAAGTCGAAAACTCTCCCTCCATAGTTAATGGTGTATGCATACAAACCACATCGGCTTGTAATGCTTGTTCTAAGTCAACAAAGTTCCAATTTTTCGAACTGGAAAGCTGCAAAGGTGGATCATTGACAAGCACATCAAAGCCCAAAATTTCCAGCTTTTGCTTGACCTGACGGCCGACTCGTCCACATCCGATAACTGCGGCGGTTAAATTATCATCGAAGCAAATCATTCGCTGTTTCTCATGCCATGCAATTGCGCAGACCACATATTCAGCAACAGCATTTGTATTACATCCCGGTGCATGAACGAACTTGATTCCTAACTCTTGCAGTTCGGTTTGGTTAACATGATCGCAACCGACTGTTGCCGAGCCGACAAACTTCACTGATGTGTTTTTTAATAAATCCGCGGTGATTTTTACAGTAGAACGAGTAAGTAAAATATCCGTTTCAGCTAATTGTGGTCGGTCAATTTGGCGGCCTGAATAACGAGCAATTTCACCATGGCTAGCGAACAGTTTATGCAACCATGGAATTGCACTATCAGCAAGAATTTTGAACATACATTTGTGCTAAGATTTCCACCAAAGCAACTATACAGGAAGCTTCTGTGAGTCAAAATAACTCTTCGACCATCGTGCCGCCGGACAAATTAAGATGGCAGTGTCCGCTCGAGCAACTGGATTTTGAATCGACGGCTGAAATCCCCCCGTCTAAAGAAATTCATGGCCAGCAAACGGCCTGGGAAGCGCTAAAATTTGGCATTGAATGCTCGGCCCCTGGACAGAATGTCTATGTCCGCGGTCAAAGTGGCACTGGCCGCAAATCAATGATCCGTCAGTTACTGGAAGATTATCAACCAGAAAAAGTAATAAAATATGACCGCTGTTATGTACACAATTTTTTACGTCCTGAGCGACCCAGACTAATATCCTTACCCGCAGGTACAGCTTGTGAATTTCGCAATCAGATTCGCGAATTTGGCCGTTATGTCAAAGAAGAACTAAACGAAGCTCTAAACGCCGATTATCTACTCGCCCGCCGCACGGCAATACAAACATCTGCGCAAGAAGAGGTTCAGCAATTGAAAACCCCGCTTGAAGCTGATCTCAAGGCTGCGGGAATGGCTTTGGTCAGCATTCAGGCCGGCCAGATGATGCAAACCACAATTTTTCCATTAGTCGATAATGAACCGGTTGCGCCTGAACAGTTTAACCAGCTTGTCTTACAGGGCAAGGTTTCAGAAAAACGTAAAGCTGATTTTGAAGAAAAATATCCTGAGTTCCAAAAGCGCATGCATGGAATCAGTCGTGATATTAATGCCATTCTGGAGAAAGCCGGCAAACAAGCATTGGAACTTAACGAGAATGAAACACGCTCGCTTTTGTCCACTATTGGCGATCGAATTAAACGGAATTATCCAGTAGAAAGCGTTGAAATATTTATTGGTGAAATGATTGACGATGTCATTAACAATTTAGTTCCAACTGGACCGCAAGAAAGTGATCCGATCAGCTTGTATGACGTTAATGTTCTAGTCGAACATCAGGATGACAATAGCTGCCCTGTTATTGTGGAAAATACGCCCAATCTCGTTAATTTATTGGGAACAGTTGAACCAGAATGGGGTGCTCAAGGGCCTACACATATTGACTTTGGCGGCATCCACGCAGGATCGTTGCTTCGCGCCGACGGTGGGTATTTAGTTTTAGAAGCAAAAGACATTCTCACTGAGCCTGGCGCCTGGCGTGCATTAACCCGAACTCTACGCACTGGTTACTTAGAAATCGTACCCTCTGAAATCGGCTGGTTAGGTTCAATTACGGTGTTAAAACCCGAGCCGATTAAAATTAATGTACGGATTATCCTGATGGGTGATGCGATGCTTTATTATCAACTTGACCGACTCGACCCCGATTTCTCTGATCTATTCAAAGTGCTAGCCGATTTTGACGATGATATTCAAAGAGATGACAACAGCATCAGTCAGTATATTTCGGTGATCAGTCGCATCGTCAGCGATGAAAATCTTCCTCATTTCACTAACCAGGCCGTTGCCGCAATTATTGAACATGGCGCCAGAGTCGTAGCCAGAGGCAATAAGCTGACAGCAAAATTCGGACGCATTGCCGACATTATTCGCGAGGCCGCTTTTTTATGTGGAAAATCTGATCAAGAACTCGTGCAACGAGAACATGTCATCGATGCTGTCAGACGCACCAAACAACGTGCCAGTCTGCCTTCTAGAAATTTCCAGGAAATGGTTAATAACAAAACGATACTGATTCAGACGTCAGGTGAAGTTGTCGGGCAAATCAATGGTTTAGCGGTTATTCACTCCGGACCAATTACCTATGGTTTCCCTGCCCGAATTACCGCAACTATTGCTCCCGGGCGTGCCGGATTGATCAACATCGAAGGCAGCGCCAACATGTCTGGCTCAATCCATACAAAAGGTTTTAGCATCATCGGTGGTCTGTTGCGGTATTTGCTTAAACCGGTCCATCCTCTGTCATTCAGTGCCTCACTGGCATTTGAGCAAAGTTATGGTGGTATTGATGGCGACTCGGCCTCAGGTGCTGAAACTGTTTGTTTACTTAGTGCTTTGACCGATATTCCGATCAAACAATCCATCGCCATGACAGGTGCCATAGATCAGCACGGCAACGTTGAGGCAATTGGCGGGGTAAACGAAAAAATTGAAGGCTTTTTTGATGCCTGTAATTATTTTGGGCTAACCGGTGACCAGGGCGTTATCATTCCACAGTCTAATGCAGATGACTTAATGTTGCGCCAGGATGTTGTCGATGCTTGTAAAGAAGGTAAATTTGCTATTCATGCAGTTTCGAGGATTCATCAAGCGCTGGAGATCGCCACCGGCGTACCTGCAGGGGAGATGGTTGATGGGTTATATCCCGAAGAAACATTACTCGATATTGCCCAACACAAAACCTTCGAATACTGGGATCAAACCTTAACCCAGCCGGATAAACTATTAGCGGCGATAGACGACGAAAATGAACAAAAGGGGCAAATATAGTGGATTTAAAATCACTTGTTCGCAGTATTCCTGATTATCCCGAACCAGGTGTCATTTTTCGGGACATCACCACTCTTTTAACAAACGCAAGAGGATTTCGCCAAGCCGTCGATGAAATGGTTCAACCCCATGCGGGCCAGCATATTGACAAAGTTGCCGGCCTGGAGGCTCGTGGATTTATTCTAGGCGGCGCGGTGGCACATCAACTCTCGGTTGGATTTGTGCCTATTCGTAAAAAAGGCAAACTCCCCTGGAAAACCATTGGTCAGGAATATCAACTTGAATATGGAACAGATTGTGTTGAGATTCATGAAGATATGGTTGAATCCGGTGAAAAAATACTACTGGTTGATGATTTAATCGCCACCGGCGGCACTGCAATCGCGGGAATAAAATTACTGGAAAATGTTGGCGCAGAAATTGTCGGCTGCTCATTCATCATTGATTTGCCTGAACTGGGCGGATCAGAAAAATTAAAGCGACTTGGACAGAGCGTTATTAGTATAATGCAGTTTGAAGGTTTATAAGACTATTGATATCTATAAAGGAGATAACATGAAAAAGACCAGCCTATTTTTAGCCAGCCTTGCCATTGCTTCAATCACCCATGCCAGTGAAGAACTTGCGACTTCTAGTAACTGCCTGGCCTGCCACAAAACCGATGCCCAACTGGTTGGCCCTTCTTACCAGGATATTGCCGCCAAATACAAAGATACCGAAGGTGCCGCCGACATGCTTTTTGAAAGCGTTAAAAACGGTGCTTCAGGCAAATGGGGAGCCGTTCCAATGCCGGCTAATGCCGCTGTCAGCGATGAAGATATTAAAGCCTTGGTGGAGTGGATTCTGGCCATGTAGATTGATTTTTCAGGCCGGTCACTTTGGTCGTAGGTAAATTCCGTCTACGAACAGCTATATCAACGGGTTATTCTGTATAAAAATCTGTGACACTAAATAACGAGAGTTCTTCTTTGGATTCGTAATAAGATGGATTTCGCTTTGAATCTAGGCCACCACACAAGATCCCTATTTGTTCGGGATGACAGCGTGTATTCGTAGTTCAGTTTTGATATCTACTAAGGAATAATTATCCCTGTTGTAATAGTTTCCTCAAATCAATGACCGCCGCGTTAGCGCGAGAAATGTAAGACGCCATAATCAACGAGTGATTGGCGACAAAACCAAAACCCGTACCATTTAGAATAATCGGACTCCAGATAGCATCCTGGGTGCTTTCCAGTTCTTCAATGATTTGTTTTAAAGATACAACCGCATTCTTTTTCTTTAATACACCTTCGAAATCTATAGCCGTGGCTTTTAATATGTGTAGCAACGCCCAGGTATAGCCTCTTGCCTCGAAAAAATAATCGTCCAGCTGAAACCACGATGTTTTGACTTTTAAACGATCAGACGATGGAGTTGATTGTTGGGCTTCACTATCACCTGCCAGGTCTGTATTAAGACGACTGTCGACAACACTGGCACCAAGATTTTGGGCCAATGAACCCAGGCGCTTTTCAACATGACCTAAATAATCAGTCAAGTTATCAGCACGGGCATAAAACTGCGCACGAGACGATGCATCAGCCAAACGATCACGATAGCGTTCAAGTGCTTTAAGTCCCTTTTTATATTCTGATTCAGTGCTGGGTAATATCCACTGATCGTTATCGTAATGAAATTGCGGATTAGCAATGATTAAGTCCTTATCTTCGGCAGACTGGGTTTGCGAACGTGAGTAATCATTTCTTAGCACTAACGTCATATCTCGAATGTTCATCAGCACGCCGTATTCCCAATTAGGAATATTGTCGAGATAAAGACCGGGCGGCAGTTTATCGTTGGTTAAATAACCACCTGGCTTTTTTAGCAAGGTATTTGCTAATTCAACCACCGTGCTTGTGGTGACAAAGCCTGTCACTATTTTCGATTCATCTGCACCTGCCTGCTCAAGGGCGACTTGATTTACATCAAAAGAACCTGGTGTCCGGCTCCAGTAAATACCGAGAATTAAAATAGCCATTACAATGGTAAAGATAATTACCCCGCTGGCCCACAGCTTACCTTTTTCCCGCCAATTTGACGGTTTATACATAGAGGCAACTTTAACAGCACCTGTTTTTGAGGTGCCAATAATCGTTCTGAAAAAATTCATGAGGTATCTCGAATGATTTTTTGTATTGAGTTACATATGGGGTCTATTGTCGTGGAATTAAACGGATTACTCAAATGTTGGTATACTTTGTTGTTTAACGTGAATGTCAAGGATGACAATGAAACGACCAGCCGTTTATGGTGTTGCCAATAAATACAGAGGGACTATTTATATTGGCGTCACTTCAAATTTGCCTCAAAGAATCTGGCAACATAAGCATAAATTAATAGATGGGTTTAGTAAAAAATACAATACTGACGAACTCGTTTGGTTTGAACTGCATGATTCAATGTATTCGGCTATCACTCGAGAAAAAGCGATAAAGAATTGGAAAAGAAGGTGGAAAATTAGATTGATTGAAGAACTCAATCCTCATTGGGATGATTTGTATTACGACATCATATAGAGATTCCGGACCTTATGTCCGGAATGACGTTTCTTTTGTGATTCAAACATTCCCGTCCGTCATTCTGGAATCGCGTAGCGATGTCCAGAATCTCTACGAACTTGCTCAATACCCCAATTTCGGATCATAAAGAAATTCCAACGGCTCACCTGCCTGGTGTTTTTTAATACCTTTAACAATATGCCCAACCGCCGAAGACGGCACAGTCTGACTGGCCACATGCGGTGTTAAGGTAATTCCAGAATGAAGCCAAAATGGATGATCTGCTGGCAACGGTTCTGTTTCAAAAACATCTAAAACGGCATGGTTAATCCGCCCTGTATCCAATGCTTCGAGCAAATCATTTTCGTTCAAATGTCCACCTCTGCCTACATTAATAATTGATGCGCCTTTGGGCAATTTATTAAAATGTATTTCGACTAAGAATATGACGAGTCTGTTCAGTAAGCGGTAACAAACAAACTAATATATCAGTCTGGGCTAGAAACTTATCGAGTTGCGGCTGATCAAAACATTGCATGCCTTCGATTTTCTTTTTAGTTCGGCTAAAACCTGAAACATTGTACCCAAGCGATATCAGGGCTTGTGCACAAGCAAGTCCGAGTTGCCCCAGCCCCATAATCCCTACTCGACAATCACTAGCCGCTTGTTGTGGGAAAAAACCCCAGTGTCGATCTTTTTGCATTTGATCATAATCAACCATATTTCGATGTATACGCAGAACTGCATAAATTACATACTGCACCATCCCATCAGTTAACTCTTTATCGGCCAACCTGACCAACGGAAGATGTTTGGGTCTGGACTTAACTTTCAGTATTCCATCAACCCCTGCCCCGATTGAAAAAATGACTTGCAGATTACTTAGCTGATCAAACAATTCTTCCGGCGGATTCCACAATAATGCATACCTGATTTCTTCCTGATCGCCAATCTGCGGCCAACAGCGGGTTTCCAGCTCGGGCATGGCATGATAGAAATATTGCTTCCATTCACTGTCTTTATCTGTTTTCAGTAACAAAACAGGTTTGTTTATTGAATTTTTTACATTCATCTGTACTAGTTAGCGCCAAGAAATAAACCATTTAAAAACATAATGTTATACACTAAAGCAAAAGTTAAAACTAGATTATTTCAACTTATATGAAATCCTTGTATAAGAATAAGTTGCATTGTGGATGTAAAATCTGCTAGAACTACATGTCCAAAAACATAAACACACAGATTTAATGGGTAATAATTCCAATGGGGATGCGGTAACAGACGCGTTTGTACAGTTCAAAGATGTACAGAAAAGTTACGATGGTGAAATTCTAGTCGTCAAAGGCTTAAACCTGGATATCTCCAAAGGTGAATTTCTAACAATGCTGGGTCCTTCTGGCTCGGGTAAATCAACAGTACTGATGATGTTGGCGGGTTTTGAAATGCCTACTCATGGCGAAATCTTGCTTGACGGTAAATCAATCACCAACATCGCTCCGCATCATCGTGGTATTGGCATGGTTTTTCAGAACTATGCCTTGTTCCCACACATGACGATTTACGAGAACCTTGCCTTTCCTCTTGAGGTTCGAAAAATGAGCTCGGACCAAATTAAGCAAAAAGTTGGCAACGCCTTGGACATGGTGCGCATGGGTGGTTTTGAAAGCCGTCGACCCGGTCAATTGTCAGGTGGCCAAGCGCAGCGGATTGCGGTTGCTCGTGCTTTAGTGTTTGAACCTGAATTAATTTTGATGGATGAACCTTTGGGCGCACTAGACAAGCAACTACGAGAGCAAATGCAATATGAAATCAAACATATTCATGAAAGCTTGGGTGTCACTGTTGTATATGTGACTCATGATCAATCAGAAGCCTTGACAATGTCAGATCGTGTTGCCGTATTCAATGATGGGATTATTCAGCAGCTGGCTTCGCCGGAAGTATTGTATGAAGAACCGGAGAATGCTTTCGTTGCCCAGTTCATTGGCGAGAACAACAAACTCGAAGGCAAAATAAAATCACACACGAACAATGGACTTTGTGAAGTTGAATTGGCAGGCAACCAAGTTGTCACCGCTTTGAATGTTCAGAACCGGGAAATTGGCGCTGAAACATCCATGTCGATTCGACCGGAACGCGTGGTTTTAAATCCGCAAGAAAACCAGGTGGATAATCAGGCTTCAGGAAAAATTATAGAATCCATTTATTTAGGCGACCATTTACGCCTAAACGTTAAAGCATTCGGCGAACAGGAATTTGTTATGAAAGTTCCGAACGCAACTGAACATAGTAACTTAATTGAGGGCACTGATGTCAGTGTTGGCTGGCGTTCAGAAGATTGCCGTGCTCTGGATCCTTTTGTACCCATTTAATTATTCGAGAGATTAGAAAGTTAACTTAATTCTTATTACTAAACGTGAACAAACTGGAGGTATAAATACCATGTTTCACAAAAAAACATTAGCAACTATAACCATTTCTGCCGCCCTGGCAGCGACTAGCTTCACAGCCAGCGCTGAAACTGAAATGGTTGTTGTTTCCTGGGGTGGCGCTTACACAAATAGCCAACAAAAAGCTTATCATGAGCCTTATATGGCTGAAAATCCGGATGTCAAAATCATTAACGATGACTCAGCCGCTGAAGCTGTGGCCAAATTGCGTGCCATGAATGAAGCCGGTAATGTCACCTGGTCGTTAGTTGACGCCGTGGCATCGGATGCGATTCGTCTTTGCGATGAAGGCTTAGCTGAAGAAAATTGATTTTGACAATGCACTCGCGGCAGCGCCTGATGGCACACCAGCAACCGAAGATTTCGGTGAGTTGATTGTTTCTGACTGCTTTATTCCTCAAATCGTTTACTCAACGACCTTTGGTTATCGAACTGATCTGGTCGGTGACAACCCTCCAACTTCAATTGCTGACGTGTTCGACCTGGAAAAAATTCCTGGCAAACGAGCATTGGAAAAACGCCCAATCGGCAACCTTGAGTGGGCCTTGCTGGCTGACGGTGTTCCAGTAGAAGAAGTTTACGATATGCTGGAAACCGAGGAAGGCCTAGATCGTGCTTTTGCCAAACTCGACACCATTAAAGATCAAGTCATTTGGTGGGAAAAAGGTGCGCAAACACCGCAATTACTTGCTGACGGTGAGGTAGTAATGGGTTCGACTTATAACGGCCGTCTATTCTCAGTGATAGAGGAAGAAAAACAACCCATCGCCATGATGTGGGATTGGCAGGTCTTCGACCTGGATGGTTGGATTGTGCCCAAAGGTGCTCCGCATCAAGAAGAAGTCATGAAGTATCTTAAATTTGCAACAGATACACAGCGTTTGGCTGACCAGGCGAAATTCATTTCTTATGGTCCGGCACGTAAATCTTCTGCACCGATGGTTGGTCAGCATGCTGAGTTAGGCATAGATATGGCACCACACATGCCTACTAATCCTGAGAATGCAAAAAACACCCTGCTCTATAACTATGAGTGGTGGGCCGATAACCGTGATGACCTGGACGAGCGCTTCCAGGCCTGGTTAGCGCAGTAACTCTATAATATTGGGGCGGCTTTGCTGCCCCAATTATTTATATTGCTTTTAATGGATAGCAAATTACTCGTCATTCCGGACAAAGCCTGCTCCGGACTTGATCCGGAGATCCGGAATCTAGTCGATTACAGAAATCTTCTAGATACCGGCTTTCGCCGGCATGACGATTTAAAACTTAAGTATTTATTACTTTTATGAGCACAGCAGAAGCATTAGTCACTGCAGACGGTACACCGTTAAAGGTTAGCCTGGCACGGGCGACTCGGCGCAGTAAGATTCGAGCACTAATGCTGGTTGTGCCATTGTTTCTTTTTATCTTAGTCACCTTCTTTATACCGATTGGCGACATGCTCTTTCGAAGCTTTCAGAATCAGCTAGTTGGTGAAATTTTACCTAATACCGTTAAAGCTTTAGAAAACTGGGATGAAAGTTCGGGTGAATTACCCGATGAACCACTTTTTGAAGCCATGGCGATTGACTTTAAAGAAGCCGCAGCAAATAAAACCATCGGCAAAGTCGGTTTACGATTGAATTATGAAAAAAGCGGATTTTCTAGTTTATTTCGCAAGTCCGGACGTAAAGCCAAGAAACTCGAACCACCCTACAAAGAAGCATTTCTTGAAATAGACAAGAAATGGGGGGACTTGGAATACTGGCGCATTTTTAAACGTGAAAGCGCCAAATTCACTAAATCATACTACTTAGCCGCTGTCGATGCAGGTTACGATGAGGACGGTGACATTACAATGAAGCCGGAAGAAAAGCAGATTTATCTTAACCTGTTCTGGCGCACACTTAAATTAAGCCTGTTAATAACGGTTTTGTGTATTGCGCTAGCCTACCCGGTGTCTTATCTTCTTTCAACTTTACCACCCAATAAAAGCAATCTGTTAATTATCCTGGTCTTATTACCTTTCTGGACATCCTTGCTAGTGCGCACCACATCCTGGATCGCATTACTGCAACAAGAAGGAGTGCTAAATGATTTGTTTGTCTGGCTGGGACTAATATCAGATGATGGGCGCCTGCAGATGATCCATAACCAGACAGGCACAGTTATTGCCATGACGCATATATTACTGCCGTTTATGATTTTACCTTTATATAGTGTGATGAAAACCATCCCTCCGAGTTATATGCGTGCAGCGCGCTCGTTAGGTGCTACACCGTTTAGAGCATTCGTTCGAGTGTATATGCCAAACACAGTGGCCGGGATAGGTGCAGGTTCGATTTTAGTGTTTATTTTAGCTATCGGTTATTACATCACTCCAGCGCTGGTTGGTGGCACTGAAGGGACGTTGATCAGCAACCTGATTGCCTATCATTTATCGACCTCGTTGAACTGGGGATTGGCCGCAGCACTGGGAACGATTCTCCTTGGTCTAGTTCTTTTCTTATATCTTATGTACGACAAGATCGTCGGCATTGACAACATGAAATTGGGTTGATCGGTATGAGTCAAACGAATCTCAACAAGCAGACTCGTCATTCCGGATTCAAGCTTGACCCGGACTCGATCCGGGAATCCGGAATCTCCTTACCGGTGTTTCCCAAGGAGATACTGGCTCCCCGTCTACACGGGGACAAGCATGCCAGTATGAGCAGTTCTTTTTTAGTCGTCATTCCGGACTTGATCCGGAATCCAGTAAGCATAAAAGCAGGACTTAGAGATAAATAGTTATGGCCGCACCCTCTTACGCAACCCCCCTAGAAAAAATCTGGCATTACGCTTTTCTGGTCATTTGCGGGTTAATCTTCTTTTTCCTGATCGCACCCATAATTGTCATCATTCCACTTTCGTTTAACGCGGTGCCGTTCTTCACTTTCACACCGGAAATGCTCTCGTTTGATCCGGCTGGATATTCAACCAAATGGTACCAGGATTTTTTCACTAATTTAAACTGGCAAGGCGCGGTAAAAAACAGTTTTATCATTGCATTTTTTGCCACAATTATTTCCACCACACTAGGCACTATTGCCGCACTGGGATTGAGCCGTGCCGAAATGCCGTTTAAATCTCTGATCATGGCGATATTGATTTCACCCATGATAGTGCCATTGATTATTTCCGCTGCTGGGATGTACTTCTTTTATACCAAAATCAATCTGGCCGCGACTCATCTAGGCGTTATTCTAGCCCATGCAGCCTTAGGCACACCGTTTGTCGTTATTACTGTGACTGCAACCCTGGTTGGATTTGATCGCAGCTTGATTCGTGCTGCAGCCAACCTTGGCGCATCACCGACTCGTATTTTTTTCAAAGTCATCGTGCCATTGATTTTACCCGGTGTTATTTCAGGTGCACTATTTGCTTTTATTACATCGTTTGACGAAGTTGTGGTCGTATTATTCGTCGGCAGTTTCGAACAACGCACCATTCCCTGGCAAATGTTCTCCGGCATTCGCGAACAAATCAGCCCAACCATCCTTGCTGTTGCAACACTTTTGGTTTGTATTTCGATAATGCTACTGTTCTCGGTCGAACTATTACGTCGCCGCGGAGAGCGCCTGCGAGGGATCAGAAACTAGGCTTTCTATACTTAAACATAAAAAAAGCCGGATTGTTTCCGGCTTTTTTTATTTGTCTTTTTTAACTATCAACTTTCAACGTACATAAGTTGGTTTAGTTTTCCTTTTTTGCCATATCGTTGGATCGAAACACCTTCCTCGACCCATTCCAAATGCCAACAGCCTTTGCCACTACCCCAATCTTCACACAATTGTCCGTCTTTGACTTCCCAGGTGGAATCATAAGCACTACCGCCAAAGTCACCGGAGATAGTCCCTGAAGTTTCACCCTCAGCTACCTCACTATAGGTTTGCACCCATTTGGTTTTGCCATCACTGGTCGAAATACCAGAAAGGGTAGCACCTGAAACAAGATCAATAATCTCTTGATCGGTCATCAAATTTGCGCTTGCCAATTCAGCTTCAACGGCTTCTTTGTCAACCGTTGCACAGCTAACTAGTCCCAGACTTACCACGAATATTAAAATTAAAGACTTAATATTTTTCATTATTACTCCTAACTAAGTTAATTAAGCAACAACATAATGCATTACAGAGGTGCCATTGAAAATATTACTTTCGTCTATAGACAGGTCCAAAGAAAAAGCCAGAAGCATTGCTTCTGGCTAAATAGAGAGTGTTAAAATTTTATTATTAGTCTTCTATCACATAGAAGAATTTACTACATAGAAAGCTCGTAATGATTACCTTGTTTAATTTCTATAGACATTAACTTGCCTTCTCTTTCAGGTTTATAGGTTTGCTTAGTAGTTTTATAATAATATTTGCCCGCCTCATCAACATATACGAATCCGCAATATTCATGATCTGGGCCTGTCCATTCATGTGTTTGCTCGGGATAAGTCTGACACCATTCACCCTCGGCAGAAAAAGTATGTACGGAGGCAGCTTTTTCTTCGCCCCAATCACCCCAGGCTTTGCCTACACCATTTAAATCTTCTCCAACATATTCTGCCCAACGGCCATATTTGCGTTTTCCAGTCGAAGTATTTCCCACCAGAAGCTCTGTTAATTGCTCGCCATCAAGCTGAGACATTTCTTCTAAAGGTGGGGTTGTTGCGCAACCAACCAAGCTTGCGACCAATACCCCTGATACAAAAATTGATTTTAGATTTTTCATTTGATCTCCTTACTAAATATTATTAGGAAATTCAATAATGCAATGACGTTTGAATTTTTAAAATATGCTAATCGTCTAGCCTGGAACTAACTAAAGTTATAGTCTTGAAATTAGACTGTCAGCGCATATTTGATTTGTTTTTTGTCACCAGACTGTAAATTACAGTATCGGATCAGTCTTAACGTATTGTTGACTAATATTCAATATGTCTTACTCACTACAAAACCATGACTTAAGTTAAGTTATGCCTAGCACTGTTTGTCAGTATATTGAGTTATTAATAAATGTAACAAAATGGACAATGCTAAGAATTTTACTGGTTGATGACCACACTCTGTTTCGAGAATCAATTGTTACTGTGCTTGAGGAACTAGAATCCAAAATCATTGTCTATCAGGCAGCGTCAATTACAGAAGCAAAAAGTTTAATCAAGTATTACAAAAACCTCGAGTTGATTATTTTCGATATAACATACCCTGACGGCCAGCTTTGGGACTCTTTTCCGTTCAATACTCCTAAAATCAACAAAGCACCTATTTTGATTTTGACAGGATCTAACGACTTACAGAATCTGCGCAGGTCCATGGCCACTGGTTGCAAAGGATACATAACCAAATTTTCTGACAAGCAACAACTGTTAATAGGGATAAAAGCAATATTGAATGGTGATACATATGTCTCGGCCGATATATTATCGAAAATTGAAAATAACGGGGATCTGACTGTCAAACAAGCAACTCAAAAACCATCACAGCTTGACCAATTGAGTAATCGTCAACTCCAGATACTCAAGCTTCTTACTAAAGGCTATTCAAACAAAAATATTGCTATACATTGCCAAATCTCCGAAGGCACAGTAAAACTTCATGTATCGACTATTTTAAAGATTTTAGGCGTATCTAACCGTACTCAGGCCGTTATCAAAGTCAACGAATTGAATCTTTTGTAAAATGAGCATTCGACATTCCTGTGATGGAACGTCATTCTAAACTCAACCTACTATCCAAATTAATCAACCATGTCGTCATTCTGGAAAATGCGTAGCATACTGAATCGAGTTCAGCGCATGTTTATCCAGAATCTCCATAAATTATCTGCGATGTCATTCCAGACTAGTCTACCCCGGACTTGATACGGGGATCCTGAACTCTTTAATATATAATTAAATGTGTATTTAACTTGATATTTAGTTCTAAACACATCTATAATTACACCAAACTAGGCAAAAACCATGGAAAACCTACTCACCAATAAAATCGCGTCCTTAACCGAACTGCGCGACCCTAAAAAAGTCATCGACAAGGCCGGTGACAAGCCCGTTGCCATCGTTAATCGCAACAAACTCGAAGGCTACTTCGTTCCTGCCTCTGCTGTAAACAAAATTGACTTTGAGCCAGCCGATCATGAAGAAGTCATGAAAGTTTTCGAGGAGCGCAAGCAAACCTTACAACCAGTACTTGACTATTTGAAAGATAAATAAGGATGAAATATTTAACAGCCAAGGACGTGGCTGACCTTCATGACAAAGTCATTTATGCTCATGAACTGCAAGGACAAGCCGCAAATAAATCAATCGAATCAATCATTGCCAGAATAGATAATCGAGTTTCATACGGCATCATTACCGATGAATTTGAACTGGCGGCCTGTCATGCCTGTTACATTGCTGTCGGCCACGCATTTAACGATGCTAACAAACGCACAGCCATGGCCTCACTCGACATTAGTTTAGCTATAAATGGAATCAAACTTAATTACTCTAAAGAACAAGCCGGCAACATGATCATCAAAGCAGCCCAAGGCATCGTCGACGAAACTGAACTTGCAGAATGGTTAAGAAACCGGGCTTAGTACTTCTGCCGTCATCCCCGACCAGATCGCGGACAGGAACCCAGTTCCTTCCTAAGAATTACTTTGACTTAATTGAACCGCTTCGGTTTTAACTTCTCCAACCTGGCCATATGATGTCATCTCGGAAATTGTCGCAACAATATTCAGCATCAGACAAATTAAGACGATATTAATAATTAACAACTGTTTTCTATTTTTTGTAGTCATTTTACATCCCCTATTTTTTCTTATTCTTCAGGATTTTGTTTCCCGAATCAAAGAATAAAGAAAATATGGAATTAGATATATACATATTGAAGATAGAGATAGAAAATTACAAACTTTACGAGGGCTCAGCTAAAAACCCATACTCCTGCCCTCATCATTCCGGCTCTAACCCCAAATCTATGTTCCTGCACCTCGTCATTCCGGAATCGCGTAGCGATATCCGGAATCCAGACAGCATCTAGTAAAAACTAAAACTTAAAATTCAACCTCATCATAAGAGATTTCCTCATCGAGCAGTCAATTTGAGCCTAACCCCAATTCACTATAATCAATACTATCTATCACATAAATATTCTTCTTTCCATGAATAACAACCTTCGCTTCATTATCAACACGTTTTTTCAACAATGCCTTCGCTAACGGAGAATCAACACTGATATACCCTTTGCTCTGATTCGAATCAATTTCATCAGCCCCAACAATTCGGTAACTAAGTGTTTCACCTTCTTCAGTCTCCAGTTCAACTCTGGCACCAAAGAACACGCGCGCTTTATCAGCAACTTGGCTGACTACTTTCAAATCTGGAATCCGTTTTTGCAAATAACGAATACGCCGATCAATTTCCCCAAGTTGTTTCTTGCGATAGATATATTCTGCGTTTTCAGAACGATCACCTTCTGCTGCAGTGGCCGTTAATGCTCGCCTAACCTCAGCACGCTTTTTCCATAACGACTTCAACTCCTTATTCAGAATGTTAAATCCTTCGTCAGTTATATGAGGCGATGATTTAGGCTGAGGCGTACGGTATCGTGACATATTTCATATTTTATTTGTGTCTAATTTCACAATTATACGATTTCATCTGGACTATATATCCAAAGAAATATAGATTTAAATCTGAGATTGTTATCTCATAAATAAGAATGAAATAAAGAAAAAATAAAAAAGATAAAAGCAATGCATATAAATAATAAATTAAATCGATCAAATGATCACTTTGCTTTCTTATTAAAGCGCTGCTTGCTACTTACCTGCACATTTCTCTTTAGTATGCTACAAAACCCAGTATATGCTCAAAACAAACTTGTTGAAGGATTAAGCCTTAACAAATCGCATGAGAGAAAATTTTCCTTAACCTACAACCAAGAGTATCAACGATTACAGATCAACGGCACCATGGAAATCGGCATTTTACTCGCCTTCAAAAACATGCTGTTAAAACACCCGAATGTGACAACAGTCGCATTCAACAGTAATGGCGGGAACGTTTATCAAGCGCGTGGACTCGCCAAGATCATTACATCAAATGAACTTAATACCTATGTATCCAAGGGTTGTTATTCTGCCTGTACAATCGCTTATGTAGCAGGGGAAAATAGAACCATAAGCCCGAATGGAAAACTGGGATTCCATCAATACAACATGAAATCAAAGATGCTCAATCAGCGTTTTGATATTGAAAAAGAACAGACCAAGGACCTTGCTTATTTCAAATCACGTATATCCGACAATACTTTCATCAAAAAGATTTTCAGTTCAAAAAACTCTGACCTTTGGGTTCCTGAGCACCAAGACTTGTTAAATTCCGGAGTGATTCACAAAATAACATTCGAATCTGACCGTTGATTTAGCTCTGATGTAATTACGAATCATTGTCATTTGCTCACTGAACTCTTCTGCCCAAAATATGAGCCTTGCAATGTTATTCTTGTGTCAACTCCGTCTTAAATGCTTCGCCAAACGCCGCAAGCAGCACAGATTTTTGAGTTTTAAATTGCTCTACATAATTTCCAAACTGCTTGCTCCCGGAACCCGTTTCTGTGATCGTTATTGCAACAGAAGCTGGAAATATACCTTCTGGTCTCGGGAAAACTGATGACTTAAAATTTTTTTCATTTGACAAATCAATTGAATCACCAATTTTATGACCAGGCAAACTCACTGTGTGTGCAATAAGATTCTTTTTCTGGTTTAAATTATTTATATAATCCACGCCCACAGTAATGACAAAATCCACAAGACCCTCCTTGCCGGTTAAAGCGGCTGCTTTCTTGAGATCTAAATATAATGGTTTAACTGTAATACCACTGCCACCCAACGGTTTGAACTGAAGCACGATTTCCATCGCGATTTCTTTATTTTTACCTGCGTCCACTGCGCAAGATAAATACAAACAGTTGGTCCAAAGACTTTCAGTAAAACCAAAGCTCTCAACGTTTCCTTTTGCCATATAAGTAGCCGTGAACTGTTTTTGTTTTTTCTCCAGATAACCTTCCAAACTATCACCAACTTGACCTAGTACTAGGTTAAACACGGCAACTACTATGGGCAAAGCTGTCGGATTGACCTTTCCCCGTAGTTATTACCAAGAATTGGATGAGATAAATTCATTTTAAGCGGCTTGTTTAGCAAATGCCATCAGTGTTTGATAATTCAATGAACTGTGAGGTCGAACAGAGTTGTAATGCACACGCCATTTGTCGATCAGTCTTCTAGCATCTTCAATACTTCGAGAATATTGATTATCACCAGTTGTTGTGCGTATGAACACATTGAAAACATGCTCAAAGCCGGTGCAACTTCCGTGATATCAATCAGCAGTGGCCGTAGCGAATTAATTACTGCAATCCGTTCTGTCAATATAGGGCAATCGTATGTTAGTCAAAATTTGATTAATACGCAGGATGAAAAACTTGAACCTGAAACTAATAACAATACCAACAATAATAAAATTAACACTAATAAATCAATGACTAAAGAATTAACGACCAGACAGAAACAAGTATTTGATTACATTATTAAAGGCTATGCAAATAAACTGATTGCTTATGAGCTTGGGGTGTCTGAAGGCACAGTCAAACTGCACGTTTCTTCGATTTTACGTGCATTGAAGGTGACTAATCGAACTGAAGCGGCTATGCGTGCCGGACAGTTCATGAGTTCCTCCGCTCATTATGTTTAGTAGGAGAGTGAGTTAAAAATGGGAGCCAGACAAGGGGCAGAAAATAATAATTAAAATATAAAATAATAAGAGAGTTCAGCCAGGTTGATCCTGGCTGTTTTTTTGGTTTATGTTTTTAATTCCCGTGGTTCTCAAGGAGATTCCGGATATCGCTTCGTGATTCCGGAATGACGATAGACTATACGGAGACCCCGGCACAAGGCCGGGGAATGATGTTACCGTCTTCCGCATATCGAATTCATGCCTACGCTGACCCCGGATCAAAGTACAGGTCAACGCATTCAATATTCAAGGCGACGGGTTTGAGGAAATCTCTTATCAAGTTAATCATGACCCAGTGTCCAGGTTAAACTCTTTATTGGTCAATACTTTCTGGATTCCGGCTCTAAGGCCGGAATGACGAGGATGGGGATTTCGGTTTTGAGGTAAGAACAACGTGGTTGTTTAAGAGATTCTGAATAATGCTACACATTTACATAATGACGGAATTACTTATTAAAAACGTTCAATTCGGAATGAATTGAGTAATTCTGATTTGTTGTTTTCCAGTATTTCTTGGGTAGCTAGTTTTCCGATGATGGGCGCAAGGGTGACTCCACTATGAGTTGAGGCGATGTATGAGCCTGGCTTATTTTCGGGTTGACCGACTACTGAATAACCGTCTTCTGGCATAGGGCGATAGGCGGCAGTAATTTTGTCAATCGCGATATTCTTTTGTTTTGGGAAATACATTGCGAATCGATTCATGGTTCTTAGTGCTATGGCTTCCAGGTCAACTTCCCCTTCAATATCGTGTAACCAATCTCCAATGACGACTGAGCCATCACTTTCTTGTTTGAAGTGAATATCGTTACCAAACAGCACACGATTTATAAACTTTTCCGTTGGTTTGGTTTTGATGATGAACCCTTTACGGTTATTCATTGGGAGATTAAGGTTAAGCCTTGTCAGTAAGTGGCCTGTCGAGATTCCTGCAGCAATGATTGTTGTGTCTGCTAAAAACTCTCCTTGCGTTGTTTTAACGCCACTAGCTTTATTGTTGTCGGTTAGAAATCCAGCAACCTCACACTTTTCGATGATTTCAACATTCGATTGCTTTAGTAATGCACGCGTAAGTTTTTCTCCATCAACCGTCCCTTCAGTACTGGATTTCATGGCAAGCTCGGGAATATTAGACATGTTGGGTTCCAGCTCAGAAAACTTGTCACCATCAACCAATTCAACCAGGTAGTTGAGCTGTTTTAGCCGGTTATAATGTTCAACTAATTCTTCGCCTTGTAATTCCCAAAACAGGCAGCCCTTAAACTGAGCCTCGACATTATCCGTAAATTGGGCTAATAATTTTGGGTATTCTTCAAGGCTTGCCTGCCTGAGAGTAAAGTAGTCTCTCGATTCCGGAAAGTTGGCATTGAGCCATCCAAATGAACTGCCTGAAGCGTCGGCAGCAATATGGCTTTTTTCCAGCACTGTCACATCTGCGCCTGCTTTTGTCAGGTAATAAGCAATTGATGCACCGACCACTCCGGCGCCTATGATAATTATTTTTTGAGACATATCTTTGAAATTTATAAAAAGTTAATAATATCAAAATGCATGCTGCAACGAACTCACCTAAATGCAATTAGCGTTTCAGGCATGAAATTATTGTGATCCGGGCCAAGTTCATTTCAACGTGCCTCTTAAAGGGATCATTATTCACCGAATCCATTTGGAAGTAAGAAAAGCCGCTGGATTCCGGCTCGCAGGCCGGAATGACGAGCACCTAGATTCTGATGGAGATAGATCCCGCGGCGAGTGCGGGACAGGCTTAGTGCTTAAGATGTTTCAACCAATGGCCTTCGAGTTTTTTGAACAACCAAACCATCATGAATGTCAGAGCTAGATAGAAAACGCCTGCTGCTATGAAGGATTCAAATGGAACGAAATGTCTGGAGTTAACGATTTTTGCTGCGCCGAATAAATCAATCAGTGTGATTACACCCGCTAATGCTGTACCGTGGAGCATGAATATGGCTTCGTTGCCATAAGCCGGCAGCGCACGTCTGAAGGCGCTGGGCAAGATTATCCGTTTATACAAAGTAAAGTTTGACATGCCTGCCGCTTTGGCGGCCTCTATCTCTCCACGCGGTGTTTGCACGATGGCACCACGAATGATCTCGGCCGTATAGGCTGCGGTATTCAATGCAAATGCGATCAGCGCACACCAGTAAGCTTGCTTAAAGATAGCCCATAAAAAACTTTCCCTAACAAAATCAAATTGTGCCATGCCATGGTAAATCATGAACATCTGAATTAGCAAAGGCGTGCCACGCCAGACATAAATAAACGCCTTGGCCAACCAGGTTAATAAACCCAGATTCATCGCGGCGGCCAGTGCAATTGGAACGGCCAAAACAAAGCCAATTAGCAGAGACAAAATCAGCAGTTCTATAGTCAGGGCCAGACCTTCAAGGTAAAGAGGTAAATTCTCAATAATCGATGAAAAGTCCATTAGTGCTCAAGCCCCACTGAATAACGTTTATCCAACCATTTCAAACCTATATTTGAAACCGCAGTGATCACCAAAAATAACATCGCCACCACAAAATAAAAGGTGAAAGGTTGTCGCGTTGAGCCACCGGCAATGCCGGCATTAAAGACCATGTCATGTAGCCCGATGACTGAAACTAAAGCCGTAGTTTTAACCAATACCAGCCAGTTATTGCCAAATCCGGGAAGCGCATGTCTGACCATTGCTGGCAAAGTGATTCGGGTAAAGACCTGGAATAGTGTCATGCCGTAGGCATGCCCAGCTTCAATTTCTCCTTTTGATACCGCCATGATGGCACCGCGAAAGGTTTCACCCATGTAAGCACCAAATATAAACCCGATAGTAAGCACGCCTGCGATAAACGGATTAACATCAATGTAACCCCAGCCAAACTTTTCACCGAGACTATTGACCATCACCTGCCCGCCGAAAAAGATTAATGTCATCAACACTAGATCAGGGATTCCACGGATGACGGTGGTGTAAACACCTGCGATTGATTGCAGGAGTTTCGATTCAGAAAGTTTGGCTAGAGCTGTAGCAATACCCAAAACCAGCGCAATTATCAGGGAGAGAATGGCAACCTCAATAGTCAACAACATGCCTTTGAGAATCAAAGGCCAGTAACCATAGAGAGAAATTAAGTCACCCATATTCTAGACCCCCGCTTTCCACCTGCGTGGAGCAGGCTTCGCGGGGGTGACAGAAAAATGATTAATGTTTTTTATTCGCCATAAACGTCGAATTCAAAATATTTGTCATTAATAGTTTTATAAGTTCCATTGGCACGAATATCATCAATCGCTTTATTGAACATCTCAGCCAAATCCGTATCTTCTTTGCGAAGCGCAACCGCAGCCCCTTCTCCGAAATATTTTGGATCAGAATAACCTTCACCGACAAATTCCCAATCAGCTCCTTGGTCGGTTTTTAAAAAACCATCCTGCATCGCCACTGAATCCGCCAAAAGTACATCAACTCGGCCAGCTACTGCATCAAGATAAGCTTCATCTTGTGTCGCATAGCGACTGATGTTTGCATCTGGAAATTCTGCCGTAATGAAGTTGTCATGTGTGGTAGCTCGTTGCACACCCACTGTTTTCCCAGCCAACCCTTCAGGTGAAATTTCCACATCCGAGCCTTTTTTTCGCGCAAATTTTGCCGGAGTATTGTAATACTTGTTAGAAAACGCAACTTTTTCTTTACGCTCTTCCGTGATCGACATGGAAGCTATGATGGCGTCATATTTTTTAGCCAATAGTGCCGGAATAATACCGTCCCAGTCTTGCGGCACCAATTCACACTCTGCGCCCATTGACTCACATAATGCATTGGCAATATCAATGTCAAAGCCTACGAGTTCACCATCCGGGGTCATTTCACTGAATGGAGGGTAAGCCCCTTCAACACCAATTCTGACTTTACTCCAGTCAGCGGCTTGCACTGAAACAGCGAAAATCCCAGCCAAAATAGCTGTGGTTAATAATCTATAAAATTTCATAAAAACTCCTGATTAACTAAATAGTTGGTCGAATATTAAAATGTAAATTGAGTCAGGTCAAAACCCTACTTCAGGTTGCCTGACAGAAAATCCTTAAATCGTTGCGATTTGGGTGCATCAAAAACCTGATCTGGCAAACCGTTTTCCTCGACTCGGCCTTGATGAAGAAAAATAACCCGGTCAGACACTTCACGTGCAAACCCCATTTCATGGGTTACCACAAGCATAGTGCGCCCTTCCTCTGCCAAGGTTCGCATAACCTTCAAAACTTCATTAACTAATTCTGGATCAAGTGCCGAAGTCGGCTCATCGAATAAAAGCGCCTTGGGCTCCATGGCTAATGCTCGTGCAATAGCCACACGTTGCATCTGACCGCCTGAAAGTTGTGAGGGATAAAAATCTTTGCGGTCAATCATGCCAACACGTTGAAGATACTTTTCAGCACGCTCCTGGGCATCTGATTTGCTCAACTTCAAGACATGAACAGGCGCTTCCATCACGTTTTGTATGACCGTCATGTGTGACCAAAGGTTGAATTGCTGAAACACCATCGCCAGCTGGCTTCGAATTCGTTGAACCTGTTGCGGGTCTGCTGCTTCTGGACCGTGTTTACCTTCTCTCATCTGGATGGTTTCACCGTAAACTTTCACTTCGCCGCTGGTCGGTGTTTCCAGCAAATTAATACATCGCAAAAATGTGCTCTTGCCTGAGCCACTGCTGCCCAGAATGGAAATTACATCGTGGTCATTTGCCGATAAGGAAATTCCTTTTAGAACCTCAAGCTCACCAAATTTCTTATAAATATCTGTTATTTCCAGTGCCGCAACATCCTCAGTTGCCATGGCTGAATCGTGTGATGCAGCCTGAGTATTCGCTTGTTCTATTGCTGCTACATTGTCTGACAATTTCATTCTCCGCGTGACAAGCGTTATAAAGTAATCGTTAGCAGAGAATATTGCAACTGTTTATGTGAAAATGGATTTTCTATTCTGTCAGTGCCAACTGGCTTTCTTTTACAACTTCCATCACCACTTGACTCTGGGTAACTGAAACACCGGGCAAATTGTTTAGTGTCTCTCCCATAAATCGCTGAAAATGTTTCATATCCTTAATAAGCACTTTGAGCAAATAATCAAATTCACCGGCCAACATATAACATTCGGTCACACTGGTTACTGATTTGACTTCACGCGAAAACCACTCATAAATATTCTGACCTTTATCGGAAGCCAGCCGTATTTGCACGAACACAACTAGTCCATAGCCAAGTTTTTCAGCATTCACACTAGCTCGATAACCCTTGATGTAACCTTGCCGTTCGAGTCGCTTAACCCGTTCCAGGCATGGTGTGGTCGTCAAATTAACCCGTTTGGCAAGTTCAACATTACTGATTCGACCTTCTTGCTGGAGGATGCTGAGAATTCGCCAATCACGTTGATCTAGCCGCTGTTCAATATTTTTTTCTTTCATTTATGGTTTCATTAAATAGAATCTTAACCTGCAAATATAATATAAATTAGTTAATATAACTATCAATAAAATATTAGTATAGAATAATTAACAATTATCAGCATATTTACATGCTCATACGTCCTGCAAAAATTGAAGACTTAGAGTCACTGTTGCAACTGGCAAGAGAATCAGGACCAGGCATGACTAACTTCACTGATAATGTGGAAAGTATGCTCAGCAAGCTGGAACACACAGTTGCGAGCTTTTCGGCTGAGATTGATCAACCTGACAATGAATACTATTTTTTTGTCATGGAGGATCCGCTAACTGGCCGGATTGCCGGTTGTTGCGGCATATATTCAACGGTTGGTATCCACCGTCCGTTTTATGCTTTTCGCGTGCTTAATCTGACCCATACTTCTCTGGAGCTGGAATTCTACGAGCCTGTGCGCGTGTTGCAAATGGTTGAGGAACATCGAGGCTGCGCAGAAATTGTCAGTCTGTTTTTAACCTCTGATTACCGCAAAGACGGCAATGGCAAACTGCTTTCAAGAAGTCGATTTTTGTTCATGGCCGAGTTTATTAACCGTTTCCCTGAGTTTGTTATCGCTGAAATGCGCGGCAAAGTGGATGAAAATGGTCAATCCGCATTTTGGAACAACCTGGGCGGACATTTTTTCCCGATGGATTTTATTGAAGCTGACCAGTTCAATGCACTGGGCCATTTTCAGTTCATCGCCGACATGATGCCTAAATATCCTATCTACATCCGCTTGCTACCCGAAAAAGCGCAGGCGATGATAGGAGAAACCCATGAACAAACAGTTCCCGCCTTAAAAATGCTTGAACGTGAAGGGTTTCGCACAGATGGCTGTGTTGATGTATTCGATGCGGGGCCATTGATCAAATGTCCGATCAGTGAAATTCGCACAGTCGAGAATAGTCAATCTGCGATTGTCAGCAACATCGAAACGGTTGAAGATGAAACTACCTATTTAGCTTGTAATACTAATCTGAAAGATTTCAGACTCAGTAAAGGCAAGCTGAAATATCGCAATGATGATCAAATAACAATTGATACAGATTTGGCTAATGTTTTGCAATTATCGGCGGGTGATAAAGTCAGATTTGTCAACGCTTGACCTTGTTAACCCCGGTTATCGGCAATTAATTATTAACAATTTTAATGGCAATGTTTAAAGGCGAACAATTTATCGACGGTAAGTGGCTTGCCGGTAATGGTTCGGAATTTCATTCAATCGATCCGGCAACAAATACTAGCGTTTGGTCAGGAAATAATGCTGATATAAATCAAGTTGATTTAGCAGTTAGTGCGGCACGAAATGCATTTGAATTATGGTCATCGTTAAATCTTGAGGATCGAATTGAATATCTAACTAATTTTGCGGAATTACTCGAACAAAACAAACAAGAACTAGCTGAAATTATCGGCTCAGAGATGGGCAAACCTGTTTGGGAAGCGTTGACAGAGGTCGCTGCCATGAAAGGAAAAATACAAATTTCCATCAATGCCTATCATGAACGCACCGGCACCCAAGTCAACGATAATGGTTCAATGATACAGGCTTTGCGGCATAAGCCACATGGCGTTCTTGCGGTTTACGGCCCCTATAACTTTCCCGGGCATTTACCCAATGGACACATCGTTCCTGCATTAATAGCCGGCAATACGATTGTATTCAAACCCAGTGAATTAACCCCTCATACAGCAGAATTTACGATTCAACTCTGGCAACAAACCGGCTTGCCGGATGGTGTAATTAATTTACTGCAGGGTGAAGTTGAAACCGGCAAAGCCCTGGCCTCCCACCCGGGCATCGATGGATTACTATTTACCGGCAGCGCCAGCACCGGAAAACTATTGCATCAGCAATACTCGGGGCAGCCTGAAAAAATACTGGCATTAGAAATGGGCGGCAATAACCCCTTAATTGTGAAAAGCATCGATGATATCAAGTCGCTGATTTATACCATTATCCAATCTGCGTTTATTACCAGCGGGCAGCGTTGTACTTGTGCCAGGCGCTTGTTTATTCCACAAGGAAACACTGGCGATGAGCTCATCACTTTTTTGGTTCACGCAACTAGCAAACTGGTGATTGGAAAACATAATGATAAACCTGCTCCTTTCATGGGGCCAGTTGTAAGTAGTATAGCTGCCAAAGGATTAAGGCAAGCTTATCAACGTTTGATTGAACTGGGCGCCACCTCTTTATTGGAGCTAAAACATTTGGATGAGCAAACCGGCTTTGCATCACCTGGGATTATTGACGTAACAGACGTTGAAACCCCGGATCAGGAATATTTTGGGCCGCTTTTGCAAACTATTCGATATGACGATTTCGAATCAGCAATTCAAAAAGCTAACCAGACTCGATTTGGCCTTGCCGCAGGATTACTTGGTGGTCAAAAACAGGACTATGACTTATTCCATCAAAAAATACGCGCGGGCATTGTCAACTGGAACACTCAGACAACCGGTGCCAGTAGCAACGCACCTTTTGGCGGAATCGGCCTCAGCGGTAATCACCGTGCCAGTGCTTACTATGCAGCCGACTATTGTGCCTACCCGGTCGCATCACTTGAATCAGGTTCCATTAAGCTCCCAGAAAACTTAGCGCCTGGAGTGACGCTATGACGGCGAGGGAATTTAACTTCGATGGATTAGTCGGACCAACTCATAATTATTCCGGCTTGTCCCTGGGCAATGTGGCTTCACATGCTAATCAGGGTAATATATCAAACCCAAAAGAAGCGGCCAAACAGGGCTTAAGAAAAATGAAAGCCTTGCACGATATAGGTTTGGCTCAAGCTGTGTTACCGCCACAGGAGCGCCCTTCTATCGGGTTTTTAAAGCGATGCGGTTTCAGTGGTAGCGAGACTGAAATCATTGAAAAAGCTTTCAAAACAACGCCTGATTTATTCCGGGCAGCGTGCTCTGCATCTTCGATGTGGACGGCTAATGCAGCCACTGTTTCGCCAAGCGCAGATACGGAAGACCAAAAATTACACCTGACACCAGCCAATTTGATTAACAAACTACATCGGTCCATTGAAGACAAAACCACAAGTGATATTTTAAAGGCAATTTTTTCCGATCAGGAGAAATTCCAAATTCATGAGCCCTTACCACATCATGAATCATTAGGCGATGAAGGCGCCGCCAATCACACTCGTTTGTGTCGTTCACACTACTCAACTGGCCTGGAAATCTTTGTTTACGGACAGCACTTTTTCAACAAATCTTCGCCAAAGCCGACCAGGTTCCCGGCAAGACAAACACTGGAAGCAAGCCAATCGATTATTCGTTCACATAAGCTAAAAGACAAATCAAGTTTATTAGCTCAACAAAATCCGAATGTAATCGATCAGGGTGTTTTTCATAATGATGTTATCGCTGTTGGTAATGAGAATGTATTGTTTTATCACCAGCAGGCTTTTTGGGATGAAGAAGCACTAAAGGCAAGGATTAATGATTTTTTTGCTGACAATGATTTTTATTTTATTCGTGTGAATGACGATCAAGTTACGGTCGAACAAGCCGTAAAAAGTTATTTATTCAATAGTCAGATTGTGACATTGCCGGATAATACAATGGCATTCATCCTGCCGCAGGAGTGTCAGGAAAGCGCAGCGGTATGGGATTGCCTGCAAGAAATTAAAGATAGTGATAATCCCATTGATCAGTTGATCGTCAAAGATTTACGGCAAAGTATGGCTAACGGGGGCGGACCTGCATGCCTGCGATTACGCGCGGTGTTGACCGAGGCAGAGGCAAAAGCTATAAATCGAGCAGTTATTATTGATGAAAAATTATTTGAACGACTTGACCAATGGGTTGATAAACATTACCGTGACCGACTCGATTATCAATCGTTAGCAGATTCACAACTACTGGTCGAGTCGCGTACTGCGCTTGATGAATTAACTGGGATTTTAAATCTAGGATCAATATATCCTTTTCAGCAATAGGAAAGAGAATGGCAAAGCAAACAATTAAACGTGATTTATTTGACCAGGTGATGGTACCCAATTATTCACCCATGGAAATCATTCCAGTCAGGGGAGCAGGATCAAGAGTTTGGGATCAACAGGGTAAAGAGTATATTGATTTTGCAGGCGGCATCGCGGTTTCATCACTTGGACACTGTCATCCTAAACTCGTTGAAGTTTTAAAAACTCAAGGTGAAAAAATCTGGCACTTGAGTAACGTGATGACAAATGAACCTGCACTGAGACTTGCAAAAAAATTCTGTCAAAAAACCTTTGCTGAACGAGTTTTTTTCTGTAACTCTGGAGGTGAAGCCAATGAAGCGGCATTCAAATTAGCGCGGCGCTATGCTTATGATCATTATGGTGATCACAAGCATGAAATTATTTCCTTTCGCCAATCGTTCCATGGTCGAACTTTATTTACGGTTTCAGTCGGTGGGCAACCCAAATACACTGAAGGTTTTGGCCCGGCTATCGGTGGCCTAACCCACCTGCCCTTTAATGATCTTAAAACATTAGAACAGACTATATCAGGAAGAACCTGTGCGGTAGTGATGGAGCCGGTACAAGGTGAAGGTGGAATTATTCCTGCCACCACAGCTTTTGCTAAAGGTGTACGCAAACTGTGCGATAAGCACAACGCACTTTTAGTTTATGATGAAGTTCAAAGCGGCGCGAGTCGAACAGGCAATCTATATGCCTATATGGACATGGGCGTTACTCCTGATATTCTCACCACAGCCAAAGGTATTGGTGGTGGTTTTCCATTCGGAGCCATGCTAACCACAAAAAAAGTCGCTGATAGTTTTGTAGTCGGAACGCATGGTAGCACCTATGGCGGCAATCCACTCGGTTGTTCTATTGCCGAAACCGTGTTAGATACAATCAGCAGTAAAAAGGTGCTAGATGGTGTTAAGTCAAAACATAACCGCATGATCAAGGGTTTGAAAAAAATTAACAGCAAACACAAGATTTTTGATAGTTTCCGCGGCAAAGGCCTTTTAATCGGGTGTGTATTAAACAAAAAAATGCATGGCCGTTCACGTGATGTACTTAATGCGGCACTTGCACAACAACTGTTAGTGTTAGTTGCCGGGCCGAATGTGATGAGATTAGCACCATCACTGATTATTCCCAATCGAGATATTGACGAAGGATTGGATAAATTCGAATTAGCTTTAAAAGATTTGAATAGTTAAGTAAATCATATAAACGAACCTAGATTTGTTAATTTTTCACGGACTGAAATTTCTTGCTTTTCTGGACTTAAATACGTCAAGCTCTGTGATTTACTTTAATTCATATCCTGATTTTGAGAAAATGCAATTCATCAAAAGTTATCTAAAACCGGGCGATCATTTCACCAATAATCGCTGCGCTGTTTATAACAGGAAGTCCAAAAATTAGAATTCATAGAAAAAGCCCTAGGAATTGGACATCAAGAGTTTACTAGCAGTTCATAAAGCACATTAAACGAGATTACTTACTGTATCCCGTTGACTGATTATTGGAATAACGGCGCTGTTTTACTCATTATTGAACCATTTCTAGGTGCTCTTGCATTGCCAGTTTTTGGCAAATCAAATCGCCCTGAAAAACTCACATTAACATTGGTACCCGAAACGTTACATGTTGCTGAGCCGGAGGTGGAACCAACCGCCCTATTATTAGCAATTGTACCTGAGTATCTACTTCTCATATTGCAGGTTATTCCGTCCACTGTTCCCGTTCCAGTTCCCGTGGCATCAAAACGATTCCCGGCTAATGTTCCAACAGCTGGCACTGTTCCGGCACCGCCATCACCATCAACAATTCGGTAAGAGCCGTCTCCATTTACAGTTAAAGTCAAAAAAACCACATCAGACGTATTCGTACCACCCGCACTGAAATTCACTGTATGATTCCCGCTATATGTTCCAGCAAACTGGTTATTTCCACCGCCACCGCCCGAGCTACTACTGCCACCGCAGGCAGATAGAAATAGCACCATCGAAATACTTAAAAGCAATTTAATTGTTTTCATTAGAACCCTCATATATAAGCATTGGTTTTCATTAAATAAAATTAATGATCGGGATTATCGTCAAAAACTCCTGAATGTCAATTCATACATTAAAAAAGCAGTTTTATTCGCCTTGAGTTCTTGCTAGGCTTCGAACATGAATAATCATCCCACTATC
>CBDCFC010000045.1:0-45903 GCA_965215945.1 Arenicellales bacterium | reverse complement strand
AATTTTAGTCACATCACCTTCGTTAATCTGCAAAGTGATAGCAACTCCGTTTTGCGGTTGCGGAGTAATCAGTGCTTCAACTTCCGCAGAATATCTACCTGACTGAAATACTGCGCTTTTAATTCTTCCACTACCTGATCGAGAATCGATTGTTGAAAGATTCGGCCTTTGCTTAGCCCGAGTTGATCTAGAGCAGTAGATAAATCTTCATCCTTAATTTCTTCATTGCCAACAAAATCAATATCAGTTATCGATGGCCTTTCCTGAACAACGACGATCAGGGTATCACCTTCCTGCTCCAGTTGAACATCCTGGAAGAAACCTGTTTTAAATAATTCACGAATTGCCTCACGGATAGCTTCGTCATCAACGACATCACCAACTTTTATCGGCAGGTAGTTAAAAACAGTCCCAGGTGAAATTTTTTGTAGGCCATCAATCTGGATGTCTCGGATTTGGAAACTTTCTTGTGAATAAGCACTTAAAAATGAACAGGCTAACAAGGATAGAATAAAAAACTTGGCAATTTTTTTCATACGCAATTCTTACTTTTTAGATGTTTAGATACTCTCAACTAATTATTGCACCAAACGGGCCAGGTCATTATAAAACGCAAGAAACATTAATGCACCTAATATCAGTAATCCAACCTTTTGGCCGAGAACCATTGAGTTTTCTGATAATGGACCTCCCTTGATTGCCTCCGCACAGTACATCATTAAATGTCCACCATCAAGCATCGGAATGGGCAAAAGATTAATTATCCCAAGGCTGATGCTGATTACGGCTAGAAATAACAAAAAACTGTTAAGACCAATTTGAGCAGTTTTGCCGGCGTATTCCGCAATCGTTATTGGGCCACTGATGTTTTTTGGCGAAATTTCCAGTTTTAGCATCTTCCAAAGCATACGAATGGTTAGTACTGACATTTGCCAGGTACTGTCCACACCACTAGCAAGCGCGGGGAATAGCGAAGAATTAACCGTGACAAATTTTTCATCCGAGATAACTAAAGGCTTATTACTAATGCCAATACGCCCTAAATTTTGTCCGTTTGTTTGTTTTAGTTCGGTGGTAATCTCAACTTGCCTTTGACTTCCATCCGCAGCTTCAATCCCGAAAAGCAGTGTTTGCTCTGGGCGCACTGATACATAATCCACCATCTGCTGCCAGTTAGTAATAACAATCCCGCCTATAGACATTATTTTATCATCGACAGATAAACCGGCTTGTGCAGCCGGGCTGTTTTCCAGGACTCCACCAACTACAGCTTCAATCTGGGTGTCGAATGGATACAAACCGAGAGTTGTCTCCAGCAAAGGTTGACTAGGTTGCCAATTGTCAACCAAACCCAGATCAAGGTACTTTGTCGATATATCTCCAGCTAAGGATTCAACCTTCAGTGCTACTTCTTTTTTACTCAAAGCCTTATTAAACAAATAAAGCCGATTATCATCCCATTGTTGGTGTGAACGCCCGTCGATAGACAAAATCTTATCGCCTGCTTCAAAGCCGACCTGATCGGCAATCGAATCCTGTTTGACGTATTCAACAACTGGCTCCAAGCCTTCCTGACCAATCATATTGACCATGGTATAAGCAAAGATGGCGAAAAGAAAATTGGCTAAAGGGCCGGCAATAACAATAGAAGCTCTTTGTGAAAGCGGTTGATTATTAAATGCCCTGGCTTTTTCGGATTCATCAACATCATCCTCAGCCTCGTCCAGCATTTTTACATAACCACCTAATGGAATCGCAGCGATTGTGTATTCAGTTTGATCTTTACCGGAAACCTTAGACCACAATGATTTCCCAAAACCGACTGAAAATTTCAAAACCTTAACATCACAGAGTCTGGCGGCCAGATAATGACCATATTCATGCACTGTAACCAGAATCCCGATTGCCAGAATGAAACCACCGATACTGAATAATAAATCTTGCATGACTGTATTTTATTACTGTATTGTTTCTTGACTAATTAGCCGATTGACCAGCAGTCTGGTTTGTTGATCTGCCTCGATAACAGATTCTAAATCAATATTGACTTTAATATCAGATTTATCCAGTGATTTTTCAACCAAGTTCATGATACTGGTAAATCTGATTCTATTTTCAAGGAATGCAGCTACCGCAACTTCGTTTGCTGCATTCATCACAGCCGGGGCAGTTCCACCATCCTCAATCACTTGGCGAACCAGATTAAGACTGGGGTAGCGGTTTAAATCGGGTTGCTCGAATTCCAGCGCTGATATGCTTAAAAAATCAAGTTGATCAGCGCCCGATTGAATGCGTTGCGGCCAAGCTAAGGCACTGGCAATGGGAATCCGCATATCTGCTGATCCCATTTGAGCAATCACAGAGCCGTCTTCATACTCCACCATGGAATGGATTATACTTTGGGGATGTAAGATAATTTCGATCTTCTCTTGCTTTAAGCCAAACAAAATACAAGCCTCAATCAATTCAAGCGCTTTGTTCATCATGGTCGCCGAATCAACGGAAATTTTTGGACCCATGTCCCAGTTTGGATGAGCGCAGGCCTGCTCAGGGGTTACTGCATCGAATTGATCTAAAGGAAGGTGTCGAAACGGTCCGCCGGAACCCGTCAATAAAATTCGTTTAATGCCTGCCATTTTATTGTTATTAACTGCGCAATAATCACCGGGCAAGCATTGCATAATCGCATTATGCTCACTATCAACCGGCAAGATTTTTGCGCCTGTTTGCTTTGCTCTGTCAAGCATGTACTCACCCACCATGACCAACGGCTCTTTATTAGCGATTAACACTTTTTTACCGGCATTAACCGCTGCTAGCGTTGAATGCAACCCCACCGCACCTACTATCCCTGCCATCACAATATCAATCTGTTGATGTGCAGCGATCTTACAAAGTGACTGCTCACCCTGTAACACTTCAACCGCCAGGTTCGATTCATTTAATTGTGAACGCAAAGCTTCTGCTGCTAGGGGGTCGTTTACTACTGCAAATTTTGGTTCATATTGCTGGCATTGAACAAATAATTTTTCGATATTTTTATTAGCTGAAATTGCAAAAGCACAATATTTATCACTCTGCCTGCTAATGACATCGAGTGTGTTAACGCCGATGCTGCCGGTACTTCCAAGCACACAAACATTTAGTCTGGCAACCATCAATACAACCAGTTCACCAGCAAATAATAAAATGGCATTGCAGCAATAACACCATCGATTCTATCTAACACTCCACCATGGCCTGGCAACACGTTACCACTGTCTTTGACCCCGATATTACGCTTAAGCCAACTTTCATAAAGGTCGCCAACAACTGAAATGAGGCTAATAAATGCTGCCCCCAGCAGCCAATAAAACCATTTGTCCCTGGGTAGATCCATCAACTGTGCACTAATAAATGCTATAACTACGACACCGATTGTTCCCCCCATCACCCCTTCTCTGGTTTTCCCGGGACTGATTTTAGGAGCCAGTTTATTTTTGCCAAATTTTTTACCTGCAAAATAGGCGAACGTGTCCGCACCCCAAACCCAAACTAAACCTACCAGTAATAGTACCGGACTTTTTTGATGTAAGAGCGCCAGACAAAGCCAAGCAATAATAAGCACCCAGTAGCCGGACAATAAAATACTTTCTTTTCTATTAGCCAGCCTATCAGTCACTAACAAGACAAACCGAAAACCCCACCAAAGCGCTCCGAAGACTATCAAACCTAGTCCCCAATGGTCTTTAATGAAATAAACACCAACCACTAGCAGCAACATCACCGTGGTATACGTGATCTTATGGGATGAATCCTCCAACCCAGCCAGCCTTGCCCACTCCCAGGCCCCTGCCAATGTCAACACAGTAATTAACAATAAGAATACAAACTTTGGCAACCAGAAGTTTGCTAGCAAAAATATAGCAATCAGGACTATTGCAGTGATGATTCGCTGAGCTAACATTGCGCTTTTATCTGTTCGCCCGTTAAACCGTAGCGTCGTTGGCGTGCAGAAAATGCATGCAATGCTTTCTTAAACTCACTCTCATCAAAATCTGGCCAGTAAATGTCGGTAAAATACAATTCAGTATAAGCAAGTTGCCAGAGCAAAAAGTTGCTAATTCGATATTCGCCTCCGGTGCGAATAAACAAATCGGGTTCGGGAATACCATGAGTGCTCAATTCATTAACAAATACCGACTGATCAATATTTTCCGCTTTAATATCACCCGATTTAACTTTTGCCGCTAACCTGCGTGTGGCATTTAATATGTCCCAATGTCCGCCGTAGTTTGCGGCAAGATTCAATACAAGAGCTTTATTTTCTCTTGTCAGGTCTTCAGCTTTAGCAATTGCCTTTTGCAATCTTGGTCTGAATTTCGAAGTATCCCCAATAACTCGTAAACGCACGCCCTCTTTATGCATGCGTTGAATTTCATTTTCCAGGGTAGAAATAAATAATTCCATTAACAGATTGACTTCCTTTTCAGGACGCTGCCAATTTTCACTGCTAAAAGCGAATAAAGTCAGGTAAGAAACCTTATACTTTGAACAACAACGAATCGCTTCTCTTACAGTTTCAACACCTCTTCGATGTCCAAAAACCCGGGGCTGACCTCTTTGCTTAGCCCAGCGACCATTGCCATCCATGATAATGGCAATATGTTCAGGAACAGCTCGAATATTAGCGGGCGGTTGATTCATAGCTGAAAGCCTGAGTTTGACCTAAACTTCCATTATTTCCTGTTCTTTTTCCGCGATCACGGCATCAATTTTACTGATGAAGTTATCAGTATGTTGCTGAATCGATTGTTCCGCCCCCTTTTCCTCATCTTCCGTTATTTCTTTTTCTTTGAGTAACTCTTTAAAATCATTATTGGCATCGCGGCGAATATTACGAATCGCAATTTTGGCATTTTCACCTTCTGCCTTAACGGTTTTTGCCATTTCTACTCGACGCTCTTCTGTTAACGGTGGTAGTGGAATTCGTATCACATCACCACTGGTTATTGGATTGAGTCCTAAATCAGCTTCCATAATCGCTTTTTCCAGAACCGGAACCATATTTTTTTCCCAAGGTGCTAAAGACAACGTTCGTGCATCCATCACACTGATATTCGCAACTTGGTTTATCGGTGTTTCAACGCCGTAATATTCAACACTCAAATGTTCTAACAAAGCAGGGCTTGCACGTCCTGTCCTGATTTTATTTAGTCCTTGATGTAATGAATCTATGGTTTTTCCCATTCGCTGAGCAGCATCGTCTAAAATTTCATTAATCATTGCTATACCTCTGTGGTAACCAGTGTTCCAATTGACTGGCCAAGCATTATTTTACGCAAATTTCCCGGCTTATTGATATCGAAAACTAAAATCGGCAAATCATGGTCCCGACATAAAGCAATGGCTGTGGTGTCCATCACCTTTAAGCCTTGAACTAAAACATCTTGAAAGCTTAATTTTTCATAACGTTTAGCATCGGGGTTAGTGGTCGGATCTGAGTCATAAACGCCATCGACCTTGGTTGCTTTTAACATCAACTCCGCATTAATTTCAATCGCACGCAAACTGGCCGCTGAATCAGTTGTAAAAAGGGGATTCCCCGTTCCGGCTGCAAATACGACTACACGTCCAACTTTTAAATGCTTAATTGCCCGCCCACGGATATAAGGCTCAGCGACTGGCGTTATGGGAATTGCGGATTGAACGCGAGTCGGAATTTCCCTTTTTTGCAAAGCCTGCTGCAATGCTAATGAATTCATCACTGTCGCCAACATGCCCATATGATCGGCACTAACCCGCTCCATGCCTGCCGCAGCTGCACTGACGCCACGAAAAAAATTACCGCCACCAATAACCAGGCCTATTGAAATTCCAAGGTTCGATACCTCAGCAATTTCGTCACAAATCCTGTCTAAAGTGGTTGGATCAATACCAAAACCGGAATCACCACTAAGAGCTTCACCACTCAGCTTTAACAGAATACGCTTATATTTGGTTTCCGATTCCGATTCGCCCAATCTATGCTCCTTTAGCTTGCGCCATCACTTCTGCAGCAAAATCATCCTGACGTTTTTCAATGCCTTCACCTACTTCATAGCGGATCATCGAGGATACTGAAGCATCATGTTGAGCCAGATATTTTTCAACGGTCAGATCCGGATCTTTGACGAATGGCTGACCCTGTAAAGTATTTTCTTTGATGAATTTTTGCATCCGTCCGGCTATCATTTTTTCTACTATATCCGCAGGTTTACCAGAATCCTCAGCCTGAGCCTTGAAGATTTCCTTTTCCTTTTCAACCACTTCCTGAGGTAATTCATCCGCGCTGATACTCAATGGACGGCTTGCAGCAATATGCATGGCCACATCCCGACCAACTGTCGCTTCGCCACTGGCCGTGACCAATACACCAATCCGATTACCATGAAGATAATCTGAAATAGTCTGATCATCCGTCGCATTAGCAACTTCAAAGCGTCTTATACTCACGTTTTCGCCAATTTTACCAATCAGTTCGGTGCGGGTTTGCTCAACACTCTTGCCATGATCTAAATCAGCACTCACCAGTTCATCCAAGTTAGCCGGTTGTTGGGCTAAAACCAAATCTGCAATTTGTTCGGCAAATTGGCGAAAAGAATCGTCTTTTGCAACAAAATCAGTTTCGCAGTTAATTTCAACAATACACGCTGATTTAGAATCATCTGATCGTTTAATAGCGATAATACCCTCAGCTGCAATACGCGATGATTTTTTATCCGCTGCCGCTGCACCTTTTTTTCGTAGCGCTTCTACAGCCGCATCCAAATCACCATTAGTATCAGTCAGTGCCCTTTTGCACTCCATCATTCCGGCACCAGTACGCTCACGTAACTCTTTAACCATTGCCGCCGTAATCGTCATGTTTTACCTCTTATCGGTTAAATAAATCTAAAAAAGCTGATTTACAAAACTCAAGCTTTTTCAGTGGGTTGTTCTTCAGTTTCGGCTCCTGACTCATCATCGGCAACTGATTGCGCTTCATCTGATACTTGTTCAGCATCATCAGTTGACTCTGTACTTTGCTCAGCCACCTCAACCCCGCCTTCAATCGATGTATCTGTTTCCGGCTTTTCAACAGCCTCACTAGACTCAGCATCAGCCGCAGCTTCAACAGGTGTATCGGTTTCTGTAGCTGGTTCACTTGCAGCATCTGTAGCTTCAGCTATTTGGGGTTCGGCAGCAGGACTTTCAACCGGCTCTGAAGCTGCTTCATCAGCGACTTCCGCTGCTGCCGCAGTGCTTATCGATGTCTTTTTAACGACCTTTTTAACAACCTTAGTGGTTACCTTCTTTTTAGTGACTGTTTTTGTTGCTTTTTTCTTAGAGGTTTTAGCCTGATCATCAGACACCTCAACATATTTTTCACTGCCTTTAGCGATGGTTTTAGCGCTTTCTTTTCCCTCTTTGATAGCCTGGCAGATACCGGACAAATAGAGTTCGATAGCCCTGATTGAATCGTCATTACCAGGAACCAGATAATCAATGCCATCAGTAGAAGAATTGGTGTCGACGATAGCAACGACTGGAATCCCCAAACGATTCGCTTCTTTGACCGCAATACTTTCCTGATCCACATCAATGATAAATAATGCATCAGGCAAAGACGTCATTTTACGGATACCAGCCAAACTTCGATTCAGTTTGTCTCGTTCACGTTGAATGCTAAGGCCTTCCTTTTTATTAACGCGTTCTAAACCACCTTCTTCAATCATTGAATCTAATTCATTAAGGCGATTGACTGAATTTCTAACCGTTTTAAAGTTGGTCAACATGCCACCCAACCAACGGTGGTTCACATACGGACAGTCACAAGCTTCTGCCTGTTCTTTTACGATACTGCCGGCAGCACGCTTGGTGCCAACAATAAGAATTTGTCCGCCCCGTGAAGCTAGTTTGCCCAGAAAATTGACGGCATCGTTGTAAAGCGGCAGGCTTTTTTCAAGGTTAATAATATGAATCTTGTTGCGTTCACCGAAAATATACGGTGCCATTTTTGGCGACCAATAACGAGTTTGATGGCCGAAATGCACGCCAGCTTCAAGCATCTGGCGCATAGTTACAGTGCTACCCATTGAGATTACTCCATAAGTTCGGGTTCTTCTTCCGCAGACCTGATTGCCGACCTTCGTTGCTTTACAAAACCCATTGGCTTGTTAAAGCTTAAAGGCACCCGGACAATCCAAGTTAGCCTGCGTGACTATTCCTTAAAATCGGTAGATTTCAAGGTTGCGCGTTTATAGCATACTTTATAGTTAAATCAAAGCTTTATAGATCGATCATTATGGTCACAGGCCCATCATTTACCAGTGAAACCTGCATGTCCGCACCGAAACGGCCATAACCGATCTCGCCAAGTTCCTGTTTGAGTAACAATTGGCAAAATTGATCGAATAATTGCTCGGCCTCTTGGGGTTGCATTGCGGCAGTAAAATCAGGCCTTCTACCCGAATCAGTAGTGGCATAGAGCGTAAATTGGGGCACTGCCAATACTCCCAGGTTTTGATCACTAACAGAATATTGAAACCGACCTTTGTCATCTGCAAATATCCGCAAATTAACTAGTTTATCAACGGCCCGGGGCAATATATCAGCATTGTCATTCTGGCCAAATCCAATTAGCACCAATAAGCCTTGATCTATTTTCGCAATCTCTTGGCCGTCAACTTCAACACTAGCATTTAGAACACGTTGGACAAGTAATTTCACGATCTAATACTCCAAATCAAAAAAGGGGCCAAAAGCCCCTTCTTTTATGATTTATTTTAAAGCTAAGCTTCGGCTTCAGTAATCGCTTTTTTGCTCAGCCTGATTCGACCCTGTTTGTCGACTTCAAGAACTTTTACGTCGATAATATCGCCTTCATTAACTTCATCACTGACTTTTTCAACTCGCTGATTGGAGATTTGCGAGATATGCAATAAGCCATCACGGCCTGGCAGGATATTAACAAACGCACCAAATTCCATTAATTTAACCACACGACCATTGTAGATTTTACCCACCTCAACGTCTGCGGTAATATCTTCGATACGCTGCTTGGCTGATTGACCCGCCGCATTATCGACTGAGGCGATGCGCACAGTACCATCATCATCAATATCAATGGTTGCGCCTGTTTCTTCAGAGATAGAACGAATCGTCGCTCCACCCTTACCGATAACGTCCCGAATCTTGTCGGTAGGAATTTTGATGGTAATGATTCTTGGCGCGTAATCAGACATTTCAGCCCTTGGTACTTCAATAGCCTTGGCCATTTCGCCTAAAATGTGTAAACGTCCTTCACGTGCTTGCTCTAGTGCGACCTCCATGATCTCTTTGGTAATGCCCTGAATTTTGATATCCATTTGCAATGCTGTAACACCTGCTTCGGTTCCAGCAACTTTGAAATCCATGTCACCAAGATGGTCTTCGTCACCCAAAATATCAGTCAACACTGAATATTGGTCACCTTCTTTGATTAATCCCATGGCCACACCAGCTACCGGTGCCTTAATATTCACACCTGCGTCCATCAGCGACAAGCTTGTGCCACAAACACTGGCCATTGAACTTGAACCATTGGATTCTGTAATTTCTGAAACAACACGAATGACATAAGGAAAATCTTCGGGTTTAGGCAGTACAGCGGCCACGCCACGTTTAGCCAGGTTTCCGTGACCAATCTCACGCCGCTTGGGTGAGCCGACACGACCTGTTTCACCGACGCAATAAGGCGGAAAATTATAATGCAGCATGAAGGGTTGTTTGTGTTCACCTTCAATCGCGTCAATGACTTGTGCATCACGCTCAGTTCCCAAGGTTGCTACCACTAGTGCCTGTGTTTCACCACGGGTAAATAGTGCTGAACCGTGAGTTCTTGGTAAAACACCTAGTTCAACGTCTATTGGGCGGACTGTTTTAGTATCGCGACCATCTATTCTGGCTTCACCGGCAAGAATACGGCTGCGGACAAGCTCCTTTTCAACTGAACTGATGGCAGAATAAATCTCATCCGAGCGGTCATCTTCTTCATCTTCACTGCTGAATTGTTCGATCAGTTGCTCACGAATATCTCGCAATTTATCCTGGCGTTGCGTTTTTTCAGCAATCATGTATGCGTTTAATACTTGTTCTTGGGCCGCATCTTTCACTTGCTGGACAAAAGATTCATCCGTCTCAGGTGCCTGCCAATCCCAGGCTTGAGCACCTAACTCAGCGCCAAGCTCACTGATCGCCCTGCAGGCTGTTTGCAAACTTTCGTGGCCGAACATCACCGCACCGAGCATTTGTTCTTCAGTCAAGATATCAGCTTCGGATTCGACCATTAAAATTGCATCTTCAGTACCCGCAACAACCAGATCTAATTTTGAACTGTCCGATAATTGCGATGCGGTAGGATTCAGCACATACTGACCATCGACATAGCCCACTCTGCAGCCCGCCATTGGCCCTTCAAAAGGCATGCCTGAACATTGCACCGCTGCTGAAGCGGCTAGCATTGCGACGATATCTGCATTAATTTCAGGGTCGAGTGACAGTACGGTTACAATGACCTGCACTTCTTGAGCAAAACCCTTGGGGAATAAAGGACGCATGGGCCGATCGATTAATCGACAAGTTAAGATTGCTTTTTCTGAAGGCCGTCCTTCACGCTTAAAAAAACCGCCTGGAATTTTTCCGGCGGCATAAGTTCGCTCTTCATAATCGATTGTAAGCGGCAAAAAGCTCTTTGGCTCTGAATCAGGATTGCCAACCGCTGTGGCTAACACCACAGTATCACCCATACTGGCCATGATTGAAGAAGCTTGTTTAGCAACTCGTCCTGTTTCCAGTTTGACTTCGTGTTGCCCGTATTGAAATGTTTTTGTGATTTTGTTTTGATTCACGCGTTTTTCCTACTTTTGAATCTTCACCATTGAAGACTCGATTTCTTTTCCTACTAATGCCTTGTTACTTACGCAAACCAAGATGTGAAATTAAGGTTCTGTACCTTTCAACATCCTTGGCTTTAAGATAATCCAGCAACTTGCGACGTTTGTTAACTAAGCGCAAAAGCCCTTGACGAGAATGATGATCGTGGCTATGCGCTTTAAAATGCCCGGATAAATCCTGAATACGTGCGGTCATCAGCGCAACTTGCACTTCCGGAGAACCTGTATCGTTTTCACTTCTCGCGTATTCGCTTGCAATCTGTGCCGTTTGTTCAGCTGTTAATGTCATGATTTCCTCAAAAATTCTTCTTACATATTCAAACCTGGCATCGAAACACATAGGTAGTGTAAACAAACCAGGAGAAGTTTTAAAACTTGTATGAGTGCTTTATCAACGCACCCCATAACGAAGGTGGGCTATTGTATATCGGCTAATCTCCGCTCACAAGAGATTCTCAGTAAAAAAATCAATCGTTTAGATGATATTAAATACAGCAAAATCAGTACTAGTAAGCAGGAAAATAGATGGAAACCTTACAACCTCCAAGTTCGCTTGAATCAAAAGCAAGCTCACCGGAATAACTCTCAACAATGTCTTGAACCACACTCAACCCAATACCCTGTCCTGGCGGCCCTTCGAGTTCATCCCCCCTAACTCCGCGCTGGGTAATCCGGTTGACTTTTTCCTTGTCGATTCCCGATCCGTCATCCTCAACAGTGATTTGAATTCCAGGGCGTTGTAGATTGGTTTCACTATCGGCCGCGATGGTAATTTCGATTCGCGAGCTTGCCCATTTGTAAGCATTGTCAAGAATATTACCCAACACTTCCATTAAGTCACCTTTTTCACCATAAAACTTGAGCTCAGGATCTATGGTTGTCTGGGTTGCTATTTGTTTATCGATATAAACTTTATCCAACGCATTAATAATTTGATCGGCAACAGGTAAAATCTCTACCGGTTTGTTAAAAGTTTGCTTGCCGGAAACAGCAGCACGCTGGAGCTGATAGTCGACTATTTCCTGCATTCTCCACAACTGTGCTGTTGCCGTTTCTTTTGACTCCGGATCAGACTTATTTTGGTCAAAATAGCCCTGTAAAACGGCCAAGGGTGTTTTCAAGCTGTGGGCCAGATCCCCAAGCGTATTTCGATATCGAACTAAATGGTTGCGTTCATTACGGATCAGGTTATTAATATTATTAGTCAAGTGCGATAATTCTTTTGGATAGGCGCCACTCAATGAATCTTTTTCTCCGCCTTCAATCGCTCTGATTTCATCCGCCACTTTGCGTAACGGTCTTAAGCCCCACTGCACAACCAATCCCTGAACGACTAATAACAAAACGGCCAGCGCCCCAAGCCAAAACCATAGCGTTTTACGGTAGGTTTTTATTTCCGATTCATAACGTTGCAAATCTTCGGCGATAGTAAAAACGTAGCGAATAAAATCATTGTTTACCTGCCAGGCCACACCAAAGTTCAAGACAAAAAACCCTTCTTGTTTCGAATTTTCCTGTTGTGAAAAAGACATCACACCGGTGTTGAGCATAGGAATATTGGGTAACTCCACGCCTAATAAAGAAGGAGAAGCCCAAATCTGACGATTGTCATCAGAAACGATTACCGAAGCATAAAGGCCCGACCCCGGCAAAGAAAATCGCCTTTCCAAAAGATTATTAGCAACATTCAACAAGCCGTTTTCATCCACATCGGATGCAGCTAGAAAAGCATAGAGATAACCGATTAATGCTTCACGATGGGCCGTAGTCACACTATCACGATAGGCCCGATCCAATGCGACACCCGTTACACCCAAAAAACAGATTAGAACAACTATTGCAGATAAGAATAATCGTCTTCGTAACGAGATTTGCACAAGTTAGTTTATAAAGAGTTTTGCATAGAGAGATTTTAACTTCAGACGAGGCAAATATGCGTACCAAAACTCAGTTTATAGGTACTAAATGAGCGTTCGAGTACATTTTCAACGACGCTTGAAGGTACAAAGATCATTGATACAGACTGTTTATGAAAACGGGATATTGAAACGGTAACCCCTGCCACGCAATGTTTCGATGGGCTGAATCTCATTCTCAGGATCAAGCTTGCGTCTCAACCGGCCAATAAATACTTCGATCACGTTGCTGTCACGCTCAGCATCTTCTTCATAAATATGTTCTGTGAGTTCAGATTTGGAAATGACCTTGCCTGTGTTAAGCATCAAATATTGCAATAAACGATACTCATAGGCCGTTAAATCCAGCTCTTTGCCGGCAACTGAAACTGCTTGAGAATGAGTATCCATCTCAACCTCGCCACAGCGCACCACTGAATCAGCCACCCCCGCCGCACGGCGGACCAAGGCGCGCAAACGTGCCAATAACTCTTCCACGTGAAATGGTTTAACCATGTAATCATCGGCCCCCGCTTCCAAGCCCTCGACTTTTTCCTGCCAACGCGAGCGAGCGGTAAGAATCAATACCGGATAAGTATAGCCCTCAGTTCGCAAAGTTTTAATCACATCAACACCGCTTAATTTAGGCAAGCCGATATCGACAATCGCTACATCAACGGGATACTCACGGGCATAATAAAGCCCGGTCTCACCATCATCAGCCGTATCGACTACATAACCTGACTCTCTAAGCTTTTGAGCTAACTGGTCACGTAAATTCTGTTCGTCTTCAATTACTAATACACGCATTATTTCAGTTTATCCTGTAAGTAGAAGTTAAAACTTGGAAAAAGGTTTAGATTAATCGGTTGAGGTTTGAGGTGCAACATCCATATATTGAATCTTGCCATCTTTAAGAAATTTAACCCGCCAGACTTTGCCGGAATCTGAAGATCGTTGTTTGACATCGAGCACACGACCACCTGTTTCACGCTTCACATGATGCACGGCTTTTTGTTTCGCTGGATACGAGTTAAGTTCTTCCGATTTTAATTTCGCCTTATTTATATTTATATTTTTTATATTTGCCTTGGACTGAGCAAAAATCCCATAGGAAAACCCGCTCGATATGAGCGCTAGTAATGTTAAAAATACAGTGGTTTTCCTAGTCATTGATAGTTTCGTTTGTATTGTAGCTCACCTGAACAAAAGTAATATATCATTTATGTCTGACCTTTGTGCTATGGTTTTCAGCATCACGAATACGACATTAATGTATGCTAAACATGCTAGAATTATAGTGGTGCTGCCTGAATTGCCAATGAATCCGATATCCTCAATTTTCAGTTGTTTTTCATGAACTTAAGATTAATCCCGGTGCTCGTTTTTAGCGCGGTTTTAGCATTTTCTGTTGCCTGCACAGCACTACAGTTAGAACCATCCCATCAGCCTGGTTGGCAAAGTGATGATATGCAGCAAGTCTGGAATGCCTGGCAAAACTCATGCTCAGCATTCAAAAAGAAAAATAACCAGCCCTGGTCAAACTTATGTGACCAATCGGATCAAGTTTCAGCTAACAGCGAAACAGTTAAAGCGTTTTTTGAAACGAATTTTAAACTTGTTCCGATCACCAACAGCGACGGTTCTGCTGAAGGAATTATTACCGGTTATTATGAACCCGTATTACATGGCAGTTTGCAAGCTGATGGAAAATACAAATATCCGGTTTATGGCAAACCTGTAGATCCGAATATTCAATCATTAACTCGAAAGCAAATAGAAACTCAACCACAGAAATTTAAAAACAACATTATCCTCTGGGTTGACGATCCATACGATTTATTCTTTTTACACGTCCAGGGCAGTGGCCGTGTTCAACTAAGAGATGGTCAACAAAAATCTTTAGTCTATGCAGGCAATAATGGTCATGACTACACATCAATCGGCAAAGTCCTGATCGATCGCGGTGAAATGCAAAGAGAAAAAGTCTCACTGCAAAGTTTGAAAAACTGGTTGAATACCAATCCCGAAAAATCCACTGAGTTATTGCAGCAAAATAAGCGTTATATTTTTCTCAACTTAACTGACACTCCGAAACATGAGAGTGGACCGAGAGGTTCGTTGAATGTGCCTTTAACACCTTATCGCAGCATAGCCATTGATCCTAACCATGTTGACATGGGCAGCCCAATTTGGCTGGAGACAACCCTACCCTCAGAGAACGGTGAAAGCAAAACCTTCAATCGGCTTATGTTCGCCCAGGATACTGGCGCGGCTATAAAAGGCCAGGTTCGTGCCGATGTATTTTTTGGACTGGGAGACAAAGCCGAATATCTTGCCGGAAACATGAACCAAAAAGGCAAAATGTACCTGCTGGTTCCACGGTAAGTAAACTTAAAATAAAGGGGACGTCGTTTTAGCTACGTACTTTGTTATTCCACCAATCCCTAATCTCCTTTTACTTAATAAATCTTTGACCTATGAGCAACCTTAACAACATAGACTATTAATTGTCGATCAACAATTTCATAAACAATTCGATAAACTCCCACCCTTACGCGATAGCGTTCTTGCGCTGAGAGTTTTTTACAATCAGCTCCTCGGGGTTCATCAGTCAAAGCATCAATCTTCTTGAGTATTCGTTTTACATCAGGCTTGGGGATAGAACGGAGATCTTTGGCAACAGATTTTTTAAAGACAATTTTATATCTTGCCATGCTTTTTTAAATCTTTAAGCAAAGCTTCGTAACTGATTACCGGTTCGTCAGCACGCTCTGAAAAAGCGGCTAAATCTTCTTGATCCTCAAGCATTAGCAGCCGTACAGCCTCATCAACAAACTCTGACACAGACATCTGTGTAGATGCCGCTTTTATTTTAAGCGCTTGATGAATAGCCGGGTCGAAATAAACCGTTGATCGTTTGGACAAATTACTCATAAAAGCATTATGATGTTATAATGTTATGATGTCAACACCAGAACGCTAAAGGGAACACCCACAAGTCACCTTTTCTCTTACAACAGTCTGCGATAATCACAACCCAATATATCCGCCAGCTTCTTGGCATTCACTTTTCCCAATGCCCGTTTATTGTTCTCCATCTCAGATAAATGGTGCTGACGAATGCCGGTTCGATCCGCTAATTCAACCTGTGTCATATCTGCCCGCAGACGATACACCCGTAGGTAATACCCTGGTGTGCGATACGCTTTACCGTGTCGTTCGCTCACCGCATCATGAACAGCTTTAGCAGGTACTCTGTCTTCTTCAAGGTATTGATCCAAGGTGCGACGAATCATCTTTTTCAATCGCACCTGATTCACTTTGCCACTGGGTTTAACTACCACATCGCCTAAGTCATGATGGATTTGTAAAGCTTGATTCATCGATATGCCTCCCGTCGATGCCCGACGTAAAAAATTTTAATTTCAAGGTCCTGTTTATTACTGACTTGATAGCGCATCCGGTAACGGTAATTCAACCGCAACCGGTATTCATCATCACCGGTTTTGAGGGTATTCCACCCCTGCGGATTGATCCCCTGTTCTTCAAGGTCTAACACCGCCAGATCCGCTAAATCCTGAATCGAACGCGGTAACTTCACCAACTGCTTATGCGCTTTGCGAGTGAAGTAAACGGTCCATGTCATGAATAAGAGTGTATACCATTTAATGGTATATTTCATTATTTATCAACAAATAGAAACCATTAAAGTGAGCACCCCTGACTCAACAAACAGCAAATTGTCTAAAGATAATCCCTCAGCCTTTTTATCCGGCCCCTTTTTATCCGCCTTTTTCTTACACGTCACCTTTTCTTTGATAATTCATGAATATCAGCCGGTAAGAGCTGTCGGTAATGCATGACCGTTAAAATCACAATTGTCTCGTCGTTGATTTGATAGATAATTCGATACGGTCTCTCCAGCACTTCACGGATAGCGTTATCCTCGTATTCACGCACCATCCGACCTACCAGGGGATAATCAACGATCTTCTGCGCTCGGCGGATCAGCTTAATGATTTGCGCATCCCCACGGACCTGGCACATGCGATTCAATGTACTCACGTATGTCAGTTAACTGCTCACGCGCATACGCCGTCCATAGCAATGTTTTCAATGATTCAGCCTGTCAGTTCTGATTCTAGATTTAAGTCTTTAATGAGTTGCTCATGACTGATCACACGTTCGGCTTTAGCATCAGCCAAGCCTAACTCAATAGAACGTCGAACAGCTAATTCATACACCACCTGATCCCAATTTGCCTCGTCCGGCAACTGGTCAATCAGGTCATGGGCGGTTTGTTTAACGTTAGCCTGTGACATAAGAGTACTGTTAGTTAGGGTTGATTTCATGTCCATTTTATCATGCTTCATCACCGGCTATTGTTATCATTGACTGATATCGGTTAGTTAAATGAACGAAAGGGGACGCCCATTATTTTTTAATCAACCACTCTTCCTTGGCCGACCTCGGTCCATATATCCAAATTTTATACCATATTTTTCTTCAATTTGGTGACGAAAGAATTCTCCAGCTACCGGCTGACAATAATGTGCGGCTTGGCGAATCAAATGTAAATTCTGGGCATTTATGTGCGTTTTGAACAATTCCCGATAAGCATAACACCTCTGTGCCTTGCTTTGCCCAAGTTGAATGTAATCCTCGTGTGGCACTAACCAACCCGCATCTCTCCATGCATTAAACCCATAACTCGACCAACGGTATTCCTCAGGCCTGTCAACCATAGCCGCCCGCACCGGGTTCAGTTCAATATAACGATAACACGTCAACAAATAACGATTATTCTGAACCAAACTCGACCGATGACGCCCTTCCCATAAAGTGCCCGTTCGCTTGTAAGTTCGATTTATGTGATACGCGTAGCGGCTGCCGACCACCTTCAGAGTGTTTGACAGGCCGGTCGAATTCGCTGGTGTAGCTAAAAAGTGAATATGGTTGGTCATCAAGCAATAAGCATGAACATTGACCTTATAACGGCTCGCACATGTCTGCCATAAATCAAGATAGAGCTGGTAATCCTCAGGGTTTATGAAACAGGCTTCACGATTATTCCCGCGCTGAACAATATGATAGGCAAACTTCGGCAGGTACATCCTTGCACGTCTGGGCATCGCAACTCCTTTTGCAATCATTGATCAGCCACATTGTAGCTGAATAAACCCCAGCAGCAAACAGCAACAATATTAATAAAAAGAGACCTAGAATAAAGGGGACGTCGCTTTAGCTACGTACTCTCTTATTCCAACAACTAAGGTATTGCCTAAAAAATAATCCCTCTGAAAATCATAAGTCGCCTCTCTACTGCCACGTCCGTGTACTACAGTAGAAGGTCAACTAAACCTGAGGAGACGACTTATGACACTTTACTGCGGAATAGACCTACATAGCAATAATTGTATGGTTTCAATCATCAATGAAACCGATCAGTTAATCCGTGAGAAACGCCTGCCCAACCAGCTTGACGTAATTACTGGTTATTTAGCACCCTATCAATCACAAATTCAAGGGATTGTGGTGGAATCCACCTACAACTGGTACTGGCTAGTGGACGGTTTAATCGAACAAGGGTATCCGGTTCACTTGGCCAATACCTTAGCGATTCAGCAATACAACGGTCTGAAGTACACCGATGATGCCAGTGATGCCCGTCACTTAGCCCATTTACTTCGACTAGGCATCTTACCCACCGGTTATATTTACCCAAAAGCCATGCGGTCCGTGCGTGATTTATTACGACGGCGACTACTGTTGGTCAAACAAAGCACCGCTCAGCTATTAAGTTTACAGAGTCTGATCAATCGACATACCGGTAAACGCTTAACCAGCCATCAGATCAAACAACTCGATCAACAGAACTTAGATCAGTATTTTAATGATCCGGTGATGTTGTTTACCGCCCAACAACCCCATCATTTACTCCACCTACTACGCCAGCAAATTAAAGCCATTGAGGTATTTGTGTTAGCACGATGTGACCGCACTGACTACGAGTTGCTCACCAGTGTCCCGGGCATTGGTCAAATCCTGGGCATGAGCATCTTACTGGAAACAGGACCGATCGAACGATTCTCTAAAGTGGGTCATTATTCCTCTTATGCACGGTGTGTGCCGGCCAATAAAATCAGTAACGGCAAACTCAAAGCCAAAGGCAATAGCAAAAATGGTAATCGCTATCTGGCCATGGCGTTTGTGGAAGCGGCACATTATGCTTGCATCTGGAATCCTACGATTAAACGGTATTATCAACGTAAGTCTAAGAAAGTACCTGTTATGGTGGCGAAAAAAACGATCGCCAACAAATTAACCCGGGCGGTATACCATATGTTAAGTCGCCAGCAACCCTTCGATATTCACTTAGCGTTTGGCTGACCGTTTTATCTGGCGGTAAGATCAAAAGGGGAATGGTTAATAACCCGGTCCTCTGAGTATCCACCGCCAGTATCATCGAAATAGCGTTTAATAAAGTGCCCTTGAGGTCAACTACAATGGGACTGACTGACAATCCATCATCACATACTGACTAGTGATCTCAAGGTACTGATTATTTAATGGGACTGAATACGGCCAAGGGAAGCACCTGAACGGTGTATCGCCTTAATCCTGATGGGTGACTGAAGCACTTTATCTAAAAGTAGCTCACAATCATAAATTCAGATGCGCTCATTAAACTCTGTTTATAGAGAGCCAAGGGGTTACCCTTATATACCGTTATGAACTATTGACTTTTAACGACTTATGGGCGTCCCCTTTTACCCGTCCTTTTACCCCGGTCCCCTTTTACCCAGGTGACGGAGGGATTACTTTTTAATCACCCATTCTTCCCTGGCCGGCCTCGGCCCATATATCCACAGAATTCCCTTTCGTTAAAAAGTATTTTATCATTTATTTTTAACCTGAATTCAAAATCTCCTTCCGCCACCCTTCAGCCAATCTCCCCTTACCATCTCTCACATAATCAACAATATCTTTTCTGGTTGCTAATCTTGTTGCGGGTAAATTGTATTTAAAAGCCTGATTTTCAAGTCTTCGTTTTAAAGCGCTTACTTGTTGTTTCTGAGGTTCTGTGAGCTGCTCACGATGCTGCCAGACTCGCTCATCAGGTTGCTTTAATCCTAAGTTTATACATTTTAAAATATCTGCAATATAACGTTTATTAAAACGCTGATCGTCTTGAGTGATTAGTTGTAATGAATCTAAATCATTGGGTAATATAGCGCCGATTTCAGCAATGGATTTATCTGTTAAAATCCAATGCCTTGGCCTGTTCACTTGTTGTGCAATACCTTCCCGCCAGGTTAGGATTTGCTTTACAACTTGCTGATTCTTAGCTTCGAGCCGATGGGAAGATTTAAAATTCAAGTGGGCATTTTCCGGATCGATTCTGAATTTTCGCATTCGATTTAATTCATAAGCTTGTTCCTGTTCATACCAAGTTGCTTTGTTAGAATCCGCCAAATTCTGATTTAAATTATCATAAAGTGGCTTCAGATAAATAACATCATTAAAACTATACTCAATTTGTTTTTGCGTCAGGGGCCGTTTAGCCCAGTTACTTCGTGTCTGTGATTTAGGCAATTCGACCTTGAGCAATTCCTTCGCCAATGAGGCATAACCCATTTGTGGAGTAAGATTACAAAATTCAGCCGCAAGCTGAGTGTCGTAAATATTGTTGATTTCACCATTACAGTAATAACCAAGCGCTTCAATATCTTGAGAGGCTGAATGGATGATTTTGATAATAGATTTATCCTCCAAAATGTCCGGAAGAATGGATGAACAATCAAATGCCAGTGGATCAAGACAAATATCGACCTCATCACAGGATAACTGCACCAGACACAATTGTGGATAGTAAGTTCGGTCACGCATAAACTCAGTATCAAGGCCAATCCAACTTGTATGAGTAAAATATTTCTTCACTCCTTGCCACTGGGCAAGCGAGGAAATGATTTTATTTTCAGACTGAAGTTTTTTATCCATGATTCAGCTACAATTGCGCTTTATTCGTTTCCCATTAATAACGCGGACGATTATATGCTGCTTTTTTTTGAAACATTGCTGAAAATTTGTTTTTTTAGGGCCCAGCCCCAGGATTTACCTGCGGATAGGCAGTGGACGATTATTGCTACGGTGCTAATTATCGCCGCAACTGTTGTTGCCGGCATGAACAAAGAATCCAGCAACCAAATCGTAGTATTTGCGCTTGCCCAGGTGGCGCTTTATGCCTTGGTAATCTGGGTAATATTAAAAATCAAGGGTTTCCAGATGCGCTGGCCGCAGACGATTACCGCGTTATTTGGAACCAGTTTTTTACTGCAACTGCTCGCTATTCCTTTTGCCAGTGATGTTGCACTACTTCAAGACGGGCAAATAACGATCAATAACGGGCTGCTGTTCATTTTCATGGTTAGTTTGTGGAATTTGATCATTGTCGCCTATATATTGAAAAACGCCTTGGAAAGCTCTTTTTTCTCAGCATTTGTCCTCGGCTTTTTCGCCCAGGCGATTAGCCTCACTATTGCCTTGAGTCTGGTTGGCCCAACGGCAATTGATCAGGCGCTGTAACAGAGGACAGAGGACAGAGGACAGATTATCCTTTTCTACTTTCCGTCATCTGTCAACAGTCTTCTGATCACTCATCTGTCACACAACCCTCGCTGGCGTTTTTAACATTCTTGATATATTTATACAGTGTGCCGCGGGTTGCTTTATAGGCCGGCATCTGCCACTCATCTCGGCGCTGACTAAGTTGCTCCTCGGATAAATCAACATCGAGTTTGTTGTTAACTGAGTCAATGGTTATCATGTCGCCGTCTTGTAATAAACCGATCGGACCACCTTCTTGCGCTTCAGGCACAACATGACCAATAATAAAGCCGTGCGAACCACCGGAAAATCGACCATCAGTAATCAAGGCAACATCATCACCTAACCCTGCTCCCATGATGGCCGATGTTGGTGTCAACATCTCAGGCATTCCCGGACCGCCTTTAGGACCTTCATAGCGGATAATAATCACCTCACCCTTTTGAATTTCACCCTCTTCCAGACCCTTGAGCATGTCTTCCTCAGAATCATATACACGGGCCGGGCCTTTAAAAATCTCTCCCTCTTTACCGGTAATTTTGGCAACCGCTCCGTCCGGGGCCAAATTGCCCTTTAGAATTTGGATGTGGCTGGTGGTTTTGATCGGCTTATCGAGTGGATAAATGATCTTGGGTTTGTTACCCAACTCCGGTGCATCAGCGAGATTTTCGGCTATGGTTTTGCCGGTGACTGTCATACAATCGCCGTTCAGCAATCCCTCGCCTAACAGCATTTTCATTACTGCCGGAATACCGCCAATGTTATGCAAATCTTCCATTACATACTTGCCGCTGGGTTTAAGATCAGCAATGTAAGGGGTTTTATCACTAACAGCCTGGAAGTCATCGATAGTCAATTCAATGCCGACCGATCTGGCCATGGCGATTAAATGCAATACGGCATTAGTTGATCCGCCTAGAATAGTAGCCAGTACCATAGCATTCTCAAATGCTTCACGGGTCATAATGTCACGAGGTTTCAAGTCCATTTTCATCAGATTCAAAACAGCCGCTCCGGCACTTTCACATTCTTGAATTTTAAGCGGGTCGGTGGCCGGTGCAGAGGAACTGTTTGGCAACGACATCCCTAATGCTTCAATTGCACTGGCCATCGTATTTGCTGTGTACATGCCGCCACAGGCACCGGCACCCGGGCAGGAATGCCTGACAATTTTCTGCCGCGTACTATCGTCAATTTTGTCAGCGATATATTCACCGTAGCTTTGGAATGCTGAAACAATGTCCAGCACTTGTCGATTATTATTAACCTCGGTATAACCGGGTTTGATTGTACCGCCATAAACCATTAAACCCGGGCGATTCAAACGCCCCATCGCCATAATGCATCCGGGCATGTTTTTATCACAACCTGGAATCGTGATTACCCCGTCATACCACTGCGCGCTGACTACGGTTTCAATTGAGTCGGCGATAATATCGCGAGACTGCAATGAATAACTCATGCCTTCAGTGCCCATGGAAATGCCGTCGCTGACACCGATGGTATTAAAGCGCATGCCGACCATATCTGCTTTAACCACACCGTCTTTAACCTTGGCGGCCAAATCGTTGAGATGCATATTACAAGTATTGCCCTCCCACCAGATGCTGGCGATGCCGACCTGGGGTTTTGACATATCCGCTTCAGTCATGCCGGTACCATAAAGCATGGCCTGAGATGCACCCTGTGAGCGTGGCTGGGTAATACGGGAACTATAACGGTTCAACTTTTCGGACATGTTATTCTCCGCGATTGGTAAATTAAGTGTTGGAAAGGATTTTAACTGACCGTTGTCGTCTGACAAGTTTTAATCTAAGTCTAAGAAGATTGTTCTTCGGTAGATAATAAATCCTGCCTTTTGTTTAAGAGTTGTTCAATTTTAAACTTGGGTAGTTGATATTCCCAATCGGCCCATAGCTGGTTATAGATTTCGGCTTTCTCGTTAACTGTTTGATCCGCAGATGCGGCAATAGCCTGTAAAACAATCCAACCTTGTTCTGCATCTGTGACTAATACCAAAACGATGAGACCTTCAGTAGTTTCAACATTAATGGCTTGAATATCAGCACTGAAGGCGACCTCGGCCCTGAGCCTGACATCATCAAAACGCAGGTTACTGATCGAATCGACTAACTGCTCAATTTTGTATGGCTCTAGCTTTTCACCGTCACGTAAATCAGCAATAGTAAAACCACTGTCTTGCTCTGTTTTAATTATTTTAACTGCATCTTCCGTTTCAGGATTAAGCTCAATCTGCTTCAAACCGCCTGCCGCAAGCACAAGAATATCTTTATTAAGCCATTGAAAAGCCGTTTTATATAAATTCAAGTCACCTGCAACCAACCATGATTGCGGGCTTTTGTATTGTCTAACAAACCAGTTACGTTTATTTTGAGATAAACCAGCCTGAGATTTGCCAAATAACACATCAGCGATAGATTTATCGTCCTTGTCATTAAACCTTATTCGTGTCGAATCCTCATCATCTTTAGCAAGGCCTATTTCCCCCAGCAATAACTCATTAGAGGTCTTGACTTCGAGAATCTCTAGCTCGGCAACCCCATATAATAATTGTCGAACTGAATTTACATCTGCCGGATAATTTTCCTTGGATTTGACTAGCCACTTTTCATTTTCATTTACAAGCTCGACAGCTCCTTCATTAGAGTCAATCAGAATACTCCTGACATTGGCTAATTGTTTACTTAAACCCGGAATAAATAATTCCTGATCACCAGATGAGGTAATATTGAGTGGATCTTTTGTATAGAACAATGCCGCGAATAATAAACAACAAAGCGCGAGTAAAACCAACATGAGTTTTTTACTCAGCATACTATGCCTTCCTTCCTGATTTGAACAACAACAGTGCTAGTCCAAATAGTATGATCAGGGTTGGCACTAATGCCAGATTAATAACTTTAACCCATGACTCAACACGTTCAATGTCTTTTTGCAACGAATGGCGCACTTGTCTAAGTTCTTTACGAATGGTTAACTTTTTATTAGTAAAATTTTCAACTTCCTGTTGCTGATCAGCACTCAAGATGGCGCTATTTGTATTATTTTTTGCCTGTTCCAGTTCCAGCAATTTGTTTTCAGTTTCTTCCAGCTCTGCGATTAACTCTTGTTCTTTTCGCAGAAAATTTTGATCAGCCGTTTGTCGTATCGACTCCAGTAAAGTAAACGGCCGATTGTTACTGCCACGATTGCGGACGCTGATTAAATCAGGACTGCCTGACATTTGGTCAACTAAATTGGCCAGCAGTTTACCGTTACCTGCTGATGGTACAGCTATTGTCGACCCTAAAAAGTTTTGCACCTGTACCCAAAACTGATCGCGCAGCATATCCGTGTCTGCAAAAATCACTACGTTAATTTCACCCGTATTCGTTTGTTCGATAGACGCAGTTGTTTGTTCATTTTCTTGCTCTGACTCTTGGTCATTCTCCTCTATTACAGGTTCTGGTTTGTAATTGGGAAATGCTGTTTCAACCTGCCCACTGACTCGCGCTGCGACTATTTTCCTGCCTTCACCTGGATTATATTGCTTGAGTACCTGTTTGGGATCAGTTTGAAATTTCAGGCTCTCGGTAGTGATGAATGAAGCCTGATCACTACTCGTCAAAAGTGGCACAAATGTTGTTTTTGCATCCGCTGATGGCGTTAGCGCTCCGGCCGAAGCCAGCACCAACTCGCCTAATTGCTGGAAGGCCGGGTCATCAGCGTTCATGGCCTGTTGGTTAAGCATAAACCAAACTGGATAATCCACAATTTCAGAGCGACCGGATGCGGATGACTGCACTCGCAGTGAATTTTCCAGATCGGCCACTACGTTTGCGGCGTCAATTGAAACGTCCCAACTTGCTAACAGTGCACTGAGCGCCGACGGCTCTGCATCATTGTCGTCCTGTTGAGACTTCAACTGATCCGGTGGCTGGTTGGATTCAGCGTATGGATCAACAAACATGATCACTTTTCCACCCTTGATTGCGTATTGATCAACGGCAAATAAAGCCTGTTTAGACAATGAGGATGGGTGAATAACCAGCACTACAGAAAAATCCTGCTCCAGCGTGTCCAGCTCTGTATCAAGATATTCAACATCATGCAGTTCACTTAACTGCTCTAAACTAAACCAGGGCCCGGATGGCGCGCCAAACATAGCTGCCTGTTGATCTCCCTGCACGGGCAAGGTGGTTAATATGCCAATCTGAGTTTGCTGCTTTGAAGCAAGACGGTGCACCAATTGACTTAGATCATATTCAAGCTGCTGTTCTCGCTCCGGCGAAAAGAATGAAATCGTTTCACGACCATCGACAGAATTGGTACCCACTAAACCAAAGTAAAAACTGTTACCTGATTGATCAACTGGAACACCGCTAAGCCCATTGGCAACAGCCAAATCTTCCTGTTCTGAAAAAGGTTCGGGATCAATTTGTTCGATTGAGATGTTAGTACCCGCCAAGCGTTGATACTCTTTGATCATGTCGGCAACACGCTCAGCATAAACGCCGATTCCGGGCAACTGAGCAGCCATTTTTTTTGAATAAAAAAATTTCAGATTTATAGGCTCAGAAAGGCTCGAGAGAATATTTTTTGTACCCTGGGAAACCGTATATAACTTGTTTTCAGTCACATCCAGACGAATTGATGATAGGTAACGATTCGCCAGCATTATTACTAACACCATGGCTAAAAATGCCAGCAATAATTCAGTCAGGCCAAAATATGATGCTTTTTGTCTTATTTTCATGATTTAAGCTTTGGTTACTGCGCTTTGTTTTGTTCAATCATAATAATATTGGCAAATAGAAAAAAACCAGTTATGGCCAGGAAAAACACAATGTTCTTTAAACTGATTACCCCTTTAATCATCTGCGCCGTATAGTGCGTTAAAAAACTAAACGATTGAACTGTTTCAACCAACCATACAGGCGCCCAGCCGCTTACCAAATCAGTTACTGCATTAAAACCGCTCAGCATAAATAATAAACACATTGCCACACTTAATACAAATGCAATCACCTGATTACGGGTCAAACTCGACATACAGGTACTAATTGCCAAATAAGGTGCCGACAACAGAAAACTGGCCAAATAGCTGATTGCAATAACACCATTATCAGGCTGCCCGAGAATATTTACCGTCACCCATAACGGAAAAGTTAGACACAATGCAATCCCGATAAACAACCATGTGGCGAAAAACTTACCCATTACAACCTGAGTTGTTGTAAGCGGCATAGTCAATAATAACTCTATAGTGCCGGTTTTACGCTCTTCGGCCCACAACCGCATTGCTAAGGCCGGCACTAAAAAAAGAAATAGCCAGGGATGAAACGTAAAAAATGAAAGCAGATCAGCCTGACCACGAGCAAAGAAATTACCGATGTAAAATGTGAAAACACCACAAAGAATTAGAAAGATCACTAAAAACACATAGGCCAACGGTGTTGTGAAATATTGTTGTAATTCGCGCCTGGCGATGGTCAATATAGCACCCATCAGGTTCTGCCCTGTTGATCTCTGGTCAGGTCCAAAAAAGCAGTCTCTAATGAATTTTTGTGACCAATCACCAGTTCATCCGGTGTTTTGTCTGCTAGTAACTTACCTCCGGCAATAATCAAAGCGCGATTACAAACTGCATCAACTTCTTCGAGAATATGTGTCGATAGAATAATAACTTTTTCTTTGGCCATTTCACGAATCAAATTTCTAACTTCAAGCTTTTGATTCGGATCAAGTCCATCAGTAGGTTCATCCATGATCAATATTTCAGGATCATGCAGGATTGCCTGGGCAATACCCACCCGCCGCTTAAAGCCTTTGGAGAGATTATCAATCCGCTTATCTAACACTGATTCAAGCTGAATTTTGTCTATGGTCTGTTCTAATCGATCAGCAAGCATGGATGGATTAATCTTTCTGACTCTAGCAACAAACTTCAAAAATTCAGCCACATTCATGTCGGTATAAAGAGGCGCCCCTTCTGGTAAATAACCGATTTTTGATTTAGCGGTAATCGGATCTTGGTGCATGTCAATATCACAGATTTCAACCACGCCGGAATCCGGCAACAGGAAACCCGTCAGTATCCGCATTGTAGTAGTCTTACCGGCACCATTTGGACCTAAAAAACCCACTACATCGCCTTGGTTTGCATTAAAGCTGACCTTATCGACTACTGTAGTCGTGCCATAGCTTTTGCTTAAATTGACAGCTTTGATAGATATGCTCATCGAAAAAATGTTTTTTTATTAAAATTAGTATCCGATCAAGGTTACTTTATTCAAGCAGGCGCGAATTTTAAAACAAACCAAGCTTAAGTCAATATTGCCATCGCTATGGATTATATTTCGCACGATTAAGCAACTCTTGAGCTTGCTTAACATGCAACCGTTCTATCACTTCCCCATCGACTACAATAACACCATGTAAGCTATCGCGGTTATTCCAGCATTCCAGTATTTGAGTTGCCCGGTCAATTTCCTGGATTGTTGGTGAGAAAATTTGATTAGCCAAATCAATTTGTTTGGGATGAATCAATGTTTTACCGTCAAAACCCAAATTTTTAGCCTGTTCACAAGACTGGTTAAAACCCAAATCATTATCAAGGTTTGAAAAAACCGCATCCAGAATCGTCAACTTTGCACTACGACCATGTAAAATCAGTTGCGTCAATACAGGCAACAGGCCTAACCTGCCTGGAGTATGGTTAATACGCATTTCCTTGGCTAAATCTTCCGCACCTAAAACCAGCGCGGCATTTTTAGTAACATGTTTGACGATTTCAGCGAGATTTAAAATTGCATCAACTGTCTCTATCAGCAGCCAGATTGATTTATTAAAGTTAACGTGCTTCAACATTTTTTTTGCTTGTTCTAATTCAACCGCTTCACGGATTTTCGGTAACAAAACAGCGTCGATGTTGTCCACGTTCTCAAGCCAGGTGAGATCATCGTAAAATGCTGACCTTCGTGTTGAGTTGATTCGAATTACAACTTCGCTTTGATGAGTTGTATTAGCTAAATGCTGAGTTAGATTATTCCTTGCTTGAACTTTTTGATCGACTAGAACAGCATCTTCCAGGTCGTAAATCAGTACATCAGCGTTTAATAAAGGCGCTTTGGCAAGGGCACGAGTATTATTTGACGGAACGTAAAGTGCGGAACGCCTAGGACCAGAAGTTTTAAGCACCACCGCCGTTAGCTTTGGTCTCTATATTTGCTAATAAACCACCTAAATACTTGCGAACAGAACCACGTATAAAACGCACACCCAACCAATTGGGCATGTAAAAGTTCGGTGAAATATCACCCTTATATTTCAGTGCTGTACCAGCGCCAGCCTCAGCAAATTTAATCGTTTCACTAGAATTTCGAAAACTGCCGGCATCTTCCACACCCATTAAGCGAATCTGATCTTCCTCAAGATTCACAATAGTCAACTTTTCCATGGTTTTGCAAAAAATGAAGATGCAGGGTCGCATAATTGCTGTCACCCTAGCAGTATTATCATCAAAACGATAAACCTCCGTGCTTTTCACCGCCGATGTTAGCTTGCTCGCCTCTTCAAAGTCATAAATCACTTCTTTAACTTCATCGACCGGTGCATCAAGTTGGGCTTCGAATGTAATGAGATAGCGTTCACCGTAGCGTATAACTTCGACATCGTTGATCGAATAAGCATAAACTTGACTTAAACCCAGGTTCAGTATCAATACGATCATGACTTTTTTTAACATATCTTTAACCTCATGCACATCGTTTTAATTCTAATAGTTCCATTGCCTGTTCAATAATTTCTACGCCTTTTGAACGATTATTCATATTTTCACTTAAATAACGCCGCCAGGCTTTTGCCCCCGGTTGACCTGCAAACATGTTCAATATATGCCTGGCCGTGTGTTTTAAGTAAATATCATGACTAAGTTGGGATTGTATATACTCAGTGTATTGTTTGACAAATGTTTCACGCGAAATATCGGACTTTTCGGCATTAAAGTATTTTTCGTCGATTTGTCGCCAATAATAGGGGTTTTCATAGGCTTTACGCCCGATCATGACGCCATCTACATGATTTAAGTGGTCATCAATCTGATCATAACATCTTATTCCGCCATTAATGATGATTTCAAGCTCAGGAAAATCATTTTTCAATTGATAAACCCTTTCATACTCAAGTGGCGGAATTTCCCGGTTTTGCTTGGGACTTAAACCATCCAGCCAGGCTTTACGTGCATGAATAATAAACGTCTGACAACCTGAACGAGCCACGACTCCAACAAAGTGTCGCAAAAACCCATAATCAGCCTGCTTATCAATGCCAATGCGATTTTTAACCGTCACGGGAATCGACACCGCAGCCACCATCGACGCCACACAATCAGCGACTAGCTCTGGATCCGCCATTAAACAGGCTCCGAACCGGCCGGACCGAACTCGATCGCTCGGACAACCTACATTTAGATTTACCTCGCTATAACCATAGCCTTCGGCGATTTTTGCCGATTCCGCCAGTTGCTTTGGATCATTGCCACCTAGTTGTAGGGCGACTGGTGTCTCAGAGGGATGAAATTGCAAAAATCGATCACGGTCACCAAACAAAATAGCACCACAATGCACCATTTCAGTATAAAGCAGCATGTTTTGGCTAATCAAACGCATTAAATAGCGAAAATGCCGATCGGTGTAATCCATCATCGGCGCCAAACAAATTTTTCGATCGACTACTAGTGAACTCATAGATCCCCTAACCGTCATGCCATTGGAATCATGAAATGATATCCGGCATCCAGAAACATTGAATTCTCCTGGATTCCTGCCTTCGCAGGAATGACGATTTGATTAGATTCATTTTTCGTCTGTGCCCCTAACCATAAATTGAATTAATAATTACACTGTCAACCATAGACAGTCAAAACAATTTTTCGTTGATGCGGACGGTAGCGATGTTCATAGAGGTAAATGCCTTGCCAAGTGCCTAAGTTTAATCGGTGGTCAGTTATCGGCAATTGAATTGAGCTCTCGGTCAGAATGCTGCGCAAATGGCCAGCCATATCATCTGCACCCTCATAGCAATGCTCGTATCTTTCATCACCATCAATAACCAATCTTGAGAAAAAATTCTCGACATCGACCCGAACGCTTGGGTCAGCATTTTCACAAATTAATAATGACGCACTGGTGTGTTGAATAAAGACATGGCACAATCCTTTTTCAGTATCACAACGCTGAACAAATTGCACAACCTTAGGAGTAATATCATAAAAACCCCGGCCATCGGTAGAGATCGTAAGCGTTTGCTGATCAATCATTCATTCAATCCTTATCTGTCCATTATTTTAGCACCTAAATCAATCTGATAATGACTACGCATCAGCTGCAGAGCAGCTTAAATAAGCTTGACCATACGGATGTGCTTTCCGGGCTAGCCAATATTAATCGCGGCATTGAACGAGAATGCCTGCGTTTGGATAAACATGGAAATCTAGCCCAAACGCCACACCCACAAGCACTGGGTTCGGCGTTATGTCATCCTTCGATTACCACCGACTTTTCTGAAAGCTTATTGGAATTCGTCACCCCGGTTTTTACCGATGTTGATGAATGTTTGCAATTCTTAAAAAAATTACACCAATTCACTTATCAACATATCGGCGATGAATTACTGTGGATGAATTCAATGCCCTGCATTCTACCGGGCATTACTAATATTCCGATTGCTGAATATGGCAACTCTAACTCCGGCAAAATGAAACGTATTTATCGCGTTGGCTTAAGCAACCGCTATGGCAGTGCCATGCAAACGATCTCCGGCATTCATTACAATTTTTCAGTACCGGATTCTTTACTCAACAGATTGTTTGAAAAACAGCTTTCCAGAGATGAAATCTCTAATCTCTACATGGGATTAGTGCGTAATTTTCACCGCCATTGTTGGTTATTGCTTTATCTGTTCGGCGCTTCACCTGCTGTTTGCAAGTCTTTTTTACGTGAAGACACTCAGCACGGTTTAGAGTTATTCGATAGCGTTAGCTTTTACGGCCCTGATGCAACCACGCTCAGAATGAGCGATCTAGGCTACCGAAATATCGCTCAATCGCGAATCAAAATTGGATTATGTAATGTCAACACATACATTAATACGCTTCGGCAAGCAACCGAACAACCTTACCCGGATTACGAACAAATCGGGGTAAAAATTGATGATGAATATAAGCAGTTAAATGCGAACTTGTTACAAATAGAAAATGAATATTACACAGTGATCCGCCCTAAGCAGGTTATTGATTCTGGCGAAAAACCCACCACAGCATTAAAGCAACGCGGAATTGGTTATGTCGAGGTGCGTTGCCTGGATATTAATCCTGATTCGCCAGTCGGTATTGATGAAAATCAAATCAGGTTTGTCGACACTTTGCTATTGCATTGTTTGTTCAGCGAATCTGATATCATGTCGGATCTGGAAAAACTTGAAGTACCGGAAAATCGTAATCGCATTGTTCGCCACGGCCGTAAAACTGATTTGACGTTACTTCAAGACGGGAAGGAAGTCAGTGCTAAAGAGCTAATGCTGGAATTACTTGAACAACTCAAACCAATCGTTGAATTATTGGATAAGGCAAATAATCACGATTTGCATACCAAAGCATTGAGCCAACAAGTTGCTAAAGCTAATGATCCCGACTTGACCCCCTCGGCAAAAATCATTGAGGCGATGAGAAATAATGATGAGTCATTTTTTGAATACGCCATGCGCAAAACAAAACAGCATGAGGATGAACTAAAAAAACCACTGAATGAATTCCGACAATCTGAGTTGATAAAAGAATCGCAGGAGTCGTTAGCACAACAAGAACAACGAGAGGACTCTGATTCACTCAACTTTGACGATTATCTGGATGCTTATTTTAATGAGACACTTAATTAATCAGTGTTTCACACAACTGACGTAGCGCCTTTTGATCAAACAAACCATCCGCTCGCGTCACGCCCTGATTGATACAAATAACCGGTTTATTTAACTCTATCGCCTGTTTCACATAGCGATAACCCGAATAAACCATTAGTGAAGATCCAACAGCGATTAAACCAGGGCTTGCATCTACGGCCTTGCTCGCCTTTTTAACAATATCTGGGTTTAACACACCTCCAAAAAAAACAACATTCGGTTTCAGGACACCATCGCACAATTTACAAGAAGGTACACAGAAAGATTGCAGTGACGTAGAGTCAATATCGACGTCTCCATCAGGTCTAAGTGATTTCTTCTCAGCGCCAAAACCTGGGTTAAGTGATTCTAACTTTGATTGAAAATCATGCCTTGAAAACAATTGATTGCAGTTCAGGCAGATAACTTCATCCAATCGACCATGTAAATCCAATATCTGTTTACTCCCTGCGGCCTGGTGCAAACGATCAACATTTTGGGTAATAATTGGCCCGACAAAACCTTCATTTTGCAGCGCAGCAATATTCTGGTGAGCCTGACTAGGCTTTGCGTTATTAAAGCTTGGCCAACCCAGCATGCTTCTGGCCCAATAATACTTACGTCTTGATTCGCTGGACACAAAGTCCTGATGCTGCATGGGTTTGGAATGTTTCCATTCCCCGTTTTCATCACGATAGGCCGGCAAACCGGACTGAGTACTAACACCGGCGCCTGTTAAAACGCAAAAACCGGGACTACGCGATAACAAATCTACCAGTTGAAGAATTTTTGAGTGATCATTTGAATTAACGTCCATGGCAGCAGTTTAAAGTAAATGCTTAGGCATTGGCTAATCATCCAAGCAACCTTAACCAATTCAGTGCAAGTTCAATATAAAACTATATATTAGGTTAATATTTAGTGATATATTATTGATATGTTTAGGATAATTGTTTTAACTACCATTATAATATTATCAGGTTGTTCGGCAATCAAACCTTCCGTCTATTCCCGTGCAATTGATGAAACACCGCCTCTCAATCTCAATATCAGTGAATATCAGGTCAGAGAAAAACTTGAGCAAGCCTATTTAAACTGGCTGGGAACTCCTTATGGATATGGGCGACAACAACCTCATGTCGCGGCAGACTGCTCCGGCTTTACCCAGCGCGTCTTTAAAAATCATCTGTCGGTCAATATTCCCCGCTCCACCAAACAGCAAATCAATGTTGGTAAAAAAGTTAAATTGAAAAACGCTAAAGCCGGCGATCTGGTTTTCTTTGATTTAAAAAACGGTTACGGTCATGTTGGAATTTACCTGGATAACAACATTGTCCTGCAAGCAACCAGCTCCAAGGGCGTAACAAAAACTGACTTAAACAAAGAACAATGGTGGGCGAAAAGAATTCACGTCGTTAAACGAATAATAAAAAGCTAAACCATAAATTTCAAATTCATCTTAGAATGTAAATTAGTACTAAATTTAGAGCAACATTAGTAAAAGTCTAATCAACCATGATTTCAAACAAAAATATCTCCAGCGCATATTTTGCACTTCCAGACAATGTCAAGGATACTCCTTTTCGTAAAAGCGAAGCTTTATCTAGAATGTTTGGACAAGAAATCTGGCTAAAACATGAAACCCATACTCCAGTTGCAAGCTTTAAAGCCCGAGGTACAGAATGGTGGGTAACAAATAATAATTTTAATCATGACAGAATTGTATGCGTATCAGCAGGCAACTTCGGACAAGCAGTTGCCTACTCATGTTGTCGAAGAGGAATCAAAGTCGATGTATTTACTGTTGATCATACTAACCCCATCAAAGTTAAAGCCATTCAGTCACTAGGCGCAACTGTTCACAAAGCTGGATCAACATATGCTCTTGCCGATTTAGCGGCAAAGAAGTTTGCTCAGGAGATAGATGCTTACTTTTTAATAGATGGTGTAGTTAATGAAATAACCGAGGGAGCAGGAACTATTGGCCTTGAAATTACTCAACAGAAAGTTAATCTCGATATTATCTATATACCAGTAGGAGACGGAGCATTAATCAACGGTATTGGCTCGTGGATAAAACAAAATTTATCAAAAGTTAAGATATTAGGAGTTTGTGCACAAGGTGCTTCAGCAATGTACGATTCTTGGCAAAATGGGGAAATTATCAATCATGAAACTACCAGTACCATCGCAGATGGGCTAGCAATAGATAGACCTGAACCCTTAGCTTTTGAAAATATGCTTAAAGTCGTTGATGATATAACTTGCGTTTCAGATGAGGAGATCATCGATTCTATGAAGCTACTATTCCAAATGGAAAATCTTATCGTAGAACCATCAGCCGCAGTTGGTGTTGCGGCAATTAAAAGAACAGCAAGTAATTCTAGAGAGAAGATTGCCACAATTCTTACGGGATCCAACATAGACCCTTTCGTACTAAAATCATAAATTTAAAACCATGAGCTAGTACAAGCCTCTTAAATAGTCGTTCCTGAAGAATAGATAAGGGATTGATTACACTGAACAAATGGTTGTAATTTGATAAAATAGATTGCAAGAAACTGATCGAAAATATTGAATTTCTTGCAATCTATGAAGCCCAAAAAGTCCGATAATAATCCCGATTTATTCCGTTCTCAGCTCTGCCAGATTTTGAATATGTCCCATCCGTTAGTGCGCCTAAGCGAGCGGATAGGTTGGTCGCGTTTAGAGTCAGAGTTAGATGAGTTGTACACATCAGGAGCCGGACAACCACCGTTACCGACACGTTTGTTAGTCGGATTACATTACTTGAAATATGCGTTTGATGAGTCGGATGAATCGGTGGTGGAACGCTGGGTAGAGAATCCGTATTGGCAGTATTTTTGTGGCTATGAGTATTTGCAACATGAGTTACCGTTGCATCCAACGAGTCTTGTGAAATGGCGTCATCGGGTAGGTGACAAATTGGAGGTCTTGTTAGGTGAAACGATTGAGTTGGCTAAGCGTGGTGGATTACTCAAACTCAGCGAGTTTCGCCATGTCAACGTGGACACCACGGTGCAGGAAAAAGCGATGGCATTTCCGACTGATGCCCGTTTATATGACAAAGCGCGAGGGGTATTGGTACGTGAAGCGAAACGTCGAGGGATAACATTAAGGCAAAGTTATGTGCGGGTGGGTAAACGCGCGTTACTCAAACAATCCCGCTATGCGCATGCCTCTCAGATGAAACGAGCACGCGGTCAAACCCGTAAGTTGAAGACCTACCTGGGCCGGGTAATTCGTGATGTTGAGCGCAAGGCAGTGAACATGGACAGTGAATTATCTGAATTCATTGGCCGTGCCAAACGGATTCATACCCAGCAGCGTCATGATAAAGACAAGTTGTATAGTATGCATGCGCCAGAGGTAAAGTGCATAGCCAAAGGCAAAGCCCATAAACGCTATGAATTTGGTAACAAGGTCGCTTTAGCCGCGACCAGTAAAAACAACTGGATCATCAGTGCGGTGAGTCACCGCAATCCCTATGACGGGCATACGTTGAACCAATCGATTGAACAGATTAAGACTTTAACGCAACACACCCCAGCTCATGTGTATTGTGATCGGGGCTATCGAGGGCATGACTATACCGGCCAGGCCAAAGTGCATGTGGTGAATAAACTACCTAAACGGCTGACCCGGACAATGAAGCGTTGGTACAAGCGACGTGCTTGTATTGAACCGACGATTGGACACTTAAAATCTGACTACCGGATGAACCGGAATTATCTTAAAGGTGAAATCGGGGATCGAATCAATGCCGTTTTAGCAGCGGCTGGGTACAACTTCGTTAAACTACTGGCTGAGTTTTATCGTGTCTGTAAACACAGCCGATATTGGATCAATAATTGGTTTGAAATCAAATTAATTCGTTACAAATTCGTCCATGTGCACTGATACTTCAGGGCCTCTTAAATAAGGTACTTTAATGGCTACTTCAGTCATATATCTGTCTGTGCTGAAGTTTTCACGACTAAACCCCAATAATATTCGACTTGACTACATCGATCTCATCTCTAAGCAAAGCGGCTTCTTCAAATTCCAAATTCTCAGCATGAGCATACATCTTCTTCTCAAGCTTTGCCATTAACTTGGACAGTTCACTATTACTCATTAATGAATAATCCTCCTCAACTTTAATTGCCTTGAGGATTTTATTTTTACCGCGCTTGCGTTGATTCCCCGTTTTGACCACACCATCAATGATTTCCCGCACTTCTTTTTCAATCGTTTTAGGAGTGATGCCATTGGCTTTGTTGTAAGCGATCTGCTTTTCTCGGCGACGATCAGTTTCATCAATTGTTTGCTGAATCGAATTTGTTACACGGTCAGCATACATAATTGCCGTGCCTTTAACATTTCGGGCCGCCCTGCCCACTGTTTGAATCAGTGAACGTGACGAACGTAAAAAGCCTTCCTTATCCGCATCAAGAATCGCTACCAATGAAACTTCTGGAATATCCAAACCCTCACGCAACAAATTGATTCCAACCAGCACATCAAAGACCCCTAGCCGCAGATCACGGATTATTTCAACCCGCTCAACCGTATCAATGTCTGAATGTAAATAACGGACTTTGACGCCGTGATCATGGAGGTAATCCGTCAAGTCTTCTGACATGCGCTTTGTAAGTGTTGTTATTAGCACCCGTTCGCTCAACTCGACTCGCTTGGTGATCTCACTTAGCACGTCATCGACCTGCGATAACACTGGCCTGATAATAATCTGAGGATCGACTAAACCTGTTGGCCGCACCACTTGATCAATTGGAGTGCCCGAGTGTTCCATCTCATAAGGCCCAGGTGTAGCTGAAACAAATATTGTTTGTGGCATCATGCTTTCGAATTCAGCCATTTTTAACGGGCGATTGTCTAGAGCAGAAGGTAAACGGAATCCATACTCAACCAGGGTTTCTTTACGTGAACGATCACCTTTAAACATTGCGCCGATTTGTGGCACACCTACATGGCTTTCATCTAGCACTAGTAATGAATTTGATGGTAAATAATCTATCAATGTAGGTGGTGCCTGTCCTGCTTCACGACCTGACAGATAGCGCGAATAATTTTCGATACCATTGCAATAACCTAATTCCTGCATCATCTCGATATCAAAAATCGTTCGTTGCTCAAGCCGTTGTGCTTCAAGCAGACGTTCATTATCGCGCAGCGCTTTTAATCGATCTCTAAGTTCAGCTTTAATATCATCTATCGCATTAAGCAATCGTTCTTTTGCGGTCACATAGTGAGACTTCGGATAGATGGTATAACGATTAATCGTATCGTCGGTTTCACCGGTGAGCGGGTCAAACAAAGTTAGCCGCTCGATTTCATCACCAAATAATTCGATCCGAACCGCCTCCCGATCTGACTCAGCCGGATAAATGTCAATGACATCACCACGCACACGAAAATTCCCTCGATGCAACTCAACATTGTTACGGGTGTATTGCAGTTCCGCCAGGCGGCGCAGAATATCTCGTTGCTCCATGATGCCACCTTCTTTCAAGTGCATGACCATGTCGTGATATACCGCTGGATCACCTAGACCATAAATTGCCGATACCGTAGCAACAATGATTACATCCGGACGTTCGAGTAACGCCTTGGTAGCCGAAAGCCGCATCTGATCGATATATTCATTTATTGATGCATCTTTTTCGATGTAGGTGTCAGAACTCGGAACGTAAGCTTCAGGCTGATAATAATCGTAATAGGAAACAAAATATTCAACCGAATTATTCGGGAAAAAATCCCGCATTTCTGCATATAACTGTGCCGCCAGGGTTTTATTGGGTGCCATAATCAGTGTTGGCCGTTGCTGATCCTGAATGACATTGGCAATAGTAAAAGTTTTTCCAGTACCAGTAGCACCTAGCAATGTTTGAAAAGCCTCGCCATCATTCAAACCCTCAATCAGCGCTGCTATCGCCTGTGGCTGATCTCCCTGGGGTTGATAGTCACTGACCAGTTCAAAATTTTTCATCATTTAATTATTTTAAACTACTAGGCATATTCCAACTAAATCTTGGTCAGAAAAAGAATAACTAGTTACGTTTTTTATCCTTATAAAACGGATTTTCGCTTTGCCGCAGTTCGATTTCAACACGCGTACCGATGAGCTTGTAATGTTGACCAATGGTTGTACCAAGATAACGACAATAGGAATCTGGAATACTGTCGAGACTATTACCGTGAATAATCACCCGGGGTGGGTTTTTACCGCCTTGATGGGCAAATTTAAGTTTAGGTGGAAACTGGCCTTTCCACGGCGGAGATTGGTCTAAAACTGCATCACGAATTATTCGATTTAATTTCCCGGTTGTCATTACAGTAAGTGCTGATTTAAAGGCCTTATTAATAGCCTTGGTTAACTCGCCCATGCCAGTGCCATGTAAAGCTGAAATAAATAAGGTCTCGTGCCTGGCCAGGAACTTGAATTTGCGATCCAGCTGATTGCGAATATCCGCACGCTGGTCACTACTAAGGCCATCCCATTTATTCACTGCAACAACCAAGGCACGGCCACTTTGATCCACAAGTCCTGCCAGATGACTATCTTGGTCACTAACTTCCTGACTCGCATCAACCATTAGCACTACAACATTACATTCATGCAAGGCTTGCAGGGTTTTGACAACCGACAATTTCTCTAAGGCTTCATCGACACGCGAACGTTTTCTTACCCCAGCTGTGTCAATAAAGATATATTTTTGATCATCACGATTTATTTCAACTTCAATGCTGTCACGAGTGGTGCCAGGTTGATCCATCACAATAACACGCTGATCACCCGATAAACGATTAATCAAAGTTGATTTACCCACATTAGGACGCCCTACGACAGCCACTTTAATAGTTTCATCTAAATTTTCATTTTCTTGTTCAGCAGGAAATGGCTCTAGTATTTGCTCAATGGCGTTTTGTATTCCATCACCGCGCCTGGATGAGATGACAAATGGATCACCGACAGCCAGTTCATAGAACTCAGCACTGACTATCTGCCTGGCCTGCCCTTCGGCTTTATTAATGATCAAACAAACGGGTGACTCACTCACACGCAATCTAGCAGCAACTTCTTTATCAGCTTGAGTTAAACCTTCACGACCATCTACCATAAACAAAATAGCATCAGCTTCTTTTAGAATTTGATCTACTTGCTCTTCAATTAATGGCTGTAAAATTTCATCGTCATTGAACATGCCGCCAGTATCGACAACCAGATAAGGCTTAGCGCCTATTTTGCCTTGTCCATACTGACGATCCCGGGTGACACCAGGCTGATCATCGACAATGGCTTTATGGGATCGGGTTAAACGATTAAAAAGCGTGGATTTGCCGACATTGGGTCGGCCTACTAATGCGATGACAGGAATCATTGGTCATGCCATCAGTCGTTGATAGTGATAGCCTTTAAGTCGCCGTTTGCCATCAGCACATAGGCAATATCATCAATCACGACAGGCTGATTGAGTGGTATTCCACCAGAAATCTTCTGTTTGCCGATAATCTCACCGTTTGAGCGGTTGATAATGAAGGCCAAGCCATCATCGTCGGTTAACAATAATTTACTACCGACCGCAGCAATAGAAGTAAAATTGATTTCAGTCAAATCTTCGATGGCCCAGATGATATCTCCCGATCCCCGATTCAGTGCAATAATATTATTATTCGCTTCAATCATGTATAGCGCTTGTTTATCAATAGCGATGTCGCGGAAACTTGAATAAGGACGAGTCCAAACAACACTGCCACCACCGATATCCAAGGCCATGGTACGACGCTGGAATGCACTCACATAGAGCTCATTACCATCAATAATTGGCCTGGCATCAATATCAGTCAGACGTTGAATTTCATCACGACCCGTAGATTTTCCAACTGGCACATCCCAAAGCAGATTGCCACTAATTGCATCAACAGCAATCAGTCGACCATCTTCAAAGCCGGTAAATAAAAAATTACGCTCAACCACAGGTGTTGAGCCGCCGCGCAAAGATAAGCCTGGCTTGGTGTGTCGATAAGTCCAGACCTGCTCACCTGTGCTGGCATCGAAAGCAATCAGCCTGGCGCCTAGTGTTTTGACAATCACATTGCCGCCAGCAAAAACAGGAGGAATTAGAACTTCGTTACGAATCTCAGAGCGCCACAGTTGTTCACCGTTTTCACGATCAAATGCGACCAGGCGTGCTTTATAATCAACAGCATAAAGTGCATTTGGTCCGACCCCAATACCGGCGCTGATTTCATTGCGTGATTTTTCACGCCACATAGGCTTGCCATCTTCGAGATCGATGGCGGCTAATTTTCCCTCTGCATCAATGCTATAACTGACTCCATTATCAATCACAAATTCAAAACCCAGTTCACTAAAATCGCCAAGATCGCGATCCCAGAGTACATCAATGGCCTTGGTTTTAGGCAAAGATTTTATGAAGTCTTCTTGCTGTTCTTCCTTAAGTTTTTGCTCCTTTGATTTTCCACCCCCACAGCCTGTTACCAAAAACACACTGACAGTGATAATCGCCACCCATTTTATTAAAGCATTCATGTTGTTGTATTATCAATTTTAAGTTGCAAAATATCCCGGTAACCAGAGCCTGCGGTTTCAGGTGACATTAATTCCATTGCTTTTAAATACGCTTCATGTGCCTCTTTTAGATTATCCTGTTTATTTTTGATGTCACCGATTAGTTCAAAATATTGCGAAGCAAAACCGGCTTTGTTTTCAGTTTCTACCAAAGCCAGTGCTTGATCATATTCACCCTCTCGATAAAACTGCCTGGCCAATTTGAATTTAGCTAATAGCTGATTATCAATAAGTTTAGAGTTGTCGATTACCCACCTAAGATCAGCTTTACCTTGATCAGTTTTACCCGCTTTGAGTTGAGAAACCGCTGCCAGGATCAATCCTTTGGCCGCGTAGTCAGTGCTGGAGAAATCATTTTTCAGCTTGGCGCCTAACTCAGCCACCTTATCAACATCTTCAGCGTCGTTGGCATCCAACAGTTGTGAAAAAACCGTTGAAGCTTGCAATGCCTGATTGTCTTGATGTTTTTGCCACCAGTTGTAACCAACGATTAAGCCTAGCCCTAGCACAACACCGGTAACAACACCTGTACCGTTGTCTTTCCACCACTTTTTGACTTTTTCGAGTTGCTCGTCTTCTGAGACGTGAATTTTCTTTGCCATGGATCTGACTATCTATAATATTCAGGGCGCGATTTTACTATTGTGTAATCAGATTTAATAGCTGATTAAGCGATTCATTATCTAGCTCATCAGTAAAATTATATAAAATCTGGGGTTTATCGTTTCTTAACGGCTTGACCGAGATTTGATTTGCCTGAACTTCTGACTCAGCCAATATAATAGCGAGTTCAGCACCACTTTGATCTGCTTTTTTAAATTGCGATTTGAAGCTACCACCACCGTAATGAATTACAACGTTAATATTATTATCCCTCAATTGTTCAGACAGTTTTATAGCTCGAGTTAAAGCCGCTGAACTATTATCAGTAACAACATAAGCGTGAAGGGAATAATCAGATACTACAGTTTCTGAAAGTTTTAATAGTTCAATTAAACGCTCTATACCCATAGCAAAACCAATACCCGCAGTTGGTTTTCCACCCAGTTGTTCAACCAAACCATCATAGCGACCACCTGCCAACACTGCATTCTGTGCACCAAGCTGATCTGTCACCCATTCAAACACCGTGAGACTGTAATAATCCAGTCCTCTGACCAAACGCGGATTAATTTCATATTCAATACCAGCCGTGTTCAGTAATTCACATAGCCCTGAAAAGTGCGCTTTGGATTCATCGCTGAGACTTGACTCAAGTAATGGTGCATCAGCAACAATAGCCTGAGTCGATTCAACTTTACTATCGAAAATTCGTAGTGGGTTTGACTCTAAGCGGCGTTGGCTATCGCCATCAAGTTGATCAAAATATTGTTGAAAGTAATCAATCAGTGTTTGCCGATAAGCATGACGTTCCTTTGCTGTGCCAATTGAATTAAGTTCAAGCTTGATATGTTTTAAACCTAATGTTTGCCAGAGCCTTGTAGTTAGTTGAATCAGCTCCGCATCTATATCAGGACCATCCCAACCAATCGCTTCGCAACCAAATTGATGAAATTGGCGGTAACGACCTTTTTGTGGACGCTCATGACGAAACATCGGACCAAGATACCAAAGCTTTTGCTTTTGGTTATGAAATAAACCATGCTCTATACCTGCACGCATGACACTGGCCGTATTTTCAGGTCTCAACGTCAAACTATCACCCCCTTTGTCGGCAAAGGTGTACATTTCTTTTTCGACAATATCGGTTGTTTCACCAATTGAACGCTTAAACAAAGCCGTATGTTCTGCGATTGGAGTACGAATCTCCTGATAGCCGTATAAGCCTGCGACCACAGCAAGCACTCGTTCGACGTATTGCCAGTAACCACTTTCACCTGGCAGTAAATCATTCATGCCACGGATTGATTGAATTTTTTGCATGGTTAATCTGGATATTTTATGAATCTTTGAGAATTAGGATCAATCTAGCTAAGCAGTTCGGGCGATCGTTGTCGCAGCCCTATTGTAATAGGCTGCGGGAAGGATCGATCGAAATGGGACGACAGATTGGGCCTAAACTCAAACAGAACAATCTGTTCATCCGCAATAGATCGCAAAAGTTTATTATCTGCTTGATTCATTGGTGATTTTCTCATTTTACTAGTTCGATTTATGAAATATCCAGATTATATCTTGCGTTTTATTTGCTGCACTAATTTTAATGCTTCTACCGACGGTTTGGTTTCGATTTTCATGTATTGATCAAGATAAGTATTAGCTTTTGTGTAGTCATTATTCTTGATATTAACTCTGATCAAGTTTAACAACACTGGCTTTGAATCAGGGCTTAACTCCAAAGCCCGGAGTAAATATTGCTCGGCCGTATCATATTGTTGATGATTAATCGAACAAGCTGCTGCACGAGTATAACTCACCATTCGCTGTGAATTCATAAGCTGCGCACCGGCCCGATTGAATTTAGATAACGCTTCATCAATCTTGCCCTGGATGCATAAATACTGTCCATAGTCATTCAGAACAACGACTGCATAAGGATCAGTTTTTAGTGCTTGCTCATAATGGCGAATCAACTGCTGATCATTGTTAAGTAGTTGTTGAACTCGCGCCATAGCATGATTTGCCTCTACACCGGTCGGATCGAGACGCAAAGCTTCTTCTGCCTCACCCTGAGCAACATTCAAATTATTATTGAGCATAAACTCAAAGGATAGCTGACTATGTAGCTTGGCCAATCGTTGACGTTCGTCAACAGCATGAGAGCCAACGGTCTTAGAACAAGAGATGATTAAAAAACTAATGCTGAATACAAATACTGACTGGCTAAATTTCCACATCTAGTGTTTGGTATCAACTTGTACTGCCAGTCGTTGACTACGCTTGGTCTTGTCTCGCACTTTACCTGCAAGCTGGCCGCAGGCTGCGTCAATATCATCTCCCCTGGTCTTGCGGGTAATAGTGAAAATTCCTGCATCCAGTAATATATCTCGGAACCGATTAATCCGTTTCGACTCAGAACAAGTGTACTCAATACCGCTGACTGAATTGAAAGGTATCAAATTAACTTTAGATGGTATATCTTTGATTATATTAACTAATTTTCTGGCAATTTGATCTGAATCATTGATCCCATCGAGCATCACATATTCAAATGTGATGCGCCGTCTGGACTGGGTTGAAACGTAATCATGGCAGGCCTGTATTAATTGCTCGACTGGGTACTTCTTATTGATGGGAACGAGTTGATTTCTTAACTCATCTGTTGGTGCGTGCAAAGAAACCGCTAAACTAACCGGGCAATCTTGCTTCAGTTTATAGATAGCGGGTACCACACCTGCTGTGCTCAAAGTAACACGGCGTTTGGACAAACCATATGACAAATCATCTAGCATCAAATTCATCGCCGGAATAACGTTATCATAATTTAATAGCGGTTCACCCATTCCCATCATCACCACGTTGCTGATAACACGCTCCTCCCCGGCTCTCTCTAATAATGAATCAGCCACCATCAATTGACTGATAATTTCAGCACTGGTTAGATTTCGGTTAAATCCTTGCCTGGCTGTGGCACAGAAGGTGCAAGTCAGCATGCAGCCGACCTGCGAAGAAACACACAGCGTACCGCGATCCGATTCCGGAATGAAAACAGTTTCAATACAATTTCCATCAGCCAATCGCAACAGCCATTTGCGCGTTCCGTCGATTGATAATTGGTCCTTTACAATTTCAGGTAATTCAAGGCAGGCCGTTTGTTCAAGTTTTAAGCGCAACAGCTTGCTAAGATCTGTCATCTTGTCAAACGACAATTCACGGCGCTGATAAACCCACTGCATTATTTGACCAGCACGAAATGAACACTCACCCATGTCGGTGAAAAACGATTCAAGATCATTACGGTTTAAACCAAGTAGATTTGTTTGCGCTTGGGTCATTCAGCGTATCGATAACAATGTATAAAGCATAAAAGACATTATATGGGATGGTTTCAAATTTTAGCCGCGAGTCCGCTCAATTACGCCATCATCTCCGAAGAAAAATTCAATTTCCACTTTGGCTGTGTCCGGGCCATCAGAACCATGGCAAGCATTTTCATCGACGGTTTCAGCAAAGTCAGCACGTATAGTACCTGGGGCGGCTTCCTTAGGATTGGTCGCACCCATTACCTCACGATGTTTGGCAATTGCATTTTCGCCCTCTAATACCTGCACCATAACCGGACCGGAAGTCATAAAATTGACTAAATCATTATAAAAAGGACGCTCTTTATGAATTTCATAAAACTGGCCGGCTTGTTCCTGTGTTAAATGAACCATTTTTGCCGCCACTATTTTTAGCCCGGCAGACTCAAATCGATCATAAATTTTGCCAATAATATTTTTACCGACTGCATCAGGCTTGATGATTGATAAGGTGTGTTCGATTGCCATTGATTACTCCGAATAATAAATCTATCTAGTTTTAGAAAGCGCGTTAGTTTACCGTTTTTGAGTCAGCATGAGCAAGTTAAACGCCAGTGGCAGGCCAGGTTAAATTCAACCCATGCTAGTGGTTAAAGTATTGTTTTTAATTTCGTTACTCACCACTTTTAGTAATTGATTGGCCTTGAACCTGTTTGGCACTAATACGGGCAAATAATTTTCAGCTCTTGCTCGTCTTAGCCCGGTTTTTTTATCAATTGATTCCTCAGTCAGCACAGTACAAGTTTTCCCTAGATTTCGTTTTAAAACCACTGTTAAAACTTCTTTTCCTAGTTCACGAACTTGCTTTGCCCGGGCTCTGCGTGTTTTCATATCCACTTGCTTTGGAATTTTAGCCGCCGGTGTGCTGTTGCGCTGCGAATAAGGAAAGACGTGGGGGTAGGCAATTTCAAGATCTGTTACCGCCTGTAATGTCTGCTTGAATTGTTCATCAG
>CBDCFC010000044.1:0-48179 GCA_965215945.1 Arenicellales bacterium | reverse complement strand
GACTGGGTAGCCATGCTATTGAGCCAGCCTAAAAATTACTATTGGCTGATTACTGAAAATCAGGCAGGATATAAATTAAATCTTCGAAAATCGGAGCTGTGAAGGGTGCATTGCTGGTTTGAGTGAGTCCAAAAAATCCCTAGCATTAGAACTACTAAAATAATAAAGCCTAATGCTGCCAGGAAAATTTTCCATTTGCTGAAAGGTCGTTCACCCTGAACTTCGCCTGTTCTGGCGTTGACGATGAACTGGTAAGATTTTTTACCGAATCGAAACCCGGCAACCCAAAAAGGTAATAGCAGGTGCTTGAATTGAATATTGCTATATTCAGTCTCAGCATTATGAATGCGCTGTTGATCGCCACCAATATCGGCGCTGATGTCTGATTTAATCACCGGATGCATACGTTGTCGGGCGATATCGAAACCCTGCTGCAATCAGTTTTGATACATTTCACTGCGAAAACCGCTCAAAAATTCTTCTTGATAGGGAACGGCGTGTTGCAAATCCCAGGGTGCAAGTTCCCTGGCCATATTGCGAGGCAAGGAGTTGCTGGCAAAAATAAGCACGTCATCAAAATGCCTGCCGACTCGACCTGAAACTCGCCGCCAACGAATTTTAGTCACCATCTTGGTTTGCGTGGTTATACGGCCATTGACTTTAATTCGCACACTTTTCGGCACCTGGTAAAATGTACCGCGTTCACCGACATAACAGGTCCTGGTAGCACAATCATAAGTCCAGTAGGGGATATACATACCGTTTAGTTTTTGATCCTTACGCGCATATTTTTTTAACTTGCCGGGTGCGAACCAAAGTCGCCTAAGCCATTTTCGATAAGCTTCTGTCGCTTCTTGTGCTGTAATTTTAAAGGGCAATACTCCCCAGGGTTTTATATGCCGGGATTCGTGTGCATCATTGACAATTTTAGTCCCGCAGTAAGGGCATTCATCGGCATGAACATTCTTGTCAAATTCGAATTGTGCAGCGCAATTGTGGCATTTGACTGCCAAACTGACTATTTGAGTCTGTTGATCCTGTATTTGATCCAGCGCGCTATAAAAATCAATTTCATCTATACCGCGATTATCAACCGATATTTGGTGTTGATGCCCGCAATGTTCGCATACCATGTGCTGAGTACCCGGCTGATAACTTAGCTGGGCACCACACTGCTGGCAGGGGAAAGAATGTTTTTCTTCTGCCATTTATTTTACAGATTTCAGCTTGTATCAGGCATTCTCTGGCAAAGGAGGAGGTGTATCTAGTAACAATGTTGAGAGTGCCCCAACCTGTGATGCTGCTGCCCAATTTGCCATACCCGGTGCCCAGATCAAAGTTGAAAGCGTTAAACTGCCATCATTAGCTTTTTCTTTTAGCTGTTCTAATGTAAAGGGACCATGTCGTTGTCCATCCTGTGCCATGTAAAACTCAGCGGCATTAGGTAGTGCAGGTGGCTCCTGCCGAGCTGAAGATGGAATGACAGTACGATAACCTCTGGGATAAGCTGCTGCCGGTTCCATGGTCAGTGTTTGGCCCAGCCGGTTAGCGACAGCTATACCTAGACCTAAACCGATGCCAGATGCTCCGGCGCCTCCTGGGTTGGCAGCAGCAATAGAAGCGGCCTGGCCACTTTCAAATTGGACATATTTACTTAAGTCACCAACAATTCCATGCTGGTTTTCTTATCCAGTGCTTTTTCAACTTCTTCCGGCAAAGAAATATTCTCGACCAGCAATTTAGTTAGTCCTAAGCCGTACTCTTTAAATTCGGGACTAATGACAGCTGTAATGTACTCACCTAAATCATCGTAATTCGCGGCCAAGTCAAGAATTGGAATATTGCTTTCACCCAGCGCAGACGAAAAACGCGAAACAATCATATTGCGTAATTGGTCGGTAATTTCTTCAGTGGTGAAATAACCATCAGTTCCGGCTATTTCTTGTAAAAACCTGACCGGATCAGAGATTCGCATGGAATAAGTGCCGAACGCCCTAAGACGTACTGCGCTGAACTCAGGGTCGCGTAACATTACGGGATTTTTCGTTCCCCATTTTTTGATCAGTAAATTGTTTGGTACTGACAAAGTAAACTTCTGCCTTAAATGGGCTATTAAAACCTGCCGGCCATGATTGTAGGGTGGTTAACACCGGTAGGTTGTTCGTCTCTAATTGGTATAAGCCCGGTGGGAATACATCGGCGATTTGGCCTTCATTGACAAAAACGGCGACCTGCGATTCACGCACGGTCAGCATGGCCCCGTATTTTATTGCATTATCCTCACGCTCATAGCGGTAGACCATAGTGTCATCAGAATCATCCAGCCACTCGATGACATCAATTAATTCGCTGGTCAGACGCTGCCATAATCCCATGATTAAGCTCCTGCCTCAGGCGCTGCACCCGATGCATGCGCATGGGCGGCCGCTAATTTTTCTTTGAGCTTGGTTTCAGCATCTTGTAATTGCGTCAGTGCTGAAGCACGCATGCGTTTGCCTTCATCGGCAATTTTCAGGCTTTCTTCAATAGTATCTATAAGCTTTTGATTGGCACGTTTGACAACTTCGATATCAAAGACACCACGTTCAATTTGCTCACGCACTTCACGATTTGCTTCCTGCAGATTTTCGGCATTTGATTCAAGCAACTCATTAGTTAAATCAGTAGCCGCCTTGACTGTTTTGGCGGCTTCGCCAGAACGATAAATCGTAACTGCCTGTGCCAGTTGCTGACGCCACAATGGAATAGTATTCGCCATAGTCGATTGAATTTTTCGAACCAATCCTTTGTCGTTTTCTTGTACTAACCTGATGCTGGGCAAGCTTTGCATAGTGACCTGGCGTGTCAAACGCAAATCATGCACCCGGCGCTCAAGATCATCACGAGCAGTGCGCAAATCACGAAGCTCTTGTGCCTTGATCATATCATTAGTATCTTTTGCTTCTTGAGCAAGAGCAGGGATGACTTCTGCCTCTAGCTGCTCGAGTTTTTTCTCACCTGCCAGAATGTAGTCTTCCAGTTCGTGAAAATAATCAAGGTTTGCTTCATAGAGTCGGTCTAAAGAGGCCACATCTTTTAATAATGTGGTCTTATGGCCTTCCAATTTGTCAGAAACAGTATCAATTTGACCACGTACTTCTTCATAGCGTTGAATGAACTTGACAACAGGCTTGGTGCCACCAAAGATTTTTGCAAAAATTCGAGCGAAAAAACCCTGATTGTTTGGGTCAAGTTTTTCGATATCGAACCCTCTCAAGGTAGCAACCATCTCGTTTAAGGATTCTGACGCGGGGCCAATATCTTTATTTCGTACGCCTTCCAACATATTGTCAGAAATTGTCGTTAATTTTTGCTGAGCCTTGGTGCCGAAAAAGATAATCGAATTGCTGTCGCTCATATCAATCTCATCGATTAAAGCCTCAACAGCAGCTACTCGATCTGATGGCATTTCAGAAATAGGTGCGAGCTCCTGCTTAACTTCAGGCAGTGTTTTGCTGGTCAATTCTTCCAATAATGGGTCAATGCCAGTAACCGTTTCTGTTTCAGTGTTCATTTACGTTCTCCGTATAAATAATTATTTCGTGTCAATGTTTAAATGACACCTTCATGTTTAAGTTGCGCTTGCAGCACTTCAATTTCAACATCAAGGTCAAGCACATCATTTTCCATCAGTTTCGTGTGCTGTTCAATAAACACATCTTCTATTGTTTTTAATACATTGCGAAAATTATTGTCTAGTTTCGCATCCAGAGCACCGGGATGCATCTTGACATAACCCTGAGTGACTTTTTCGGCACCTTCAAGATAAACTTTCATAAACTTCCTGGCACGTCTGAGATCTCTTGGGTCTTCTTCAATGACATCGAGTATCTCGCGAGCCTTGTTTGTTATTCGTCTTAGCCGATCCTTCAGTTCCAGTTCGTGGATTGATCTGGCAGCCGTCTCGATATTTAATATTTTTGCTTCAGCTTCTTCAAGTGCCTCGACCACTTCATCGGTGGTCACGCCCAAGGTGCTGACTGCATCGGGATTAGAATACTGAGGATCAAGGCCATAACATAGCATTGCACCAACTATTGCTCCAATTCCAGCACCAATTGAAATTATTAACGGCTGCCCAACCATAAATAATGAAGCGACTGCAGTGGAAACACCAACTAATACAGCACCGGTGACTTTCCATGGCACACGTGTTGAACGGTTCCATTTGCGCATGGCCGCTTCGGCTTCGTAGAATAGTCCTTTTCTCACACACCAGGCGCCAACGAGCATGGACAAAAAGCTGATAGCTCCGGCTAGAAAGTTGATTGTCTGGCCCGAGTTTAAAGATTTAATCAGCGCTACTAATAAAATAGCGGAAAACAAGTAAAGCAAAAAGCCGCCTGTTAACGGTCGTCTGGCTGCCGTTTTGTGATTACGGCTATAAGGTCGTGGATATGATTTATTTTTATCCATGCCGTTTTCTTTTAAAAAAGGGCCTGTAGGCTGGTTAAACCAGCGGTACCCAATAGCAAAAACAGGCCAATAAATTTGACCATCACTTTTGGGAATGCAGATTTTCTTAGTTCCTTGGGTTGCGACATAGTACTAATTTTTCTTTAGAGAGGGGATTTTATACCGAAATTTGCTGTATGAGTACCAAGTTTGTGAATATTCGCCTCTATACCTACCGGTTAGGTAAATACGGTAAAATTCGAAAAATTCAATGCTTTAGCTGTTAAACGAGTCAATGACCAATAAATTACCCAGATTAGCATTGTCAATTAATCTTACATCTCCAACTTGCACGGCAATCAATGCCTGGGGTGGATTGGATAGTTCACCCGTCAGGGAATCTTGACTCCAATTGTTTGGGTCACGCAACTGGGCATATTCAACAGTTATTTCGGGATGTCTAAGTTCAGCCAGCATTATTGCTTCAAGATTTTCAGCATTTGTTTGGTTATTTTGCCAGGCATTACTTGCTTTTAATAAGGCCTGAAAAATTTTTCCTGCAATCTGTCGCTGTTGAGGCGTCAGTCGTTGATTTCGTGAGGACATCGCTAGTCCATTTTTTTCTCGTTGAGTGGGACAAACAATTATTTCAGGAAATTTCATTTCCTTAGCAAGAGCTTTGACCACTAAAGTCTGCTGAAAATCTTTCGCCCCAAAATAGGCTTTACATTTTCCGACTGTGTCGAAAAGCCGCCTGACGATTGTTCTTACGCCGGCAAAATGCCCAGGTCTAAATTCACCTTCTAATCCTTGGGCAAATGGTCCTGGTTCTTCAAGTGAAATCTGTGTGTGATCTTCGATCTGTGGAAAAAATGATTCCAAAGTGCCGGTAAATACCATGGTGCAGCCTGCCTCGTCTAGCATTCCCATGTCCTTATTTATATCACGCGGGTATTTCTCCAAATCTTCCGGGTTATTAAATTGCAGCGGATTAACAAAAATACTGACGCAGACAATCTCATTTTGTTCCGTCGCTTTTCGAACCAGACTCAAATGGCCTTCATGCAGAGCACCCATTGTCGGGACAAAACCTATTGTTTTATTTGCTTCGTGGTGAGGCTCAAGCCATTTTTTGGCTTGCTGTGGGCTATCTAATAAGACACAGTCCTTGATATCCATCTTGAAATCGTTCTGATTAGTCAAGTTGAGGCTTTAGTTGCTGCAAGTACTGTTTACCTCGATCGACATAAATTTGGGCATTGATCCGATTGCGTTCTATTTCCTCCGGCTTAAGTTTTCGAATAATTTTAGCCGGTACACCCAGGACTAAAGAGTTGTCCGGGACCTGCATTCCTTGTGTGACTAAGGCATTGGCTCCGACAATACAGTTAGCACCTATATAGGCATGATTGAGAATCGTTGAGCCCATGCCGATCAAGGTGTTATCGCCGATCGTACAACCATGAATGACACAGCCGTGACCTATAGTAACGCCTGCGCCTATATTTACAGGAATGCCGGCATCAGTATGAATAACTGAATTATCCTGGACGTTAGTTCGTGCTCCGATATTGAGAACATCCGTGTCACCACGAATCACCACGCTAAACCAAACGCTTGTTTCGTCAGCCAGATGAACATCACCAATAACCGCAGCATTCGGGGCAACAAAACACTCGCCGCTTATTTGTACACTTACATCATTTAGGGCATATAACATCTAGTCAAATATCAACGCAGATGTAAATAGGTTTCGTTTGACTTGGGGCGATCAGTGCCGTCCAAAATTGCAGCCAACAATGGAATTTTATCTTTTAATTTTGTCTTGGCCTGGAAGCTGACTTCAAGAATATCAGCCTGTTCGGCTTGATCCATTAAATAGTCATCGCTGGTCTGAATTTTATCGACTAAGCCAAGGTCAAGTGCTTCAGTGCCATACCAATGTTCGCCGGTAGCAACTTTCTCAATATCCAATGTTGGCCGCTGCTCTTTGACAAAGTCTTTGAATAGAAAATGAGTCTGTTCAATTTCTGATTGCATTTTTTCACGATCTTCGTCAGTTGTTTCACCAAATAATGTAACAGTGCGTTTGTATTCGCCTGCTTTGAACTGCTCGAAATCAATATTTTTGTCTTTTAGTACTTTATTAAAGTTTGGAATTTGTGCCAAAACGCCAATGGAGCCGATAATGGCAAATGGTGCACTAATTATTTGATTGGCGACACATGCCATCATATAGCCACCGCTGGCCGCGATCTTATCAACGCATATTGTCAGGGGAATGTCTTTATCGCGGATTCGTTTTAACTGGGATGCCGCCAAACCGTATCCATGAACCATGCCGCCACCGCTTTCAAGTTTTACCACTACCTCGTCATTTTTTTGTGGCAGTGGTCAAAATTGCTGAAATTTCTTCACGTAAATTTTCAACAGAGCTGGCTGTTTATATCGCCTTCGAAATTCAATACATAAACGTGTTTTTTTGAATCATCTTTTTTACCGCTTCTTTTTGTTTTCCTGTTTTAATTTCTTTTTTTCAGCTTTTTGTTCTTGTTTAAAATCATGTTTGCTTAACATTACTGACTTTAACGAAGAAGCCATATTATTGTAGTGAGTGTTTAATTTTTTGACTTCGATTTTATTGTCATGCGCATGCTTTTGCCGTATCACCAACCCGGCAATTGCACCGACAATTATTAATATCGCAATGACAAAAGTTGCTGTTTTGGCTAAAAATAATCCGTATTCAGTTAAAAATTCCATGCTGATTTATCTATTGGTCTAAATGATTTTTTGTATTATTAAACAACTCGAGCTCGCAAGTCATTGTTTTTTTGCCCAGGTATCTCGTAAGCTGACTACTTTGTTGTAAACAGGTTTTGCGCTACTGTGATCTTTGCCATCCGGATAAAAATAGCCTAATCGCTCAAATTGATAACGAATCTTGTTTTCAGGATTAGCTAATGATGGCTCGAGTTTTGCGTCCGAGTGGATAACTAACGATTCGGAATTAACAAAATCAATAAATGATTTTTCTTTGTCGCCATCAGGATTAGCAACGGTAAATAAGCGATCATAACTTCGAACTTCAGCATTAACCGCGTGTTTGGCACTGACCCAATGCATAGTTCCTTTGACTTTCCGGTTATCCGCTGTACCACCACCCCGTGATTCGGGATCATAACTACAACGTAATTCTATAATTTCACCTCGGTCATTTTTGATTACATCATTACAGGTGACATAGTATGCATATTTCAGTCTGATTTCACGATTCGGTCCCAAACGAAAAAATTTCTTTGGTGGATCTTCCATGAAGTCAGCGTGTTCAATATAGATTTCACGACTGAATGGTATTTTTCGGGTTCCAAATGATTCATTATTAGGATGATTGGGAACATCAAATTCCTCGGTTTTATCTTCGGGGTAATTCTCAATGACCAATTTAAGTGGGTCGATTACAGCCAAAGCTCTTGGCGCTTTGGCTTCTAAATCCTGGCGAATTGAGTTTTCCAAAAGGCTCATTTCAATAGTATTGCTGCTTCTGGTGACGCCGATGCGCTCACAAAAATCCCTGATAGATTCAGGTGTATAACCGCGACTGCGCAGACCACTAATTGTTGGCATACGCGGATCATCCCAACTCTCGACAAGTTGAGCATCGACTAACTGAGTGAGTTTACGCTTACTCATTATCGTGTATTCGAGATTCAAGCGTGAAAATTCGTATTGCCTGGGCTGCGAAGGAACAGATAGATTTTCTATGAACCAGTCATAAAGCGGACGATGGTCCTCGAACTCCAATGAACACAGCGAATGGGTAACACCTTCAATCGCATCAGATTGACCATGGGTAAAATCATAAAGCGGATAAATACACCACTTGTCGCCGGTCATAGGGTGAGCGGCATGAACAATGCGGTAAATCACCGGGTCACGCATGTTGAGGTTAGGGGAGGCCATGTCTATTTTAGCCCGCAGCACATGTTCGCCTTCGGCAAATTCGGCATTTTTCATTCGTTCGAATAAATTGCGATTTTCCTCAATGCTGCGATTGCGATATGGGCTGTCTTTTCCCGGCCGTGTCAGTGTTCCACGATTGGCGCGGATTTCTTCGGCTGTTTGGCTGTCAACATAAGCCAATCCCTTATCAATCAACTCCAGGGCATATTGATAAAGTTGATCGAAATAATCTGATGCATGGTAAAGACGATCTCCCCAGTCGTAACCAAGCCAACGCACATCATGCTTGATTGATTCAATGTATTCAATATCTTCCTTAACCGGGTTGGTATCGTCAAAACGTAGCGAGCACAAACCATTATAATCTTCTGCGATACCAAAATTCAGGCAAATGGACTTGGCATGACCGATATGCAAATAGCCATTTGGCTCTGGTGGGAAACGGGTCGTGATTTTGCCCTTGACTTTATTTTCAACAATATCCTGGTCAATAATTTGACGAATAAAGTTAGTCGGTTTTTTGTCCTCAGACATTTTTAGTTCGATATTTGCAGCAGATAAACAGGCAGCGAAGTATAGCTTGATTTAAATGCTTCTGCTATCGTCACACCCCATGTCTTCCGAGAACAGATACGATTACATTGATGCGTTGCGCGGCTGGGCCATTCTTGGTGTTTTATTAGTGCATGTGTGGATATGGATTGGTGCAGAGACTGATTTTTTAACCCGGCTTGCCTCAAACGGTGCTAAAGGGGTTCAGCTATTTTATTTGGTCAGTACGTTTACCTTATTGATGTCCATTGAACGCCATCGGCAGATCGGTGGAATAAGTTGGCGGGATTATTTCATTCGCCGTTTCTTTCGTGTTGCACCGTTGTTTTATATTGCCATGGCCATCTATGGGCCAATGTGGCAGTTTGTTCCACGTTATTGGATGCCTGAAGGTATTCAAGGCTGGCACATATTGACTTCGCTGACGTTTACTCATGGTTGGCATCCTTTGTCCGTCAACTCGATTGTTCCCGGCGGTTGGTCAATGGCAGTTGAAATGACTTTCTATGTGTTATTTCCATTGCTATGTTTACTCATTACCAATGTATCTCGTTCAGTCGCGTTTGTGGTGATAAGCCTGTTGATCGGAATAACTATTAGTAAGTTAGCTTACAATTATTATTTGCCTGTGGTACCAGAACGTTTTTCTTATGTAATAAAAAACTTTGCCTTTACCTATCTGCCGACAGCTCAAATTTGTATTTTTGCGCTAGGGTTTGTAGTTTTTTTTCTGTTTAAAAAAGAATTTTTCTTAAGAAAATCCAAACAGAAAGGGGCTATATTTATTTGCGGTGGATTTTTGATTATATTGACGTTGCTTTATTGGTCACCGCCCGAAATCCCTTCATTTTTCTCATTCTCTGTGGGATTTGCAATATTGCTAATTGGATTGGCTTTTTACCCTGCAAGAGTGCTGGTTAATCCTGTAATCAATGCCATCGGCAAATTAAGTTATAGTCTTTACTTAACTCATTTTGGCGTAATTTTTATTTTCAAGACATTTTTAGCCAGCTATTTTCAGATTCTTAATAAAGATATCGCTTTAGTTTTAGCGTTTGGTTTGGTTGTAATAGCGAGCGTATTAGTATCTACATTATCGTATCGGCTTGTTGAGCAACCTGGAATTGAGTTGGGCAAAAAATTAATTCAGCGCCTATGAACAGTCAATTTAAGAATCTGATTACAGAGCTTAATCGAAAAGGCTTGAGTATTTTTCCATTAAACAAATTGAACGCGGTTTCTATTTATACGACTGATTATTATGAGAGCTATGACTATGATATTGTTTTGCCCAGTCAACGGAAAAAGCTGGTCAAATTATTAAACAAAAATGGTTTCAAGCAAACCTCGGGCCGGGTTATTAGTAATCAAGATAGTACAATCGTTTTTGAATTTCCCAGACCGAATTTCACTTTGGGTGATGATCCGGCCAGCCAAGCCGAAAAATTAATCGATAAATCCGGCTCTCATATTGTGATTACACCGACACAGGCCTTATTAATTTACCTTAAACAGTTTTATTCACAAATCCATAATGAGATTAATCAGACGGGAAACACCCCGATTATTAGTGAATTAATCGATTTACTTTATGATCAGCCCGCCAACCTTGATAAAGTCCGTGAATGGTTAACCCCGGTCAATCAGACTGACGTTTTTATATTACTTAAACAAAAATTCAGAGATTCACAACAAGCAGGGATTGATGATCGCGTTAAGCATAACTATCAATCCAGAATCATAAATCGATTGGCTGACAGTTAAACTTACTAGCTATAATAAAACAAACATGTAAAATATAAAGAAATCTTTATATTGTTATGCTCAATGAATATTCTGCAACAACAAATTGACGAAAAAGGCTATTTGCTTGCCGATGGTGCTACAGGTACAAACCTCTTTGCCATGGGTTTGACTTCCGGCGATGCACCGGAATTATGGAACAAAGATGAACCCGAAAAAATTCGCGCATTATATCGATCCTTCATCGATGCGGGCTCAGACATAATTCTAACGAATAGTTTTGGTGGCAATAAATACCGGCTCAAATTGCATGATGCACAAAGTAGGGTGGAAGAGTTAAGTTCACTCGCTGCTTCAATTGCCAGGGAAGAAGCTGATAAAGAATCGTGCAAAGTCATTGTTGCGGGCTCCATGGGTCCAACAGGTGAATTGATTCAGCCACTTGGTGAGCTAACAATAGAAGACTGTGAGCAAGCTTTTTTTGAGCAAGCCAAAGCCTTGGTGAATGGAGGTGTAGATGTGTTGTGGATCGAAACCATGTCAGCACAAAATGAGCTTGAAGCTGCGATTCGTGGGGCAAGTCGAACGGGTTATCCTGTTGCTGCAACGTTAAGCTTTGACACCAATGGTAATACCATGATGGGTATTTCTCCCAGAGAACTGGTCAATATTTGCAACCTGCACCAACTCGCAGCTTTTGGGACCAATTGTGGTGTGGGGGCTTCGGAAGTGGTTGCCAGTATTGTGTCTTCAAGCCAGGAGAATCCAAATGCACCTCTGATCGCCAAAGCGAACTGTGGGATACCGGAGTTCATTGATGGAGAAATCACCTACAACGGTACACCAGAGTTGATGGCTGATTATGCTGTCATGGTTCGGGACGCGGGCGCTAAAATAATAGGCGGTTGTTGTGGAACCACGCCGGCACATTTAGTAAGTATGCGTGCCGCCTTAGATAATACATCGTTATCTTCAGCGCCTGATTTACACACCATCGAAACAAGATTGGGCGAAGTGACAGCCGGTGCAAAATCCTGCTTTAATGGTGAAGTTTCTGATTCATCTATTCAAAAGCAAAGACCCGCGAGACGCAGCAGGCGTCGAAGAGCCTAACCGATAGCTGACTGACTAAGAACTCTATGTCAGAATACCGAATTATTTCGGTTGAATGTTGAGTATGAAATTCGTTTTTATCATGGATCCGCTTGATGGAGTCAAAGCCCATAAAGATACCTCTTATTTCTTGATGCTGGCGGCACACCAAAGAGGGCATGTTGTTCATCATCTGGATCAAAACGATATTTTTCTTCAACATGACCAGGTCATGGCAAGTGTTACGACTGTCGATGTGCATGAAAACCATGAGCAACCATTTACTGAACATCACAGGCAAAAAATTGATTTGGCCGACGTCGATGTCATTTTCATTCGTACCGATCCACCATTTGACAGGCGATATTTTTATCTGACATTATTGCTTGAATATTTGCCCGCCAAGGTGAAAATTGTAAACCGCCCACAAACGCTTCGTGATTGGAACGAAAAGCTTGCTGCCTTGTTTTACCCGCAATTTACCCCACAAACACTGGTCAGTAATTCAGCTGAAGAAATTGGATTAATGTTAGCAAAACATCAAAAGCTCACCGTTAAACCGGTCGATGGTCATGGTGGAGAAGGGATCATATTTATTGAAGTCTCAGAACCTGATTGGCAAGAAAAAGTTAGCGAGTCCACCAAACAAGGGACTCAATGGGTGGTGGCACAGGAATATCTGCCCGCTGCGGCACAAGGTGATAAGCGAATATTATTAGTTGATGGTGAACCCATCGGTGGTATTTTAAGAGTACATGCACCTGGTATTGAGTTAAATAATCTCGATGCTGGCGGTACCGCACATGCTTGTGAACTCGATCTGCATGATTTGGAAATTTGTGCAGCTTTGAAAGACGACTTCATCGACAAGGGAATATTTTTCTGTGGTATTGATGTAATCGGTGGAAAGCTAATTGAAATAAATGTCACCAGCCCAACTGGATTACGTGAGTTATCTAATTTTAGCGGTGTTGGTCATCATCTTAATATAATCGAGCGGTTAGAAAATCTTAATTAGCCCGTACTTACTTTGATAAACCTTGCGCTTTAGCTTGTTGGTCAAACAATGCTTGTGAATCTGATGCTTCATCTTTAAGCCAACCGATAAAATTCATAACGCTGGATTGGTTAATTCTGTCATTGGGAATAATCAAGTTATAACAACTGACACTTTGCACATAGATATCAAGCAACTTGACTAAACGTCCCGCCGCCAGGTCATCCACCACATGAGAACTGCGAGCCAGTGCAACGCCCTGACCATCAATGGCTGCCTGAAGTGCCATGCTTGAATTAGGAAAATGCAGTCCTTTTGGCAAAGAATAGTCAGTAATACCTGCGGCAGAAAACCAGTCAGCCCAACGTGGTGCAGCGTCTATGTTCAACCGCCTAAGTATAGGCAGCTTTAATAAATCTTCAGGGTTTTTAAGTGTAGTAACTTCGTTATTATAAAAATCTGGACTACAAACTGGGAAGGAATAACCATGCAGCAAAGGAATAACGCTATAGTCCTGATGTTGTCCGTCACTATAGAAAATAGCGATATCGGCATCGTTAAATTCAAGTTCATTCGTTAACGGCATGGTAATGATAGTTACATCTATATCCGGATACTGACGACTAAAATCACCGAGTCTAGGCACCATCCATTTGAGCGCAAAAGATTGACTCAAGGCGACACGAAGATAACCTTCATCTTCGGATGTGTCTTCCAAATCAACGAGTGTTTTATTTAGTTTGGAGAAAAATTCACTAACAATCGGTGTAATCTTTTGTGCGCGATCAGTTAATTTAATATTCCTGCCTTCGCGTTCGAATAACTTAAATCCCCAAAGCTCTTCGATATGTTTGATTTGATGGCTGATCGCACTTTGAGTAACATGCAATTCCTCTGATGCCCGAGTGAAATTTAAATGTCGAGCTGCTGATTCAAAGGCCCTAAGTGCCGCAATGGGAGGGTATCTGGTCACAAAATCCCTTTTTTATGCATGAATAAATACTCATGTATTGTATGAGAACGTTTTGTTGGAAATCAATAGGCTAGAGCACTATATTTTCATTAAGTTAATACGTAAACGTTGAAACCAGCGTTTATGAAGAGAAAGACTCTCCTCCTCTGTGTGAATGCTACGGCCGACAGTGATCTGTCGGCCCTCTGGCTGAGAAGGAAAGTCCGAAAGATCTCCTCCTCTGTGTGAACGTTTAGCCGGCCACCTTGGCCGGCTTTTTTTATCAGCACTATTTTAAAGAATTCTCAAAGTTTGTTTATATATCTTTGATTAAATTATTTTCATGAAACCAGGTTTTTAGCGGTAACAGGTCTGTTTGATTCAGATGAGTTGCTAATAATCGCTGCACACGGTCAAGGTGAGTTAAATAATGGTGCTTACCGTCCCGGACAGACAACCTGGTGAATATCCCCAAAACTTTGCAATGGCGTTGGGCGCCGAGCGCATGATACCAGCGCATAAAGTCATCTAGGTTGTAGTCAAGCTGGGAAAAATAAAAATCCAGCATTTTGACTTGCAAGCTTTGCGGGATATCCCTGCGAGCATCCTCGAGTAGAGAAACCAAGTCATACGCCGGCGAGCCTATTACCGCATCCTGAAAATCAAGCAGTCCACAATCACCATTGTCAAGACTTATCAAATTATCAACATGAAAATCTCTTAAGACCAGCGTGTTAACAAGCTCGGGCAAAGAGTCAAAAATATTTATCCAACATTCAATATAGGCCAGCCGGCTATGAGTTGAAAGCTCATCGCCGTTTTGTCTGGGGTAATACCAGTCAGGCAATAATAATGCTTCGTTAATCAGCAATTCATTTGAATAACTTGGTAATTCAATAGCGCTTGCCTGAGGATGCTGTTGCAGATGAATTAACGAATTTAGCGCTAATTCATAGAGCGAGTGTTCATCATAATCCTGGGCTAATAACCGTGTAAAGGTATTATCGCCAAAGTCTTGCAACAAAATAAAACCATTGTTTTTATCGTATTGATAGATCTCTGGTGCATTAAGCTCTAGAGCCATTAAGTGCTTGGCGATTTTGATAAAGGGTTGTATATCTTCGTGCTCAGGCGGCGCATCCATCAGGATGTAACTTTGTTTATCTGCCTGAACACGGAAATAACGACGGAAAGAAGCATCCTCAGCAAGCGGCTCAATTTCATTACGCTCTAGATTACAAGATGATAAAAATTCTTCTCTTAAATGCTGTCGCATATCATTCATTTTTATTTCCCAGGCGATTGTTAATTTTAGCTGTTTATTAGATACTCGTTGTTTATTAAATAAACAGCCAAAACATGACTGAGCAAAAACTCACCGAGCATTATTCGCAGATTCTTACCCAAATTGGCGAAGACGTAAACCGTGACGGGTTAATCAACACGCCAGGACGAGCCGCCAGAGCGCTTCTATATCTTACTCGTGGTTACCAGCTAACCCTGGACGAGGTCGTCAACGGCGCGATTTTTGAGACAGACAATGACCAGATGGTGATCGTTAAAGATATTGAACTTTATTCATTGTGTGAGCATCATCTACTGCCGTTTATCGGTAAATGTCATGTTGCCTATTTGCCGAAAGGAAAGGTTATCGGATTATCTAAAATCGCCAGAATTGTTGAAATGTATGCCCGACGCTTGCAAATTCAAGAGGCGCTGACTAATCAAATTGCCCGGGCTATCCAGCAAGTCACTAAAAGTGCGGGAGTGGGAGTGATTATTGAAGCGCAGCATTTGTGCATGATGATGCGCGGTGTTGAAAAACAAAACTCGGTGATGAAGACATCGATGATGCTGGGCGCATTTAAATCCAGTGTAAACACTCGTTCTGAGTTCTTGAATTTGATCAAGGACTAAAAGATGTTTTCTACACTAATATGTTAATATCTGTTTTATATCCACAGGAGTAAAAGTAGTGAATTTTGATTCAACCAATCCAACATTAGCAGATGTTTTAGTTCCCGCTAAAGCTAACTCGATGATAACGAAGATCATCCTGGCCGTGGTGGGGTCTTTGATTCTATGGTTGTCTGCAAAAATACAAATTCCTTTCTATCCAGTGCCTATGACCATGCAGACATTTGTAGTGTTGGTGATTGGTATGGTCTACGGCTGGAAACTTGGTGCAGCTACTATTCTGCTTTATCTTGCAGAAGGTGCGATGGGATTACCGGTATTTGCTGGAACGCCAGAAAAAGGAATCGGTTTAGCTTATATGCTGGGCGGCACAGGCGGTTATTTGATCGGCTTCGTCCTGGCAGCTGCGGTTTGTGGCTGGCTGGCTGAGATGAATTGGGGCAAAAGTATTATCACTACTGCGACTGCCATGTTGATTGGAAACGCCCTGATTTATATTCCCGGTATTTTGTGGCTTGGTTTTTTATTCGGTTGGGACAAACCCATTCTCGAGTGGGGATTGATTCCATTTATCCCTGCAGATTTGCTTAAACTGGCCCTGGCGGCAGTAACTTTACCGCTTATCTGGAAATTCGTTAAAAAAGACTGACCTATCGACTAGATTTCTAACATTAACTCACGGGGTGCTGCTTAACAGTGGCTGAGAGGTTCAACCAACCCGTTGACCTGACCCAGATAATACTGGCGTAGGGATTGAGCCTGATTGCAATCATACGCCGGTTATCCAATTAACTTAGGAAAGGCGTATGAAACATGCTCAACTAATCAAATTTATAAGTTTTATTATAGGTTCGTTTGCAGTGATTTTTTCAGCGTATGCCAATACGCTAACCGTTTACACTTACGATTCTTTTGCCTCCGAGTGGGGCCCCGGTCCAAAACTCAAATCGCAGTTTGAAAGCCAATGCCAGTGTGAACTTAAATTTGTAGCACTGGATGACGCGCTGACGATGCTGGGGCGCCTCAAACTTGAAGGGGCTGATAGTCCTGCTGATGTAATGGTTGGTCTGGACATGAACACGCTGGTGATTGCCAAGGAGACTGGGTTATTTGCAGCCCACGAGATTGATACCAGCAGATTAGGTTTACCGATTGAGTGGAATGATGAAACCTTTGTACCCTTTGACTACGGTTATTTCGCGTTTGTTTATAACTCAGATGTTGTGACAGAGCCGCCACAAAGCCTGGCGGAATTGGTCGAAAACAAGGCAAATCATAAACTGGTCATCCAAGATCCACGCAGCAGTACACCCGGCTTGGGATTATTGCTGTGGATAAAACAAGTTTATGGCGATCAAGCTGCACAGATTTGGCGCAAACTGTCGCCGTCGTTGCTGACTGTTACACCGGGCTGGAGTGAAGCCTACGGCTTATTTCTGGAAGGTGAGGCGGATATGGTACTGAGCTATACGACTTCGCCGGCCTATCACATGATTGTTGAAGGTGAAGATAATTTTCATGCTGCTCAATTTGACGAAGGGCATTATATCCAAGTTGAAACAGCGGCTATGCTTAACAGCAGCAAACAGCCGGATTTAGCCAGACAATTTTTACAATTTTTGATCAGCGAATCCGCACAACAAGTCATTCCAACCGGCAACTGGATGTATCCTAGCGCACTGTCAAAAGAGCAATGGCCTGATGAATTTGAGCAACTCATCCAACCACAAAATACTTTGATGATTAGTCCCGAAGACATTGCAGAAAATAAAAAAACCTGGATCGATGAAGTCGTTAATTCATTGGTGAAATAATCATGCATCCAGGCTGGATAGCGTTATTATTTATCGGATTGATTTACCTGTTTGCGACTATTGGGCTTGCCAGTAAATTTGAGCTGGGTTCAACTATTGATATTCTTTTACAACCGTATATCGTCAATATAATTAAATTCACGCTGCTCCAAGCCAGTTTATCAACAGTGCTCAGCATTGTTTTGGCGATCCCGGTTGCAAGAGCTTTGCACCGGCAAGAATTCATCGGTAAGAATTTATTATTAATAATTTCAGGGTTGTGTCTGGTTATTCCCGTGATCGTTGCGATCCTGGGGATCGTCAGTATTCACGGAGGCAAAGGTTGGATCGCCGAACTTTTTAATGTAGAGGTAAATTATTTATATTCTTTAACCGGCATCTTAATTGCCCACGTTTTCTTTAATCTTCCCTTAGCTGTCAGGGTGTTATTGCAAAGCCTCTACACTGTGCCGAATTCAAGTTGGCGTTTGGCCAGTCATTTAGGGCTAAATTCCTGGCAAAGCTTCAAATTCATAGAATGGCCTTTATTTCGGGCACAATTACCAGCAACGGCCGGGTTAATTTTTTTATTATGCTTTACTTCTTTTGCTGTGGTGCTGGTTTTTGGTGGCGGGCTGAAATACAGCACCCTTGAAGTGGCGATCTACCAAGCATTAAGATTTGATTTTGATATTCCCAAGGCCGTTGTTTTAGCACTGATTCAAATAACGGTTTGCGTAGTGATATTTGTGGCATTAATTCGATATTCAAGACGATTTGCATTGCAAGATTTATCTGCTAAATCTGTATTCAGAGATGATGGTGCCGAACCTGCTCAAAAAATTTTCGATTACATAGCTCTGGCAGTCTTTTTTCTGTGGATCGTTTTGCCCATTACCGCAATCGCAACAAACGGACTAAAGTTTACGGGCTGGTCGATAATAAACAATACAGGTTTTTATAGGGCGCTTGCCGGTTCTATTTTAGTTAGTCTTTGCTCTGCATCCGTAGCAAGCATACTTGTTATCAGCCTTGGTTATTTGTCCAAACAATTGTTAAGTGTAACCAAGCCATCAAGCGCTAAAACAGCGTTGTTGGAAATATCCGTTCAATTAAGTTTGGTTTTTCCCGCTTTTGTATTAGCCACCGGGCTTTTTATTATGTTAAAAAAATATGCCTCGGTGAGTGGTCCGGTAATAGTGGTATTAATAAATGCCTTGGCAATCCTGCCTTTTATGGTTCGTGTTTTCTTGCCGGCAGTTTTATCTACTCACAAGAATGACCGCCTGGCTGCTTCGTTGGGCATCAAGGGTTTTAACCGATTTAAGCTCGTTGATTGGCCGGTAATCAACAAATCGTTTGCCTGGGCGCTGGGTATCGGCCTGGCTTTATCGTTAGGTGATTTTTCCGTTATTGCATTATTCGGCAGTCAGGACTTCGTTACCTTGCCATTATATTTATACCGGTTAATGGGCGCTTATAAAATGGATCAGGCAGCGGTGGTCGGTTTTATGATTTGTTTGCTGTGCCTGCTGGTTTTTTATGGCTGTAACCGTTTTATCGGCAAGGAAAAAAATGCTTAAGGTTGATAAGGTCGCTTTCAGTTACGATGACATGAAGTTTAATTTTGACTTCGAAGTAGACTGTGGAGACTTTCTAGCGATCAAAGGCGCGAGCGGGTCGGGAAAATCAACATTATTGAATTTGATTGCCGGTTTTTTAACACCCGAATCAGGTGAAATATCATTTGATGGAAAGCGAATTGATCAATTAAAACCCGCGCTTAGGCCGCTGACGGTATTGTTCCAGCACCATAATTTGTTTAATCATCTGACAGTTTTTCAAAATATCGCCTTGGGACTCGAGCCATCATTGAGGTTATCAAAACTGCAAGTCGACAAAATTCACCAAGCCATCAGACAACTTGGGCTTGATAAAATGCAGCAGCGATTACCAGAGGAATTGTCCGGTGGGCAACGCCAACGTGTAGCTTTGGCTCGTTGCCTGGTAAGATCAAAGCCACTATTGCTATTAGATGAACCATTCACGGGGTTGAATGAAGAACTAAAAGAGGAAATTCAATCTTTGATCAGCCAACTTCAGGCACAATTAAAATTGACAATATTGTGGGTGACTCATGACTTGGATGACGTTGATAGCATTGCAGATCGAGTTGCCTGTGTAGAGAACAATACACTCAAGTTTATTTGATTCCACGGTCTTGCTTGTCTCGCAATAATAAAGCCCTCCATTGCTAATCACAATCAAACGACTCACTTCGCTCAGTACGAATACGACCGCTCAATGTTGTTATGATTTTATACTTGTCAGACATTTTTTGATGACAGATTACAAAATTACCGTTTGGCCATAGCCGACCGTTTGGATAAAAGACAATCTTTTCACCATTTCCCAAGGCATTAAAATTGATTGTTATTTGGTCAGTCGTGATTTGACGAACCAGGATGATTTTTTCATCGCCATCTAAATCTTTATCATCATCTAGATCATTGTAAACAAGCCAACCTTGCGACCAATCAGAATCTGGATGACAATTCTGAGAATCAATGGAAGGGCAGGCAACAGTTGTAAAACCTGTGTTTTGGCTGTTGGATTGAGTAGTGTATAAGGTAGTTTTTAACTGATTAAAAGCGTTATCCTGATTGCGCTTGTGTAATAATTTTTGAGCTCCGCTGATTGAAAATACGCTAAGAACGCTGATTAATGATATAACCAGCATGAATTCAATAAGGCCGAATCCTTTTTTCATTTTTTGACATCCTTGTCATTTAGTGTGTTGTAAATTAGGTCTGAGCTTCCTCAGGCGTTAGCGCTTCAATGCTTAAAGCATGAATCTCGTCAGGCATCATATCATTGACAGCTCTGTAAACGGCTTGGTGGCGTTTAATTCGGCTTAAACCGTTAAATTTTTCAGATATGATGCGAACGCTGTAATGACCAGCGCCGCCTTGTGCACCGGCATGACCAACATGCAAATGGTTATCATCCGTTATTTCGAGCTTTATAGGTGTCAAAGCTATTTCAAAGCGTTCGCGAATGATATCAACCCGATCTATCACGGCAGCACTTTCTTAAAGGGTTTTATAGTTACATTTTTATACACGCCTGCTTCCATATATGGATCCTGATTGGCCCAGGTTTGCGCTTGTTCGAGTGACTCGAATTCTGCAATGATAACGCTGCCACTAAACCCAGCTTCACCGGGGTCTTCGTTGTCGATAGACGGACAGGGGCCGGCAACCAGCAGGCGGCCCTGATCTTTTAATTCATTCAATCTGGCCAGATGTTGTTCACGGACGTTAAGTCGATTTCCAAGACTGTTTTCATAATCTTCACCGATAATCACATACCACATCATTCTGTTTCCTTTTCTTCTGGCTGAATGTACTTGGCAATGATTAAGGCCTGGATAATGGCAAAAGCCAGGGTTAATATCATCAGGCCAAACACCTTAAAATTAACCCACAAGTCAGTACGCGCCTGTTCGGTGATTTCACTGCCGCCGTAATAAAAAGCGATATAAACATTAAGCAATCCGGTCATTAAGAAAAATAACCCCCAGCTTAAATTAACTTTCGACCAGATGGATCTCGGCATGGAAATCTGTGACCCCATTAGCTTTTCCATCACGGTTGATTTTCCTATTACTTGTGAACCGAGGATAATCACACTGAATATCCAGTAAAGAATAGTCGGCTTCCATTTAATAAACCGATCGTCCTTAAGAAGCAGAGTTAATCCTCCCATGACCACGATAATAGCCAGGGTGATCAGGTGCATTTTTTCAAAACTTCGGGTTTTTAGCCAATAAAGGCCAACTTGCAGCGCTGAACCAATAATTGCTGCCAGTGTCGCCGCATAAATGCCATAAAGCTTGAATGTGCCAAAAAACAGCAACAGCGGGAATAGATCAAACAGAAATTTCATTGATGGTTTTGTAGTTTCTATAGATATATGGTTAAAGCTTATTTTAAACCAAAATCATTAATTAGTTTCTGCCCAGATAAGGTAAAATCTTGCTGAAATAAGGAAGCAGATTTGGATACACAAACACAAAAACATGATTCGCCGCCAGGCTTTATGGTTGTTGAAGGCCCGATTGGAGTGGGAAAAACCAGCTTAAGCAAACGATTAGCGCAGTCGTTTTCCGGTGAAGTGATCCTCGAACGGCCCGAGCTGAACCCGTTTTTGGAGCGTTTTTACCGTGCGCCCAGGCAATATGCCTTACCGACCCAACTTTCATTTTTATTTCAGCGCTCAAAAATGCTCAAAGGCGTTAAACAACAGGATATGTTCTCGAGGACACAAATTGCTGATTTCTTGTTCGAAAAAGATATTTTATTTGCTCAACTGAACCTTGAAGAGGACGAATATCGGCTTTATCAGCAGGTTTACAACCATTTATTGCCCGATGCACCTGTGCCTGATTTAGTGATTTACCTGCAGGCCCCAGTTGAGGTTTTGTTGCAACGGATTCGCCAGCGTGGCGTTGAATACGAACAAATGATAGAGCGCGATTATTTGACCAAGTTGTGTGATATTTATTCACGCATGTTTTTAGCCTATAACCAGTCACCATTACTGGTCGTCAACGCCGAAAACATCAATTTTGTTGACAACGAAGCCGATTACCACACTTTACTGGAAGAAATCGTTAACACCAAAAGCGGCAGGCACTTCTTTAATCCGTTGTCGGTGGGATAGGCTTTTCTGATTAGCAAGGAAATTTCAGAATTTCTGTTCATTTATTAAATCTCCAGTTCCGCCATTTCATATAAACAGAAGTCTATTGTCAATTTGATGACTGGATTCCGGACAGCTCTTCGAGCTTCCGGAATGACGTTGGGGCGATTCTAACCTTGCTAGTATTGACCACTATTCTTAACTTCATCATTCCCGCACTGAATCAAGTTCAGCACAGGCTCTGGCGGGAATCTAGCCTTTAATGTTAATAGTTCAATTTCAGACAAATCACAACTTACTAGAGAGTATTTACCGGTTGAATATAACTCAAATTGAATAAAAAGTTAGGATAGGTGAAGCTGCTCTGGAAAGTTGTTGATCTTGGATTAAGGTTCCTAGACTTCAATAATTTATAGTGGTTACTGAATAAGATAGGAGTTAGAAATGATAAAGAAACCCGAGAGACTGCGAGGCTGGAATCAGATTCCGTGATTTAGTTAAACGAAATTGCCTACTGATGGGCTAGTGCCAACTTGAAACGAAGTTGGTACCGAGGGGGGGACTCGAACCCCCAAGGTATTGCTACCGGTGGATTTTGAATTTCCTGGTAAATCAATAAAGATTGAGAAATCAAACAGTTATGACATTAATCAACCGAAAGCAATATTAATTTAAAATCAGTAATTTAGCGTAGTTTGACTTAATGTCTGAAAACTGATTAATGTCCATTTTTTGTACCTATTCAATTTACATGAGCTAATCCATTGGATTATAATTGATTTATGCAATCAATCGCCGAATTGCCCGAATATCAGCGTAAAGCAAAGGAACTGCTCGAGGCAAAGGAGTCTGCAGCGATTGTCAGCTATTTAGCTGCACATCCGGCTGCCGGAGATTTAATTCAAGGAACAGGAGGTATCCGCAAATTGCGTTGGAAACGTCAAGGTATGGGTAAGCGTGGTGGTGTACGAGTGATTTATTATTTTCATTCAGAGAAAATGCCGCTGTATTTATTAACGGTATTCGGGAAGGGCGGCAAAGACAATTTAACTAAAGCTGAGCGTAATATGCTCGCTGATTTAGTTAAAGAATTAGTAAAAATTTGGAGATTAAAATGAGCGATGCATTTAACAGTATTAAGCAAGGTTTAACGCAAGCGATTGATCACGCTAAAGGCAAGCCAGTGAAAGCGATTATCCATGAGTTCTCACCGACAGATGTTAAAGCCATACGTGCCAAAGTAAACATGAGTCAATCTGAATTTGCTTCTGCCCTAGGTATTAGCGTAGCAACATTACGACATTGGGAACGTGGTGACCGTAAACCTCATGGTGCAGCCTTAGCGTTATTGAATGCCGTAAATCGTAAACCAAATGCTGTAATTCAAGCTTTAACTGATGCAGCTTAAAATTTCAAAAAATGTAATTACTTGAGTCAGTACATAATCGCCAAAAAACTAACACCGGAGCAACAAGTTAGAGCTGATATTGTTCGCAACGTAGAGGCATCCGAAGCGCTGGAAGGCTATGCACCATTATCAGAAATTGGTGGGTATGCGTATGAGTTACAGCAACAATGGATTTATGGTGAAATCACCAGCGCTGAACACGGTAGATTGCTGGCAAAGCGATACGGCTATGACTACATCGAATCTAGATAATACCATCGTCTTCATGATTAAAATATTTTAGACCATATCTGCCTAATACAAATAGATATGTAACTTGTGTGAACTATGATGGTTCTTGAGAAATCACTAAGCTAATACTCGAATAAATGACAACCTTCGAAATACTTTCATTAATTATTGGAGGCTTTACTGCATTTGCAACATATCGCATGTTTTTGAAAAGCTCGAATGACAAAAACAATAAACCCTTAAGCACTTCCCAAAAAGTTCGTGTACGAATAAAGCATATTTTTCTACTAGATTCTTTTTCACTTGAACCAATATACGATGACCCATCAAGTCAGATAGTTAAAATCATCATCGCTAATAATGATGGCTTACAACATTCCATAGAAAAAATAATGTGGGGTGCTACTAAAAATAAATTTCTTCAGAGAAACTGGAGTGAGAATTTACCCGATGTAAGGAATAATGCACAAAGTCTAATACCAAATGAAGGAATAATTTTTGAGAAAAAAATTCAGGATGTTTCAATCCCTATTCCAAATTTCTCTAATTTCAGCAACTTATTTAAGTGTCATATAATTAATAATTTATACATAGTGGTTGAACTAATAACTGGAGAAATCTATAAAGAACCACTTCCTTATTCCTTAAAAATATCCTTGCTTTATTATCATATTGATAGCAAATTTAATTGGTTTTACAAATGGCGATTGCTCAAAATGATAAAAAATAAATATGGGAAAATGAATAATAATTCTTGAATAAGAACATTCAAAGCTAATCAATAATCCTATTTTGTATACACGAATTCAAGTCTTCATAGATATATTCCCAATGAAGGTCTAACCATTCAAATACAACTGATAGTTTTAGCGAGAAAAATGCTGAGCTATCTTTTTTCTTCTCCAAAATAATCCCTGCGGGAAATGCTTGATCGTAGTTATCACTATGTTCATTATAACGAGCAACCTTTTGAAGTAGACCACCACTAGTGCCATGAAGGTCTGGAATATTTTGAGAACTTTCTGTGCCTTGAATCCTTCCAGTTTTAGTTAAGCATGTTGCTATATGATATGTAGATACAAAATTTTTATACGGTAGTACATAGTCTCCAATGTCAAAAACAGTGTAACGTAGTGCTTCAGAGTAGAATTCACCTTGTTTACGAGCAGTTCTTTGAGCAAATTTAGAATTTTTTCTATGAGGGTAACCAATAGCCTGATACACCTTAGAGTTTACTTGTTCACCCTCTAAATATTCATCAATTGTGATGAAGTCAGATTTATCGCACTGTTTTCTAACTTCCCCGATGATAGGCATAACAGCCAAATCAATAGGATCATTACTTCTATCACCAAAAAGTGTGCAATTTGATGTATATGATGGTAATCCTAGGACCTCATACAAAATACAATTCAGATAAATGAATGATTTTTGCTGACTGACAGATTCTAAAACATGTGCGGCCGTGATAATTAACAGTTCAGCGCGGTGTGAAATAAGCATTGCACTACCAACAGATTTAAATTTCTTCGTGTTTTTTTCTACAATATAAATAGGTATTACAGAATCTTTATACATTGAAATTACTGCCTAAACTAACCTACCCAAATTTCTAGATAATTGAATATACTTTGCCAAATATTTATAGAGAATTAACCTGTTGATTTCGAGTCCGAATAATTTGTCTAAAACTTTCTGTGACAGCATAAATATGGTCGTTAATTTCGGTAAATTCGTCTTTCGTCAAATACGGTTCTAGCTCTCCAGTTTGATGCACCTTTTTAGCAATTTGATTGATATTGTTTGTGTAGGAATTTAACGCCTTAACCGCATGTAACAGAACAGTTAACTCATGGTCGTTAACAAACCCGGAATCATAGGTATAGGCATGAATGAAGCGCTTGAGCAGGTCGCTCATGCCTGAATATTTATCATCAATTTTTTGAATAAAATCGTGTTTTAGACTGTCATCAATTCTTAGTTCTATTCGAGCCATTTTTCTAAAATTCCCTTTCTTTATTTTCACTTAGTCCGTGTACCAATCCATGTGTGTACGTACATGAAGCCTATCTTGCCTAGGACTAAAACACACCCTCAAATCAGAAAACTATTCCATAGCGCATGGCGCTATATGGATATTTTCTCATGAGAAAATGTTTCTAATTTCTGTATTTAAACTCCTAACATCATTATACTTATTAGGAACATTATTAATAATATGAGCAATTTTAGTATGCCAATTATTAACAAACAAACTGACAGCAATAAAAAGGCACAAGTAGGTTTTTACGTACCTGCCGAATATCGCGAGCGATTTCTAAAACTGAAGCAAGAAATACATGATTTATCGGGAGGGACAATGAAGTATGACATCAGTACCGATCTAGTTGCTGCGTATGAACAAAGCCTAAAAAATGCTGAAAAGCAAATAAATAAACTAAAAAAGATAAAATGATTCATTTTTCAATACAAATAATTGCCCTGATATATTCAATTAAATCAAGAATTTCAAGCTAATGAATCTTTAAGGTCTAATATAACCTGGCTCAAATGAGCCTGCGCTAGTTCAGAAACCAATCTTACATCAGAACAAGATAAGTAGTCTTCATCAACAAATGATAAAACTCTCTGTAAGGCATCGAGCCTCTCACATTCTTCAATCACTTCAGCAATCTTCTCTGCTTGAACAATACATGTGCTAGGATTTGTTTTAGCCATTGTCTAACTCCTTGTAGTTAGTTTGTGGTTAGGTATATTGGGAGCTTCATCTCCCAATATACTGTTTTATTCATAGCACAAAAAAGAAAGTAGTTCAATAATAATATTGACCATGTTATTATTATTAATATTATTATTATCTTTGTTTTTATTTCTAATATAAGATAGAGGATTGCTAACGATGAAAAAACTATTTACAGCTTTCGCTTTAACGCTGACTTTAAATGCTACACCTACTAATGCTCTATGTGTTTTAGGTTGCGGCGGGGGCGGTGAAGCCCTAGAAGCTACGCAGCTTTTAAACCTGGCCGAGCTAACCTTACAGACGTTAACGGTTATTGAAAAGCTCGAAAACGTCCGAGACTTAGGCGATGTGCTGGAAGTTATCGACATGGAACAACTACGCGCAATCAAAGCGTATGCACCGGCTGAATTTCAGGAAATTCTAGCGGCACTCGAATCCATACAAGGGGCGAACTTTGAGCGCATCATGGAAGTGTTTGAAGGCACAGAGCTAGTTTTCTCCCATGACCCGCACACCGATACGATCTACCGCCATATTGTAGAAGATGCGGCCACTCAAGCCGGGTATGCCGAAGCGTCATACAATGCGGCGACTGAAAATATCGAAGCTATTTATTCAACCAGGGACGCGGTATCCGGGCTTGAAAAGCAGATTGATCGGGATGTGGCCGGAGCAGCATTAGAAGCTGAAACCGCCGCTGGTATTCAAGAGATAAGAAAACTCAATGCGGTGATGGCAAATACTCAGGCCCAGGAAACCGTACACAAAGCGTTATTACAAGCACAGCACGTCAAAGACTATCAAGTTGAGTGCGAAACGGCTTTGTGTGAAGAAATTAGAGCGATGGCCGCGGGTGGGGAATGATGAAACGGCTTGTTATGACAGGTCTTGTTATCACTGCATTATCCGGGTGTGATGAACCTGTCCAGGTGGTGAATGCACCCAAGGACAAGCTTGAGGTGGTTGATGTAGCTAAAGAAAAGCGCCACGCTGAACTGCAAGCACAACATGTTAAAGACTATCAGGTTGAATGTGAAACGGCCTTATGTGAAGAAATTAGAGCACTTGGCAGGGACGAGATAGATAAAACTGAATGTAAGGGCGATGCGGATTGCCTGGAAAAGCTTGTTTTCGGTAATACTGACATTTTAAAAACTGACAAAGACGAATGAATCCGTTTGAGTTTCTACAACGCATTGATGAACTAATCGTTGGATTCCCCGAGCGGATTTTCGGTTCACTGATTGACTATGCCGGTCAAATCCTTGGCTTAATGATTTTGCTTTATGTTATCTACATTGCTATAAGCATTATCATTGGGCGTGGTAAGAATCTCGCTGAGGTGGGATGGGATGTTTTCTGGTTGGGAGCTCTTTTTTCTGCTGCATATATCTGGACATATATCACTGATGCGGTCTATGGTGTTTTCACCGTTTTGCCGTTTGAAATCACATCCTCATTATTTGGCGGTGGCGATGCCGCCGTAGCAGAACAGCTTAGTGGATATTGGGATGCGATGCGAGGAATTTTGGCTGATCAGGCGACATTATTAGATCTAACTGACGTAGGAAAATATCTAACAATAATTTTGCTTGGATTCGTTCCAACATTACTTTTATTAGGAACGGCCACATTTTGGATTGTCTTATCGAAATTTGCTATCGCAGTACTATTTGGTCTGTTCCCGTTATTTGTCTTATTCGCCTGGTCTGAAAAAACCCGCGAGTTTTTCATGGGGTATTTACGGCAAATGTTTGCCTACATGCTTTTACCGATCTTAATTGCTATTACCTTAAATTTAGCCTTTCGCATATTACTCACTGTTTTACAGGAATTTAATCAAGTCGCTTTTACTAATTTTTTTCAAGCGATGTTTGAATTCGCCTTCGCCACTACCGTTCTATTCTTGCTGGTCATGCAATTATCAAGCGTAGCCAGCGGTATCGCCGGAGGCATGGCGCTAGGCTCAATGGGCCTGGGTTCGTATGTCATCCGTAAATACGCAAGCTTAAAGCACAGCATCGGCAAAAATTTCAGAAGGGGCGCGAACTCTAACGCACCCGGTACAAACCGCTTTACCACCGATTCTTATGGTCGCAATCGTTTTGTAAAAGCCGGGGCCAGTGTTTACAGCCGCATTCGCTCAGGCGGTATTAAACCTTCTTCGGTAAGGGGAGAGTAAGACTGGTGCAGGCTTACATCAAAGATGACTAAAAAATTTCAACGTAGAATCATAAGGCTGTGGATTTTTTTATCAGCATTAATTCTTTGCTATTTAGTATTTTTCATAAATCTATTTGATTATTTAAAAATTAATGGTTTTAATCTGGAAATATTTTTAGTGCTAACTAATATCCTACTGCTGTTGCTAATACGATCAACTTGTTGGTATAAAGATTTATTCGATTTAGATAAGGATTCCGATATTTTATTAGCCTGAGAGGGCCCGTTTTCCCAAAAAGATATTTTAAATAGGAATGGCTAATATACTGAGGCTTTGCCCCTTTCGCTCAAAATCTCACCATTAAGCTTGATTTTGATTTTTTTACTTATCAATAGCTATTTAAACTTTTAATAGTCGCCGCCAGGCGAAAGAACCTGGCCTCGGCCTGTGGGTAACTGTTGATATAGTGTGGGTAATTTCGGTGGGTAACGCGGTAGCGTTATCCACAAATTATCCATCACGTTCCCGAAGGGAATATCAATGGTTATCCATCAGGAAAATGACTAATCACATTAAATGGCAGTATTATTAGTTAATAATATTGTTAAGAATGTTAGTCTTAAATTTATTTGCGTTTGGGAATTATATTCTTCAATAAAAACAACATTTTACAAAATCAGACATGTGTAAACCCACGAATTGTATATGTGTAAAACTACGAGCCTTGATGTGTGAAAATACGAATGTGATGTGTGTAAACCCACGAATATTGTTGATGAATTGAATATTTTGTCTGTGGATAACTTTTTAGACTGAATATTATCCAATAAAAACAAGAGGATAGTAAACTCTGCATGTGTAAACCCACGAAAACTTTTCAGTACAATAATTGTCCTGGATTTTTCTTACGACTATCATTAGTAAGTTTTTTACGACCACTTGCAGTATTTTTATAAAAGATCACTTTATCTAAAGCAACATCATATGTGACTAAAAATTCTGGGAGTTTTTGACGATTTATGATTCCCTTAATTAACCGTCTGAATTCAGCATGAGTGCTCGTGCTGCCCGTTTTTTTGTGGAGTATATCTAAGTTTATTAACCATGATAGTTTATTACCACAGTGCTTACGTGCAATTTCATAAAAGCGACGTTCTAAAGATTTTCTCAGTTTAAAATAATCTTGATTTATGGTTACAACATCATTGCTGACAATCGCGAAAAAAATCCAATCTGACAATGTAATTCGAATTGCTATCATCCGTGTGTTGTCGGGTGACTTTTCTATAATCTCAACATTTTCGATCAAGCCAAACCATTTTTTTATTCTGCGATTACCGGATTCAACATTAGTTTTGACTCGTGTACCAACCAAACGGTCAAAAGCATCGTGTAATCTTGCATAACTATCCCCATCTGTGGGTCTGTTGGTAGATATCAATAAATCATGTGCTTTTATCTGTATTGTTTTATTGATTTGTTTTTTAGTATTTTGCGCATGAATCAGATGAGAAATACAATATATCAAAATATCTTTATCAAAAATCGTAGCTAAACCTTTAACGCTGGGCATAATTTCTATACTTCGACCGTTGAGTTTGTATCTACGGATACTCTTATCACCCGCCCTTAATGCAAATATTGGATCCATCATACTGGGCATATCATCTTTAATTGTTGCATTAAGTGCATCAGCAACAAACATATCAATATTAGAATGATGCGTCATATGCTCAATGAAGTCCTGGCAATCTGTAATAACTGAATTTTTGAGATTCATTTAAGCCCAAGCAACTTGGTCTAATGCTAATTCGGAAATACAAACCTAACCACTTTATTGTTCTTCTGGAGCAGAGATAAACCTGGCAACAAGTTCTGTTTTGAATAAAACTCGTCGGCCTATTCGATGTTTTGCTGGTTTTAATTCTTGGGATAGCTCATTTTTCGAACCGAGAGTAACCCTCAATCCCTCTGGACTCCTATTTAAAACTTTCGCCAAATCAACCAAAGACATCAACGGACCATATTTTTCAAATAAGAATTTTTCAGTAGCGTTCATAATATTTACAAGCATCAGTAATCTTTCGAAAAATTACCAAACATTAGGTAACATAATGGAACGTATTTGTTGTAAATTAGGTTAATATGAAATTTGATTTTGAATGTGTAGGACATCTAACGAATAGCAATAAATTGGCACCGTATTCGGATTGCATACCGTTATTACGAAATGGTATCGAATCATTCAATAAAGCTCTAACTGACTCATATTCCTTAACTTGTCGTCGTTACTCAATCTTTACACTGCTTAGGAAGTATGTAGATCGTCCTGTAGAAATCGTCTTATCTGAATATTTTAAAGAAAAAGAAAGAGAAGAATTGAGCGGATTTGTTCCTTCAAAGTGTGGTCGTAGAGTGAAAACTAAATATAAAAATGAGATTGATCATACTAGGCCAGCACATTCCTATGTAGAAAGTAATGTTGCCTATTGGGAGAACCAAATAAGACTGTTCTTAACTCGAAATAACAATCAACTGATGGCCATTCGTAGCCAGGAGAATGTAAAAAATTTGCTATCAACTCTTAATGCGTTATTTCATTTGCTATCAACATTGGGAGCTTTCCATAGCAAAAGTTTTAAATCTTATTTTGAGGCAAATGGAGACTTTACAATTCGCAGGAAGAAGACTGTGAAGTCAAAATATCCGTTTCCTAGTGGATATTGTGATTTATGCTGGCGAGAATTAGAGAGAAATTATCCGAAAGACAGTAAAAAACTAAATGTAGCTAACTACCGAAGTTATAAATATTGCACCTATCATAACCCATCAAATCCAAAAACAAGGAATCAGTACGAAAAAGATTTACGTTATAAGATATTTTTTCACCACGAACTTATGTATATAAATCAGCCAAATAATTCAAATTATATTTTCCCCCCAAAATATTACCTTGACTTGGACTATCTTGACTATCCTGAGCATCGAAAAGCAGCCTATGACATTGTTCATTCTGGGTTGCATCATAAAGGACGAAAAAGAGTCCAACGGCTAATGTTAGTAGGAAAGACTAACACCGAAATTGCAAGAGAATTAGGCATTTCAAACCCAGCCGTTTCGAAGACAGTTAAATTCATTAAAAATAAAATTAATGAGCTGCGCAGAACTGTTTATATTGACCCTGATTTTGGGAAACTATATGTTGACTAAGTAAAATTGTGGTTAAAATTTTATTCTCTCGTCAGTTTCGACCACTTCATGATTGATAAAACTTTGTATTTATAAAATAAAATATAAACACTACAAGAAATTTTGGGAAAGAATTAACAAGTTGTACTAATTGGAAAATTAAAGTGATAAAAAAATCTCTCAAAGAATCAATACAAAATTTTGCTAAGGATTTAGAAAAAGCGTTTGAGGATCGAAAATATGTAGTATTTCTCTGTGGTCCAACGTTAGCAAATGTTGATAATGATGTCGCCTCTGTATTAAGGTTAAAATTTAAAAATGAACTTGAAGAAGACAACTTCGAGGTGGTTCTAGGAGAAGACGATGGTCTAGAAGAACTTAGAGCCACATATTCTGGAATGGCTCATGAAAATGAATTACAGTTTATTCAAAAACATAGCAACTCTGTGCTGTTAATTGCTTCAAGTGTTGGTTCGTTTTGTGAGCTGGGACTATTTTCACATCAACATGTCAGAGAAAATACACGTCAAACTGATTTTATCCTTATCCTAGACGACAATTACCAGAACGATGCTTCTTATCTAAATGAAGGGCCAGCAAAAGCAATTGAAAACTATGGGAAACTTATCTACGGTAATTTTTCTGATTTTGATACTTCAGAAGTAATCAATAGGCTCCGGATTCGAAGGAACGTCTGGTTTACTAGCGCTAAAGGCAGACCCTTAGGTTCATGAGTATTAAATTTAATGATCAGCTCCTTCTTTGGGGGCTCGGCGTAATTCAACCAGCATCACCTGCCGAGTGTGTTGAATTTCTGCGCCTAGTCTATCCAGATGTCGAACAATGGCCAGATAAGTATTTACTTAATAAAATATTTGAAGAGTGGATGGTTAGGCGCTATGTAATACGCCTAAATAAAAAGCACCAGTTATATTCTCTTGCTTCCGCAGCTAATTCGAGGATGGATGTAAAGTTACGTAGGCAGCGTGATAAAGCACGACTCACCTTGTTAAGAGAGATTTACGATGCTAATCTTGACATGTCGGAAGCTGTGGAAAAAGATTTGGATGGCGTTTCGCCATCTACAGAAACTAGATTAACCACACAAGATGGCTCGCGTCCAGTAAAATCTGGACCTAAGCCTTCGCGAACAGAGTCGACTCGTCTTAGCTCCAGATTTTACTGGCCACGGGTCTCAGAGCAACTGAATTATAAAGTTGGCCTTAATTTCCACGCTTCCGATATTCCTTCTTATCGTTACCGTTATTGTTCCTTTCCTAACCTTACATCTCTACAGCATGCAAGTTCGGATATCTCGCTCGAGCATGATATGACTTTGTCACAACTAGCGCTTGCTATTGGTGTGTCACCAAGATTGTTAACTTCTTTTACTCATAAACCCGAAAACCATTACAGAATTTTTTTTATTAAGAAAAAGGGAGGTGGAGAAAGGCAAATCGCATCACCAAGATTTTTCTTAAAAACTATTCATTATTGGATCAAAACTTATATCTTTTGCCAATTGAAAATACATGGTTCTTGCCATGCATATCGATCTGGAAAATCTATAATTACGAATGCAGAAAACCATGTCAAAAAACTATATGTTGCAAATATTGACATACAGGACTTCTTTGGGAATATAACCAGAAATCATATATTTAGGTTGTTGAGAAAAAATGAGGTTGGCGAAAAGTTAGCAAATACAATTGCAGATTTAACAACCTATCATGGAAGCCTGCCTCAAGGTGCGCCAACTAGCCCAATACTCTCGAATGCATTTTTGTATGAATTTGACGAGAATCTAACGGATGTATCTAGAAATGCCGATCTTCATTATACAAGATATGCAGATGACATAACGATTAGTGGGAATTCACTTTCTAAAATTGAGATGGTAATCAATAACTGCAGAGCTCTTTTGTCAGACTATAATTTAAATTTAAAAGATGAGAAAAAAAGAATTGCAAGTAACAAGTCTAGTCAACGTGTAACCGGATTAATCGTGAATGAAAAAATACAACCACCACGTGAATATCAGAGAAAAGTTAGATCAATGTTTCACAACGCTGATAGAACTCCTGAGCGCTATATAGAAAGAATTGATGAATTAAGGGGACATATTAGTTATTTATCATCATTCGATGTACTTAGAGATTCTAGACATCTTGTAAGGTATAGATTAGTAATTAAAAAACTAACATCAATAAGTAAAAAAAACACGAAGACGCCTTTATAGCCAATTACACAAGAATTAATACAATTTATAAATTTGTTATTTTACTAACCAAATCCTCACTTCTAAGATGGGTGTATCGTTTGAGCATCTGCATTGATTTATGGCCAGTAATTGAGGCAACTTGTTGATCCGAAAGGCCGGCTTCGACAAAGCGGCTGGTGGCTTCATGGCGTAGGTCATGGAATCTTAGATCTTCTATGCCTGCACGATCAAGCGCTTCAGCCCAAACTCGATTGATAGTATATGGCCGGCGTTTTCCATCTCGACCAGGCTCACCGAAGAATAATAAATCTGAATCAATCGGCCTGACAGGATGGCTCAACACTTGTCTGAATACCTCCTTGGCTTTGTTCGTGAGTGGAACGGTACGTACTTCGTTGTTTTTGGTGTCGAGAAGGAATACTGTACTTCGTTCTAAATTCACCTGGTTTCGTTTGAGTGAAATGATTTCGCCGTGGCGCATGGCTGTATATAAAGCGATGCGAACGATCCAGCCAAAAAATGGATTGCTGTGTTCGTCGCAGGTTTCCAGCAGTCGTTTTTCTTCATTGTCGACTAGTCGACGATTGCGACCTTGACTTGGTCTAGGCTTTCTTATATTTAGCACGGGATTGGCAAGTAATCCCAACCTCCATTCTTGGATAGCAACAGTATACAAGTGACTTAATAAAGCTAATTCTAAACGTACAGTGTTTGCACTTTTGCCTTCGCTTATACGTTTATCGCGATATTTTGCAATAACATTAGCATTTAAGGACGCAAGACTGTAGTGCCCAAGCTTTGATTTAAGGAGATTGGCTCGTTTAAATTCGGCTATTCGGGTGGAAGCTTTCTTGGTCGGCGTAACTTCTCTCAAATATCGTTCCAGGGCTTTGGAAAGTGTTAATTTTTCCGAGTGACTTCTAGGCACATAAATTTCGCGCCTAATTTCATCTTCGGTGGTTCTAGCCCAATCTTCTGCATCACGTTTTATGCGAAATGTTTTTGTGACTTTTGGCCAGCCTTTACGGCGAATAATGGCCGTCCAGGTTCCAGATTTAGTTTTAATTATTGTAGCGATTTAACAGCCTGAGAAAAATCCGTTAATGTACACTTATTGTACCGATTTCTTATTGTAAAGCAAACACTTGAAATGACAGCAAGAGATAAAGATAAACGTAACTAATTGTTATTATTAATTATTGTCTTGGTACCGAGGGGGGGACTCGAACCCCCAAGGTATTGCTACCGGTGGATTTTGAATCCACTGCGTCTACCAGTTCCGCCACCTCGGCACGCGGACATATAAACTATTAAATTTGCTCAGCGATTGCAATCAGTTTTTCGTAAAATCAGCGTTTTATTTCATTCTTCTTGATTCATGGATTTATCTCAATTTGATTATCACTTACCGGAATCACTGATTGCCCAGGTTCCAGCGGCTGATCGCACACAATCAAGATTGTTATACATTGGTGATCGACTTGAGGATAAGCAGTTCAGCCAATTGCCTGATTTGCTAAATCCAGGCGATTTATTAGTCATCAATAACACCAAGGTTATTCCTGCGCGATTATTTGGCGCCAAGCCGACGGGCGGGAAAGTTGAAATCATGCTTGAACGAATCACGGACAACTCAACGGCATTGGTTCAAATCAAATCCAGCAAGTCGATTAAAGAAGGGCAGCGAATAATAATAGCCAGCCAGGTAAATGCTATCGTAAAACAAAAAGTGGGTTCTTTCTTTAAAATCGAACTGCCGGAAACGTCCATACAATCAGCGCTAGATCAACATGGGTCTTTACCGTTGCCGCCGTATATCAAACGCAGTCTTGATAATACCGATGATTCTCGTTACCAAACGGTTTATGCAAAACAGGCAGGTGCGGTAGCTGCGCCAACAGCAGGTCTGCACTTTAACAATAAAATTCTGACCAAGATTCAAAATAAAGGCATTGAAATCGTAGAATTAACTCTACACATAGGCGCGGGAACATTCCAACCGGTTAGAGTTGATGATATTACTCAACATAAAATGCACAAAGAATGGTTTGAAATAAGCTCCAAAGTCATAACTCAAATTCTTCAGACCCGAACAGCAGGAGGCAGAATAATCGCGGTTGGAACCACAACCGTGCGAGCACTGGAGAGTGCTTATAAAATAAATAAACTAAAAGAACCGATCTCGGCCGAAACCGATATTTTTATTTATCCCGGGTTTGAATTTAATGTTGTCGATGCGCTAGTAACAAATTTTCATCTGCCTAAGTCGACATTGTTGATGTTGGTCAGTGCATTTGCCGGCTATGATAAAGTGATGCAGGCTTATGAACACGCGGTAAATTCAAGCTACCGGTTTTTTAGCTATGGTGATGCGATGTTTTTAGAAAATGAGCAATAACACGGCTTAGAATACAAGTCATTGTCATTGCGAGCTTTGCGAAGCAATCCAACGGCTTTTGGTTGAAATTGACTACATCATCACCCAAGAGCCAGATTCAAGCGCACACCTTCGCAATGACAGCGTTTACTATAAGTACACTGAATTAACTAAGCAGGTTTTTAATATTTTAAAATTTGAATTAATAAACCAATCAGGTCTGTCCCGCCGTGGCCGGTTAATATTTGATAGAGGCACCGTGGAGACACCAGCATTTATGCCGGTTGGTACAGCTGGTTCAGTGAAATCACTGGTGCCGGAGGAGCTCGAAGACATAGGCGCTGAAATAATTCTTGGCAATACGTTTCACTTAATGCTCCGACCAGGCACTGATGTCATTCAGGCACACGGTGATTTGCATGATTTTATACACTGGCATAAACCGATACTGACGGATTCGGGCGGATTTCAGGTCTGGAGCCTGTCAGAAATTCGCAAATTAAAGGAGCAGGGCGTCGAGTTCAAATCACCAATTGACGGCAGTACTATTTTTATGTCGCCTGAGGATTCGATTGATATTCAGCAAAAACTTGGCGCTGATGTCATTATGCAGTTTGATGAATGCACCGCCTATCCAGCTACTGAAAATCAAGCTGCCGAGTCAATGCAATTATCTCTACGCTGGGCTGAGCGTTGTAAGAAAGCCCATGGCAGCTCTAAATCGGCATTATTTGGCATCATTCAAGGAGGTATGTACAAGGACTTAAGGCAACAGTCCTTAACAGGTTTGACTGAAATAGGATTTGATGGTTATGCCATAGGTGGCTTATCTGTCGGTGAACCCACAGATATGATGAATGAAGTCATTACTAGTTTAGCACCAACAATGCCTGTTAATTCGCCGCATTATTTGATGGGCGTGGGTCGACCTGAGGACATCATTTTTGCCGTATCCAAAGGCATTGATATGTTTGATTGCGTGTTGCCGACGCGTAATGCCCGTAATGGTTGGTTATTCACCCGATTTGGCGATATTAAAATTCGTAACGCTAAATATCAATTTGATACCAAACCATTGGATGAAACTTGTCAGTGTTATACCTGTCAGAATTATAGCCGAGCCTATTTACGCCATCTTCATCGTGCTAACGAGATTACCGGTCACCGATTATGTACATTACACAATTTGTATTTTTACCAGCAAATGATGAGGGAGATTAGAAAAGCTATCGAGGCTGACAAATTTGAAGAATTTTCGGTTGATTTTTTAACCGCCAGGCAGCATCTACAGACTGTTTAGAGTTGTCTGTGTTTAACTCTTTTGTGGCATAATAGCCCGTCCCAACGGCAAGGTAAAAAACCTGCCTGGAATAAATACTTTTTTGGAGACTCAAATGGAATTTATTACTACAGCTTATGCGCAATCCGGTGGTGGCGCCGGTGCAGCCGGTGGTTTTGTCAGCTTGCTGCCGATGATCTTAATTTTTGTCTTGTTTTACTTTTTGTTAATCCGCCCACAGCAAAAACGCGCCAAGCAACATAAAGAAATGGTCGCCGCACTCAAAGAAGGAGATGAAGTCGTTACCGCAGGCGGCTTTTATGGAACGGTTACAAAAATCGACGAAAATGTGGCAAGTGTAGAAATCGCTGAAAATACTGTTGTAAAAGTTCAACGAGCATCAATTGCACAAATGTTACCTAAAGGTACTGTTTAACAAATATAAAGAGATCCCGGATCGAGTCCGGGATGACGTATTTAAAGACTAACTCTCAACTACAATAATGTTAAACAAAACCCCCTGGTGGAAATACTTGCTATTGGTTGTAGTGGTTATTCCCGGATTGATTTATGCCTTGCCTAATTTGTTTGGCGATGATCCGGGAATTCAGATTCGTGTAACTCGTGGCTACGATCTTAATCCAGCAATAATTGACCAGATCGAAGCTGAATTATCGGCTCAACAGATTGATTTAAAATCATTGGGGTTGACTGAGACTGGAATAGAGGTTCGTTTCAACAATACTGAAGATCAACTTAAATCCCGTAATATACTGCAACAGACACTCGGCAATAAATATACTCAGGCCTTAAGTCTTTTGCCTTCGACTCCATCCTGGTTAAGCCAGCTACAGGCCAAGCCCATGTATCTGGGCCTGGACTTAAGAGGCGGTGTGCACTTTTTGATGGAAGTTGATACAGAGAGTATTTTTTCCCGAAAAACCGAAGAATTAACGAATGAAATCAAATCTTTGTTGAGGAAAGCTAAAGCAAGATATAAATCTGTTAAGAGTAGCACCCAGGGTAATTTGTCGATTGAATTTAATTCCAGCGACGCCAAGACCGCAGGTTCACAAACAATCAGCGAAAATCTGCCAGAGTTGGAAGCTATTCCTGGCGATGATGAAAATTCATTGACCGTCGAGTATAAACTCAGAGAATCTGAAATCGTCTCGATGTCTGAATTTGCATTGGATCAGAACATCACAGCGCTTCGTAACCGCATCGATGAACTGGGTGTGGCCGAGCCATTGGTGCAAAAACAGGGTGACAATCGAATCGTGGTGCAATTGCCCGGCGTTCAAGATACAGCACGGGCCAAATCAATTCTTGGTCGCACTGCAACCCTGCAAATCAAGCTGGTTAATGAATCCTACAACGGCCCATTGACAGCCAGCTCCGTGCCGGCAGGATCAGCACTGTATGAAATGCGCGATGGCCGGCAAATTGTTTTAAAAAACCCGGTTATTTATTCTGGTGAAAACATTATTGATGCAGGGGCCAGTATTGATACTCAGAGCGGCTCACCCATTGTTAGTATTACACTTGATTCACGTGGCGCATCTATTAACCAACGTGTGACCAGTGAAAACATCGGTAAGCGTATGGCAGTCGTTTATAACGAAGTCAGAACAGAAACTCGATTTGATGATAATGGTAATCCTATAATCGGTGCTGATGGCCAAGTCGTTAAAGATCGGCAAATCATTGAGGAAGTCATTACAGCCCCGGTTATACGTGATCAGTTGGGCAAACGTTTTCAAATCGAGGGTTTGGACAGCACCGAAGAGGCCAAGGATTTGTCCTTGTTGCTCAGAGCGGGTGCATTTGCCGCACCGATAGAAATCGTCGAAGAGCGCACCGTTGGCCCCAGTCTGGGCAGGGAAAATATTCGCCAAGGTGTGCGTTCCGTGCTAATAGGCCTGGCCTTAGTATTGGCGTTTATGGTTTTCTATTATCGTAAATTTGGTTTGATTGCTAATCTTGCGCTGGTGATGAACCTGGTATTGTTAATCGCTGTATTGTCTGTTTTCCAGGCAACCTTAACACTTCCAGGCGTCGCCGGTATCGTGCTAACGGTCGGTATGGCAGTGGATGCCAATGTGTTGATATTTGAACGGATAAGAGAAGAATTACGCAATAAAACGTCGCCACAGCAAGCAATTCATAAGGGCTATGAGCAGGCTTTCTCAACCATTCTGGATGCAAACATAACGACTCTGATTGCAGCCGTACTGTTGTTTAATTTTGGCACCGGACCAATTAAAGGTTTTGCCATCACCTTAAGTATTGGTATTTTGACTTCGATGTTCACTGCAATCATTCTCACGCGTGTCATTGTCAATTGGCTGTACGGCAATAAAAAACTTAAAACCCTGACGGTATAGATATGGAATTTTTTAAGCAAGATACCGCTATTGACTTCTTGGGCAAACGAAAGCTTGCCGCTATTTTTATCCATCGCTTTGGTTATTTTGAGTATTGTTTTATTGGTTGTCCGGAGTTTAAATTTTGGTATTGATTTCACCGGTGGCACATTGGTTGAAGTGTCTTATCAAGAGCCTGCTGAAATTGCGCAAGTACGAGATGCATTAACCCAGGCGGAGTTTGATGATGTTATCGTTCAGTATTTTGGCACCGCCAATGATTTATTGATCCGTTTGCCCGCAACAGAGAAAAAAGCAGCGCAAGTCAGTACTGAAGTCATGGAGGCTTTGCGGGTTCCTTTTTCTGAGCAAATTGCATCAGAAGCAGTCACACAGGGAGCCCAGCAGCAATGTATTAACAGCGATGGATCGACATCTGCCTGTTCGGTACAAATGCGACGAATTGAATTCGTGGGTCCACAGGTGGGCGAAGAACTGACAGAAAAGGGTGGCTTGGCAATGATTTACACTTTAATCGGTGTGTTGTTATATGTTGCCTTTCGTTTTGAGTGGCGTTTTGCGCTCGGTTCAGTTGTGGCGCTAGTGCATGATGTCATTATCACTTTGGGTGTATTTGCATTATTTCAATTTGAATTCTCGCTATCTGTATTGGCTGCTGTATTGGCTGTTATTGGGTATTCTCTCAACGATACCATTGTGGTATTTGACCGAATTCGAGAAAATTTCCGTAAATTGCGTAAAGGTACTCCAGTCAGCATTATGAATAGTTCAGTTAATCAAACTTTACGTCGTACTATTCTGACTTCTGTGACAACATTGTTAGTCGTCGTTACTTTGCTGTTATTAGGCGGTGAAGTCATTAAAGGTTTTTCAATCGCTTTGTTCATTGGTATTTTAGTTGGAACGTATTCATCAATTTTTATCGCCAGCCCGGTAGTGTTACAACTCGGTATCAAGCGCGAGGATTTATTGCCGCCAGAGAAGGAAGGTGCGGAGTTCGACGCTTTGCCCTAGCTTATGAACCATTATGAAATGTCCCTTTTGCACATCTGACGACACCCGGGTAATCGATTCCCGACTGGCCGATAACGGGGATATGGTCAGAAGGCGGCGTGAGTGTCAGGCTTGTAATGAACGGTTTACTACCTTTGAGCGATCAGAATTACGGCCGCCACATGTCATTAAAAATGACGATAGCCGAGAGCCGTTTGATGAAGAAAAGTTGCGTAAGAGTTTTCGGATAGCGTTACAAAAAAGACCCGTTGATATCGAAGCGGTGGATAGTGCTATTCATAAGATAATGCGCACTTTAACGTCGAGCGGCGAGCGTGAAATTTCCAGCCAGCATGTCGGTGAGTTAGTTATGCAGGAATTAGCAAAGTTGGATGAGGTTGCCTATATTCGTTTTGCTTCCGTATATCGGCGTTTTCAGGATTTAGATGCATTCCGTGATGAAGTAGAACGTTTAATACAACAACCTCATCCCGATGCACGAAAAGACCAGTTGTCTTTATTAGAGCAAAGTGATAGTAAAAAATAATAACGCAGTAAACATACTAAGTTCACCGTTTTGTGCCGGCATCTCCATGACCAATCACTCTTTTGAAAACGTCATTCATTTCCCGGTTAACGATTACAGTGCAAGTCTTTTTTGTCATGATTCTTATAATTTCCAGTGGCTTCATGCCGAGATCCCTGTGCTGCAGCAAGGAGTCTCTCCAAAGAGATCCCGCAACTAGTGCCAGAGAAACGCATAATGTTTACTGCGCAAGATCATCAGCACATGGCCAGGGCCCTCAAGCTTGCTTATCGAGGTCTATATACTACCCATCCAAACCCCAGAGTCGGCTGCGTAATTGCTAAGGACAATGAAATACTGACAGAAGGATGGCATCAAAAAGCCGGCGGGCCACATGCAGAAGCCCATGCCATTTATCAAGCCAGTACGAGCCTGACTGGAGCAACGGCTTATGTAACACTTGAACCTTGTTCACACCAAGGATGCACACCGCCTTGTTCTGATGCGTTAATCAAAGCAGGTATTTCTAGGGTTATCATTGCCTCAACTGATCCTAACCCTAGGGTTAATGGTTCTGGCCTAGATAAACTCAAACAGGCCGGTATTATCGTTAATGTAGGTTTGCTGGAAGACCAGGCACGAGAACTGAATAAAGGTTTTTTTAGCTTACATGAAAAATTCAGGCCCTGGATTAGATTAAAGACAGCTGCAAGCCTTGATGGTCGTATAGCAATGGCTAGCGGAGAGAGTCAGTGGATTACAGGCGAATTCGCACGACTGGATGGGCATAAGTTCAGGGCGCAAAGTGCAGCCATTTTGACGGGTATTAATACCATATTGGCAGATGATCCCCGGCTTACTGTAAGAATTGATAGCTGTGAACGCCAGCCCATTCGAATAATCCTGGACTCAAAGTTGCGAACACCAGTTAACTCCCGATTATTTGAATCTAAAGGTGAAATTCTGATTTTTACTTGTGAGGCGGAAAATGGTGAGCAAGCTTTACGCTTAAAAGATAAAGGTGCTTCCGTTATACAACTGGACTCGGAAAATGGGCGCTTAAGTATAACCGCCGTACTTGATACACTGACATCAATGAGCATCTGGGAACTGCATATAGAAGCCGGGCATATTTTGACAGGTGAGTTTTTAAAACAAGACCTGGTCGATGAACTCGTCATTTATTTGGCACCAACCTTACTGGGTGATGCAGCCCGTGGCATGTTTAATATTCCTGGGTTGGAGAAATTGTCGCAACAGAAGAAAGTCAGTTGGTTTGACCAACGCATGATAGGTGATGACTTGCGATTAATTCTTAGGGTAAGGTAACCTCCATGTTTACCGGAATCATTCAGGCTGTCGGTAAGGTGACACGCATAGAACCCCACGCATCTGACTGTTCGCTTTATTTCGATTGTGCGGATTTGGCTAAACAGCGAATTCAATTGGGAGACAGTATTGCTGTCAACGGATGCTGTCTAACCGTTACTGAACAAAATAAAAATATCATCAAAGTTGATGTTTCTAATGAAACATTAAATTGCACCCTAATACGACATTATCAGCCAGAAACATCGGTTAATCTTGAATTAGCAATGCTGCCGGACACACGTTTTGGCGGTCATCTTGTCTCAGGTCATGTTGATGGGTTGGCAACAGTGGCAAACATAGAAAAAGATGATCGTTCAGTTCGATTTGATTTTAGAATGACTGAACACGGACGTTACATTGCTGAAAAAGGCTCTGTGGCTATCGATGGGGTTAGTCTTACTATCAATCAGGTTGAGGATACGGACGATGATACAATATTTTCAGTTAACATCATTCCTCATACCCTTGAGATGACTGTTTTTAGGGAGTATGCTTTAAATTCAAAAGTGCACATAGAAGTTGATATGATTGCACGCTATGTAGAGCGGTTAAACCAATTTAGGAATTCGAATGACGACTAAATTAGACCTAGTTAGTAACAATAGTGACTTATTGATTAGCCCTATCGAACAAGTCCTTGAGGATTTCAGTCAAGGAAAAATGGTGATCATGGTCGATGATGAAGACCGTGAGAATGAGGGTGATTTGATTATTGCGGCCGAATCCATAACTCCCGAGGCAATTAATTTCATGGCGCTGCACGGCAGGGGACTAATCTGTTTAACCCTGGAGCAGCAACGATGCCAGCAATTAAAGCTGCCTTTAATGGTAAACAATAACAACGAACGCTACTCTACCAATTTTACGGCCTCAATTGAGGCGGCAGAGGGAGTAACAACGGGAATATCAGCCTCAGATCGTGCCAAAACAGTCTTGGCGGCAGTCAAGCCTGATGCAAAACCTGATGATATTGTCATGCCGGGACATATTTTTCCAGTGATGGCTCAACCCGGAGGGGTATTGTCCCGTGCCGGCCATACAGAGGCAGGGGTGGATATGGCTCGTATCTGTAACAAAGAACCTGCCAGTGTGATTTGTGAGATTTTAAATCCAGATGGCAGTATGGCCAGGCTGCCTAATTTGATCGAATTCGGCAAACAGCATGATATTAAAATTGGTAGCATCGCCGATTTGATTCGCTATCGATTAGAGCAAGAACCAACTGTTTTAAGAGTTGCTCAACATGTTATTGACACACGCTATGGCACAGTCAAGGCAATGATGTACCGTGATATCACGGACAACCAGAATCACTTGGCTATTGTTTTTGGCGACATAGGTATTGATGATAGTACATTAGTAAGAGTTCACGCCACTAATGGTTTGTCAGATATTTTTAATGTATTGGAACACCCGCAAACCCGGCCATTGGATAAGGTGTTGAATATGATCGCGACGGCCGGCAAAGGCGTAGTGGTTTTACTTAACCAGCAAAATAATGAACAAAGTTTCTTAAAGAAATTGAGCGATCTGGAATCCAATGTAAACAATGACGAAATTACTGATTGGCGTATGCTTGGTATTGGCAGTCAGATTCTTGCCAATGTTGGTGTTAAAAAAATGCGAGTAATCGGCACACCAAGAAAAATGCATGGTTTATCGGGGTTTGGTCTTGAAATCATCGAGTTTGTTAACAACCCAATAAAAGATTGAAAGTGAAAACCATCATCGGGGAAAAAAAAATAAAAAATGCACGTGTTGCTGTAGTTGTTAGCCGCTTTAATGAGTCGGTTACATCTAAGTTATTAGCCGGTGCAACTGAAGAGCTAATTAATTTAGGAGTCAGCGAAGAAAACTTGACTGTCGCCTGGGTGCCCGGCGCGCACGAAATACCGATTGTAGCAAAAGCATTTGCCCAGAAAGGTTGTGATGCTGTGGTTGCGGTAGGTTGTGTGGTGCGTGGAGAAACCGCACATTTTGATTATGTTGCAAGAGAATGTTGTCGAGGACTGACTGATGTATCCCTGGAATTTAATTTGCCTGTTGCAAATGGGGTATTGACTGTTGAAAACGGCGAGCAAGCTTATGCGAGAGCAGGTGGCAAAAAAGGTAATAAAGGAGCTGAAGCGGCAGCAGCGGCCATCAAGACTTTAAACGTATTACATGAGATAAAATGAAACTCCCCGCCGTAAACGGCGGGGTATCTATTTTGCTATGCATGTTATCCCGTGGCAAGCCACGGGGAATTTAACCCTCGCTAGCGATTAAAAACATTGTTAAAACCTTGTTGATAGGTATAAAATTGATCAGGAATATTAACAGGCCTGATTATGGCAAGTAAAAGTCGACATTTGGCAAGACGCAATGCGGTACAAGCTTTGTACCAGTGGGATCTTACGGAACAAGATCCGGCCGACATAGAGACACATTTTATTGAGGCCCATGACTTGAGCAAAGTTGACCTTGATTACTTTCGTCATTTGATTCGTAATGTCCCTTTATACCATCTTGAAGTCGATGACCATTTGTCGCAATATATTAAGCGAGGCATTGATAATATTGATCCCGTCGAGCGGGCAATTTTAAGGCTTGGCGCTTACGAGCTCGAATATGAAAAATCTATTCCATACAAATCTATTCTTGATGAGGCAATCGAATTGACTAAAGTGTTCGGAGCAGAAGAAAGCTATCGGTTTGTTAATGGAGTGCTCGACAGGGTTGCTAAAGAACTTCGTCAAGCCGAAGTTGATGCCGCTTAAATAAGTCCACAGAATTTCTAAAGAACAATAATAATGGCTAAACCTATTCCGCTTAATTGGCTGTCCAAGCACCCGGTTTTAATCTTGGCAACAGGCTTTGGTTCCGGCCTGCTTCCCAAGGCACCAGGTACATTTGGAACTTTAATCGCCGTTCCGATTTATATTTTTATATCCGGTTTTGATGCCGCATCATACTGGATAACATTTATGGCGTTATTCTTAATCGGCATACTGATTTGCAAAACGGCCACTCAAATATTGAAAGTCCATGATCACCCAAGCATTGTCTGGGACGAGATTGTCGGTTATTTGATCACTATGTATTCCTTGCCGCAACACTGGACCATGGTGGTCGCTGGGTTTCTTTTATTCCGTTTGCTAGACATCTGGAAGCCCTGGCCAATAAAAATGCTGGACCAAACAGTCAAAGGGGGTTTAGGGATAATGCTGGATGATGTGGTTGCAGGGGTAACGGCCAATATTATTCTGCAAATCGGTTTAGTTGTTTTGGGATACTTTGGTTATTTTCTTATTTGAATAATTTCAACTGATGGCCCAGTTCTTCCAGATTCATCCTGAAAACCCTCAGTTGCGGTTAATCAAACAAGCTGTAACGATTCTTGACGCTGGTGGAATTATTGTTTATCCCACGGATTCTTGCTATGCCTTGGGCTGTCATATCGGCGACAAAAAGGCACTCGATCAAATTCGTAAAATTCGCCGGTTGGATGAGGCGCATGAATTTGCCTTAATGTGCAGCGATTTATCACAATTAAGCCGTTACGTTAAAGTTTCTAATGAACAATATCGTTTACTCAAGTCGATTACTCCGGGGCCATATACGTTTGTTCTGCCTGCTACAAAAGAAGTGCCAAAACGGCTTCAATGGGAAAAACGTAAAACTATCGGTCTTCGTGTTCCGGATTCGGCGATAGTGCAAATGCTATTAAGTGAATTGGGACAGCCAATTTATACAACCACATTAATAATGCCCGGTCGTAACCTGCCCATGAATGATGCTTACGAAATTCGAGAAAAACTGGAGCATCAGGTTGATTTAATAATTGATGGCGGAGCCTGCGAAATGGAACCAACTACTGTGCTGGACATGACACAGCAACAACCCGAGGTGATACGCCAGGGTCGGGGTGATACGGAATTCCTTCAAACTTAAATTTTTAATCTTGATACAATAAACCATGGCTTTACTCGGACAACCCGAACGCGTACTTTCAGGCATGCGTCCATCCGGACGACTACATCTTGGCCATTATCACGGCGTTTTAAAAAACTGGATTAATCTTCAACATGAATACGATAGTTTTTTCTTTGTGGCTGATTGGCATGCCCTGACTACGCATTACGATACCCCCGGGCAAATGGAGGACAATGTTTGGGATATGGTTATAGACTGGCTGGCCGCAGGGGTGGATCCATCACGTGCTACACTGTTTATTCAATCACAAATACCGGAACATGCCGAACTCCATTTATTATTGTCGATGATAACACCGGTTAGCTGGCTTGAAAGAGTGCCTAGCTATAAAGAACAACAGGAAAAACTTTCTGGCAAAGATTTATCAACTTATGGGTTTTTAGGTTATCCATTATTGCAAAGTGCTGATATTTTGATCTATAAAGCCAGTTTTGTACCCGTCGGTGATGATCAAGTGGCACATGTGGAATTGACCCGTGAAATTGCCAGGCGTTTTAATTTTCTTTATGGCCGTGACGAGGGCTTTATTGAAAAGGCTGAATCAGCAATTGATAAAATGGGCAAGAAAAATGCCCGCGAATACAGACGCTTACGTACAGCCTACATCGAGCGAGGGCAAGAAACTGCGTTGGAAAATGCGCATCAATTGTTGAAACAGCAACAAAATATTACCCTAGGTGATAAAGAACGCTTGTTTGGGTATTTGGAAGGTGGTGGCAGAGTTATTTTAGCTGAGCCGGAAGCGCTGTTAACTGAAGCGTCGCGTATGACGGGGTTAGATGGGCAGAAAATGTCCAAGTCTTATAATAACGCTATTTTTATGCGTGATGACGAAGATCGTATCAATAAAGAAATAAAAGCCATGCCAACCGATCCGGCTCGGGTTCGTAGAGATGATCCAGGTGATCCTGAAAAATGCCCGGTTTGGGATCTACACAAAACTTATTCCAATGATGAAATCAAAACCTGGGCCGTGGATGGCTGCAAGACAGCTGGTATCGGCTGCATAGACTGTAAAAAACCTTTAATCGATTCAATAATCAATGAGCAACGAACTTTAAAGGAACGGGCCCAACCTTATGAGGAAGATCCGTCGTTGGTCAGAAATGTGATTGCCAGCGGCTGTGAAAAAGCTCGCGAAGTCGCCGAGGAAACCATGGAAGAGGTT
>CBDCFC010000043.1:0-66480 GCA_965215945.1 Arenicellales bacterium | reverse complement strand
GCCCAATACAACTTGGTGGCTCGTCGAGGCCCTGATTTCCCGGAGTTAGTTGAGCGATGGATCATCCGCAGCGCTGCCCATGCTGAGTCAAGCGGAGCAGGAAATGAATCTGGCTTATGGTGAGAGCGAACGAGAAAAACTGGACTTTTTTTCTGGCGGTGATCGAAATGGCCCGCTGCTAGTCTATATTCACGGCGGTTATTGGCAACGCGGCGATAAGAATATGTATGGTTTTGTTACTGAAGCATTTATCAAACACGGTGTTTCAGTGCGATATTGAACTATAACCTGACGCCATCTGTACACATAGGGCAAATTCCACCCCAAATCAGAAAAGCGATCGCCTGGAATTGGTATAACTCAGATGATTTAGGTTTTTCAAAAGAAAAAGTCTTTGTCATGGGTCATTCTGCCGGTGGTCATTTGACAGCAATGATGATGGCCGACAGATTGGTCGGCTTTTGATTCTGCCATTCCTGCAGACTTAATTAAAGCAGGGCTACCGATTTCAGGCATTTTCGAACTTGAACCACTGGTTCATACATCACTGAATGAAGGCCTGCAAATGGATATTGCTGAAGCTAGAGCTGAGAGCCCTACCTTTATTCCGCCCTTGACGAATGCACCTCAGTTGGTCGTCGCCGGCGGTGGTGAAACCGATGAGTTTCTTCGGCAATCAAATGATTACGCTGATAAATTCAGAACCAGTGAGCGAGTAATGGAACGCTACGATGTGCCCGATGATGACCACTTTGATGAATTAGAGCGATTAGCGCAAGACAATAGCGTTTTTTTCCAAAAGTCCATGGCCCTGATACTTGCTAATTCATAGGCATATAGTAACCATGAAGATTTTTCATCTTATCGCACAAACACTTTGGTTAACATTTTTAGTTTATTTCTTACTCGAAAGAAATAATATCAAACAAATGCTGGGTGGATATTTCTGGCTGGCTGCAGTCGTAATTTTCATTATTACCCTGGGATTGTTTCTAAAAAGACCTAAAGATTAGGCTTTTCAAATCGATTCTCCATATGCGCTTTTAAATATCCAACTTAACTAATAAATCCCCTGTCTGAACTTGACTGCCCACCGCAACCATAACTTCATTGACCAAGCCCGCTGTTTCAGCATACAAAATAGTTTCCATTTTCATGGCTTTCAAGGGTCAACAGTTTTTGGCCCTTTTTGACTTATCGCCATTTTTGATTGCCACATTCACGACCATACCCGGCATGGAAGAACCATTTGCGCAGGATCATTTCGTCGGCTTTGGGATGAGCGGTCTCGGTGACGACCAATGAGCGGTCAACCACTGTCGCTTCACGGGGTTGTCCATTAAGCTCGAAGAAAACCGTTCGCTTTCCCTCAGCAGTGGGATCACTGATTGCCAATGATTTGATGATCAGCGTTTTACCGGTTTCGATCTCAATGGCGACTTCTTCGTTTCGTTTCAGACCATAGAAATAAACCGGGGTTGGCAGGCGTGAAGTATCTGCGTATCGCTTTCGATGGTTGACATAATCTTCGTAAACTTTGGGATACATAACATGCGACAGTACATCGCGCCTGGTTGGCGGCTTGCCGGTTAATTCCATTACTTTTTCAGCTTCATCAATAAAGTTCACTGGTTTTAGTGTGGAACCTGGACGCCCTCTAAGTGGTTTCGTATCTTTCAGAATGCGTTTTTTAACTTTAGCTGGAAAACCGCCATACGGTTTACCCATGCGACCACTTATTAAATCTACAACTGATGACGGATAGGCCAGCTCACGTTTAGGGTCAAGCACATCAGCAGTGGTTAAATCATTAGCCACCATAAACAACGCCATGTCACCCACTGCTTTGGAGCTCGGCGTCACTTTGACAATGTCACCAAACAACTGGTTCACATCGGCATAAACTTGACAGACTTTTTGCCACTGATCAGCCAAACCCCAATGCCCTGGCCTGCTGGTAAAGATTAGTGTATTGGCCACCTGGCATTTCATGTTTGTATAAATCTGCAGTAGCAGGCAGTGTCTCGCTTTCAAATGGTGTATAAAACTCACGCACAGCTCGCCAGTAATCGGCGAGTTGATCCAAGGCATCGATATCAAGTTTAGTCGCCCGTGACGTAAATTTAAGTGCTTCAACTATAGTGTTGAGATTAGGCTGTGAGGTGCCGCCAGAAAAAGGTGCTAAAGCGGCATCGGCCAATATCCACCTTGGCTTTGCTGGCGTTGAGAATCGTCGCGGCCTGAATGCCTGCGGTATCGTGAGTATGAAAATGAATCGGAATACCGATTTGTTGTTTTAAAGCCTTAACTAAGATTCCGATTGCATCCGGTTTGCATAAACCTGCCATATCCTTAATGGCAAGAATGTGTGCGCCCATGGCCTCGAGTTCCCTGGCCATTTTCAGATAATAGTTCAAATCATATTTTGTCCTGGCCGGATCTAAAATATCACCGCTATAACAAATAGTTGCTTCAGCAATTGCACCCGACTTTATTAGCTGCTTCGATGGCTACTTTCATATTTGGCAGCCAATTTAATGCATCAAATATTCTGAATACATCGATGCCGGCCTGGGCTGATTCATAAACAAACGACTTGACGACGTTGTCCGGGAAATTAGAGTAGCCAACAGCACTGGATGCACGTAATAACATTTGGAATAAAATGTTCGGAATACGTTTACGCATATCTACCAGTCGCTGCCAGGGACATTCTTTCAAAAACCGCATGCTGGTATCGAATGTTGCGCCACCCCACATTTCCAACGAAAATAAATCCGGCGTCAAACGTGCATAAGCTTCGGCAATATTGAGCAAGTCATCGGTGCGCATTCGAGTCGCCAATAACGATTGATGTGCATCCCGCATGGTTGTATCGGTAATCAGCAGACGCTTTCGCTTTAAAATCCAGCTAGAAAATTCCTCTGCCCCCAAATCAAGAAATACATCACGCGTGCCTTTTGGCAGTTCGCTGACAACATCCAGTTTTGGTATCTGGGCAGGCGTTCTCCGTGTAGCAACTTCTCGACCCTTTACGGTTTCATTTTCATTAACAATGACGTCGGCGATATAGGTAAGCAAACGGCTAGCACGATTTTGGCGAGACACAAGCTCAAATAAACTTGGTGTGGAATCGATAAACCGCGTAGTGCAGTCGCCGGCCAGAAAAACCTCATGCCCTAGCAGTTTAACTAAAAAACGTATATTAGTTTTAACTCCACGAATTCGAAACTCCCTCAGTGCCCGTTGCATACGTTTGATTGCATCAGCAAATAAGCGCCCACGTGCAGTAACCTTGACCAGCATGGAGTCGTAATAAGGATTAACAATCGCACCTGAAAAAGCACTGCCGGCATCAAGCCGGATACCCATACCTGATGCCGAACGATAATGGGTGATCCGGCCATAATCAGGCATGAAATTGTTTTCAGGTTCTTCCGTCGTCACCCGACACTGAATCGCAAAACCTATACACTGAACATCCGACTGTTGGTTAATACCGATACTGGCATCCGATAAATACCCGCCCTGCGCCACCATGATCTGCGATTTAACTATATCAATTCCAGTGACTTCTTCGGTAACGGTGTGCTCAACCTGAATACGGGGATTAACTTCGATGAAGTAAAACTTGCCGGCTTTGACATCAACTAAAAACTCTACCGTGCCAGCATTAGCATAATCGGCTTGTTGCCCGATCTTTACTGCTGCCGCACAGATCTGCATTCGTAGTTCATCTGACAGATTCGGTGATGGCGCTATCTCGATAACTTTTTGGTGACGTCGCTGTACCGAACAATCACGCTCATATAAATGCACTAAATTACCGTGTTCATCGCCGAGTAACTGTACTTCAATGTGTTTGGCTTTCTCAATAAACTTTTCAATAAAAACTTCATCACTGCCAAATGCATTTAGTGATTCGCGGCGTGATATCTCGAATGCTGTTTCAAGTTCTTCATCGGAGTTGACGACACGCATTCCACGACCGCCACCGCCGTGAGCAGCTTTGAGAATGACTGGATACCCCACTTCAGCCGCATATTGTCGTGCCTGTTTAAGACTGGCTAATGCACTATCACTACCACCTAAAACCGGGATCTTCGCTTTTAAGGCAAGTGTTCTGGCACTAACCTTATCGCCTAAAGATTTAAGAGTTTTAGTGCTGGGACCAATAAAAATGATGTCATTATCCCGGCAGGCTTTTGCAAATGCCGGGTTTTCAGATAAAAAACCATAACCAGGATGAATTGCATCAACATCATATTTTTTGGCAATACGAATTATTTCATCAATGTTTAAATAATTCTTAATCGGCTCGCCAGGATTACCAATCAAATAGGCTTCATCAGCTTTAAATCGGTGCAGGGCGTAACGATCCTCGTGGGTATAAAGTGCGACGGTGCGAATACCCAATTCGGTTGCTGTACGAAATATTCTGATCGCAATCTCACTTCGATTAGCGACTAAAAGCTTTTTGATTTCCGCCATTTCTGAACTTCATCCCACTGGTGTCAAGTCAATGAGAATAACAAAATTTGAGTGAAAATATATCCTCGTTTTTAATTTATAATACAAAAAAATGTGTGATCACGCCGTTTACGTATGGCGTTGATCCAATAAAGGATTTTTAGAAATATGATAAGAATTTTATTACTCGCAGCCGCTATCGGACTACTAACCGCGTGTGCCAGCACTGAGAAAAAAACAAAATTGGCACTGGAAAAAAGCGAAAGCGAGTTCATGAAGCGCGAGTGTCAACTAAATGCTTTTTTTGTTAATGAACCCGAGTTTTTAGAATTTAACACAACCACTTTTTGTTCAGGTGAACTTGAAATTACAAAACTGGAAGAGATTTCTGAAACCGAATCCATTGCGGATTATAAAATCACATTCAAGGCCAACCAAAGAAAACTGCTGAAGTGGCTGGAAGCATTCGAAAAAATGCAGGCCAGAAAATTACCCTCCGCTAAGCAGCTTCAAGTTAAAACCTTAATCCAGAAGATTGCTAGCGAAAAACGTGACTGGGTGTATCAAAAACAAACGGTAAAGCTTAATTTGACCGATGAGGGTTGGGTTGTCGAAGACGTAATACGCTAACATAAAATCATCCCCAGTATTTACCGCATTATCAAAACTACTTAAGAAAATGCAGGCATAACTTCTTTGCAGAATAATTCCAGCGAACGCTTTTGTTCCTTCATGCCAAGACCCATGCTGGCGTAATAGATAAATTCATCCACTCCAAGATCCCGATATCGCATGAGTTTGGTTACCACCTGATCAGGTGTGCCAAACATGAGATTTTCATGCAGCATTTTAGGATCGTATTCAGCCCGGTTCTCCAGTTCTGAAAAATCAATTGCCTTAGGGAAACCATTCTCTACATCACCCAAGTTTTTGAATAGGTTTTCAAACTGTGAAAGTTGGCGCTGGGCTGCTTTAACCGGAATCTCCCAATCGTCTTCATGGCTGTATAGCGCCGTGTGGCGCATCATCGCAAACGTAGGCCGGGGAGCGTCGGGGAACTTTTCCAAAGCATCGTCGAATCTCTGCTTATAAAGTTCAACTTCGGACATATCACGTGTCAGCGGCCAGGACATGATATTGCAGTGATTCTCCACGGCGTAATCATAGGTAATCGGTGAACGAGCAGCCACCCAAATTGGCGGATGTGGTTTTTGCACAGGCTTGGGTACAGATGTTGATAATGGAAATTTCCAGAATTCACCATTGTGTTCATAATCCCCTTGCCAAAGCTTTTTGACCACGGGTAACATTTCGTTCATGTAGCGCCAGCCCTCCGTTTGTTTCAACCCGGGAAACATTCGATCAAACTCACGCTGGTAAGCACCAGAGCCAATGCCAAATTCCAACCTCCCACCGCTATACAGATCGAGCAAGGCTGCCTCACCTGCTAAATTAATAGGGTGCCAATAAGGCGCTACGGCGACTGCTGTACCCAACCGTATGGTATTTGTATGCGCCGCCCACCAAGTCAGGATTTGAAATGGATTAGGGGCAATCGTCATTTCCAGCGCATGATGCTCAGCCGCCCAGGCGATTCTAAACCCACCTGCTTCTGCCATCTGCACCATTTCCAGTGTATGCCTTTCTACATCACGCATGTCATGCTCATCCGTGATTCGTTCCATGTTTATCGCTAACTGAAATTTCATTTTTTTCTCCGCCAGTGAATTATTAAATTTACAATTCCATAAAACTTAATCTGTAATTTTCGTCGTCTGCATCTACGTGAGTTTATTGAATTTTATACATTTATGGTATTAAGAATGAGTAAGATTTTCTCCAAAGAAACTGGTTAAAGCCTGATTATAGATCTCTGGCGCTTCTACCAAACCCATGTGTCTGAGTCTGGGCACAACAATACATTTTGCACCGGGAATCTCAGCCGCGATAGCACTGGCCATGGCTGCGGGCTGGCCAAAATCATCCTCTGCTGTCATTACTAATGTTGGGCATTGTATTGGTGGATCAGGGGCAACGAGTTCATCAACACCTAATGCCAAAACACGGTAACTTTGGGGATAGCTGGCGTGGTTATTCGTTAATACCCACTGTCTGACCAAATCGATCACTTGCTTGTTTGAATTTCGAAATTCATCAGTAAACCATCGCACAAGTGCTGCTTCAACAGTCGCTGCCGGCCCTTGTTCCTCTGCTTGATCTACACGTTTGACAATTGCCCGCTGTTGCTCAACAGTACGTGCATGTGGAGAATTTAAAATAACCAATGCGGTTAAATAGTCAGGGTAATCCATGGCAAATCGTCTGGCGATCATCCCTCCCAATGAGAATCCAATAATTGCACAAGATTTAACTTGCAACTCATCTAACAACTGCCGGAGCTGCCCTGAAAACAGTTTCAGGTTTAGTTCTTTTTCAGTGGCTGGTGTTTCACCATGCCCGATCAAGTCATAACACAAAACACGATGGTCTTTACTCAATGCTGGAACCTGCCATTGCCACATCGCTAAATTCAAACCCAGACCATGGATTAAGACAATCACCGGCCCCCGCTGCCCATACCACTGGTAGCGGGTGCCATTTGAGCTTGTTCTATACTCTGCAGAGTCTCTCACTTATTTTTAACGTTTTAGAAAATCTTCAACCATTTTACCGACCGATAGATTCCCCCGGGTAAACCCGGGGTGCTTACCGCAACAGCCCTTTGGGCTGATCCGATGAACATCGCGCTTTATAGTGGAGCGATGTTCAATCTATATACACTCATTCATCCACGGGCAAGGCCGGGATATATACACTTTTAAAGTGGTCCCGGCACAAGCCCGTGGTATTCTGTCGCTTACGCGAACGATAATAAATGAGTGTCGGTAAAATACCACAACCACCGCTTATTCGGCAGTCAATGTCGAACAAACATACAATAATTTTTTACAAGATGCACAATATCAGTACCGATCAAGCTAAACTCTTGTATAAGTAAAAGTCATACCAAAAGATCAAATATTCTGGTTGTTAACACACAAAGGACATCGTCATGACCGAATTAAAATCATACCAAATGCTTATCAACGGTGAATGGGTGAATTCAAGTGATGGAAAAAGGTTTACAAGCCTAAATCCATCAACCGGACAGATCTGGGCGGATATTCCCGAAGCGACTGCTGAAGACGTCAATCGAGCGGTGGAATCAGCCCATCAAGCATTTATCGAAGGTCCCTGGGCGTCTGCCGTACCCACAGAAAGAGGACGCTATTTGCGCAGACTGGCTGATCTTTTAGCTGAAAAGTCGGAAGAATTAGGCCGTACTGAAACTATTGATACCGGCAAAATGCTCAAAGAAACCCGATGGCAGGCAAAATATATCGCCGAATTCTTTCATTATTATGCAGGCTGTGTCGACAAAATCCACGGACAAACATTACCCATTGATAAACCGGATTTATTCGTTTTTACTGATCGTGTTCCACTGGGTGTGGTAGCAGCAGTTGTACCCTGGAACTCACAGCTTTTTTTAGTTGCGGTCAAAATTGGCCCGGCGCTAGCTGCAGGGAATACGGTTGTTTTGAAAGCTTCAGAGCAAGCTTCCGCGGCTATGTTTGAATTTGGCAAACTGATTGAACAAGCCGGCTTCCCGCCGGGGGTGGTTAATATTATCAGCGGTCATGGCGATCCTTGCGGTAAAGTGCTGACTTCACATCCGTTAGTGCAACGAATCAGTTTCACCGGCGGACCCACTGCTGCCAGGCATGTACTTTACAACTCCGCCGAAAACTTCGCCGAAGTATCTTTGGAACTGGGTGGAAAGTCACCGTTTATTGTTTTTGATGATGCAGATATTGAAAGTGCCGTCAACGGTTCCATAGCGGGCATTTTCGGCGCCACCGGTCAAAGTTGCGTGGCTGGCTCAAGATTATATTTACACGAAGATATTGCCGATCAATTTTTAGAAAAAATGTTACGCCAAGCTGCGCAAATTAAAATTGGCGATCCACTTGCTGACGAAACACAAATGGGGCCATTGTGTACAATTGGTCAGTTGGAAAATATTGAGCGGGAGGTTGAGCATGCCCAATCTCAGGGAGGCAAATTACTACACGGTGGTAAACGTCCCGAGAATATGGGCAACGGTTTATTTTATGAACCCACAATCATCGAATGCCCGAACCAAAGCCTGAAAATTGTAGACACTGAATTATTCGGCCCAGTCTTGAGTGTTATTCGCTTTAAAACCGAAGAAGAAGTTATTCAACTGGCAAACGATACCAAACATGGCTTAGCGGCCGGTATTTTTACTAAAGACAGCGCCCGTTCGATAAGAGTGGCCAAGGCTGTTCGCGCTGGCATTATCTGGGTGAACACCTATCGAGTAGTTTCACCCATCGCTGAATTCGGTGGCTTCAAAGGTTCCGGATATGGCCGCGAAAGTGGATTTCAGGCCATGTATGACTACACCCGACCTAAAACAATCTGGGTTAACACTTCAGATGAGCCAATGGCAAACCCATTTGTAATGCGCTAATCTTTTTACCCATGTAACAGCTTAATCAATTCAAAACGGTACTTTCCCGACTTTAATAAAAAACCAACTATTACTCAAATTTTACGATTGCACTGGCAACTTTCCTGTGGTTTTCAGTAAATGCGACCAGCTTGATTGCATTTTTATCATCATAATCACCGGCTAAAACCAGTGGCTTGTTAACAAATGCTGGTGAATACATTCGAAAAGAATAATGTAATACACTTCTGCCTGGACAGTGTGAAATAGCTAAATTCATCAACAGCGTGGCTATCAAGGGTCCATGCACAATTAAATCAGGATAGTTTTCAACATTCTTGACGTAGTGCCTATCATAGTGAATACGGTGACCATTAAATGTTATGGCCGAGTATCGAAATAACAATACCGGATCGGGAGTCACCTCTAGCTGGAATTGCCAGTGCTTTGCTTTATCAATTTTAGTGGCGGCAGACAAATCTACAGCGGAACCCCCTACAAGTCGATATAGCAAAGTTTGTCTATCAGTTATTTTGCTTTCGCCAGCGACTGTTAACTCATGTGTAATAATTACAAAAACAAGATGTCCACTGTGCCCTTGCTTGGAAAAAACATCTGTGACCGTTGATGTCCTTTTTATTTCATCACCGACATACAGCGGCCCGTAAAAATGCAGCTCATTACCTCCCCACATACGCCGATAGTCACCTACAGGAGGAAACAAACGTTCGTCGATATAGTGACCATCCCGCCCTAGATCAGACGTTTTGCAAAGTTCCGGAAACAGCGACCAATGAACTAAAAGCGGTGCATGATGATTTTCAACTAAATCAGTGTTGAGCGTCGCCAGAAATTGATCAATGTGCCCTTGACCGAGAACATCGTGCTCAATAACTTGCTTGCCTATCCATTTTTTAAAGAAATCTTCACTCATGCTCGGTCGTCAATATGGATGTTATTAACTCTCTCGAAAGCTTATTATTTTTACTTAAAGATAAGAGATTATCGATCAGCGCTTGAGTCTGGTTACCGTTCATTCCGCCATAGCTCATCAGCATTTTTGATTTGTCTATTAATTCATCATGACTAACAGGCATATCCGGATCCCCTTTGCATTTGCTGCGGCTGACATTGATTTGTGTACCGTCAGTAAATTTTATAAGAACGCAAGCTCCCCACGCATCTGGATAAGCTGATTCGTAGTTCTCTGTTACTGAAACATCTACACAATTTATCCATTCTCCAATCCGCTGCCGGGATTGTTTGTTAAAACTGTTGAAGTCAACTTTTCCATCGATTAGTGCGGCAAGAACACAATGTTGTAAAGAAAATTTTGCTTCATAAAGTGAATTTGGCCGGGTACGATTACAAACATTGACTGCCGCCTGATAGGTTTCAATAGATATTGATTTGACCGTATTCATATCAACCTCATTAGTAATTTCTAAAGCCGCATCAATCACCGGATGGGTATGCCGACAGGAGGGCCAGGGCTTGATCGAAGTCTGATGCAATTGCCATCGATCATCGCTATTCTCTATAAGCTTTTCGGGACTCGGGTCGGTGCACATGCCGGCAAACATGCCTTTTTCACCTTCAATAATTTTCAAAGGGCCGGTAAAACCTTTCTCTGCCAACTCAGCAGCCAGCAAGCCGGATTCCGCAGCTCTGCCTGCATGCAGGTGCTTACTCATTGCCCCGGTTTCCATAAACTGCCAAAAACCGCTGGCCTGCGTACCCGCATTTCCAAGGGCATTAACAGTCTGGCTCTTGTTCAATTTTAAAAGACTGCTGACTGCCATTGCTGAACCGAATGGGCCACAGGTAGCTGTATTGTGCCAAATTTTGTAATGCTCAGTTCCCACCGCCGAGCCCATTCGCGTGCAAGCTTCAAAACCATGCAACACAGCTCTTAAAATATCATGACCACTTAAATTCAACTTTATTGCCATTGCAAGAACAGCGGGAATCACTACACAGCCTGGATGAGTAACTGACTTGCGGTGCAAGTCATCCATCTCGACAATATGCGTTAAGGCCCCCAATGCAAAAGCACACCGTTGTTGATCCGCCTGACGATCTTTTGCCCACTCGAGCACGATTTTTCCTGCCTCGGATGAGCGCCCGGCGATTGCATTTGCAACCGCGTCCAGCACAAACAGCGCAGCAGTATCTAAGTCGAATTGCTCTATAGGTTTTTGCCTGATTAAAGATACCAATTGCTGGCTTAAACTGTACTCGCTCATAAGCTAGGAGAACTCATCAAAAATCGAGCGGGTATGTTGCCCTAATAACGGACAGTCGGGAAGCGCAGATGAATTTGAAGGTGAAATTGGTGATGCAGGTACTTTTATTGATCCATATTGAGTCATAATCTCACGGCGGTGCAAATGTGGATGGCCCGACAAACCGGCAATGTCATTAACATCGCCGAAAGCGATCTGAGCTGACTTCAATCTGGCTATACAATCCTGATAGTCTATTGCCGCAACTAATTTCGAAACAATCACTTCCAACTCTTCACGATTATTAACCCGCAACACATTGCTGGCAAATTTTTCATTTTCGGATAAATCATGGCAAGCAAAAACCTGTTTACACAAACGCAGCCATTCAGGTTGGTTTTGAATGGCAATGAGCACGGCATAGCCATCACGAGTTGTATAAACACCATACGGCGCAATCGATGGATGCCTCAACCCCACCCGTTTGGGTTGCTTGCCGGAGTAATCATATTGCAGCAATGGTACGGCCATCCATTCTGCCATTGCATCAAACATTGAAACTTCAATCGTCTTCCCTTTTTGGCTGGATTGACGCTCGATTAAAGCTTGCAGGATAAAGGCATAGGAATAGAGTCCAGTGGCGATATCGCAGACGGAGACACCGACCCGACCGGGCTGGTCAGCAGAGCCCGTCACATAGGCTAATCCCGATTCGGCCTGTATTAACAGATCATAAGCTTTCCTGTCAGCATAAGGCCCATCAGCACTATAACCTCGAATCGCACAATGGATCAGATTGGGGTTAATCGATTCCAATGCATTTTTTGACAGACCTAGTCGATCAAGACTACCCGGTGAAAAATTTTGCACCAGAATATCGGCTTTTGCCAATATTCGCTTCAATAGCTGAAAATCCCTTTCTGCTTTTAAGTTTAATATTAGTGATTCTTTACCGTAGTTCAGCCAAGTAAAATACGTGCTCTCACCCTTCACCGCTTTGTCATAGCCACGGGCAAAATCACCTTCAGCCCGCTCGACCTTGATGACACGGGCTCCGGCATCAGCCAGTAGGCGCGTACAATATGGCGCCGCCACAGCATGTTCAAGCGCTACGATAAGAATATCAGCTAAAGCACCGGGCATGATTAATACGATCTTGGCAACTCAAGCACATGCTCGGCCAGATAAGACAAAATCAAATTTGTTGATATCGGTGCAATTTGGTAAAGACGGGTTTCACGGAACTTACGCTCAACATCAAATTCTACTGCGAACCCATATCCGCCATGAGTTTGCAAACACATTTCAGCGGCCTGCCAGGAGGCATCTGCTGCCAGCAGTTTCGCCATATTCGCCTCAGCCCCACAAGGCTCGGATTGTTCGTATAATGCAATGGCCTTTTCCACCATCAGCTGTGCCGCCCGAGTCGCGGCATAGGCACGCGCAATCGGAAATTGCACCCCCTGATTCTGACCGATCGGCCGATCAAAAACGATTCTATCCCTGGCATATCGGCTCGCTTTATCAATGAACCAATAGGCATCACCAATACATTCTGCCGCAATTAAAATCCTTTCCGCATTCATGCCACTTAGAATATATTTAAATCCGTGACCTTCATCACCGATTAGATTGTTTGCCGGAACTTTTAAATTTTCGATAAAGACTTCAGTTGTCGCATGATTCAACATCGTTGAAATAGGCTTGATAAAAACAGTTTTGTCTTTTTCCTCTCTCAAATCGACCAAAAATACGGACAAACCTGCGGTGCGTTTTTTGCTTTGCTCTTTCGCACTGGTACGCGCCAATAACAACATTAGATCTGAATGTTCAGCCCGAGAAGTCCAAATTTTTTGGCCGTTGATTAAGTAATGATCTCCCTGCCTTTTTGCCATGGTTTTTAGCGATGTCGTATCGGTGCCACTTGATGGTTCTGATACTCCAAATGCCTGCATGCGCAACTCGCCATTTGCAATTAGGGGCAGATATTGTTGCTTTTGCTGCTCTGATCCATGTCTTAGAATCGTTCCCATGGTGTACATTTGGGCGTGACAGGCTGCGCCGTTACAGCCTGATTTATGAATCTCCTCTAATATTGTCGCCGCCGCTCCAAGGCTGAGACCGCTGCCTCCAAATTGCTCAGGAATCAATGCAGCAAGAAATCCGTTTTCAGTTAGTGTGTCAACAAACTCATAAGGATATGCAGAATTCTGATCTAGCTTTTGCCAATATTCGCCGGGGAAATCTTGGCAAAGTTTTTTAATAGACAATCTGATTTCACTATATTGATCTGCAATAGAAACTGACATTCCATTTACCTGGACAAATTTCAGAAAATTATAATCGACAATTCATCATCTGAAATTAAGGATTTACGATATTAAAAACAAAATTCCAACTTTTTCAGTTAAGGCTCTATGCTCTTATGCTATTTAAAGCCTGACAAAACTGATCGGTACAGTCACCGCCTATCCATTATTCAGGAAGATAATAAAAGATAACACCCGATTTACTATTTTCTGAGATCATTGCAGATGATCCCATTATAAAGTCTGGGAACAAAGTAAGTACTTTTGGGTGGTAATGTTTTATCTTTTTCGGTTAATTGAACCATCTGCTCTATCTCCACAGGCCGTATGAAAAATGCTGCGACCCGTGGCTTCTTGCCGAGTTTCCCCTCAATGTCCTGTAGCGATTTTTCTCCACTAAAGTAGGTAATACTTTTGTCTGTTCTTACATTTTTAATATGCAATATTTTGTTTAAAACTTCATTGTCAAACACTTGGTGGTCAAGTATCACCTCCTGTTTGCGATATTTTTTTAAGACCTTGGGCTTCCAGCGTAGCTCATACCATTGCCCATTGAGCAACATTGAAAGATGATGTTGTTTATTCGTTTTAAATGCCTGTTTTTTTATCTTGACTGTGAATTTTTTATCTAATCGCCGGATAAAATCAGACAGGCTAATATTGCTATCGATTTCAACCATGCGATTGTAGTCAAGTATTTGTACTGCATTGAAATCAAAATAAGCACTGCAGACCCGTTCCACATCAAGCTTATGTTTTTTCGGTTTGTTATTAAGCTGCTGCAACACCCTACTACGATGGTGACCATCTGCGATATAGGCATGATCGACAACATCGGCAAGATGTTGTAGATGCTTAATCGTAGATTTGTCATGAACCGGCCAGATACGATGCAAATCATTATTTTCCAACAATTTAACTTCCAACAAGGGCTCATGATTGTCCCGGTGATCTTCCAGCAACGCGGTGAGGTCGTTGTTCGGTAAATGGCAGATCAAAACAGGTTTTACGATCGCCCCCCGGTTTAGCAGTAAGTCCTTTGAAGCTCTTTCCTTAGGTTTTAACGTTTTTTCATGTGGCTTGATGTTTTTATTGATGAACTCCTGCAAGTCGGTGTGCGCAACAAAACCAAGATGGACACCAAACGAACTGGTGATCTCATAAACATAAATGCCGGCCTTGGCGACCCGCTTGAAACCCCCTCTTTGAAGATATTTTGGAAAATGATACTTCGCAGTTTCTGCCAGTTGATTCGATTTTAACGCAAGTTTGCGTTTTGGTAAGACAGTTCTGAACGGATATATAATCAATACTGCCTCAATTTAAGGAAAATACCCGAACGAACTTTAGGGTCAAACCAGGTTGATTTTGGCGGCATGACTCTATTATTGTCGGCAACTGCATACATCTCCAGCATGGAGGTGGGATAGCAGCCAAACATTAAACGCCAACCTTCGGCAGATCTTTCCTCCAAGCCTTTAAGACCGTGCATACCTGGAACATAATCCAGCCTCGGGTCGGCACGCATGTTTTCAATACCCAAAATAGGCCGCAAGAGGTAAGTCTTCAAGAATAGACACATCCAGAAGACTTAACCGGATCTGGATTTTGGGCGTATTTTTTTTCTGATTTTTAGCCGATACCAGTTTTCATCCAGCAACATCGCGAACTCTCCTTTTTGACGCGGTTCCGCTTCGTCTGGATAATTAACATGGAGTGCTTTTATCTTAAAAAACTTTTCAAGCTTTTTTAGAAAATCCGCCACTGTTAAGTCAGCCAGGTCTCTGACAGCACGATGATAAGCAAGAATTCGCATCTCATCGTCGGGAAAAATCGACACTAGCAAATTTGTAAACGAGTGATCAATGCTATCAGCTTTTCGGTGCGCCATTTTATCGGCATAATTTTGACCTGCAGCACAACGATGATGTCCATCAGTCAAATAGACAAAAGGAACGGCCCTTGAATGCATTCTCTAATTCGGCAATATGTTCTTCACTGTCAATCTTCCATAGTTGCTGATGCAAACCATCTTCAGCCACAAAATCAAGTAGCGGTTCGGTTTGCACAAGTTCAGAAAACTTATCCGTAATAGTCCGGATTTGATGGATATGCAATACAAACCGGACTCGAACTTGCGCCCACTTCAAATAGATACTGTGACAACTGTTCCTCTCTTGAAGCCCGAGTATTCTCGTGGATGCGAATTATCCTATCTGTATATGCCTCAATAGGCATTTCCGCAACAATACCTGTTTGAACATGGTCCTCTATTGCAAGGCGATAAATAAAAAAACCGGGCTTTTCAAGTCTCTCAAAGACTTTTTTATCACGCAGGAATTGCAGATTTTCTGCATTTATCTTTAACAGCTGCTCAAAAGTTGGTGTTGCATATTGCGGGTACTCTTCCGCGGAACGCATGGTATTGAGGAAGTTCAGTGGGTTTAACTCCGCGTATTCAGCACGTTCTTCAGGTGTTAATGCATCATAGGCAGGCGAAACAACCTGTTCGGCGACGGACTGTTTAACGACATAGCCTGTAACCGGAATTAACTTAGCCATTCGACCGCATAAAATCAGCCATAAAATCTGCCAAAGCTTGAGCCCCTTCAATCGGCATCGCGTTGTATATACTAGCCCGAAGACCGCCAACACTGCGATGACCTTTAAGATTTAACAAGCCTGCCTGGGCAGATTCTTCCAAGAATTTCTTTTCCAAGTCTTCAGTTGGCAATCGGAAAACAATGTTCATGTGTGATCGGCAGGCGACATCAACGGGGCTGCGATAATAGCCGTTGCTGTTATCAATAGCTGCATAAATCAATCCTGATTTTTGGGCCGCTTCGGCCTGGATAGTTTCAAGCCCACCCTTGGCTTTCATCCATTTCAACACTTTACCGGTCATATAGATTGGAAACACTGGAGGTGTGTTAAACATGGAGTCCTTGTCTTTATGAATATCGTAACGTAAGTAACGCGCCAAATCTTTATTAGAGTTTTCCAGTATGGAATCACGGATAAACACCATCGCCATACCTGCTGGACCGAGGTTTTTCTGAACGCCGCCATAGACCAGATCAAACTTCTCCCACGATACTTTTCGTGACATGTAGTCAGAAGACATATCAACCACTAATGGCACAGGCACATCCGGAAACTCAGGATAACGTATACCACCAATGGTTTCATTTGAAGTGATGTGTAAATAACGCGTATTGTCCTTAAGCTGAATTTCATCCGCAGTCGGCATTCGGATAAAATTATCATCGTTGCCGTCCCAGGCCACATAGATATCACCACAAGTTTTACCGTCTGTAATCGCACCCTTACCCCAGGTGCCGGTGTTGGTATACGCCCCCTTTGTGCCGGCCGTCAGTAAATTCAACGGCACCATTGCAAATTGCAGGGTTGCACCACCCTGGATAAACAAGACACTAAAGTCATCCGGAACACCATAAATTTCCTTGGTTAACGCTATCACTTCCATGTGCACATCATCATAGTGTTTGCCGCGGTGACTCATTTCGATCAATGACATGCCACTATCTTGATAGTCGACAAATTCAGCCTGCGCCTCTTGCAAGACCTCCAGTGGAAGCGTACAAGGACCGGCACAAAAGTTATAAACTCGTTTAGTCATTATTTTTTCCTATATATTCACACAATTAATTACATTACCGTTTTGATAAGCATTGATGACTTCAATCACTCCTTCGGAGACGGCATTTTGAGCCTGAGCTGTGGATGCGCCGATATGATGTGTACCATAAACGTTCGGGTGCTTGGCTAATTCCGATTGAAAATCAGCTTCACTACTGCCCGGCTCACCAGCATAAACATCAACGCCAGCGCGAATACCTTTGCTATCCATTGCCTTGATCAAAGCCACTTCATCTATAATCTCACCCCTGGAGGTATTCAAAATAATCGTACCGGGAAGCATTTTTTCCAGCATTTCGCCGTTAATCATACCGTTAGTTTGATCATTAGATGGAACGTGGAAGCTGAGAATATCACAAGTAGTTAATAACGCTTCCATATCTTTAACCTGTTGAATGCCCAAGGCGTTGATTTTTTCCACTATCACCGCATCACGATCAGCTTTACTGATAACATGTACTTCAATACCGAAGGCCTTCGCACGCTCTGCCAATGCAAACCCGATTGAACCCAAACCAATAATACCCATTTTACGGCCACACAAGCCCTGGGCTTGAGAAAAATGCTTTTTATTCCAGCGTCCCTGACGAAGTTCGATCACATTATCGGGTATATTCCGATCTATGGCGATTAATAAGCCCATCGCCAGTTCAGCGACCGCTAACGCATTTTTACCTGGCACGTTACAAACACTAATACCATGTCCTCGCGCAGAGGATTTATCAATTGTATTGGTTCCAGCGCCCGCGCGAATCACCAATTTAAGGTTGCTGGCCGCTTGGAGTGTGGCGTTAGTAACTTTAGTGCTGCGAACAACTAATATTTCATTATCTTGAATAGCAGATGGTAAATCATCTGCGGTAAGGTCAGGGAGCAGGCTACATTCGTGTCCTTCTGCTTGAAGTTGCTCAAAATAGTTTTGCGGAAACTTGTCCGCGAATAATATTTTCATTTTTACCCCTTCAATCAACCGGCATATTCATGACAGGCGTTAGTCAACCATCGCCCCAAAAAGTCAGCAAAACTTCTTCTGACGATTAAATCAAATTCGTGCTGATCCTCCGAATCAAGCGGATAAAATAAGACATTCATTTTTGCGAACACAGTTTGTGCGCACTGCCCTGGTTTGAACACGAGTGGATGCACATCAAACGTTGTTCCTTTATTCATCACTTCGAGTGCTTTTTCACCTTTTATGTTAATAATTGTCTGGCCGCCACTTACATCGTTGATTTGAGCAAATACCTCTTCTAGAGCACCACAAAGCATTGACAGTCTGGCCAATTGCGATTCTTCATTGGTCAACAATAGCCATTGATCCGGGCTCATCCAGAAAACTGACAAACCATCTTTCTCAACCACGGTATTAGCTTCAACCGGTAACTCAATATCAAGAATGGTCCTGATCGCCTCGACAAACGCTAAATCGGATAATAGGCCACGCAGAATGTAATGCGACCAAAATGGCTTTTCTGTAATGGTTACCACTGCAAGTTCAATCAGTGGTTTATCAACGGCCAATTCCACCAAAGGCGATTGTTTAATAACTGTGTTAGACATTTTGACGTTCCCCCTCGCTATCGTAGAACACCGGGCTACATATCTCTGCCACCAAGGTTCGGCCATCAGCCAGCGGCGCATAAACTTTTTGGCCCATTTTGGATTGACCACCTTTGACCAGGGCCAATGCAATCGAATGGCCCAAACACGAACTGTAATAACTGGAGGTGACGTGCCCAATCATCGGTACTGGCGGTTCAGTTTGATTAGCATCGGCTACCAATTGAGCTCCTTCCGGAATCACCTGATGGCTGATCTCAGGTTTAAGGCCGACCAACTGTTTGCGATTTTCACGTACACAATCCGAACGCGATAATGAGCGCCGCCCAATAAAATCTTTGGTTTTGGAAACAATCCAGTTCATACCTAAATCAACCGGTGTTACCGAACCATCGGTGTCCTGACCAACAATAATAAACCCCTTTTCAGCCCGTAATACATGCATAGCCTCGGTCCCATAAGGCGTGATATTGAATTCTTCACCGACCTCAATACATGCTTCCCAAACATGGCGACCATAGTTGGCCGGCACATTAATCTCAAAACAAAGTTCACCACTGAAACTGATTCTGAACACTCGCCCTGCCACATCAGCAATCGTGCCTTCCTGCATGGACATAAAAGGAAATGACTCCGGGTTAAAATCAATATCAGTACAGATTTTTTCAATCACTTTGCGGCTGCTTGGGCCGGCCAAACCAATAGTTGCCCATTGATCGGTGACAGATGTGAGTAATACTTTTAACTCAGGCCATTCGGTTTGCAGCCAACGCTCAAGCCAGGCCATCACATTCGCAGCCCCACCCGTTGTGGTGGTCATATAATAATGGTTCTCACCGATTCGTGTGGTTACCCCGTCATCCATCACCATACCGTCTTCACCCAGCATCAAACCATATCGACAACGTCCAATGCCCAACTTGCTCCAGGCATTAGTATACATACGGTTCAGAAATTCCGCCGCGTCGGGTCCCTTAATATCGATCTTTCCCAGCGTCGAAGCATCCATAATGCCTACGCCATCTCGAGTCGCTTTGCATTCGCGATTTACCGCTACATGCATGTCCTCTCCGGCTTTGGGATAGAACCAAGGGCGTTTCCACTGTCCCACATTTTCAAATTCGGTACCATTCTCAACATGCCAGGCATGCATGGCGGTTTTTCTAATTGGATCAAATAAATCACCCAATTCAGGGCCGGCAATCGCACCAAACGTCACAGGTGTATAAGCGGGCCTGAATGTTGTGGTACCGGTTTCAGGAATTGTTTGTCCCAAGGTTTGCGCGGCGATCGCCATGCCGTTGATGTTGCCAAGTTTACCCTGATCCGTACCAAAACCTAACGCTGTATAACGTTTAATATGTTCGATAGATTTATAACCTTCCTGAATCGCGAGTTTGATATCCGCAGCAGCGGTATCGTTTTGGTAATCAACAAATTGCTTGGGGCCTTGCCTGTCTTTATGCGGCGAAGGCACCAACCACAGGGGTTGAATTGCCGTTTCAGTGTCATCAACAATTTTTGGCAGATCCGGTTTTTGCGCATCAAATCCGGCTTCAGCGGCGGCTTTAGCACCTGCATCAAAACCTTCGGTGACGCAGTTTCTCAGGCTAAAAACACCGTTTGCAGAACCGCAGCTTCGTCGGTTCCGGCTTAACTCCATTGGAACAAAACATGCCAACTCATCGTTCCACTGTGTCTTGCCGCCTGATTGGGCGAACAAATGTACCGCAGGACTCCAGCCGCCTGAAACCACTAAGGTGTTACAGTCAATTTGTTTTGTCGTCCCATCAATAATCTGCATATGCTGATCAATTGCAGCAATGCTTACACCTTCAACGCGAGTAGAGCCTTTTACATCAACCACCGCATGTTGGTTAAAAACTCGCACAGCATTGTTACGAACTTCTGTAACTAAATCACCCTGGCTGTTATTACGTGAGTCAACAACCGCTTCAACGTCTATTCCGGCTTCAAGACAATCCAACACTGACCGATAAGCACTGTCATTATTAACAAAATAAACCAAACGTTTTCCGGGCCGCACGCCATAGCGGTTGACATAAGCCGAAACTGCAGAAGCAATCATTACACCAGGCTTGTCGTTGTTATGGAACACCAAGGGTCGTTCAAAAGCACCAGTCGCCAAAACAACTTGTTTAGCGCGGATACGCCACATTCTCTCGCGTGTCGTATGGCTGCTGTAAGCAGAAGGCTCATGATCAGTCACTTTTTCAACAGCAACAACGAAATTGTGATCCAGATAACCGTAAGCACAGGTTCTTGGCAATAAAGTTACATTCTCCAATGAGCTCAACTCATTGATTAACGCCTTAATATAATCAACTGATGGTGCATCATTAATTCGATATCTATTATCTAGCTGACGACCACCGAATTCACTTTGATCATCAATAACAGTGATTCGTGCACCTGATCGTGCTGCCGCAATCGCTGCGCAAAGACCAGAAATTCCTCCACCTACAACCAGCGCATCACAATGATGATTGAGTTTTTCATAACGATCCGGATCAGGTAATGCCGGCGATCGACCCAACCCTGCTGCCTTGCGAATAATTTCTTCATATTTATGCCACAATTTTTGCGGATACATAAAGGTCTTGTAATAAAAGCCAGCAGGTAAAAGACGGGCAAAAACATTGTTAATAACACCAACGTCTTGGTCTACGCTGGGCCAACCATTGACTGCTTCCGCGACTAAACCGTCATACAGTTCAACCTGGGTTGCACGGAGATTGGGCACTGTTTTAGCACCTTCGCCAACTTGTAAAATGGCATTCGGCTCTTCTGCACCACTGCCAATAATGCCGCGGGGACGATGATATTTAAAACTGCGACCGATAACATCCACACCGTTGGCAATTAATGCTGATGCAAGTGTGTCACCCTTGTAACCATCCAACTCTTTGCCGTTGAATTTAAACTTGATTGGTTTGCTGCGATCAATGCGGCCACCGGAAGCTAAGCGTCGTTGTTGCATTAACCGTCCTCCGACTGATGCGATTTACGGGTTTCTTCCTCCGGTGCTTGCTCACCGACTTTATAAACCGCCTTGATTTCATAAGTCACTGTATCGCGCACCACGTTAAACCATTTGCCACAAGCTGCACTGTGACACCATTGTTCTTTATGATTACCCTTGGGATTCTCGCGCATAAATAAATAATCACCCCATTGTTTTTCACTCAGGGCATCAGGATCTAAAGGGCGCACAATATGGGCTTCGCCACCGAAGGTAAATTCGTCCTGGTCGCGAGGTCCACAATAAGGGCAGGTTATTTGTAACATCTGGATTATCTCAACTATCAGTGAGCAACACCGGCTGCACCATGTTCATCGATAAGCGCTCCGGAATAAAATCTATTTACATCAAAAGCAGCATTGAGCTCATGTGGTTCGTCTTTGGCAATCGTATGTGCAAACACCCACCCCGAACCTGGCGTTGCCTTAAAACCGCCGGTACCCCAACCGCAATTAAAATACAAACCTTTAACATCTGTTTTGCTAATGATCGGGCAGGCATCAGGACAAACATCGACAATGCCGCCCCACTGACGCAGCTGTCGTACTCTGGAAAAAATTGGGAAAAGCTCAACAATTGCAGCAATATTTCCTTCAATAATTGACAAACTCCCACGTTGTCCATACCCGGTGTAGGCATCGACACCGGCACCGATGACCAACTCGCCTTTATCTGATTGACTGACATAGCCATGCACGGCATTGGACATTACAACTGTATCCAGAACGGGTTTCATCGGTTCAGACACTAAAGCCTGTAATGGATGACTCTCAATCGGCATTCTTAGCTCCGCCATTTGGGCAATAACACTGGAATGACCCGCCGCGACCACACCGACTTTTTTTGATTTAATTAATCCCTTGCTGGTTTCAACACCAATCACAGCACCGTTTTCTCGTCTGAAACCGGTGACCTCACAATTTTGAATGATGTCTACGCCTCGGGCATCAGCACCACGGGCAAAGCCCCAGGCCACCGCATCATGGCGAGCCACACCCCCACGAGGCTGAAAAGAGGCACCCAGAATCGGATAGCGCGCATTAGGTGAAGTATTGATAATTGGAATTCGTTCTTTAATTTCCTCGGCGTTCATGACAACGCCATCAATACCGTTTAATCGGTTGGCATTGACACGACGCTCAATGTCACGCATATCTTGCAGGGTATGACCAAGATTGAATACACCGCGCTGGGAAAACATCACGTTGTAGTTTAAGTCCTGACTTAGACCTTCCCATAGCTTCATCGCTTTTTCATAAAGATGCGCCGCTTCGTCCCAAAGATAGTTAGAACGAACAATTGTAGTATTTCTACCCGTGTTACCCCCACCGATCCAGCCCTTTTCAAGCACAGCGATATTAGTCATGCCGTGCTCTTTGGCCAAATAATAAGCCGTCGCCAAACCGTGGCCGCCACCGCCAACAATAATGGCATCATATTGCGATTTTGGTTCAGGACTACGCCAGGCCTGCTCCCAGTTTTGGTGATAACTTAGTGCGTTTTTCGCTAGTGAAAATATTGAATATTTTTGCATTAAAAACTTAACACTCTATAACGTTAACGGCCAACCCGCCGCGGGCTGTCTCTTTGTATTTAGTTTTCATATCGGCACCGGTTTCGCGCATGGTTTTGATGACTTTATCCAGCGAAACAAAATGTGTACCATCTCCCCGCAGCGCCATCCGCGCTGCATTAATCGCTTTGGTTGAAGCAATTGCATTACGCTCAATGCATGGAACCTGCACTAAACCGCCAATCGGATCGCATGTTAAACCAAGATTGTGTTCCATCGCTATCTCAGCAGCGTTCTCTATTTGTTCAACTGTGCCACCTAAAACTTCTGCTAAACCACCTGCCGCCATGGAACAGGCCGAACCAACTTCTCCCTGGCAACCCACTTCTGCGCCAGAGATTGATGCATTCATTTTGTAAAGGCTGCCAATCGCTCCCGCTGTAAGCAGAAAGCGGACAATATTATCATCATCGGCGCTGCGATAGTAATTGGCATAATAATGCAAAACGGCCGGTACTATACCCGCGGCACCATTGGTTGGAGCGGTAACGACACGGCCGCCGGCAGCATTTTCTTCGTTTACTGCCAACGCATAAAGATTGACCCAATCCATCGCACTGAGTGGATCCGGCGTTTCACTTTTATCGGCAATCAAAAGTTGATGCAAACGCTTGGCACGCCGTTTCACTTTCATGCCACCAGGCAAGACGCCTTCAGCCTGAATACCAGCACTGACACACTCTTTCATGGTGCGCCAGATTTTCAATAGTTCAGATTTTACTTCCTGCTCAGTACGCCAGGATTTTTCATTCTCCATCATCAAATCGCTGATACGCAAGCCATGTTCATTACACAGTTTAAGAAGCTCCTCGGCTGATCCATACTGATAAGGAAGCCTAGTATCGTCTTCTTTTATGCGGTCTGCACCCACTGCATCTTCATCAACAACAAAACCACCCCCAACAGAATAATAATCACGCCGGCAGATGTTATCGCCATTTTCATTTAAGGCATAAACCCGCATGCCATTGGGATGATATTCCAGGGATTTACGTTTGTGCATGATCAAATCTTCAGGCTCAAAGAAATCGATCATACGAACACTGTTCAAACACAGTTGATTGTCGCGGCGGATTCGCCGCAGAGTACTTCCAACTGCATTTGGATCTATAACATCAGGTTCGTGACCTTCTAGGCCCAATAAAACCGCTGCATCACTACCGTGGCCTTTACCCGTAGCTCCCAGCGAACCAAATAATTCTGTCTTGACTCGATGAACCTGATCGAATACACCGTCTTCTTGCAGACGCTTTAAGAAAAGGTTGGACGCACGCATAGGCCCAACGGTATGCGAAGACGACGGGCCTATACCAATTTTGAACAAATCAAAAACGCTGATTGCCATTAGATCAGCACAGTTATGTAATCAAGCTTCCCGATAAACAGGAAAGCGTGAACAAAGTTCAGCGACTTTGGCTCGTGTGCTATCAATCATCGATTCATCTCCCATATTATCCAGAACATCACAAATCATGTTCGCAACTTGTGACATTTCGGCTTCTTTAAAACCGCGAGTCGTAGCTGCGGGTGAGCCAATACGCAGACCGCTGGTTACAAAAGGTGAACGTGGATCGTTTGGCACTGAGTTTTTGTTTACGGTAATGTGAGCACGACCTAAAGCTGCATCAGCATCTTTACCGGTAATGTCTTTGTCAATTAAATCCAACAGAAATAAATGGTTTTCAGTGCCATCTGAAACGATTTTGTAACCACGTTCTTTAAATGTAGCAACCATGGCTTTGGCATTTTTCAATACTTGTTCTTGGTAATCTTTAAATTCAGGTTCGAGGGCCTCCTTGAAAGCAACCGCCTTGGCAGCAATAACATGCATTAAAGGCCCACCTTGCAAGCCCGGGAAAACCAGGGAATTGAATTTTTTTCTCAAGTTCAGGATTAGCTTTGCATAAAATCAAGCCACTGCGTGGACCGCGTAAGGTTTTATGTGTTGTGGTAGTACATACATCGGCGATCGGTACCGGATTAGGGTATAAACCCACTGCAACCAGACCAGCAACGTGCGCCATATCGACAAATAAATAAGCACCGACTTCATCGGCAATGTCACGAAAACGCTGCCAATCAACAATGCCGGAGAAAGCTGAAAAACCGGCCACAATTAATTTAGGTTTATGTTCTTTGGCTAGGGCTTGAACCTGCTCATAATCGATATCACCCGTTTCAGGATGTAATCCATACTGCACTGCATTGTAGAGTTTTCCAGAAAAATTAACACTAGCGCCATGAGTCAGGTGACCACCGTGAGCAAGACTCATGCCTAATACAGTATCACCCGGCTCAGCCAATGCCATGTATGCTGCGGCGTTAGCGGATGAACCAGAGTGCGGTTGAACGTTAGCATAGTCGGCACCGAATAACTGTTTTGCCCGCTCAATCGCTAAGGCCTCTGCCTTATCGACATATTCACAACCACCATAATATCGCTTGGCAGGATAGCCTTCTGCATATTTATTGGTTAGCACCGAACCCTGCGCCTCAAGTACACGCGGGCTGGTGTAATTCTCGGATGCTATCAGTTCGATGTGCTGCTCCTGGCGAGTGCGCTCATCGCTTAGCGCCTCGGCTAATTCCGGATCAAAATCGGCAATGGTTTGTGAACTGTCGAACATGGCGGTCTCCTAAAAAGTGTCCAAAAAATACGCGAACAGCAATATTATTCAATAGAGCGAATATACCCAAATTAATTATACAAATTAAAGCATTAGGTTCACTAATTACGCATCTCAACCTGTGGTAGTCGATTTCAGGAATCTATGTGCCAGTCTGACTGAATTAAATCTTGATTCAAAATCATCAGGACTAAGGTGCTAAATGAAATTAATAGCTAGCTATTGATAAGTTTCGCAACGCAGATATTGATTATTTGGGACATTAGTTAATCAGTCACGACTTGTACAGAGGTTCCTTTAGTATATTGACCATGGTAGCATGTGCCGATTCATCGCTGACATTCACCAGTTTATGGGGCAAATCACCGCGGTAACGCCAGGTTTCACCGGGCCTGAGGACTTGAGTTTCATCTCCGACAGTGATTTCCACCACGCCAGAAAACAAAGATAAACTTTCGACTGAACCCGGTGCATGTGGTTCTGACTCAAGCACACCGCCAGATTGGGAGCGATAATCATAAACTTGTACCCATTCAACCGTTTTTAGCCAACCGATAATCGACAAGGTGACCAGCCCGTCTTCTGAGGTTAATAAGGGTGTTCCAGCCAATTTCTGATGCTGAATGAATTTAGGCTGAGTGTCACAACGCAACATTTCATCGACGGAGACTTCCAGGGCTGAGCTAAGCCGGTCAATCGTGCTTAACGTCGGGTTAGTTTCGTTCTTTTCAATTTGGGAAATAATTGATTTAGCGACACCAGACTGTTCTGACAGCTCTCCCAAAGATAAATTGTATGCCTGCCTCAGTCTGGAAATAGTTTTACCAAGCTGCTCAGAATGAGGAGACTGTTCTTTGGGTGTTTTTTTTATCGGCATAATCGTTCTTTTTAATTTACGAATACAGCCTACTAGGATACAATACGTTCGATGAAAAGAACAGACACTTGATCTGTGTCAATAAAGTATTTTGTGCATTGCACTATAATGCTGGTAAACTCATTGAAAGTAGCCAACTAAAATGGATTAAAGCAGTATGATTTATTTGACAGACCAACAAGGGGAAAGACACTCTCTTGATACTGTGGAAGGCTGGCGGGTGATGGAAATCATCCGTGAGTATGGTTTTATGCAGGGCATTTGTGATGGGTTATGTGAATGCGCCAGCTGTCATGTGTATGTTGATGAACCATGGCTAAAAAAACTCTACCCTGCTCAGGAACAGGAAATCGAATTACTCAATGAACTACCTGATTCTGAGGAACGCTCCAGACTCAGTTGCCAAATCATTTATGATGAATCACTGGATGGCTTGAGTCTGACTATCGCTGAAGCGGCATAGTGCGTTTTGCTAGCTAATGTCACTGAGGCGTGATTTCAAATTATAAATCGTTATAATCAGCACCGAACCTATATCACTAAAGATGAAATAGCATGACTTATGTAGTGACCGAAGATTGCATTCGTTGCAAATATCAAGATTGTGTTGAAGTATGTCCTGTCGACTGCTTTTATGAGGGCCCGAATATGCTGGTCATTCACCCTGATGAATGCATAGATTGCGGTGTTTGTGAACCGGAATGCCCGCCTGAAGCAATCCTTTCGGACACTGAGCCAGAAGCCGATAAATGGTTGGAGGTTAAATACCAAATACTCGCAAATCTGGCCAAACATCAGCATCAAAGGCGAAGAACCACCAGACGCTGATGAATACAAAGATGTTGAAAATAAATTCGAGAAATACTTCGAAGAATAGTCACAAACCGAGTTCACTATGTGAACCCAAGCGAATTAATTGCAGAAATTAATTCTGGGGCGAATTTAAAGACACATTTTGATATGATTTTAGCTATTATTTTGCTATCCAAAAAATGTCCCAAAACCGAACCATTTATAGACATTTAATGAATTGGGATTTTTTCAACAAGATAAAACATAACAATTATGTTCAATCGGATTAGATGCTTATGATGGCGCATGAGGGCAAAGTCATTCTTGGATTGAAGAAGATGAAATACGTAACACAGAGTATAGGCAAATGTTAATCTGCGTAGTGCTTTATTCTCATGTCTTAGAAACAAATATGATAATCGAGAAATTTAATTGAATGACTCTCTAAAAGTGGCTGCTGCACAGATCGCACCGGTTTTCCTTGATCGCCTTGCAACCACAATGAAAATCCTAGAAACCATTGAGAAATGTGCCGACTCCGGTGCGGAGCTGGTTGCATTCGGAGAGACATTTTTGCCTGCCTATCCATTGTGGCTGACACGCACCGATGCGGCACGGTTCGATTCAGCCGTGCAAAAAGAACTTCACGCGGCCTACCTCGAACAATCAGTTTCGATAGAGGACGGTCATCTGTGTTCGATCTGTAAAATTGCCAGTGAGCGAAAGGTGGCAGTCGTCCTCGGGATTGCTGAACGTGCGAGAGATCGGGGCGGTCATACAATTTACTGCTCCTGCGTTTTCATTGATACAACCGGTCAAATCGCGTCAATTCATCGCAAGCTCATGCCAACCTATGAAGAGCGTCTTAGCTGGGGTTGTGGTGACGGTGCGGGACTCGTCACGCATCCGGTCGGACCGTTTACGGTGGGTGCATTAAATTGTTGGGAAAACTGGATGCCTCTCGCCCGAGCAGCACTTTATGCTGCTGGAGAAGATTTGCACGTCGCGATCTGGCCGGGAGGATCAGTGCTCACGGAAGAAATCACGCGTTTCATAGCGCGTGAGTCGCGCTCGTATGTCCTTTCTGTTGGCAGCATTATTCGTGAAAGTGACATTACCGATACGGTTCCTCATCGTGACAAGATGTGTACGATAGGTGAAATTATCTACAATGGCGGAAGCTGTATCTGTGGACCCGATGGTAAGTGGATTATCGAGCCTGTTACAGACCGGGAGGAGTTAATCATCGCACAAATCAATCACGAACAGGTACGCCAGGAACGGCAAAATTTCGATCCATCCGGGCACTACTCACGACCAGATGTGTTACAGCTTACCGTTGATCGTCGTCGACAGAAAGGGGCATGGTTCATCGATAAATAACCGTATTCAGGTTGTCTAAAGTCTGCCCAAGACAAGATAAATGGCAAAAATGAAATGTGATATTACATCTCCCGAATAGGGTTACATTCGGTCAATGACATATGAAATAAAAAAACCGGTTCGTAGAGTTATATAAAACTGGTTTTAGGGATAATACTCCATAAAAATACACGAAAAAGCATTAAATATTGGCTTAGAGTAAATCTACGAACAAACTATGCGATGACGCCTATTCTCAACGTAGCTTTAATTGCAAAGCGGATGAAATCAAACTGAAGATGCTCAACCTTCGCAAATAAACATTTGAAAGGTGCCATTATTGAACATTATAGTCACTGTGTAGTCTCGATCTGTGAATCGCTGATTGATATGAATTTGGTATGCGTATCAGTTCGTCATATGGACGATATCACACCTGTTAAAGTTGAAGTCGTCTGTATTTTGTCTATCAGTAGTGTATAGTTTAAATATTTTGATCAGTAGATATATGAAGAGAAACTACTAATTTGAGGAGGTGAGTTGGATATTAATCATTGGACCGGTTCACTAACGGAATCAATATCTAAGGTTGCTAACCAATCCTTGGAATATCTGCCAACCTTACTCGGGGCAATATTACTTCTTTTACTTGGATGGTTAATAGCACGAGCATTAAGCGTGCTGGCACGCCGCCTCACCCAACTTGGTGTAAACCGATTATCTAGAACTCAGCCTATCAGCACCCGGGTAACCGGGTCAAAACCTTACCGCTCTCTACCGCGAATAACCGAACGTATTGTTTACTGGTGTATATTGTTTTTCTTTCTGGCGGCATCACTGGAAACACTAGGTTTGCCGGCAGTATCAAAAATAATTGGTTACGTGACAGCCTATCTTCCACGAGTATTTGCCGGCATTGTCATCATTTTTGCAGGTATCTGGGTCGGTGATATTGTGCGCGTATTTATATCCCGTGCAGCAGTCTCTAACGACCTTGAACGCTCTGCTCAACTTGGTTACTTTGTCCAGGCTCTGGTCATTGCATTAGCTGTAATCATTGCCCTTGAACAACTTGGCATTGACAACACTATCTTGATTTCCCTGGCCATCACACTGCTGGCGGGAATTGTTTTTGCTGCCGCGTTGTCATTTGGGCTTGGGGCAAAAACAACCACCGCAAACATCATCGCCGCCCATTACATTCGGCGTAAGTATAAAGTCGGTGATCGTATTCGTATAAATGATATTGAAGGAACGATTACGGAAATTGGCTCCACCTCTATCTCAATGGATGCCAAGGAAGGATATATTACGATTCCGGCAGAACAATTTAATGTTTCCATGTCCATGCGGCTAAAATGAAGAGTTCATCTATGGAGCTTGAAAAAAAACTGATTGATACGTTTTTCAGTAGTCACCCAACTGAAGCAATTCAGGCATTAAATGATGTTGATAGGCATGAGCTTAGTAAATTACTGGAAAGCCTTGATCCACAATCAGCGGCGATAAGTCTACAGAAAGTACAAGCAAAAACAGCCAGTTTTATATTGGGCAATATGAGCAGTCCTGCGGCCGCCGGAATCTTGCAACAACTTCCTTTTGACACCCAACTTGTTTTTATGAATGCCTTGAATGTCGAAAAGCGAGAGCAATTGCTGGATGTGCTAACAGATACACATTCAAAAAAACTGCGCAGGTTGCTCGACTACCCTGAAGGCAGTGCGGGAAAACTGATGGACCCATCGCCTCTATCAGTAGTGTCGGACTGCCTGATTAAGAATGCGCTAAAACAAGTCCAAACTGAAGTAGACTCTGCAGGATATTATATTTACGTTACCGATGATAAGCGTTGTCTTGTTGGGGTACTTACTTTCCAAGAATTATTCAAAGCAGATAAACAAGTTTCAGTGGCATCGATTATGTCCACAGAGATTGCGACTATTTCTGCCATGGCCAGCGAGCGCGACATTATTAAGCACCCATTATGGAAAGATTTCCATGAGTTGCCTGTTGTTGACCGAAATCAGGTGTTTGTTGGTGTAATCCGTTATCAGACGCTGTGCCGACTCAAGGCTTCAAGATCTTCGGATCAGACCGAACATGGTTCACTGGCCACACTATTAGCACTGAGTGAACTGTATTGGTTAGGCATGACAGGCTTTCTAGATACGGTTTCGATACCGGCAAATAGAAACCCGAGCAATTCTCCTGTTGCTGGAGAAACCGATGTCAACTGATAACATTCAGGAATTAATTGTCGGTCGTTACTTTAGGTTATACCCAAAAGAAGTTGCCGGATTACTGGAAAATCACTCGCCTGATTTAATTAGCCAGACACTGGAAAAACAACGTCCGGAATTAAGCCGTGATATCCTCGAATACCTAACGCCAAATCTGGCTGCAGAATGTCTGGCCAGTCTGAGCCAGAACAAAGCCGCTGAAATATTGGCCCTGATTGAACCTGCCCGTGCCGCTTTATTGTTAAGTCTGCAGAGCGAAGAAATTCAGAATAATTTACTGTCCTTGCTAAACCAGCCGCTTGCCAATGAATTGTCAGACTTGATGACCTACCCTTCCGGTACAGCAGGGCGCTTAATGAATACGCGGGTGATTACTTTTAGCCCGAATGATTCGGTAAAACAGGCGCTTGAGCGATATCAGAAAATTGGACTGCAAGCCAGAAATCTGATGGTTACGGACGAATCCAACAAACTGCTAGGATTGATTCCACTTGCTCAGGCCGTGGGTGCTAACTGGAACTCCCGACTCAGCGAATTAATTAAAACCCAGCCCCCTTTTGTTTTCGCAACCTCTCCCCGGGAAGATGCCGTTGAAATATTAAATAATCACGACATCACAAGCATACCTGTGGTTGATGCCAATTATTGTGTCATTGGAATTTTGTCCCACGATGCACTTATACATTCTGTCGAGGAGGAGGCCAGTGCAGACCTGCAGACAATGGTGGGTGTCAGCAAAGAAGAAAGAGCATTGTCTACACCATGGTTCGCCGTGGGAAAACGCCTTCCCTGGCTGAATATCAACCTGTTAACAGCCTTTGTTGCGGCCGCTGTAGTCGGTTTATTCGAGAATACAATCGCCCAGTTCACTGCCCTTGCCGTGCTGTTGCCCGTAGTGGCCGGACAGTCCGGCACCGGTGCACAGGCGCTCGCGGTTGTTATGCGTGGTCTGGCACTCAGAGAGGTACGTCTGCGTCACGCTGTACGCATTCTTTTTAAAGAAGGCATGGTCGGCATAATTAATGGCGTGGCAATTGCCGTTGTAACAGCCATTGGAGTGTGGATTTGGGGCCAGTCAATCGGCCTTAGTTTAATTATTGCTGCAGCGATGGTCATTTCGATGGCACTGGCAGGAATCGCCGGTGCCTCAATTCCCCTCATTTTGACCGTTCTTCGTCAGGACCCGGCTCAGTCCGGTTCAATAATTTTAACGACTGTAACTGATGTAGTTGGTTTTTTGAGTTTTTTAGGTTTAGCCTCCCTTTTCTCCAATTACATATAAGGGTTAGACAACTCAAGTTATGAGATATGGCTGTTGAAAACCTTCACTCAGAAAGGTTTTATTTCTGACACCTGTTGGCAACCCTATTCGACTATTTTAATCAACTGCCCAGTTTGAGGCTCACCATCCGGATACATGCCGTTAAGCAGGCGTAGTTGTTCTTCGGCATAATTCGGTAGTGAGGATTGTGCTGCCAGTCTGGCAAATGTATCACCGGGTTTGGCTTTCACAATTCGAATACGCTGTCCTTTGGCGAATTCCCGCTCGTCGCTGTTTAAATTACGGACACTTTTAACCGTGTCGAAAAACTCATTCCCCGGAAGCTTGCCTTTATCCTTGTGCGTTGCGATTAATACAAAGGCACGTTTATCCTGAAATATCGTAGCGACACGCGAGTCTTTGTTGCCATAAGGAGTTCTTAGCCTTGCCACACCAGTGGAACCTTTCAATCCTGAAGTGGTCTCAATAGGTTGCAACTGTTCAATACCACGGTAGTTGCGTCGCAGATAGTCATCTGGCTGTTCCTTATAGTTCAGATCGTCCATTCCCATCAGAATAACCGTATCATTAGTGTTTGAAGTGGATAACAGACTGCTGGGCCGATTTTCGATTCGCCATTGCTCCGGGAATGTCACCGTAAAATCCAGTTGATTATGGTAAAACTTATTACCACGTGTTACTCCTTGCGCTTCGCCTTCCGCAAACACTAGACCATCAAGGCGCTTTAAAAATTCTTGCCGGTTACCTGTTCGCGTCACCTCAGCCTGTTGTGCTTTTGCGGCGGCGATGACTTCCTGCAAACGAACATCGTTTTTTGGGTGGGTAGCAAATAGACCGTGATAAACGCGTGGCTCCCGATCCTCCTCATCTGCGCGTTGTTTTTCGAATTCTTCCTGATCTTTTAATATGCCAATCACATTCATCATATCGTCCGGATCATAACCCAGAGCGGCAATATATCCGGCACCAAGCCGGTCTGATTCTAATTCTGCTTGACGACCATAGCCGCTGATAATAGCTGAGCCAAAAATTGATGATAGATCTCCGGCTGCTCTGTTACCTGTGGCAATAACGGCTGCTGTAGCAATGATACCGGTTAGTTGTTGCTTACTGATGGCCTTGGCACTATGGCGAGCCGTGACATGGCCTAATTCATGACCTAGCACACCGGCCAACTCGGACTCAGAATTCATATAGGCAAGAATACCGCGACTGATATAAATATAACCGCCCGGTAAGGCAAAGGCATTAACAATGGGCGAATCGATCACATGAAAGTGATAAAACAAATTATTGCGATGGCTTTTCTCGGCCAACTCCTCACCGAGTTTAGTGACATAAGCTTGCAATTCAGGATCGTCATAAAGCTTGTACTGCTTCAGGATTTGCTGATGGTATTTTTTCCCAAGATTTATTTCCTGTTCCTCAGAAATCATCATAAAATCCTGTTTGCCGGTGACAGGATTCGTTGCGCAACCAGTGAGGATGGTAACTAAGGTTAAACTGATAAAAATTTTGTAAAATTGTGTATTCATTTTTAAGATCAATGTTTTTCAAACTACTAGTATATTTAAGATCTGAACTTAAATAAATCAATAACTTAGGCAAAAAGTATGAATTTAGAAAACAAAGTTGCGTTGATTACAGGGGCTGGAAGCGGCATCGGCCGACAAATAGCGCTGACATTCGCCAATAACGGAGCCGCTGTAGGTATTGCTGATTTAAATGTCGAAAATGCCAAACAAACCGCTAACGAAATTGAAAATAATAACGGCCAAGCCATCGCAATTGCAATGGATGTCACTGATGAACAACAGGTAGATGAAGGCACTCAAAAATTAGCCGATCACTATGGAAAAATTGATGTGTTAATGAGTAATGCAGGACTTCAACACATCGATCCTATCATTTCTTTGGAGTATCAAAACTGGCGCAAAATCATCGCCGTACATCTAGATGGTGCTTTCTTAACTGCACGGGCCGCAATGCGCCGCATGGTTGAGCAGAAAACGGGTGGCTGTATTTTATTGATGGGGTCGGTTCACTCCAAACTCGCTTCGCCCTTGAAAGCTCCTTATGTCAGTGCCAAGCATGGAATCCTCGGCTTATGCCGTACTATTGCGAAGGAGGGTGCTGAACATAATATTCGTGCCAATGTGATCTGCCCGGGCTTTGTCAAAACACCGCTGGTTGAGAAGCAAATCCCAGAACAGGCAAAGGAATTTAATATCTCCGAAGAAGAAGTCGTCAAAAACATTATGCTAAAAGACACTGTCGATGGAGAGTTCACCACCACTGAAGATGTTGCCAATACCGCTTTATTTTTAGCTTCGTTTGATAATAACTCGCTAACCGGACAATCTATAATTGTTAGCCATGGATGGGCGATGGAATAGTGAAAAGATCATCACTAACACCTTCTGTGTCATCCTGGACTTGATCCAGGATCTCTCAATCGCTGCTCGGGCTTCTCTACGGTCACTTCGTTTAAATTGGAAACTGGCTCAGGGAGATTTCTCGGTTCGTTCATTTTATACTCACTCACTCGAAATGACATGCAAATGAAACGAATAAATGTTTTTACCGCTTTATTGCTTTTCTGCCTATCGGCTTGCAGCGAACAAGTCGAACAAAGCCTTAGACCGATCGAAGACTACTTCACTGCGCGCGAAATTTTCTGGGACAAACTTTATCCCAATGGCGGTGAAACGTTGTATTGCGCTAAAGAGTTTGGCGGTGGTTATAACAAAGGCATCAATATTGAACATGTGTTCCCCATGGGCTGGGTCGCTCATTCATTAAACTGTGGGCGCAGAAAAGAATGCCGTAATAATAGCGATCTGTTCAATCAAATCGAAGCAGACCTTCATAATCTTTATCCTGCCCGATCTGATATCAACGAAGAACGTTCCAGTATTGCTTTTGGTATAGTTAATGGTGAAAAGCGTAATTTCGGTTCCTGTGATTTCGAAATTCAACATCACCGCCCGAGACTCGTTGAACCGCGGGAAGAAGTTCGCGGCAATATTGCCAGAGCGATGTTTTATATGGCTGACACTTATGATCTGAAATTGTTCGATAAACAAATCGCTTTACTTGAAAAATGGAATATGGCTGACCCACCAGACGAATTCGAAAAACAACGCAACGACAAAATCGAAAGTATCCAGGGTAACCGCAATCCATACATCGATGGTAAAAATTTCTAAAACAAAAAAACTAATGGATACAACCCCTGTAACTTAATTTAACAATCCAAACAAATTTTGTAAAATTTTTGGCATATTGTGAATAAGTTCATAGAAAAGTCAGTTAGATAAACATATTATTCGTTTTAACAAAAACTGAAATTTTCAAAATAATGTCAGCAGAAAATAAATATAAATTGTGTATGGGGTCGATACTTTTAGTCGGGTTTGTTTCGCTAATTATTTAATATCAGCAAAACACTCAGGCCTGCATATTTTTGGCCATACATTAAAATAACCACCAAAGGAAAACAAAGTGAAACTTTTAATCACCAGTTATTGTGTCGTATTAACCTTAGTCATTGTCACCAGCGTTTTATCGATTGCGAATTTTTAATCGATTCAATGGGTTTATTTACGTGTTTAATCGTATCAACCTTGACCTCGTTCTTCGATTGCCTTAATTAATTCCTGGCTTTGACAGCCGAAGGCCGGCTTAACATTTTATTTAGCCTGGTTTCGTCAACCCGTTTTCCACTTAAGTATCTAATGACTTCATCGATTCGATCATCACCCCAAAATATCTGATTGTCGATACGAAACGTCGGTACACCAAAAAATCCCCAGTTCGATAGCGGCTTGCATTGCATCCACAAGCTTTTGCTTGATTCCCGGATTTTGACATACATTTAAAAAAGGCAAATAACTACTGAATTAACGGAGTAGTAAGAAAAGCCGTTAATTCCTCAAGTTCTTACCTGTATCAAGCAAAGTACTTATGCGTGCATACGTCGCTTCAGTTTGGGCAAGACCCAAAAAGGCTCGGCGTTCAGCATCGTATAAATCCTGTTCAGTCCAAACTGTTTCAGGATCAACATCACCGCCGGAAACGATGCTGGCGATTGCACGACCAGTGACAATATCATGCGCTGTAAACATGCCTTTTTTGTAGCCCTCATCCAACCACTCACTCATGGCCTGATAAATCTCACGCCCTGGCATAGTCAGTTCAGGTCGATCATGGTGAGCAGGCATGGCGTTTTGATTCACAAATTCAACTGCATTGGATAACAGTCGATCACGGTTCATTAAATATGGATCAGAATCTCGTAACATTGCCAGCTTGCGCGCCTGTTGTGGTGAGCTGGCAGTGCGGCCATAACCGATATTCATAAACGCTTTCCAGGATGCATTGGCGATATTATTTCTATCCAAACCCAGCTTGTTAATCCAGCGGTACAAATTTTCTTTGCAACCACCTCCCGCCGGCACTACACCGACCAGACTTTCCACCAGCCCCATGACAGAATTAGCATGGCAAACAACATGCTGGGCATGTAAAACCACTTCGAATCCACCTCCAATCGACATCCCGGCAGGTGCAGCAACGACCGGAAAATTCGCTCGTGACATCTTATGTACGGTCTGCTGAAAATGATCCAAAAATTTATCAAGGCCATCAAAATCCTGCGACTCGATGAATGCACGCACCGCAGCCAGATTTACACCACAGGAAAAATGCTGGGCATCATTATGGACAATCAGGCCTTTTAATTTCATTGATTCAACATTGTTTAATGCATCTTCCAGAATTTGCATGGAGTGGGCATCTAGCGCATTAGCTTTGCTGTGAAATTCGACCAGGGCAATATCCTGATAATTAAACCAGCTTGCCGATTCATTTGTATTGACAGGTTTTAAGGTGTTACGGGCTTCGTTGAATCGCACTACCCCAGGTACCCGTGAAATGGTTTGCCACTCGCTATCAGACTCAGCCGACTGCCACAAACGATGTTGGTAGTTTGAATCTTTGACGCGATAAAAGGACTTTTGCTTACTCACCAAGGTCTGATTGATAATTTTTGGAACTTGGCGCCCTTCAGCTTGTAAACGATCAACAAAATATTCCAAACCAATTTTATCAATAATTTCAAACGGGCCTGAAATCCAGTTGTAACCCAGTTTCATGGCCTCATCGATCGCACTTGGATCATCACCGACTTCCGGAATTAATGAAGCTGCATAGCAAAGTGTTTGTGACATTACTCGCCAGGCATAGTCACCGTATTCACTGCTGTCATCCAGTAAACATTTGATTCCGTGTTTCTCAGCCCGAACAGCAATATCGATATTAGGACGCTCAAAATCGACATAAGTACTAGTGGAAAAATCCAGCACTTGCTTATCGGCCATCGAGTCGGCTTGATAATAAAATCCTTTGCCGGATTTATTACCGCGCTGATCATTAGCGATCATCCGGGTCATGACTTCAATCGGTTCAGCCACTGCATGAAAAGCATCTTGCTCTGGCAAAATGCTGACCAGGCTTTTCACTACATCAGACATTAAATCAATGCCAATCAAATCATAGAGTCCAAAGACACCGGTTTTGGGAATCCCCATCGATCGGCCAAACAGGCTGTCCGCTATTTGCGGCGCCAGCTCCATCTTAAATGCTTCATGCAAGGCGCATTGAATTGCAAATATTCCTACACGGTTAGCTAGAAATCCAGGTGTATCCGCACAAGGCACCACACCCTTACCCAGATTCTGTTCGCAAAACTGCTCAAGTTTTTGCATCACTTCATCGGTTGTGTATTCACCACGCACCAACTCCAGTAAACGCATAAAACGAACAGGATTAAAGAAGTGAGTGATAGCAAACCTTTTCTTCAAATCTTCTGCCATCACTTCTGTTAAAAGTTTGATCGGAATTGTCGAGGTATTAGAAGTCAGGATTGCATCATCACAAATATGCTCAGCCACCTGCGCGTAAAGCTGATGCTTAACATTCAAGCGTTCAACGACAGCTTCTGCAATCCAGTCGCAATCAGCTACTACGGCTAGATCATCGCGGATATTGCCCAGATGAATTTTTGCTTCAGCCTCTTCACTCATGAGACCGGGTTGATTGGGATCTTTTAGACGTTCCAGCCCTTTTGCTGCGATAGCATTTACATCATCTCCCTCGCTGGGCAAATCCAGCAACCAAACTTCAACGCCAGCATTTGCCACCTGTCCGGCAATGCCGGCGCCCATAGTTCCCGATCCTATCACTGCTACTTTTTTAAACATAAAGTTTCACTCAAATACAAACGGTAATTCTATACATTTTAGCGGATGAAATTTTTCACCGACTTTGATGCTCAAACCATTCCCCTGATTGGCCATTGTCAAATCAATGGCCCGGCTATCCAGCATTGCAATGGCTAAATAGGCACCGTAACGCGGTGAAATGCAATCAGAAAAAATATCACCGACATGTTCATTAGTCTTGAAAACCAGATTGTTACTCGTCACTTCATCTAAACCGATTGCCATCAAACCCATCAATCTCGATGGTGCGCCTTGCTCATCCTGTTGCTTTAATGCCTTGATGCTCAAGCTTTCCAGGTCCTGATCAAAATGGCAATATTTTCTAAGTCCACATTGCAATGGTGAATGACGATAATCCATATCGTTGCCAAAGGATAACAAGCTACTTTCAATACGTTCGATCAAATTGGGGCAACCGGGGCCAACGTTCAAATCCGTTCCCTTTGCAAATAGTTCATCCCACAACCGGCAACCGATTTCTGCATTATTAACATAGACTTCAAAACCGCCTTGTTTTGACCAGCCTGACCGGGACACGACAAATGAATGACCGTTGTAATCCAACCGCTTGTAACGGAAAAAACGAATCTCATTAACAACATCGCCGAACACACGCCGCATTAATTCATCCGCTTTGGGCCCCTGAATGGCCAGCGGCCAAACATCCGGCTCTGTGACATTGACATCCAGTTTCATTCCGACAGCCAGCCCTTTCGCCCACAGCAAGACATCCGAATCTGCGATGCTTAACCACCAGGTATCAGGTTTAAGATGAATGGCGATTGGGTCATTAATCATTCTGCCGTTCTCATCGCACAATGGCAGATAAAAGCATTGATCATCTTGCGCTTTGCTCAAATTGCGAGGCGTCATCAGTTGCACCAGCTTGAATGCATCGGGACCTTGCAACTGCACCTGGCGTTCACACGACACATCCCATACCTGAACGTGTTCGCATAAATGCCAATAATCTTCTTCTAGCGATCGAAAACAAGTCGCCAACAGCGTATTGTTATAAACGGTATAAGCTTTTACTCCAAGCGCTTCAACCCTGCTGGTAAAAGGTGTACTACGCGTTCTGCGGGATACTGAAAGTGTTGCCAAGCTAAAGCTCTCAATAACATTTTAAAGAGGCTAATATGCAACAGACCAGTGATGAGAGCAAACAAAAAATTATTGCTAATTGACGACTCAAATTAGCTAATCATTTAGTGATTTATTTTGTTTCAACGCTAACGAGAGTCTGAGTTTAACTAATCTAACAGGCTTTAGTTTTGTGGAAAGAAAAACGGGATGCTTTCGGCATCCCGTTTTGTAATCGTCTAAGGCAGAGAGTGAATCTTTATGGTTTTCCATTCACCGCCGCCGACCTCAAGCTCTTTGTAAGTACCAAGCACTTCATCAACTTCATTAAATTCAACATTGGTTGCTCCTTGATAATTTACTTCACCACCAAAATACTTAAATTAAGTTTCCATTTTATAAGTGGTTATTTTAGATACGCATTCTTATGTGTTTTGCTAAAAACTAATGAATAAGAGGACATCAGTTTATAATTTTAAAAGTAAAATATTTATAGAAATAACATTTCACAACGGTTAATCAGGTAGAAATGCATGCAGTTTGAGCTTGTCAACAAAATTTTATTAAAACAAAGTTACAGAATTACCGCAACCCAAGAACTTTTTACTAATAAAAATAACAATAGCCTGCTGGAAAAAGTGAAACCGCATGCAAGTTTTGGTCGCCGTTACTTGGCTAAACGCATCAGTCAAAGTGGAATTTGCCATGGTCTGGCATTAGTAAAAGAAATTTATCATTTGTCGTTCGCACCTGGAAAACTTACTCTGGATGAGTATTTTAAATATCGTCTTGATGACTCACAGTTGCCGTTAAAAGAAAAAGAAAGCTTTGCCTCAGAGACAGTACACTGGCAGGCTGTTGAAAATGTTTGTGATCCCACCTATAACGCACTAGTGCAAGATAAATTCATCTGTTGCAAGCTATTAAGAAACTTAGGATTTCCAGTGCCCGAAATTCTTGCTGTTATTTCTACGGGGCCTCGATTATTTCCAGATGCTCATCAAATCTCAACTCCTGCAAAACTTTCTCAATTTCTTGAAACTAACAATGAGTTGTTATTTTTTAAGCTTAATCAGGGAATCGGTAGTTACGATTCTTTCATCGTATCCTCCTATGACGGTAAACTTGCAGACTGCAATCCTTATGGAAAGATATCTGCAAGGAACATCTTTAATAATTTAATTCAAGATCGTGAATACCTGGTTCAAAAACTGTTAATCAATCATGACAAAATAGCCAGTTTCGCCAATGCACTTTCCACCGTCAGGTTTACCAATTATTTTATTAATGGCCGTGTCATAACTCCGATGGTGACAATGAAAATTGCGACTGGGGAAAATATTGCCGATAACTTCTGGCGCAACGGCAACTTACTAGCAGATATAGATACCGAAAGTGGCAGGATTAAACGAGTGATCGATGGTGAAGGACCTGACATGAGTATCCTAAACAAATTTGTCGACACTGATATTATTTGTGAAGGCTATCAGATTCCATTCTGGAATGAAATTGTTGAGTTAAATAAAGACTGCGCCAGAAGTCTGACTCCTATCCCGTTTCTAAGCCTAGATGTTGCAGTTACTAACAACGGCCCGATAATTATTGAGGTGAATTCCGGCGGTTCTTTTTATATCCCGCAATTAGCCAGCGGCAAAGGATTTCTTACACCGCAAATACGGAAATTTCTGCGGCTGTAAGTATTGCCAAATTGTAACCTCTAAAATAAGCAGACCAAGCATTTTAGGTAATTGCCCTGTGTTTCTGCATAATAGCCATATCCCCACTAATTTCGATACCGATACCTTCGGTGGAATCAATACTAGTAAGTGAACGTGGTCTTCCTGAACAATTTAATTCCACCACTTCACAACTCTGGGGATAACTCAATCAAGAAGCTTACATGAGCAGCCTTCAGCCTGGCAGGCTAAGCCAACCAGTAGATGACCACGTCCTCAGGACGTAGTTTATCAGTTGGTAATAAAATTCGGTGGGCGTTTGCCCACCGAATGGTTTAATGTATTTTAATGGTTTTCCATTCACCGTCGCCGACTTCAAGTTCTTTGTAAGTACCAAGAACTTCACCAACTTCGTTAAATTCAACGTTGGTTGCACCCTGGTAGTTCACTTCACCGCCATCGGCCAGAATCTGCAAGGCATTGCCTAATTCTCCCGGGCCAACCTCCTCGCCTGGTGCATTAGCTACCGACATCATATTAGCCTGAATTGCCTCACGGTCAGCTGAACCCGCAGCCTGCATAGCCAATACAATCAGCGCCGCAGCGTCATAAGACTCTGGTACAAACGCACCGTCACCTTTTACACCCTTTGAATTTGCGTATTCCATGAACGCATCCGCACCCGAAGCGCCGCCCGGTAAAGTTGCAATGGCTCCATCCAGGTCGGAACCAAGTGCTTCCAGAATAGATTCACCGACCATGCCATCAGCCATGACGAAATTGCTGAAAGCATCAGCATCAATTGATCCCTGAATAATTCCCTTACCGCCCTGATCGATATATCCAAAAACAGCAAGATATTCAGAACCCGATGCAGCCAATGCGCCGACTTCAGCCGAGTAATCAGCTTTACCATCTTCATGCGCAGCACTCATAGATACTTTGCCACCGCTTGCTTCAAAGGCGTTGCGAAAAGATTCATCCAAACCTTTGCCATAGTCATTGTTGGTGTAAGTGACGGCAACTTCTGTAATACCGCGTTCGTTTAAAATATCAGTCAAAACCTGACCTTGGCGTGCATCAGAAGGAGACGTTCGGAAGAAAAAGCCCTTATCTTCAATCGTCGATAAGGCTGGCGAGGTCGCTGATGGCGAAACCATCACCACACCATTTGGCACTGCCACATTGTTGGCGATCGCTGTGGTCACACCTGAACAATCCGCACCCATGATGGCGGCAACATTATCGGAGGTAATCAAACGCTCAGCAGCAGCTGAGGCTGCGGCGGCATCTACACAGGTTGAATCCGCACGTTCTCCGACTACTGTTTGACCGCCTAATAAATTACCAGACTCAGAGGCTTCAGAAAACGCAAGCTCCGCACCACTGGCCATATCAGGGGTTAGTGATTCAATTGGCCCGGTAAAACCTAGAATAATGCCGACTTTTATATCGTCAGCAATCGCTGGCATTGATAACGCGGCCAGTAAAGTTGATGTTAATAAAATTTTTTTCATGAATTTCAGTTCCTCACTAGTTTTAATGTTTAAATTATAGCAGCCATCCAGTATCTGGATAGTTGTGGTTTAGGTTAAGATTTTTTCAGACGTTTGATTTCTCTTTCGCACCACTTCCGGAAGAATTCCACCAGGGCTAAATCTTAGCACTAACAATAATACCAATCCCATAAAAAATAAACGCATGTGCTGGGCGTTTTCAATTAAATGTGTTTTTACTGGATTGCTATCCGCCATCCACGCGGTGCCCCATTGCATTAGCCAAACACCAACAGGTTCGGCCTCAATCCAAACCAGCCAAATTAAAAAGCCCCCTAAGACGGAACCCATATTATTGCCGGAGCCGCCAACAATCACCATGACCCAAATCAAAAAGGTATAGCGTAATGGTTGATAGCTGGTGGGTGTAAACTGACCATCAAGTGTTGTTAACATGGCGCCTGCCACACCAATAACACCGGAACCAATGACAAAGATCTGTAAGTGCCGTTTAGTCACGTTTTTACCCATGGCAGCTGCGGCTATTTCATTATCTCGAATCGCTCGCATCATTCTGCCCCAGGGAGAATTCAAAGCACGAACACTAAGCAATAAAATAACAATAAGCACCGCAGCGAACAAGCCGGTATAACAAAGCTTAACAAAAATGCTTGAAGCTTCGATTACATGCTGCTTTAGAGCCGCAGCCCGCTCAACGTCGCTTAACTTATCTAATGAACCGCTGTACCAACCGCGTACCAGATCGATAAACCATGCGCTTGATTGTAGATCCACTTCATACGGCACCGGCCGCGACAGACCGGTTACATTTTTAACGCCTCGGGTTAACCAATCCTCATTTTTAAGTATGGCGATAATAATTTCTGAAATACCTAAGGTCGCTATGGCCAGATAATCGGCCCGCAAACCTAGTGCGACTTTACCAATTAACCAGGCACCACCCGCTGCAACAAAGCCGCCAATCACCCATGAAAATATTATTGGCAGGCCCATACCACCTAAAAAGCCGGTTTTGGCTGAGTCAATTGATTCAATTGCAGAAACAGCCGGATCAAGAAAATAGCGAGTTAAAAATATTCCAAGAATGATCGTTAGTGTCAGAGTAACTGTACGTCGCCGCGAAGAATTCATGCTTTTATAAAAATAAACTGACAAAGCGACGGTCGTTAAAAAAGCGACTAAAGCAAATAAAAGATTCACCCAACTAACTTGCCAAGCGGCAACGATGGGTGCACGTGAAACCAACACGGCACTCACTCCACCCAAAGCTGCAAAACCCATAACACCAACATTCAGTAATCCGGCGTAACCCCATTGCATGTTTACACCCAATGCCATCACCGCTGAAATCAAACATAGATTAAAAATACTTAACGCCAATGACCAGGATTGAGCAAAACCGATCAGCAACAATAATCCAAACACTATCGCATAGGCAAATATGGTGTTACGCGTATTATTCATATTACTTTGCCTTTCAATATTCCAGTTGGCCTGATTAGTAACACCAGCACCAGAATAATAAACGACACCGCAAATTTGTAGTCTGTCGACAATAATTGCATCAGCCCATCGGGCTCAAGACTTTCTGGCAATAGATAAGCAAATACTTTTTTATAGGCGTAGGTTACCGTAACTTCTGAAAAAGCAATCACAAATCCACCTAATATCGCCCCAAGCGGATTACCGATTCCACCGACAATAGCCGCCGCGAACATCGGCAATAGCAGTTGGAAATAAGTAAACGGTTTAAAACTTTTATCCAATCCATATAACGTGCCGGCAATCGTCGCTAATACGGCAGCAATAATCCAGGTAATTTGTACGACTCGATCCGGATTCACACCTGACAACAGGGCCAAATCTTCATTGTCTGAATAAGCACGCATGGCTTTGCCAGTGCGGGTTCTTTGTAAAAACCAGAATAAAAGTAATACGGCGATGACCGCAATGACTACGGTTAACCCCTGAGAGACTTTGATCGTCAGCCCTTCATTTAAACCCGTCATGGCCTTAAATTCACGTGCTCTGACAATAAACCGTTCACCGTCAGCAAAACGCTGGTCATCAGGCCCAATAATAAATCTCACCAGACCATTCATCACAAACATGACTCCGATGGAGGCAATCATAAAGGTCACCGGCACAGATTTATGATGACGATAATATTGATAGACCGATTTATCGATAAACAATACCATCACAATAGTAACAAGAATACCGATGGGTAAAGCCAGCAGCGCAGTTGGTAGCGACCCCAGAGTTATCCCCTTGGCTTGCAACCACCAGGTTGCCAGAATCGTCGCCATTGTTCCAAATGCCATGGTGTCACCGTGAGCAAAATTGGCAAAACGCAAAATACCATACACTAAGGTAATGCCTAATGCCCCCAGAGCCAGTTGCGCACCATAAGCTGTTGCCGGCACTACCACAAAGTTCAGCAGCAAAACAATGGCGTTGAGGATGTCAGTGAACGCGTTCATTAGTATCTAAGCCTATCCTCCCAAGAAAGAACGTCTGACCTGTGGGTCGGCCAGCAAAGCCTGTCCGGTATCGGTGTAGCGATTTTCACCAACCACCAACACAAAACCTTTATCAGCGATATTCAAGGCCTGGCGCGCATTTTGCTCAACCATCAAAATCGATACACCTGTTTTGCGCACTTCCAGAATTCGATCAAATAACTCATCCATAACGATGGGCGAGACACCGGCGGTAGGTTCATCCAACATCAAGACTGCTGGTTGTGACATCAACGCCCGGCCAACCGCAACCTGCTGACGTTGACCACCGGATAGTTCACCGGCGAGTTGATTTTCCTTTTCCTTAAGAATAGGAAACAAGCGGTAAACCTGCTCCAGAGTTTCAGCGTAATCATCTTCGCGCAGGAACGCACCCATCTCCAGGTTTTCACGAACGGTCATCGAAGTAAATACATTGCTAGTCTGCGGCACAAAGGCGATCCCTTTGGCAATTCGGTCTTGGGTAGTTAATTCAGAAATATCAGCTTCCCGTAGTCTCACTTCACCGGACTTTAAATCCAGCATACCTAACATTGCTTTCATGGCGGTCGATTTTCCTGCCCCATTAGGACCAACGATAACTGCAATTTCACCTTCATTCACATCGACAGTACAACCTTTTAAAATATCGGCACCACCATAACCACCAACCATTTTTTCACCGATCAACGAACAAGACTCACCGTTAAGTTGTGATTTGGTTTGTTCTTCCACATTAGTCGCTTGTGGTTTGTTTTTTAACCCACGACCCAGATAAGCCTCTATTACTTCTTCATTGTTTTGCACTTCTTGTGCTGTACCTTCTGCCAAGACTTTGCCCTCAGCCATGCAGATTACCGGATCACAGAGTCGAGCGATAAAATCCATATCATGTTCAATCATGCAAAAAGTGTAGCCTTTTTCCTGGTTGAGTTTGATAATGGCATCACCGATTTCTCGTAACAAAGAACGATTAACACCAGCACCGACTTCATCCAGAAAAACAATTTTGGCATCAACCATCATTGTTCGACCAAGCTCGAGTAATTTTTTCTGTCCACCGGACAGATTACCGGCTAATTCATCGGCTATGTGAGTCAGATTAAGAAACTCAATAACCTCCATGGCCTTATCATGAATAGTCTGTTCTTGTTTTGCGACTTGTGATCGTTTAAACCAGGTTTTAAGCAGAGTTTCACCTGCCTGGCTAGGAGGTACCATCATTAAATTTTCGATTACTGACAAGCGCGAAAATTCATGGGCAATCTGGAAAGTCCTAAGCAGGCCCTTTTCAAAAAGCTGGTGGGGTTTAAGGCCGGTTATTTCCTCGCCATCAAGAAAAACTTTCCCACCTGTTGGCTCATATAAACCTGCAATAGTGTTAAATAGTGTTGTCTTGCCGGCTCCATTAGGGCCGATTAATCCGGTGATTGAACCTTTGGCTATATCGATTGAGGCGTTATCAACAGCTTTTAAACCGCCGAAATGTTTGGATAAATTTTCAACCCGTATCATTTAGACTAATTTGCCTGATTCATTTTTTCAAATTTGAAAAACGTAACTTTCACGTCATGCTGGCGAAAGCCAGTATCTCCTTTAGAATTCGGAGTCTTTGGAATAGTACGCATTTACTATTACTTCACTCCTATCCAGAATATATAATCGGAAACCAATCTTCCCTCAGTTTCTGTCCATCGTTCATCTGGTGACCTGGAAATGGTGGAGAAGTCCTACCTGGTCGGGTGATATAGCGTGCATCATCGCCGACAAGGCGCAATGAAAAAGCACGTCGTCGTTGTGTACTGTTATTACCGCGGGCGCCGTGCAAAATTTTATAGTTAAACGCAACCGCATCACCGGGTTGCATTGACCACTCGACAATTTTCATGCCTTCTGCATCCGGATCAGGCACTGGCATATAGGTATCTTCATCTGCATAAAAGTTTTCTTCTGACAACCATCTGGTCGGCAATACCGGTTTTTCCCATAAATGCGAGCCGGCCACACAACGCAATGAGGCATCTGTTACCGGATCGACCGGACACCAAAAACTGATTGTTTGTTCTCCCTCAACAAAGTAATAAGGTGAGTCCTGATGCCATGGTGTAGGTTTTGAGGTGCCTGGCTCTTTGACCAACACATGATCATGGAAAACCTGCACAGTTTTAGATTGCATTAACTCAGCCGCTACCTCACCGACTTGGGAGTTTCGAATAACTTGTTCGAATTCAGGAATTCGCGTCCAATTACAATAATCATCAAAAAATCGGCCACTCTCCCCTTCCTTTAAGTTTTCAGCTGCATAAGGCCCGGGTTCAGTCATGTTGCGTTCAATACCAGCTTTAATTACATCGACCCAATCTTCAAACAAGCATTTAATTAACACTACACCATCGGATTGATAGGTACTGACATCGCTTTCGTTTACCAAAGACATGGTCGATTTCTACTTTTTTATCTGTGATTTCAGTCATTTTATCTGATCGCTATCAAATCGTCATGCCCACAAAAACAAGAATCCAGAAATTTATAGGCTATCGTGAAATTCTTTTAAAACAGTCCCGAGCAATCTTTAGGAGATCCCGCAACAAGCCTGTGCCGGACGTGATCCGGTATCCGGGAAATCTTTCCCCGGCCTTGTGCTGGGGTCCTCCCATGTTCGCTGCTGATTCAAGCGAAACATAATATCGATAAAAACTCGAACAATAGTTGAAGGTCATCATTCAGTGAATTTATTTACGATGACTCTTCATGATGACACTAGAGAAGCGTGTAAGTCTATTTGAAACACTGGTAGAAATCTGCCCGGGATACTCATCGATTCTTGTTCACCAATTTGTATTACACCAGCAGAATAATAAAAATGTGTTGCGTTAGGATTATCTTAAAGACATCTGGCTCAGCAATTTGCTCTGACAACTGCTTGAAGATATAAAACCGATAATCCTTAACCACAGACTAGTAGATGTTGGTTCTGTAAGGCTGATGAGCATAGTATTTAGGCCTGGAATCAAGCCTGACATGTAACCAGTCCACACCACCGCCTGCCGTGTTTAACCAAACTGGTTTACCACCCAGCCTACCTGATAACGTCTGCGAGATAGTTTCAAACAGCTGGTCCTTTTGTGAGTCAGTCGCTGTTCGTAAAAACGCAGCGAAATGAGCATAATTAACATTGTTATTGATTGGAGTCGGAACAATTAAAGTCGCATCACCGCCAAGGTTATCAAACACCAAAATTTCATCATCTCCTGGATCTTCAAAGTGCTCTTCAAACGGCACCATATCCTGGGGTCGATCCAGCCATGGTGAGTCAATCAAAACAAACTCGAATGGATGGAATCTACTATCCTGTGAAACCGGTGGTGTTTCGAATCTAAAAGCTGAAAATTGAGAATCGGTTAGTGTCTCAATAAAAAATGCTCTAAACAACTCATTACTCAAAAGATGCTCAATGACTTGATCATAATTCAATACAGATTGATCAAATGCCAGAACATACCTATCTGTTCCAGATTTAAGTGTTTGTATTTCAGCACTGAACATTGAATCGAATATTTTAGATAGTATGGACCAAGCAATCTTAACGTTATGTTTGTTAATTGCCAAACTTGATCTTTCAGTCGATAATCAGAAATAACCAAAGCAAAAAAAGCTACATGATGCAAAACGTAGTTGATCAGCTCGCCAATTCAAATCGTCATTCCATTCATAACCTAGAGACATCCGAATACCTTTTGAATATCAAGTGGAAGGATGGACATCTGAGCACTTACCCATCAATCTGGTTATTGCAAGCTTGCAATTGTAACAAGTGTGGTGATACTGAATCTGCCGTACGTCATGTTCGATTGACAGAGCAACCTAAACGACCAGTGATCATTTCGGCTTCAGCAGATAATAACCACTTGGCAATTGAATGGGGAGCCGATCATCATTCACACTTTTCACTGGCATGGCTTCGAAATCACTGCCTATCCGATGAAGAACAAGAGTACCGTAAACCAAAGCCTGACATTTGGGGCAGCGAAATCAGCAAAAAATTACCTTACATGGACTATGATTTAGTCGCTACAACCAATGACGCTCATCTTGAATTCCTTGAAACCGTGCGGGACCTTGGCTTTGTTATTTTGCGTGATGTTCCAAAGGAACGTGAAAAGACCGAACAAATTGCAGCTCTGGTCGGAAAATTACGCCTGACCAACTACGGAATTTTTGAACTCGAAGCCAAACCCAATCCGGAGATAGTAGGAGATATGGCGGTCGCCCTTGAGTTACATACAGACGAACCTTACCGTATCGAGCCGCCAGCGATCACCTTCTTTCATGTGCTCAAACAATCAAGTCATGGTGGTGATTCAACCTTAGCTGACGGCATTCATCTTGCTCAATTATTGCGAGAACGTGACCCGCAGTCGTTTAAAATACTCTCTACTATCCCAGCACGTTTTCATCGTACCCTGAACGAAGGACGGGCCTTCGAATTTCATGCGCCTGTCATTACTTGCTCCAGTGACGGAACGATATTGGGAATACGTCTTCTTGATCGAGGCATGGGACCTGTCGATACTCAGCTCGATATGGTTGAACCATTTTACGATGCACTACGTTCACTACTTTGGATCATCTATTCAGGTGAAGGACGCATAACTGTCAAACTGTTATCAGGCGAGATGCTGGTATTCAACAACCAGCGACTTATGCATGGCCGTACCGCTTTCGATCCTTCCAAATCAAAGCGCCACGTGCGCAGTTGCCATGTTGATCTCGATGAATTTTATTCCCGCTTACGAATTGCCTATCGAGAACGCAACAGAGATGAAGCCTGGATGAGGTTGACCTCCAGCACCAGTTATTCTTGAAACACCGAAAACCAAGTCAAAATTTAAAACTGAGCTGCGTCCATATTTTCTTCTTTTCTCGTCATTCCCACGGAGCCTGTCCCCGTGTAGACGGGGAGCGGGAATCCAGGAGTATTTCTGACTAGCAAGGCTGTTTCAGGCATTGAAATTATCAAGAGAAGCTACAAACCTTTCTCACTAAGAATTCGAATCTGATCTTTTTACTCAGTTTATCACCATAGGATGATTCTAGAGTTTCAAAAATATTTCGTGTATTATCCCGCTCAACCAAAACTAATTGTAAAACTATTATGGTATTAAAAATTAAAAATTTAATAATACTGTTTTTTGTTTTAAGTATTCTTGTATCTTGTGCTACCCCATTAAAGGAATCACAACTTCAATCAATTTCAACCATTGGCATAATTAACGAATTTGATAGAAAACCAAAATTTATGATTATAGGCTCAACTATTTTCACGAATAAAGTGTCAAAGATTGAAAATTCTGAATTTCACTCACATCTTAGTAATTTTACAAAGTCTTATTTAGAAGATGCTGGGTATAATGTCACATTGCTTGACGAGAATGATGGTAACAGTGTTGACTTGTTACTAAGACTTCGACCTACCTCGGTCTACAATGCCGAATATATGGAAGGTTTTGGCGTTGTAGAAAAATTTTTTTTGGCGAATCCAATGGACCAGTAGCATATGTTTCTATTGCAGTAGATCCATTTATTAATGGAAATAGACCAGGCCCCATGACCATATACAGTATAGATAAATTTACTCGTGTCGAGATGGAGCACCTTGCCGAGCGCTGGGATCAACTTACACCGGAAGAGCAAGAGAAAATCAAGACTGCTCTGAACTCGAGTATTGAGCAAGCAATCGATGAAGTCATGCTACAAGCCGGTTTTAATAATTAGCATGGGAAAGACAGTAGAAAAACAGAGTCAGGTTTGAATTACTACCGCTATTTTGCTTCCCTCGTCATCCCGCGCATAAGCAGAAATCCTGTGAAATTTCTAGTTCGGCCCTTTTTACTTAGATATTCCCATCCTAGTAACTTATGCAAAGACTATTTAGCAAATTAACAATTTTGTTCTTCTCAGGATTATTATTAACCGCTTGTTCCGGTAGGTTGGCCGATTACCAGCTTCCAACAAAGCTGGAAAACATCCAAGTTGATCACACTAATACTATTAGGTATCGTATTTTAACTAAAGAGGATTTTAAATCTGACAACCCAAGAAAAATAAAACGTCAATATAAGCATTTTGCTGCTTTATCTTCGATTTACATTTATTTCGATGAGAACAGACTAAGACAAAACACTAAAATAAGAAAGCTTGGTGATCAATTTGTGATTGTTTTTACAGAACCGGGCTATCATGCATTATTTGATCAGAGTAACTCTTGGATTAACAATAATGATAAAACTCTACCAAAAGATTATGTTTTGCAACACGAACAAATCCATTTTTCTTTAATGGAACTAGAAGCTAGACGTATGAATCATAAGCGCAAGTATGATCTAATAGCTGTGTCGGAGAGCACCCAAGAAAAAGCAATTATTAAGCTTGTTGAAATAATAAAATCCGATATGGAAGCTATATTTGAACTTGCAGACAAACAAAATCGTAAGTTTGATATTCAAACATCGGGCAGACATTTACCAAAAACTCAATCTCGCTGGATGAAAGAAATTTGGGGGGATTTTAACCAAATACTGGCAAACTAAATAATAAGTGCGACCAGACTGGCATGTCACCCGGATTCCCGCTCCCCGTCTACACGGGGACGGGCTCCGCGGGAATGACGAGTAGCAGATACACAGATTAAGACTGCGTTCTAGTGGGCTCGCCGCTACGCTGCCTCGTCTCCCATTGTTCATCCAACCAATACGGCATTTCTTTTGTCTTTAATGGTTGTTTGCCAAGGATAATATCGGCGCCTTTTTCGCCGACCATGATGGAAGGCGCGTTGAGGTTACCGTTGGGGATGGTAGGAAAAATTGATGAATCAATTACTCGCAGGTTTTCAATTCCAATGACTTTGCAATCGCTATCCACCACGGCCATTGGATCACTAATGCTACCAATTTTGCAGGTGCAGGATGGATGATAGGCGCTTTCGACATTGTTCCTGACCCATTCATCGATGGCTTCATCTGTGGTGATATTCACCCCTGGCTGGATTTCGTCACCACGGTATTCGTCCATGGCAGGTTGGTTAATGATTTCACGGGTTAAACGGATACAGGCACGCCAATCTTCAATGTCTTGTTGTTCTTTTAGGTAATTGAACAATATTGATGGTTTTTGATTTGGATCAGCGGATTTGATTTGCACATGACCACGGCTGGCCGGTTTGTTGGGGCCGACATGGACTTGAAAACCGTGTCCATCGAATGCAGCGTTACCATCGTAACGCATAGCCGCAGGAAGAAAATGATATTGGATATCCGGCCATTTAACTCCGGCTTTGGAACGGATAAAGGCACAAGATTCAAAATGATTAGTCGCACCTAAGCCGGACTTAAATAATATCCAGCGAGTGCCAATCAAGCCTTTACTGATCAAATCCAGTTTGCTGTTCAATGAGATTGGTTGGGTGCAACGAAATTGGAAATATACTTCCAGATGGTCTTGCAGATTTTCACCCACGCCAGGCAACTCATGGATTAGCTCAACACCAGCTTTTTCCAACACTGACTTTGGACCGATACCGGAAAGTTGTAGTAACTGCGGTGAACCAACTGATCCAGCCGAAAGCACAACTTCTCTGTTTGCCAAGATTTTTTGTTTTTCTCCCTCTCTTTCAATTTCAATGCCTATTGCTTTTTTGCCATCCATTAACACTCTGGAAGTCATGGCTTTGGTCATCACCTCCAGATTGGAACGGCCCAAGGCTGGAAGCAAATATTCACGTGAAGTCGAAGAGCGAACGCCTCCCTTGACTGTCATGTGCATGGGGCCAAAGCCTTCTTGCTGATAACCGTTGTAATCTTTGGTTTCAGGGTAACCCGCTTCTTTACCTGCTTCTATGAAAGCCTGATACAACGGATTCATACTCATATTGTTGCCGTTACAAGTTCCAATCGGACCACTACCCCCACGATAATCGTCTTCACCATGCACCCAGGTCTCGGCTCGTTTAAAGTAAGGTAAACAATCCTGATATCCCCAGCCTGCGGCACCATGTTCGACCCATTGTTCATAATCACAGGCATGACCACGCACATAAACCATACCGTTAATTGACGAGGAACCACCCAATGCTTTTCCACGTGGGCAATGCATTACCCGATTATTTGCATAAGGTTCAGGCTCACTGTCAAAGTACCAATTAAAGCGTTTCATGTTCATCGGGAATGACAAGGCTGTTGGCATTTGCACTAAGATGTGTTTGTCGCTGCCACCTGCTTCGACTAATAAGACGCGGTTGTTTTTGTCTTCGGATAAACGATTGGCCAGCACGCAGCCGGCCGAACCGGCACCAACTATAATATAGTCGTAAGTATTTTCAGTCATTTGCCATCACCAATGACAACATCAATCATGAAACTCCAAAAAAAATCGATTGGCTGTTTAGGCCAATCGATTATAAATGAGCCAATTCTTATCTGTTTAAAAATTCCAGTTCCCTGCGATCTTCATAGTCAGGTAACGGGTGTTCTTCATGAAGCGTTTTTACCATTCCATAGATCATAAGAAGAATGATGACAGATATCGGTAATCCGGCTACGATTGAGGCGGTTTGTAATGCACTTAATCCCCCCGCAAGCATGAGTACACCGGCCACAATGCCAGTAGTTAATCCCCAGAATATACGAAATTTTATTGGGGGATGTTCATCACCCATAGATAGCATGGTACACAACACTAATGTCCCAGAGTCAGAAGATGTAACAAACCAAGAAACTAATAAAACTGTTATCAAAACATAGATCGGGTAAGTGAGCCAGTCAAATCCGAATCCGGCAACTGTTTGAAAAACGCCAAGAGCATAGTCTTCATTAACAGCTTCCAAGACTCCAGCGTTATTAAATAGGTCCACACCTGCAGCCGCACCACCAAACACACCCATCCAAACAATGACGACAGTGACTGGCACAAATAACACGGCAAGGGTGAATTCTCTAATCGTGCGACCTTTGGATACACGTGCAATGAACATACCTACAAACGGACACCATGCTATCCACCAGCCCCAATAGAAAATAGTCCACCAACTTTGCCATTCATTCTCGACTTCACGGTTGATCCAAAAGCCCATGGGAATGACATTCCATAAATAGTCACCTGCACCGGAAATGGTAATACCAAGGATAAAAGCGGTTGGACCGAGAATCAGGAATAGCAGCAGCAGACCCAGACTTGTCATAACATTCAATTCGGACAAAATTCTCACACCTTTTCCAACGCCAGACGCTGCTGAAGCGGTACCTAAGACAGTGATGATTGCAACAAGAATTAATTGGTTTGAAACTGTGTTCTCCATAATACCGAGTCGCTCCATACCGGCACCGATTGGGACAATACCAAGCCCCAGTGACGTGGCTATCCCGAATATGGTTCCGAACACAGCGATCAAATCAACCACGTGGCCCCACGGGCCATATATTTTGTCTTTCAAAACTGGATATAAAGCGACCCTTGGCGTCAATGGCAGGTCGTTTCGATACGAAAAATAAGCCAGACACATACCCGCCAGTACATAGAGTCCCCATCCATGAAAACCCCAGTGGAAACTTGTTATCACAACTGAATTAACGGCTGCTGCCGTGGATCCTGCTTCAAGACCCTGCTGCGTTAAAAACGGATTGCCTTGAATATGAAACATAGGCTCTGCAACACCCCAGTAGATAAGCCCTGAACCAAGTCCAGCGGAAAACAGCATCGCGACCCAAGAAAATGTTGAGAAATCAGGCTCATCATCTTCTTTGCCAAGCTTTACATCACCGAATCGACTAAACAGCACCCACAGAGAAAAGAACAGTGCTGCATTTACAACTAACACATAAAACCAGTCTAAGCTTCCAATGATAAAACTCTTGCCCACAGAAAATACTTCAGAAGACCTTTCCACATCGATGATCGTATAAACGACAAAGGCAACGATCATAATCATGGAAGCAATCGCCATGGTTGTATTCATACCAGCAAACAAACCTTGCTTTGCGACCAGATCCTGCGCACTCATTTTCGATTGTTTATCCATGTTCCACCTCTTGAATTAAATAAGTTAAATACATCATGACTAGCGAACCGTACCAGCTGCGCCTTTCATGCTCGCCTCTTCGGCCCAGGCATTGAATTTCTCAGCTATGGAGGCATGATTTTCCGCCCACCACTCGGCATTGGACAGAATAGAAACCGCGTCATCATGTGATTCGCCGTTAGGTAAATTCTCTTGAACTTCTTTAGGAATCAAGCTTAACGCTGATTCACGTGTCGGCCCATTTGCTAAATACTTGGCCTGGTTTGCCATGGACTCACTACTGCTGGCGAATTTAATGAATTCTATTGCTTCAGATTTGTTAGGACTGCCTTTAACGACCCCAAACAAATCCATTTCAACGATTCGACCGTCCCAGTTAACAGTATAGTCAGAGCCTTCTTCTTTGCTGCCTTCAACACCCGTCGTCGCCCAGATAGAACTCATGGAAACGTCACCATTGTTAAGCATTCGAATGGGATCACGTCCGTTTTCCCACCAGACGATGTGCGCCTTAATTTCGTTCAGTTTGGTAAAGGCGCGCTCAAGTCCTTTTTCTGTTTCCAGCGTGCTATAAACCTCATCTACCGGAACACCATCTGCCAGCAATGCCCATTCCATAATCACTGATGGATCCTTTCTGATGCCCCGACGACCAGGGAAATTTTTTATATCAAAAAAATCTGCAATCGTGCCAGGCGCATTTTCACCGAATGCCTCATTATCAAACGCGAAAATGGTCGCCCAGACGATCACACCTACCCCACAAGGATTCAAAGCCCCTTCAATAAAGTCACTTTTATAGTTACTGCCATCAACACCATCAGGCAATGAGTAGCTATCAATTTTTTCCAGCAGTCCTTCATTGCAGGCGCGTAATGAGTCGGCTTGAGTTAAATCAACGACATCCCATTCAATATTCGCAGATTCAACTTGATTTCTGATTTCGCTGAGTCCACCAGCGTAGTGTTCAACATTAACTGTTTTACCCGTCTGCTGTTCATAAGGGTTGACAAAGCCCAGCATTTGACTACGCATATAAGGACCAGTCCAAGTGGTAAAGGTCAAATCCTGATGAGCGCGAGCGGTTAGTGTGATCGAGATAATTAAAGCTGTAATCAATAGTTGAAAAACAGCTGAAATCGGAAAAACGAATATTCTTTTCATCTTTTTCTCCCAGACTGTGCAATAATGTTCACTATTTTTGGATGACCATCCAAAAAATTGGACGGATGTCCAATATAGTTTAATTGAAGCACAAATACAAGTTTAATACGAGCTTAAATTCAACTCTGGCTGGTGAGTAATTTGTTTACGAGATTCAAAATAATCGGCTTATAATGCCCTGAACCAATCCTTTATGTTTGGCAAAGTAACTAATTTACAATCATGCGAAAAATAGGCATCGCAAATTTAAGGCGTCAGCAGCTCATCGAAGCAACCATGGACTGTGTGGATGAGCATGGTATTAATGGAACAACGATTTCAAAAATCAGCAAGCACGCCGGCGTCTCCAATGGCGTCATTCACCATTATTTTCATAACAAAGACGACTTGCTTGAAGCCACGATGCGTTTATTGCTGGAGCATTTAAGGCAAGGAATTTTAAAACGCAAGCAAACAGCGAATAACCACTATGAGTGCATTGTTGCAATCATTGAAGGTAATTTTTCAGCCAAACAAGTCGAACACAAATCTAAAAAAATCTGGTGTTCGTTCTGGGCTGAAGCGTTACACCAACCGACCTTGGCTCGACTGGAGGTGATTAGTAAAAATCGAATGAAATCTAATCTGGCCTACCATTTAAAACATCTTCTTCCCAATGGCAAAGCGCATCTTATCGCCTCCAGCATGGCGGCTTTAATTGCCGGCTTATGGTTACATGGAGCCTTTGAGAAAAACGGTATTGATGTGGATGAGGCCAGAGAGTTATGCCTGAACTATCTGGATCTTGAACTGAAAAACAGTTAATCAATCAGTTTGCATACCTTCGTACTTTTTCGCCGCCCAGGCCTGCATGATACGGTCGGTAATCATGGCTAACAAAGCCATAGACAAACCCGCGATTAATCCCAAGCCGGTATCGGCCGCGCTCAAGGCCAGGAAGATTTGCTGGCCTAATCCAGTCGTTCCAACCAGAGCTGCAATCACCAGCATAGCAAAACCGTACATGATGGTTTGATTTAAACCAACCATGATGGTTGGAATGGCTAACGGCACTTTAACCTGCCAGAAAATCTGGCTGGGTGTGCAGCCTTGTTCAACGGCAACTTCAATCAACTGTGGAGACACCTGACGTAAACCGCTTTCGGTATACCGAATTGCGGGAACAAATGCATAAGCGATGATTGCCAACAGCGCAGTAAATTCACCGACTTGGAAAAACATTAGTACTGGAATTAAAAATACAAATAACGGGATAGTTTGGAAGGTGTCAGCTATTGGTCGAATGATAGCCGAAGCACGATCACTGGAAGCGGCCCAAACCCCAATCGCCGAACCAAGTAGGAATGATAGAATTACCGCCGCTCCACACAGATAAATCGACAACATGGCGCGCTCCCACATGCCCGTAATAAGAATAAATGCTAGTGAACATGCTGCAAATAAGGCAACAGAACGCCCTCCAGCCTGCCAGGCCAGTAAAATAACTGCCGCAGTCAGAATAACCCAGGGAGCACCAGTCAAACCGTAGTAAAGCAAGTATGCTATGGCTGCGACAGCTAACCCAGCCTGCCAACTTTTACGAAAACCGATAATTGCACTCAATGCCAATACGATTAGGCCATACCCCCAACGCATAGCTTCGGTAAAATCAAAACCCCATGTCAGCGTCAGAATGGCTTTATTAAAGCCTATACGAAGTGGTAATAAATAATAAAAGAAAAAGGTATTTTTGATGTCGGTTAAGAGTTGACCATAGCCAACCACTATCCCTTCCAGCTTTGCATCCAGCCACTCTGATACTGTTTTTGAAAATCCACCGCCTTCGACAGAGAAATCAAACCCTATCGCTTTCACCACAACGCAGACGCCAATCAATGCAAGAATTAGGCTTATCCACAGTTTTTTATTGGCTTGATTTTTTGCTTTGGTGGCATCGTCCTGGGTTACATAGGCTGATGAAATTCTATCCATGACAATCGCGATCAATACAATCACAAAACCAGCCAACAGACTTTCGCCAAATCGCGCTTTGCGAATTGTACTCAACACTTCCCAACCAATATCACCAAAGCCACCAATGACTGACGCAATAATGACCATACTTAATGTCGCCATAATGGTTTGATTAATGCCGACTTTAATTTGCGCCATAGCAGCAGGCAGCTCAACCCAGAACAAACGCTGATAGCTGGAAACGCCGGACATCTTGGCTGCTTCGACAATTTCATAAGGCACCTGTTTCAAGCCCAGATGCACATTTCTGACCATGGGCGGGCAGGCGTAAATGGCACTGGCAATCAGGCCTACTACCGGCCCAAACCCAAACAAAACCAGGATTGGAACAAGATAGGCGAAAGTCGGCATGGTCTGCATAATGTCAAGAATCGGCGGCACAATACGTTTGCCGATTTCAGTGCGATCGGCAGCTATACCAATTGCCAGGCCAAGCAATAATGATAATGGCACAGCAATACCCACCAGCGCCATAGTACTCATGGATGGATTCCAGTAACCTGATAAAGCTATATAAAGCAACGCCAGTAAACAAATGATGGCCAATCGAATACCGGATGCGTGCCAGGCCAATAACACCACACCGGCGACTGTGATGGGCCAGGGTGTCCACTGCAAAATATCACGCAACAAAATCATCGGCCATTCCAATATAGCCGCGATAGCACGAGTCACTGGCTTGACCACCTCAACGAATGTATCCATGGCCTGATTAATCCAGTCTGCCAAGGGGATCACCCATTCTGTTGGGTACTTATGTAACCAACCTAAACTACTGCCAAAAAAGTGAACCAATAAAGCGGTGGCGGCCAGCAGCAGCCACGGTGATAAGCCGGAAGAAAAATAGTTGCTTGAAGAAACTGTTGGATTAGAAACTGCGCTAGTCGTCACCTTTTCCTCCGCTGAGTGCATTCGCTAAACGCTCAGGGGTAATCACACCAACCATATTCCCGCTTTCATCTGTAACCGGCAACTCACCTCCCCGCTCCGCACTCCAGGACAAAGCATCCTCCAGGGTCATATCGATACTCAAACCTTCACCTGAAGTTACGGCAGTGGACTCTTCCATCAATTGCGACACCTTAATGATCTTGGTTCGTGGAGCTTCTTTGACGAATTCAGCGACGTAATCATCTGCGGGTGAAAGCACAATCTCCTGAGGCGTGCCGACTTGTACGATTAAACCGTCTTTCATGATTGCAATTCGATCTGCCAGACGCACAGCCTCCATAAAATCATGTGTCACAAAGACGATAGTTTTATGGAACATCGTTTGCAAACGTAACAATTCAGATTGCATTTGCCAGCGAATCAGTGGATCAAGCGCACTAAAAGGTTCATCCAGAAACCATAATTCCGGATCAACTGCCAAAGACCTGGCAATACCTACACGTTGCTTTTGTCCCCCCGAAAGTTGATGCGGATAAGAAGCATCCCGGCCTTGCAGACCTACTAGCTCAATCATTTCCATCGCTTTGTCATAGCGCGTCTTTTCGTCAATCCCTTGGACCTTCAAAGGAAAGGCCACATTATCCAATACAGTCATGTGCGGAAATAAGCCAAAATGCTGAAACACCATACCCATTTTGGTGCGACGTATCGACATCAGTTCTTTTTCAGAAACGGAAAGAAAGTCTTCGCCATCCAGCAATAATTTACCGGCGCTGGGTTCTGTGAGACGTGACATGCAGCGCATTAATGTAGATTTTCCGGAACCGGACAAACCCATCAATACAAAAAATTCACCGCGTTTGATTTGTAGGTTGATATCACCACTGGCGACAATACCGCCGGATTGCCTTAGTTGATCGGCAAATGCGATTGCCTCCCCTCCCTCTGGTAAGGTTTCTGTGCCAAGTTTTGATGCCGTTCCTTCGCCAAACACTTTCCAAAGTTGTTTACACTCAATTGTTATATCCTTCATTTCTGACATTTACACCATTCCCGTCCGGTTGTATTTAGATTCAGTAATTTCATTTGCTAGACATAACCTAATTCGATTTGTCGCCTTATAAAACGATCAAGCAGAGGAACCGCAAATGAGTACTTTCCATGTCTATTCTTATAAATTAAGCCTTTATCCGAAAGATTTGATAGCATCTGATTAACCTGACTATTGCTAAAAGGTTTCTCAAATTCGTTTGATTGCTGTGATATTTCCTGAATCGAAAACTCATCCCCAGATGTCGGTAATACCGCAATAATTGATAAAAGTTGTTTTTGACGATCCGTAACCCTGTTCCATCTTCCCGCAAAAAAATCAGTATCTAACTTATTAGAAATGTCTTCAACTGGTATTGATAGACTATTATCCTCAATCCAAATGTCATAAACTTCTCTACATATAAATTGAATAAAGTACGGGTAACCCCCAGACAAATTACATATCTGTTCAACTGAATTTTCAGTCGGCCTTACAGGACAATCAGCCTTATCTAAAGGCTTTTTAATAGCTTCTTTGCTTTCGGATTCAGACAAACTATCTAGAAACATCACTCTGAACATTCTTTCAGAAAAAGTTCGTGCATCTACTAGCTTTGGAAATAATGTTGGTAAACCTACCAGAACTAGCATAAAGGGAATGTTTTTTCTTTGTATCGATTGGAAAACATCTAACATCACTGATAAAGGAAATTGATCTTTAGCTGCGTTGTCTGCTAGATTCTGAGCCTCATCATAAGCAAAGATTAATCTCTTTTTACCTTCGGGTAAAAGCGAATAAACCACCTCTAATATATGCCGTAATTTATCTGTTACTAAACCAGGAGTGCTTGAGTAAAGCTGAGACAATGCATTGAAGTTTAATGTTTCTATGCGTTCCCTTCTGTCACCTGTAAAACCTATTGTTTGTTCCTGTGTGATATTGATTGGAATTCGAGATGTAAGAACTGATAAATCTGTTAACAATCTAATCGCTAAGTTATCTTCACTTACGCTGACTGTCTCGGAGAGGTCAGAACCTAACCATGTCCAACCTTCATTCTGAGCAAGCGGTTTTAATTCCTCTAAAAGTACTGTTTTACCTACACCTCTAAGCCCAGTTATTATGAAATTTTCAAGAATCTCTGTTTGTTTTAAAAGCCTGGAAAACTCATTTTTTTCATTCTTGCGGCCCGCTAAATATGGTGGTTTGTGTCCCGCACCAGGTCGGTATGGGTTAGGAAATGTCATGTATTTATACTCTTTTATGTTTAATACTAAATTTATATTTTATCATAAATTTAGTATTAAGAATAACTCATTCTAATATTCCATTCATAAAAAAGGCAGGACAAATATGCCCTGCCTTTAACAAAATCAAAATTGTATCAATTAGCCTCAGCCACCCACTCAGACCAGGTGCTTTCGTTATTGGCCATCCAGTCAGCAACAATGTCTTCAACCTTACCACCGTTCTGGTCAATAGCAGCCATCATGACTTGCTGGTCATCGGTTGAAATTTTCACGGCTTTAAGGATTTCCAGCGCAGCAGGCCATTTTTCACCCAATCCCGACCAAATCACTTTAAACACACGTGACGCTGCAAAATCACAGTCATTAACTTCATTTGGGTTTGAACCCCAGGCCGGATCTTCAAAACAGGCATCCTCGGCGACTGGCATATCCACCCATTCGACATCGTATTCAGACAATGCCCAATGGGGTTGCCAGAACACCATCAATAACGGACTCTTCTTGGCAATCGATGACTTAAGCTCGGAAATTAAAGCGCCTTCGCTACCGGCAGGTACCGCCTTGAACGGCAGAGCCAAACCTTTCATGCGATCCGCACCCGGTGTGCCCCAGTCAGCCGGATAATCAATTAAGCGACCTTCAGGTAAGGTTTCAGCCGTGGCAAAATTAGCCGCACAATCTTTCAATGCTTCCCAGGCAGGTAAACCGGGGCACATTTCTTTCACATGCAACGGATAGACAAATCCCTCACGTGCATCAAAGCCGGTTTCGCCAATATCTTCGACTTTGCCGGCATCCGCCATTTTTTTCCACAGATCGGGAGCATTACTACTCCAAACTTCCATTGCACCGTGAATTTCACCATCGGCCATGGCCGTAAACTGGGCATCATAACCAGCTGTCACATACTCGACGTTATAACCTGCTTTTTTCAAGGTTTCGCCGGCAATATGTGCACTGATGTGTTGTCCTGTCCATTCATTGATGGACAACTTGATGGGTTCATCTTTAGCGCCCATGTCGGCGGCATAAGTTCCTGTCACCCCTAAAGATAATGACAGCGCTGCCATTGTTATTACATGTCTTATCATAAGTTCCTCGTGTGATTAGTTAAAAAATACCGAATTATCCTAGTTTAAGCTCAAATCTTAGTCAAATAGTTAAGTTTAAAAACAATTAATCTTGTAATGGTGGGAAGCGCGTTTTCGCTGCTGCTTCCGTCCAGTCCATGTGATTACGCACATATTCCTGACTGGCATCACGGGGTGGATTGTAGTCCCAAGACGGTAAAATTCCTTTCTGCATAGCGGCGTGGACAGATCGTCGCCGCTTCTGAGTGGTGATAACGTCATGCTTGATTTTTTCGCTATTCCAACGGCGCGCAGTTTCATCTGAAAATGATTGGACTAACTCGCTGTATGTTGCATCCTTGACCAAATTGTTCAATTCATCCGGATCGCTTTGCAAATCAAACAGCAACGGCTGGTCGGTATCACAATGAATGTATTTGTAGTGGCCACGGCGAATCATAAACACGGGATAAGGTGTCATTTCCGCACAATACTCACCTATTGCCTCATCATGATCACTAGTTTCACCTGTTGCTTGTGCCAGCAAAGAATCGCCATCAATCGGCTCCAGAAATTCGGGTTTTTCTACGCCGTTCATAGCTGCAATGTCGACCATGGTCGGTAAAATATCAACCAGTGAACAAGCGTTTGAAACTTGTCCATTCACCACCTCAGGACCGGCCATGATTAACGGCACACGCGCTGAATGTTCGAAAAAATTCATTTTATACCACAACCCGCGCTCGCCCAGCATATCACCGTGGTCGGCTGTAACCATCACAATCGTATCGTCCAACTGACCGGTTTGCTCCAATGTTTCAACGATTTCGCCGACCTTGCTGTCGAAATAAGAGATGTTGGCATAATAAGCATGACGGGCATTACGAATTTCATCATCAGTGACAGCCACGGTGCTGGCTTCAATACCGTCCATAAGCCTTTTGGAAAAACCGTCCTGTTGATCAGCCCTGAAAACATTTTTAGGCATATCTATGTCGTCAGGGCGATATAGATCCCACCATTTTTGCAAAGCCACATAAGGATCGTGTGGATGAATAAAACTCGCTACCATACAAAAAGGTTCGGTCTTATCGCGGGCATAGTCGAATAACTTGCGTTTGGCAAAAAAGCAAACCTCCTCGTCGTAATCAATTTGAAAGGTTGCAGCCGCCACACCTGCTTCACGCACTGAGTCCATATTGTGATACCACTTGTCGATACGCTCATCCGGCAGTTCCCAGTCCGGCGTCCAGGCATAATCAGCCGGATAAATATCGGTGGTTATTCTTTCGTCAAATCCATGTAATTGATCCGGGCCAACAAAATGCATTTTGCCCGATAAACAGGTTCGATAACCCATTAAACGCAGGTAATGGGCGAAAGTCGGGATCGAGGCCTGAAACTCACTGGCATTGTCATAGGCGGCTATTCGTGTCACTAACTGGCCTGACATAAAGCTGAAACGTGATGGTGCACATAACGGCGAATTACAATAAGCTGCATCAAATCGCACACCCCTGGCAGCCAATTTTTTCATGTTCGGCGTTTTAACTAATGGATGATCATAGGCACCAGTAAACTGCGGGGCTAATTGATCGGCCATAATTAAAACGATATTGGGAGAACTATTTGCCATCGATTTCGCGCTATGAGTTTTTTCGAAGTGATTGTGTAGCAGATAACATTGCAACAATCAATGCATCTCGCTCAGCTGAAGCTGTTTGTACGTCTTTGCCTAACGCTTCATCTTCAACACCTTTTGCTAACGCATCCGCTAATTCAGGCGTCAATTCTGCATCACCCATGTCGTCCCACCAGCGATGAAAACTATCTCGATAGCGATTACAGAATTCTCTCAGGCCACCTTCCCCGGCGCCTAAATGAAATAACATGTGTGGACCCATCGCCGCCCAGCGTAAACCGGGCCCGGCCCAAACTGCTTTATCCACATCTTCAACTGATGCCACACCAGACTCAACCAGATAAATAGCCTCACGCCATAATGCCGCTTGCAGCCGATTAGCAACATGGGCAGTGACTTCTCGCTTAACCCAAATCGTGACTTTGCCAACTTGCTGATAAAACGCTTCGGCTTGTTCCATCACGCCATTTTCTGTTTTGTCATTAGCCAGTAATTCCACTAGCGGAATTAAGTGAGGTGGATTAAACGGATGCCCAAGTAAAAACCGGGCCGGATTTTTCCAACCTTGTTGCATTTCACTCAACATCAAGCCTGAGGCAGATGATGCGACTATCGCATCTGGATCAAGAGAACCTTCAATTTGTTGATAAAGTTCATGCTTGATAGGTAAACGTTCCGGCACACTTTCCTGGACAAACTGAGCTCCGACTACAGCTTTGGCAGGATCACCGAAAAACGACAGTCGATCTTGGTCACCTTGTGAAGTCAGGTTTAACGCTTCCAAGGTGGGCCAGGCACGCTTTACATAATCACGCACAGATTGCTCTACATTGTCTGCCGGATCATAAACGTTCACTTTTAATCCTGCTGCCAGAAATAACGAGGTCCAACTGGCACCGATTACACCAGCGCCGAGTACAGCAACTTGATTGATTCCAGACATATAACTCTCCTTAATTTATTAATGCTCGAACAGTCGTGAGGAGATCCTCACGTCGCTGCGCGACTCAGGATGACAATAAGAAGGCCAGTACAAAGAAGTGAGGCCCACAAGCTGTTCCCAGTTATCATTATGAAACATAATTCAAAACAATCCTGGGTTTAAGGGTGAAGCAGCCGTCAAGCCGCCATCAACGGTAAAACATTGGCCTGTGGCAAAACCGGATTCATCGCTGGCCAACCACACTGCCATGCTGGCAATATCCTCGGGTTGCCCAAATCGTCCTGCGGCATGTCTGGCTAGCGCATCAGCTTTGGCTGTTTCAGGGTCATCTGCTAATTCAAAGGCCGCATCCACCATATCGGTCATAATCCAGCCCGGACAAATCGCATTACAGCGAACAGTCGGCCCATGATCAACAGCAATCGAGCGTGTTAACCCATGAACGAAGGCCTTTGAAGCGTTATAAATTGCCATCCCGTGATCAGAAACTTTGCCGGAAATCGAGCCAATATTAATAATTGATGCCCCTTGCGACATAATTGGAATCATCGCTCGGCAGGTTAAGAAAACACCCCTGGCGTTTACACCCATCAGCGTGTCCCAGTCTTCATCAGTAGTATCCACTACCGTTTTTTCAATTTGCACACCGGCGTTGTTAACCAGGATATCAAGTTGACCGTGCTCTACTATTGCTTGTTTCAGGGCTTCGATATCCGAGCTCTGGGAAACATCTGTGGTCTGCCAAAGAATATTTTTGGGTAAGTTATCCGGGCGTTCACCTCGCCCGCAAGTGATTACGTTAGCA
>CBDCFC010000042.1:0-10960 GCA_965215945.1 Arenicellales bacterium | reverse complement strand
CACTGAAATTGAGTTATCGAAATATGCCAGCATACAAGTTATCCGATGATAGCTATAAATTATCGGCTGCCTGGATGATTGAGCATTGTGGCTGGAAAGGATTCAGAGAGGGTGATGCTGGGGTTTATAAAAACCACTCTCTGGTTTTGGTTAATTATGGGCAAGCCAGTGGAAAGCAGCTTTGGCAAATAGCGAATAAAATTCAAAGATCGGTTTTAGATGAGTTTGGTATTGTTTTAGAACCGGAGCCACGAATCATTTAATGAATCTTGAATTAAGAATTCCACCGCCACTAGTTGCATTGATTTGTGCTGTGCTAATTTGGGCTTTGAATAGGTTATTTACACAATTTGATTATGACTTTACGGGCCAAAGAAGCATTGCGATTTTTTTACTGGCTGTTGGACTGACAATTGATACCCTGGCTTTGTTGAAATTCAGGCAACAAAAAACCACCATCAATCCAATGAAACCGAACGAGTCTACAGATCTAGTAATAACCGGCGTTTATAAGTTTTCTCGCAATCCTATGTATCTGGGGTTGTTAATCATTTTGTGTGCATGGACACTTTATGTTGGCAACTTGATTTCAATAGTGGTTTTGCCTATTTTTATTTTCTACATTACTAAATTTCAAGTTCTTCCAGAAGAAGCCATCATGTTAAAAAAGTTTGATCAATCGTATGTAGAATACAAGCAAAAAGTGCGGCGATGGATTTGAAACAACAATCGATTGAAGCCGTTGCCTTTGACATGGACGGGTTGATCTTTGATACAGAAGAGTTATCCAGGAAAGCATTTTTTATTACCGCCGATGAATTCAACATAGAGGTTGAGGATGATTATTACAAACGTTTTATCGGCAACTCCCAGCCAGTTTGTGACCAACTGATGTATGATCGATTTGGCATGGATTTTGATACATCGGGCTTTAGAAAATCTTGGTGGCAGTATGTCGGCGAATTGTTTGAATCCGATGGAATTGATTTCAAGCCCGGGTTTCATGAGCTTTTTGAACAACTGGAAAGCCAAAAAATTCCATTAGCTTTAGTAACAACTTCCAGTCACAGTACAGTACTTAGAAATTTTAAAGACTGGGATTATCCAAATCGCTTTCATACACTAATAACCTGGGACAGGGGTTTGCCATCTAAGCCGGCACCGGATAAATATCTCGCCGCTGCTGCTGATTTAAACGTAAGGGCAGAAAACATGATTGTACTGGAGGATTCCAACATTGGTATGCAAGCTGCTATTAATGCCGGTAGTAAAGCGGTAATGGTACCGGACCTGGTTGAACCAACTGATTATGTGAAGACGCAAGCCTTTCAGATTTTTAATAGCTTAATCGAAGCCAACGACTGGCTTCAAAAAGAAATGGAAAAGTAATATGCCAGAAAATAGTTACGAACAAGGTCGATTAAATTTACCGTTCGTCGGTCATTGCACGTTTGCAAAGTCGCCAGTTTGTAATGACTGGAGCTCGATTGATGCTGATGTAGCCGTGTTAGGTGTGCCAAACGATATGGGTACACAATGGCGTTCTGGTGCACGTTTTGGACCCAGGGCAATTCGCGAAGCCTCAACGCTATTTTCATTTGGACATGCTGGTGCCTACGATCATGAAGATGATGCCATGTATTTAACGAAAGATCAGGTTCGAATTGTTGATGTTGGCGATGCGGATATCGTTCATACAGACATGCAGCAGAGCCATGCTAATGCTGAGTCAGCCGTCAGGCAGATTTTATCCCAGGGTGCAATGCCAGTTGTGCTTGGCGGTGATCATTCCATCCACGCGCCTGTAATTAAAGCGTTTGATCAACAAGGACCAATTCATATCGTGCAGTTCGATGCTCATTTGGATTTTGTCGATGAACGCCACGGTGTACGTTATGGGCACGGAAACCCGCTTAGGCGTGCTTCGGAAATGAGTCATATCAACGGTATGACTCAGCTGGGGATCCGCAATGTATCTTCCTCGAATCGAAGTGACTATGATGCAGCCAGACAGGCAGGTTCGACAATATTGTCAATCCGTCAAATTAGAAATCTAGGTAAGGACAAAGTTTTAGAGCAAATTCCTGAAGGAAAAAATTATTACATCACCATAGATATCGACGGCTTTGATCCGTCAATTGCACCGGGAACAGGCACCCCCAGTCATGGTGGGTTTTTATATTACGAAGTGTTAGAACTGATCCAAGGCTTAAGTAAGCAGGGCAATATAATCGGTATGGATTTAGTTGAAGTTGCACCAGCTTATGATCCTACCGGAATCACTTCAATTCTGGCAGCCCAAATTCTGATGAACAGTATTGGTTTTATCTTCCACGAAAGATCCGAGAAATAATTAACTTAAGTGTACTGGCCTTGTGCCGGGATCTCCTAATGGCTGTTCGGGCTTTAACCAAGGTACTAGTCCTTTGTAAGGAGATTCCGGCCTGCTAAGGTTATTTACCCCAACAGGCTCGTTTCAGCGTAAGTTCTGAACTGTCATCCTGAGCGACAAAGCCGCGTGAGGATCTCCTTACGACTATTCGGGCCTTTAATCGAAGAGATCACTTCGTTTGAATTGGCAGTATTATTTTAGGAGATTCCTCCGCTACGGTCGGAATGAAAGTTTAAAATACTTAAGTATTTTAAACTTTCACTTGAAAACCAAAACCTGTATTCCCATATAAGAATCAACAAACTAATTATTTGGAGTAATCCATGAATACAGTAAATAGACGACTGGACAACCCAGTAGCTTTGGATGTGTTTAACGATTTCGATAACATTATTAATGATTTTTTCAGGCCTCATCGTGTTTTGTCAAAGCAAGGTGATAATGCTTTTTCATTAGCGATTGATGTAGTCGAAAAAGAAAGTACATACGAAATCCAGGCCGAAATTCCAGGCATTAACAAAGATGATTTAAACGTAACGCTTGAAGATGGCGTACTAACTATTGCGGCGGAAACTTCAGCGGAGAATGTTGAAGAAAAAGACGGTAAAGTTATCCGCCGGGAGCGGCGTTATGGCAAATTCTCTCGGTCTTTGAAAGTAGGTAAGGATGTTGATGAGAACAACATTGAAGCTAATTACAAAGACGGCGTGTTGAACTTGGTTCTGGCCAAGGCCGAACAGGTTCAACCCAAGAAAATCACTATTAACGCTTAAGTTTAAATCGTTCGAACTTTAGTTCGGGGTCAGAGTCATGCTTGACTCTGACCCCTTTTCTTTTATATTTCATTAATGACCGATTTACAAACACAACCGGAAGACTTTGCCCGGGTTCTAACCGAGGCATTACCTTACATTCGCCGCTACGAGGGCAAAACAGTTGTTATCAAATATGGCGGTAATGCCATGGTTGATGACGATCTTAAAAACGGTTTTGCCCGTGATGTGGTGCTAATGAAACTGGTGGGAATTAATCCGGTTGTGGTACATGGCGGTGGCCCACAAATTAGCCAGTTGTTAGAAAAAGTGGGTAAGACGTCGGAATTTATAAATGGCTTGCGTGTTACCGACAGCGAAACCATGGATATTGTCGAAATGGTTTTGGGCGGAGCTGTTAATAAGGAAATCGTTAATCTGATTAATAAAAATGGTGGCTACGCTGTAGGCTTAACTGGCAAAGATGGAGGTTTAATTCAAGCCAAACAGTTAAAAGTATCTAATGATGAAAACCCAACACCAGTTGATATTGGTCATGTTGGGGAAATAGTCGAAATTGACTCAAGATTGGTCGAGGTACTTGAATCACATCGATTTATTCCGGTGATTGCGCCGATTGGAGTGGATGAAGCCGGACAAACCTATAACATCAACGCTGACAGTGTCGCCGGAGAGATTGCTATTAAGTTGAAAGCAGAGCGATTGATGTTATTGACTAACACACCGGGGGTACTCGATTCAGATGGAAAATTGATTCGAGAGCTGGATCAGTCAGCAACCAATGACTTGATCAAGCAGGGTGTAATTGCAGGCGGGATGTTGCCTAAAATTGAGTGTGCCTTGAATGCCATCGATAATGAGGTTGCCGGTTCGATTATTCTCGATGGACGGGTTGAGCATGTCACTTTGTTAGAAATATTTTCTGATGAAGGTATTGGTACAATTATCAGGTAAATTAGTTATTTGGCCTTAACTTGTGCCTGTAATTCTTCATCACTGACATAGCGTTCTGAATTTTCCTCGTGCGCCCAGCGTAATGTCTTGTAATTGAAATTATTTTCAATTGTTGGTTTGACGATTTCAAAATAAGGCGACACATCAAAATCACGGGGAGAAAAAAGACTATGATGGCGAATGCTCAAAATTTCCTGCTCAGATTGATAATAAGGTCTTTTTAGATGCTTGTTGCGATCGACGACTGGCAGGATAGGGTATTTGACTGATTGAAAAGCCTGGGCAATTAATGATGAGCAAATAGCCCGTGTTGGATCACCGCTGCCCAAGGCAATAATCTGCCGTCTGAATCGCGCGGGAACCGGCAAGGGTACCAAATAGCGTAACAAGTCGGTAATATTTTTTAGATCGTATTGCTTACCGATTCCATTGACCATGTAATTGACCACTTTGTGTTTGTCAATTTCTGATAATCCAACGGGCCTGCAAATACGAGTGTTGAATTCCTGATATTTACTCAAAGGTGTAGCTATCACACCTTCGGTTAATTCGGCCTCAATCAAGCAGCAAGCTTCGCCGTTCTTTTCCTGTCCCTCAATATTGCCGGCATAAAAAGCAGAATGTGACCAGGTCGATTGGGTTAAATATTTAATAGTGGAACTGATCCTGGCATTGCCCTCAACCAGCAAAATATCACACGGTTGCAGGGTTTTCTTCAGTATCGACGTATCATGTACAGAAAAAGGCAGGTAAGTCGTCAGCTCCTTATCCAGGTAGCTGGCAACCATGTGGCCAATTCTTTCTCTCAGTAGTCCCATTTCAAGATTACCGTTGATAATGTTATTGCTTATGCTGAATTATAAGGCAAATCTCGATGACAAGAAGTTGCAGGAATTATCTGTGTTTGAGGTTGTCATAGTATGGTTAAATGACTGAAAGCCAATAACCATGATACAAATGAGAAAGTACATTATCAGATTCGGGTTAATTGTCTATTGCCTAATTGTGCAAAATCTAAACGCTGACACGAATAAAACTGAGATTCAGGTAGGTAATACAACTCTCACGCTTTATGCGGAATTAGATAAATATGAAATTGGTGCCCAGGCAATTATTGACTGGGTAAAAGAATCCGCCACTATTGTAGCGAACTATTATGGCCAATTTCCTGTTGATCATGCCAGTGTTGTGTTAGATAGTTTTCAAGGTAGTGGGGTGATTGCGGGTCGTGCCCATGGCCAACCCGTTTTACAGGTGGTTATTGAAATCGGTGAATATGCAACTCAAAAACAATTAGATAAAGATTGGATTTTAATTCATGAATTGATTCATTTCGCCTTGGCTGATATTCCTGATAGGCACCACTGGCTGGAAGAAGGCTTGCCAACTTATATAGAATCAATTTCCCGGATTCACTCAGGTGATCTTGAAGAAAAATTTGTCTGGAAAGGTTTTATGAAAAATATGCCTAAAGGTATGCCGCTGGGTGATGATAGGGGCTTGGATAACGCCCGCTCGATTGGCCGTATGTACTGGGGAGGAGCGTTGTTTTGTTTATTAGCTGACATTGAGATTCATAAACAGACAGATAATCAATACGGTTTACAGGACGTGGTGCAAGCTATAGTCAAAAACAAAATGACCATGGATAAGTCAACTACCATTGACGAGATAATCAGAATAGCCGATGAGAAATCCGGAACGACTGTGATGCGCGAGCTCTACGAGCGCATGAAAGACAGGCCCGGGCAGGTGAATTTAAATGCGGTCTGGTCAGAGCTGGGTATTATCTACAACGTGAAATCAGGGGAAGTCACATTTGATGATTCGGCTCCCTTGGCAAATATTCGTAAGTCTATAACTGGAGCAATTTAACATGTTGCCACGCTTCTATTAGTTGTGGACTGCTGTTCCCCTTTCAGCGGAGTTAGAGAGGTAATAAATTAATAACCAAAATCTCTGCCTCTCAGTTTCTAAAATTCATTGTCAATAATTATCGCCATGTTATTATAAACCCACAGTATCGCTGGCACAGTTTGTGCCTGTATATTAGTCAATTAACAACCAAACTGGAGGACGCCAAATGTGCCGTTACATTAGCAAGTTTATCGTGGTTTTTTTCTCTTCACTGCTGATTTTTACTGTTGCCCAAGCGCGTGAAACTGCGGCCATATATAGTTCACTGGATCGGTTCCATCCCGTGTTTGCGGCACAAGGCATGGTGGCCAGTCAGGAAGCTCTGGCAACACAAATTGGAGTGGATATCCTCAAGCAGGGTGGAAACGCAGTGGATGCAGCCGTAGCGGTGGGTTTTGCTCTTGCAGTAACGTTGCCAAGAGCGGGAAACCTGGGTGGAGGGGGATTTATGATTGTCCATGAGGCTGACAGCGAAGAAACAGTTGCCATTGACTATCGTGAAAAAGCACCGCTGGGTTCAGATCGTGACATGTATCTGGATGAAGAAGGCAATGCCAACAGCACCTTGTCAAGATTTCATCGTCTTGCAGTTGGTGTGCCAGGAACGGTTGCGGGAATGACACTAGCCTTGGAGAAATACGGCAGCATGAAACTGGCAGACGTTATCGCCCCGGCGATAGAACTTGCCGAAAAAGGAATTGTGGTAACACCGGATTTATCTGATTCATTGAAAAATTTGGCTGATCGCCTCAAACAATGGCCCAGCTCTGAAAAGGTATTTTACAAAGCCGACGGAGTACCCTATGAGCCGGGTGAAACTTTAATTCAATCTGATTTGGCAAATTCTTTGAAATTGATTTCTGAGCAGGGTGCCAATGCTGTTTACCAAGGTGAAATCGGCGAGAAAATTGTTGCCGAAGTTCAGGCCGACGGCGGCGTGATGACCATGCAGGACTTACAGGATTATCAGGCTGTTGTGCGTGAACCAGTACGCGGTGATTATCGAGGTTACGAAATCGTTTCCATGCCACCGCCCAGTTCTGGTGGCATTCATATCGTTCAGATTTTAAATATTCTAGAGAATTTTCCAATCGGTTTCACCGGCCACAATAGTGCTGATACGATTCACTTAATGGCGGAAGCAATGAAAATGGCTTATGCAGATCGCAGTGAATATTTAGGTGACAGTGATTTCGCTCAGGTACCAATAAAAGGCCTGACCAGCAAGGAATATGCCAAAGAGTTGAGTCAAAAAATTAACCAGTACCATGCAGCCAGCGCCGAAGATATTAAGCCAGGAGACCCGTTGCCTTATGAAAGTAACGAAACCACGCATTACTCGGTAGTCGACAAAGATGGCAATGCGGTTTCAAATACTTACACTATCAATTTCAGTTACGGCACAGGATTAGTTGCCGAGGGTACAGGTATTTTGTTAAACAACGAGATGGATGATTTTTCTGCTAAGCCTGGAGTGCCTAATGCATATGGTCTGATAGGTGGTGAAGCGAATGCGATCGAAGCCTCCAAACGGCCATTAAGTTCAATGAGTCCTACCATGGTGCTTAAAGACGGAAACCTGTTTCTAGTCACTGGCAGTCCGGGGGGCAGCCGAATCATTACTACCACCTTGCAAGTCATCATGAATGTCATCGATCACGGCATGAACGTTGCCGAAGCCACCAACGCCGCCCGTATTCACCATCAATGGCTGCCTGATGAGATCAGGGTGGAAAAAGGCTTAAGTAAGGACACTGTCGAAGAATTGATAGAAAAGGGCCACAAAGTCAAAGTCAATAACGTTATGGGCAGCACTCAATCGATTATGTTGACTGAAGAGGGATATAAACTGGGTGCTTCTGATCCAAGACGGTCTGGGGCTCTGACGGCCGGATATTGAAACCGAAATCCGAAAGAGTGGAAAGATAAATTTCCATTTAAAAATTACATGACGTCATTGCGAGTGCAACGAAGCAATCCACAACGTCCTTAGTTATTGTGTTAATCTTTTTAATTATTATCGAATCTCTAATAGTATCAAGGATGATGAAACAACCCTGTGTTTATATTTTATCTAACAAAACAAACGGAACACTTTACACCGGAGTTACTAGCAATTTAGCTGACAGAGTTTATCAGCATAAAAATCACCTGGCCGATGGTTTTACTAAGAAATATGACGTTACTAACCTAGTTTGGTACGAAGTAACAGGTGATATGTATTCTGCGATAGCACGCGAAAGACAAATCAAGGCGGGTTCGAGAAAGAAAAAATTAGATTTAATTCAGAAAATGAATCCTTATTGGAAAGACTTATATGAGGAAATTATTTAATGGATTGCTGCAGTCGTTCGTTTAACTCACTTCTTCGCAATGACCTGAACTAGGCAGAAAAAATCGGACAATTTTATTGCGAGCCCCGGTCTCCGCCGAACACAAGCTCTGCGACAAAGTCCATTAAGAATATTGAATTGACTAGGGACGTGGAACGATTTTAGTTAAAATCGTACTGTGAATCCTAAAAAGGTAAAAGTCATGCGCACAGTCTATGTCAATGGTGAGTTTGTTGCGGAAGATCAAGCTAAAATCTCAGTATTCGATCGTGGCCTGCTATTTTCGGATGCAGTTTACGAAGTCACCGCAGTGCTGGATGGCAAGCTGATTGATAATGAAGGTCATCTTGTTCGCTTACAGCGCTCGCTTAGCGAACTTGATATGAAAAGTCCAGTGACCAACGAAGAGTTGGTTGAACTACAGTATCAATTAGCTCAAAAAAATAATCTCACTGAAGGTTTTATATATCTTCAAGTCAGTCGTGGTGCTGAGGACAGGGATTTCAATTATGGCGAAGATTTACAGCCATCATTGGTGATGTTTACTCAAGCCAAATCAATAATCGATGTGCCCAAAGCCAAAACAGGTATTAAAGTCAAAACGGTTGAAGATATTCGCTGGCAACGTCGGGATATTAAAAACTACCATGCTGCTGGCTCAATCTCTTGCTAAAAAACAGGGCTGTCAGAGAAGGCTTTGATGACGCCTGGCTGGTTGAAGATGAAATAATAACAGAGGGTAGTTCCAACAATGTCTATATCATTTCACAGAACAATGAAATTTACACTCGTCCAGCCAGCCATAAAATCTTAAATGGCATCACCCGTAGAGCGGTTAATAAACTCGCTAAGGAAAATAACTTAACAGTTATTGAACAGAGCTTTACGGTTGACCAGGCCAAACAAGCCAAAGAGGCCTTCGCTACCAGTGCCAGTTACTTTGTCATGCCAGTGGTGAATATTGACGGAACTGTCATAGGTGATGGTAAACCAGGCGAGCTGACGCTCAGGTTGCAAGATTTCTATGTGCAAATGGCAAAAAATAAATAAGTATTAGGCGGTAAAATTAAAAAAAGTGCATGCCAACAAGTTAGTGAAATAAGGAGCTGCTATAATCCAGAAACCGAATGCATCTCATTTGTCACTTAAGGTTGCTTGATGTAAATAATTGTTAACAAAGGAATTTCCAGCTTGTGAGAACCTGACCATTGCTCTACAATACAAAAATAATTTTTATTAGTATGACAAGTTACGGGTATGATATTTTTGATGAATAGCTATACTTTTATGCGAGTATAATTCAGCCATTCAGCCATTCAGCCAGTTATTTAGGGAGTTGAATTATGAACAATATAGAATTTAGGTTTTTTGGAGTCAATATGAAGAATCGCTCAACTGCGCGATTAATATTTTAACCTCTACTATGATATTCGGTCTATGGAGCCAATCGACTTTGGCTGTTACCTGTACGACGGTTCAGGCGGGTGACTGGAATGATCCGGCTACTTGGGATGTGATTCTGGAAGTACCCCTCCAACTGCACCAGGATCAGGTGATGTGATTAATATAAATCATGGAACTGAATCAGATCCACTATTTTTAAACGGAACTGAACTTCTTATTGATGGGGGAATTGTTAATATCTCAGTAGCTTATTTTGAGATCGAACAAAATATAAGTATCAAAAACAGGCGTGTGAACTAAATACTAATGGTGCATATATATATTCTGATAATGGAAATATTATCAACGAAGGTACCTCAATTCCACACTATCCTGCATTCATCTTGAAAATGGCAACTATGAAAACAAAGCGGTGCTGATACCACTGGTACAGAAGGCAATGTTTTTGTTGTAAATGGTAATATTGCGAATGACGGTACCTGGGATAGTGGGGGGGTTGATTGGTGTGCCTTGAACGGGAATAGTTCACTTCCGGCCGCAGATGAAAACTGTCCGCTTGTACAAGATAATTGTGCCGCTGTCTTAGCTGCGATTAGTGCCCCTGACCCTGTTGCGAATGATGACACATCGCTTAATAATCCTCTCGCCGATGTAGTGATTAGTATTTTGGATAATGATGAACTCGGAGATGGCTCGATCCCTGCTGCGGCAGATGTGACAGTAACGCTGGATGAGACCAGTGTGCCTGGCGGTGTGCCCAATCTTGACGGTAGTGTCACGGTGCCCGGACAAGGTATCTGAGTTACGATGGTACGACTGGTGAACTAACCCTTTTCTCCCTGCACAGCTGCAGGCGTACCAGATGCATCATGTTAGGTTTATTGTCAACGGATCCTGATCCGATTTGATTATACAATTTCAGAATTTTACCCCCTAATTGGAGTTACAAAAACCAGCGCACCGGCCACAATCACAGTAGGTTTTGTATCAACAACTATAGATGGGCGGTATTAAATGATTTGGATAATGATGGGCCTGGTGGTGATACAGCTCTTAGCGGTATTACGGTTACTTTGCAAGATTCAAGTGGTAACCCATTGTTGGATGAGGATGGAAATCCAATTACGACGACGACGGATATAAATGGTGGTTACTCATTTAGTGCGTTTTTTCCTTCTGGAGACTAC
>CBDCFC010000041.1:0-43457 GCA_965215945.1 Arenicellales bacterium | reverse complement strand
ATTTTTCCTTAGACACCTTTGAAGTCCTCTTTAAATTTAACTAAACAAAATCTTACCTTAGTTGGAGCCCATAACCGGATTTGAACCGGTGACCTCTTCCTTACCAAGGAAGTGCTCTACCGACTGAGCTATATGGGCACTCTAACCCAACCGGCCCATTGCCCACTCAAACGATGGAGCGGGCGATGGGAATCGAACCCACATCATCAGCTTGGAAGGCTGAGGTTCTACCATTGAACTACGCCCGCCTGTTATGGCTTTTCCTAATCCCTCTCCTTAACTGTGTCAAAGCACGTTTGACACCGAGTGGTGGAGGGAGAAGGATTCGAACCTTCGAAGGCATAGCCAGCAGATTTACAGTCTGCCCCCTTTGACCGCTCGGGAATCCCTCCCGATGTCGCAAACGCGCGATTTTCTTACTAATCAAGGGATTTGTCAACCGACAAACCCCTTGTTTTCTAAAGAAATTCTGGAGCCCGCTGACGGATTCGAACCCCCGACCTGCTGATTACAAATCAGCTGCTCTACCGACTGAGCTAAGCGGGCTAAGGGGCGGGTATTTTATGGAATAGTGAGTCAAACATCAATCAAAACCAACCTTATTCAGACATTTTTGTAATCATCCAGGAGCACCAAGAGATAATTCAGTATAAAAACTAAATTCTGACAAGCGATATTTAGGGGTTAATGCGGTATAAAACACATTTAACGACCTTTCCAGACAGGTTTGCGTTTTTCGGCGAAGGCTTTAGCACCTTCAAGCTGATCTTCGCTGGTATAAAGCTTAGTGACTGTTTTCAGTTTATGCTGATTTGCCATGTCCAGAGTATCCTGAAAATTGTGATTTTCAGCGACTCTGACAGTTTCCTTGATTGCCGCATAGACCAGTGGCGGCCCTTCCGCAAGCAGCTGTGCAACCTCTCTGGCGCGGCTCATAAGCTTATCAGCCGCAACAATTTCATTGATCAGGCCCCAATGTTTGGCCTCCTGGGTATCCATCCAGCGACCTGTAAACAGCAATTCCATAGCCACATGATAAGGAATCCGCTTAGGCAATTTGATGGTGGCAGCATCGGCTAATGTGCCTGAATTAATCTCTGGCAGAGCAAAACTGGCATGCTCTGCAGCAATAATAATGTCTGCAGAAATCATTAATTCAAACCCACCGCCGCATGCAATTCCATTGACTGCGGCGATAATCGGTTTGTTTAAATCCGGTAATTCCTGCAGGCCTCCAAACCCACCCACACCATAATCAGAATCTGGCGCTTCGCCTTCAGCGGCTGCCTTTAAATCCCAACCAGGACAAAAAAACTTCTCTCCCCCACCAGTGATGATTGCCACCCGCATGTCCGGGTCATCACGAAATTCAGAAAAAACTTCACCCATCTGCTTGCTGGTAGGCGCGTCAATCGCATTGGCTTTGGGCCGGTTTAGGGTGACTTCCAGAATAGAGCCATTTTTCTCAATGTTTAGAGGTGATTGCATAATGCATCTCCGATTAGATTTTGATCACAATTGTATAAAACCCAGCATTTCACGGGTTGGTCAAGCCGATAACCATCAACAATTTGTGTTTGTTCGAATTGAGCCTTAACTTGTTGACTACCGACATCTTCAAATTCATAACGATTAAGCGAATAACGCATCATTTCATCAACAAATTCACTAAAACTGGTGAAATATTCACTGACTTGATAATCGAATTCATGACAATATTTAAACGAAGGTATGGCCGCTGTTTCCACAGCTTTTTTTGCCTGCGCTCTAATCAATGTTTCATCTAGAAACGGTTCACAAACATCCTGATAACTGCCTTCAGCTATAGGTTCGGCAATGTAAAGTGTGCCGGCGTTCTTCAATACACGACAAGCTTCAAGTATGGCACCCTGCATTGACTCAGTTGGAACATGGTGCAATGAATACATAGAAATAATAATATCCGCCCAGTTGTCTTCTATGTCGAGCTTTTCAGCTCCTCCATTTAGGATTTTGAAACCAGGTGCCTTAAATTCATTTAACTTCCAAGATTCAAGATTAGGCTCAATACCGATAACATTAGCGCCTTGTTTTACCAATTCCTTGGCTTTGCCGCCATCACCACAGCCTATATCAACGACATTTTTCCCCTTAAAATCAATAGTTCCCAACAATGCGTCGAGATCTGTACTGTATTGTTTCATCAGCCATTTATCCTGATTAATGCATCAGCGGCAACTACACTGCCATCTTTACAGATCATCATCGGATTAACATCCATTTCTATTAACGAATCTTGCTGATCAATAACTAACCGCTGGATATCCATAATCGCCTCGATCAATAACCTAGTATCAATCATTGGCCGATTACGATAACCATTGAATATTCGGGCAATTTTCAATTTATTAATTGCCTGCCTAATGTCCTCACGCTCGAAAGGAAACAATACAATAACTGTGTCCTTTAATAATTCAGTGTAAATTCCGCCTGCTCCAATAACTAGATACAAACCTACTACTGAATCACGGTTCACGCCAATAATCAGTTCGACCTCAGTGTCCAGTATCATTTTCTCAACTAGAAACTTGTCAGAGTGTTGCGCCAGTTCATCAACAGCCTGCTCAACTTCCGATTCACTATTAAGGTTTAGCTTGACTGCTCCCAGTTCAGTTTTATGAGCCAACTGCTCGCCAACAGCTTTGACAACCACTGGGAAACCAATCTGCCTGGCCACACTAACCGCTTCATTCTTATCCTTGCAAAGACTAGATGGTGCTATAGGTATTGAAAACTCAGCCAACTTTTGTTTACAGGCAAATTCATTCAATGTTTTGATTTCAGCGTTTGCGTCAAGCTGATTAGTTAATGGTTGATAATGCTCCATTTCCGGATTAATTTTCGCAGCCGCAGCAACTGCTGCTAAAGCGTCTTCAATACCGCACATAGGCACAACATTATTAGTGAGCAATTGTTGGGCAATTTGTTCCGGCATGGTTTCCGCCAGAGTCGATACAATTGCGGTTTTTGAATTTGTTTGTTCAGCCGAATCTTGCCAGGCTGATAAAGTCACATCCCAATCATCCAGATCACAGCGATCACCTCTAGGAAAATCCATCACTAGCAGATTCATTGTAAAACTTGATTTCATTACTTCGGTAAATGTAGCTATCAACCGCTCATAATTAGCCCAATCAAAGGTATGGTAATCAAAGGGATTACTGATGCTCACCAGTTCACGCACTGTAGGCTGGATTCGCTTAATATCCGCTTGAGTAAAATCTCGAAACCCAACCTGATAATTCTCTGAGGCATCGCTTATGATTGATGCTTCACCGCCTGAACAACTTAAACTGACTAAATCATTGCCTGGCAAAGCCCCAAAGACATGTAATAACTTTAAGGTTTCTAAAAACTCTGAAAGTGAATTGATTCGTGCAATACCCAACCGGTCAAACAAAATATCCATGACCTTGTCATTACTAGAAAGTGAAGCTGTGTGACTCATGGTAATCGCCGCACCTTTTTCAGATTTGCCAGTTTTTAAAACCACAACTGGCTTTTTATGCTGATGGGCAATTTGAATTGCCTGACAAAATTGATGCACATCATCCAGCCCCTCAATATGTAATCCAATGGCAGTAACGCGCTCATCCTGACAAAGCTGCATAATCATGTCTGACATGCCAATCATAGCCTGATTACCTAGGGCAATCATATAAGCAATGGGTGTGGCTCTTTTGTTCATGGTCAAATTAATAGCGATATTGCTGGATTGCATTAAAATAGCCACACCAGAGTCAATACGCCGCCCGCCGTGCTGGTCAGGCCAGAGTAAGGCGCCGTCTAAATAGTTAATAAAACCATAACAGTTCGGTCCCAGTACAGGCATGGCCCCAGCTGCCTGGAGTAATTGCTGGGTAAGATCAGTATCTCCAGTCTCATCAAAGCCTGAGGCGTAACAAACTACCCCACCTGCTTTAATCCGGCTTAATTGATCTACAATCTCTATAGTCTGATGGCGGTTTACTCCGATAAAACTTACATCTGGTGAACCTGGCAAGTTGTCGACGCTGCGAAAACAGCCGCGCCCTATTATTTCATCACGTTTAGGATGCACTGACCAAATTTCACCTTCATAACGCATTTTGTCGCATTGTTTGATCACGGCTTCGGCAAAACGACCGCCAAAGACAGCGATGGATTTGGGTCTTAAGACACGGTTAAGATTTTTGGAAAAGGCTTGCATCTAGATCATCGAATCCACTTTACTCGGCCTTGCTTGCCCCGGACTTGTTCCGGGGTCTCCCTGAGTACCTTCTCCATATCTCACTAAGACCCCGGCATGTTAGCCTGGGAACGGGTTCCTCCCCTCTCAGGGGAGGACAGGTGGGGTGATCTGAATTTGGAAGACAATAGTTTCTGCAAATCACGCCCCCAACGGTCTGAGCATATTTCTTGAAATAATATGGCGCTGAATCTCGCTGGTGCCCTCCCAGATGCGTTCAACCCGTGCATCACGCCAGATGCGTTCCAATGGAAAGTCAGACATTAACCCCATACCACCAAATATTTGGATGGCTTCGTCCGCAACGTAGGCCAGCATTTCGGTGGTGTAGACTTTGGCCATCGCATAATCGGTGTCTGTAGCGGTACCGGCATCCGTTTTGCTGGCGGCCTTCAAAGTCAATAACTCCGCAGCCTCCAGTTGAGTTTTCATGTCGGCTAGTTTGAAGCTGATCCCCTGAAATTTGCCGATCACCTGACCGAACTGTTTGCGGTTGGCGGCCCAGTCAGTAGCCAGTTCCAGGGCCCTGTGGGCTCGGCCCAGGCACATGGCGGCCACTTGCAATCGAGTTGGCCCTAACCAATCGTTAGCCACTTCAAAGCCTTTATGTTCTTCACCTAAAATCTGACTGGCTGGAACACAGCAATCATCAAATTCTAAAATGCAATTGTGATAACCCCTATGGGAAACGCTGTGATATCCGTCGCGCACAGTAAAACCCGGTGTGCCTTTATCGACTAGAAAAGCGGTGATTTTTTTTCGTGGACCACGCACTGAATCCTCAACACCGGTTGCAGCGAAAAGAATAACAAAGTCCGCCACGTCGGCATGGGAAATAAAATGCTTGGTGCCGTTGATAATATAATCATCACCTTTACGATCGGCCTTACATTTCATGCCGCGTAAATCCGACCCCGCGTCCGGCTCAGTCATGGCCAGGCAATCGGTTTTTTCACCACGAATACAGGGGAACAGATATTTATCTCGTTGCTCACCTTCACAAGCCTGTAAAATATTGCTGGGCCGACCCACCAGATACTGCAACGCAAAATTGGCTCGCCCAAGTTCACGTTCAAGCAGTGTCAAAGTGACAATATCTAAACCAGCTCCACCAAGTTCTTCCGGCATATTCGCCGCATACAATCCCTGCTCAATTGCTCTTTGCTGTATTTGTTTGACCAACTCAGGTCTAACCTGATCAGTTTTTTCCACTTCTTCTTCGTGCGGATAAAGTTCCTGCTCGGCAAATGCCCGGGCAGTTTCAACAATCAGTTCTTGTTCGTGAGAGAGTTCAAAATCCACGGTTTTACTCCTAAACTTTTCGTTTAATACCAATACTGCGACCCGCCATATCTGGTTTTTCCAAACCAGCATGGGCTTCAGCAATGGGCCTGATTTTTTCCTGCATCCAGTCCGGCGCGGCTGCGGCTTTTCCTGATGTTGCATCCACATGCAGCATCATTTGCTCGCCAGTTGCTAGCAACTCATTAGTGCCTGAATGGCAGATTGAATGGAACAAATGCAGTCGTTTTTCGTCATGATCAATTATCTGTGTAGTGCTGTATATTGGCTCAAGCCCAGCGACTTCTCTGATATGCATAATGTGAGTTTCAACAGTGTAGTAACTGCCAACATCATCCAGATAAGCTCTATCGATGCCAAGGTAGCGATACAGCGCATCCGAGCTATCGCCGAAAACTTGCAAATAACGGCTTTCTGTCATGTGGCCGTTGTAATCCACCCATTCAGGCTGAACCACGGTGTCAAATAACCTTAACGGCTGAGTAATATCTATTTCGGTCTTGTCTTTACTTTCACTATGAACGTTTTGATAAAGCCGTTCTTCATGCTCGGCCAATACCTTACCGGCTGCATAGTTCTGTGCTTTCAAAGCCTGCTGAATAGCGATCAAGCAATCATCACGCTTTCGCTCCAACTCACGAACGTCAACACCACCCGCTTGATCGTCAGACTGACTAACAATCTTATCCAATAGTTCATCATCCAGCTCAGGCGTGTCCATGAGTTTGGTCCAGGGCCACTTTAAGGCGGGGCCAAATTGAGACATAAAATGACGCATGCCCGGTTCGCCACCAGCAATTCGGAAGGTCAAAAAAGAACCCATTGAAGCCCAGCGCAGACCACAGCCATAAATAACGGCATCATCTAATTCCTCGGCCGTTGCGACATCATCATGAACCAGCCACAAGGCTTCTCGCCACATGGCTTCCATTAATCGATCAGCCAGAAATGCATCAATTTCCTTACGTACATGCAGCGGCTTCATGCCGATCGAAGTGAACAGGGTCTTTGCTTTTTCAATGAAAGCAGGATCGGTTTGATCTCCACCTACTAATTCAACTAAGGGTAACAAATAGACCGGCTGAAAAGGATGCACAACCATAAAACGACCTGGGTGTGTCATTTGAGCCTGCAATTTTGTCGGTAATAAACCGGACGTTGAAGACCCAATCAGAGTATCGCTGGGCGCATGTTGTTCGATTTCAGCAAGAATTTTGATTTTGATATCTTCACGTTCAGGTGCGCTTTCCTGGATAAACTGAGCATCTTGGACAGTTTCTTGCATCGAGTCACAGAAAGTAACCGTGCCTTTTGGTGGAAACGGCGCAATAGTCAGCTTGGACATAGCTCTGTCAGCATTCGCCATAACTTCACTCAAGCGACGTGGTGCCTCTGGGTGCGGGTCATACATTTTGACATCTATGCCATTCCAGGCCAGCCTTGCGGCCCAACCTGCGCCAATCACCCCTGCACCAATACATGCTGCCCGCTGAATTTCGCTCATGCTTTCGCTCCCTTAAACTGGTAAATAATTTTTGCTCCAGCTGGTTGCCACTACACCCTTGTCAATCAGTTGTGCAACTTCGTTTTCACTCAAACCCAACTCCATCAGAATTTCCTCGCTCTGCCTTCCGTGCTTAGGTGCTTCACACGGAATAGTTATGGTTGATTCAGTAGGCCGGATTGAATTGGGCGCTACCAGGTCAACACTGTGACCCGACGGGTGGTTAGGATTACGAATAAATGAAAATGTTCTTTTATCCAAATCAATTTCATCTGTATCCCACTGATGAATAAATGCTTCTCTGACGCTATGCATTTGTCCAAGCGGTTGAGCGCCAATATCGCGTGCCAACAATTTTTCAACCCAACGGCTCATAGGTTGAGTGATAAATATTGATTCAAGCTTAAGTTCAAGCTCCGGCACAGACAGCTCATCAACTGAACCTAATTCCGCAATTTCTGCCACATGCGCTTGCTGACTTTCTTTTGCCGCCAGAAAAAACCAACCATCTGCTGCCTGATAAGCTCGATATAGGGCGTTATAACCCTTGACCTCACGGCCACTCGGCTCATTGAAATCATTTCTACCCTCAAAGTCATACATAAAAGGAACCTGGATCAAATTACCAGCGGCACACAAAGATGCGCGGGCAATATCGCCCTGACCTGTTTGTTCGCGTTGATAAAACGCCGCACCAATAGCGACTGCTGCACAAAATCCTCCCAATACATCGATGGTGCCAAAGTGAGCATGTTCCTCAGGGGTTTCCATGCCACCGCCGAAACGCAGCATTACACCTGTTGAGGCTTGAGCCAGATCATCATAACCCGGGGTATCACTGCGCGGACCGTATTCCGGCCCTCCATAACAATCCAGCTGACACAGAATAATTTTAGGATTAATCGATTTCAGACGGTCATAATCAAGGCCAAGAGACTCAAGCTGGCTGTCAAACGCATTGATGGTTATCACATCCGCTTCGGCAATTAATTTATCTAGGATTGGCCGTGCCTCGGGCGCCTTTAAGTCCAACAATAAACTGCGCTTGCCCTTGTTAGCCTGCATACCAAAAACCACAGTGTTCCAGGGATCCATGGATGGCTCCATCGGGCCCAGCAGAGTCACTTCGGCACCAAATCTGGATAACATGCAGGCGATAGTCGGGCCGGCAATGACATTGGTTAAGTCCAAAATTTTGACGCCTTCAAGCCAACCTGTTTCTTGTGCCGCTGTGCCTATATCAGGATTTTTAGGTTCAACATTCGCCAGGATATGTTCGCGATCTTGGTCAGGCAAAGGTGCTGATTTTTTAATCATCACTTGCCGGTCACCCTTAAGCCAGGCCACGTTTCCTAATTGCAACATTTCCCCATGGACTTGATCGTGAACTTTCAAGACCAATCCCGATTTTTGCGCATGCTCGGAATTCAGCCATTCCCTGGAGCTTCGCTGGGCAGCACCCGGTGCGCCTATTTCAGCAAAAATAGTTTCCCACTCATAAGCGGTTTTGGTTAAGAAAACGTCCTTGAGTTTTGTTGAAACAATGTCAGACCAGCGGCGGCTCAATGGATAGTTGGACAGCGTGCAATCGGCGCCATCTGGCCATTCGGTAGTATCCAGGTAGGCACTGAAATGCGGCAATCCTTGCTCCACCAACTCGTCCCATAACCCCATCTGCTTTAATATTCGAACCGGGTGGTCTTTGTGTGATGCTGAGACGACATAGAAATAACAACCATCTTTACAGCGATAGTTTCGATAAAAAGGATCCAGGTACTCTTGCAAGGTTGAGTATTCCATATCCATCGGCAGATTCTGAACCCGCCGCCTTTCGATTTCCTTCTCACGATGGCCTTTATAGCGCTCGGGATAACCTTCTATATATTGAGAGTTATAAGCCAGGCCTTCCATTAATGCCGATGCCAAGGGCACTTCAATGCCATCTCCACAGCCACTGGATTCCCGCTTAAACAATGCAAGCAGCACTGCCATCGCCCCTAAAACACTGGCATATGCAGAGGCCAGAGGCAATGGAGAAAAACTGGGATTAATACCCATTAAAATGCGATTGAGTCCCATATCGGTACACTGCCCACAGACGCTGGCAATAATTGCTTCCCAGGCTGGAATAGCCGCAAGTTGATCATCAGTGGACGCGAAACCCGGTAAAGAAAGGTAAACGATATTTGGATGATCTACTCGAACAGTTTTGGCATCTAACCCTAAACGTTGCATCACTCCCGGGCGAAAATTCTCAATCACCACGTCCGCACTGGCGATCAAGTTTCTAGCCAAATCAACATCGCCATCTTGTTTTAAATCAAGAGTAATGCTTTGTTTTCCCCGATTCAGCATCCGTGTCGCCGGCGTTTGCCAACGAGGACCATCAGGAGGGTCAACTCGAATAACTTCGGCTCCAAAATCAGCCAGAATCATAGCCGCAGCCGGACCAGCTATATACTGACCAAAATCGATGACTTTTATCCCGTCTAATGGCCGCTTCTTCATTTGTGTTTTTAAACTCTCCAGTAGAATCTCGTCACACCGGTACTGAATCAAGTTCAGCATAAACTACGGCCGGTATCCATTGGCATTTCTAACAACACCATAATCACAGAGGGCAATTGGTGTTTCAAAATGTACTCTGAATTAGGCCTAAAGAAAATTGATATGCTACCAAGACTCATTAACATGGATCGGAAAAATCTCAACGCGGTTAAATCATTAAAGAATAGCAAGAACTTGTAGAACACTGATTTCAACTCACGCCCGTTTCAACGTACTTCTTCAAAGGGTTAATCTCCACTGTATCCACTGAATAATAAGAAAAGCCGTTGGATTGCTTCGCTTCGCTCGCAATGACGTAATGTAATAAAATAGGCAAGACATAATAGCCTGTGTGCCTAAACTTGCTTGTTCAAGCCCAATTTCCGCCGGCCTTCCTCTGGGCTGACGACTCTGACACCAAGCAGTTCGATTATCTTTCCGGCTTTTTCTACCAACTGGGCATTGGTCGCTAATACACCTTTCTCCAGATATAGGTTATCTTCTAAACCAACTCGCACATGACCGCCCAAAATCACTGCCTGAGCGACCATTGGCATTTGCATTCGGCTAATCCCGAATGCTGCCCAGTTCGCGCCCTCAGGCATAGCATCGACCATGGTTTTCATGTGTGCTGTATCGGCAGGAGCACCCCATGGAATACCCAAACAAATTTGAAATAAAGGCGGTTCATCCAACCAACCTTGCTGCAACATGTGCTTGGCCAGCCATAAATGGCCTGTATCGAACACTTCAAGCTCGGGCTTAACTCCCGTTTTCTGAACTATTTTTGCCATTTTTTCTAACATGCCGGGCGTATTGGTCATGACATAATCGGCTTCAGCAAAGTTCATGGTGCCACAGTCCAGGGTGCAAATCTCAGGCAATAATTCTTTGACATGTATCAACCGCTCATCCGCACCAACCATATCAGTGCCCTCAGCTGACAGAATCTCTCCGGCATCCAAATCACCCAGGACAATATCACCACCCATGCCAGAGGTCAGATTGATTACAACATCAGTATCGCTACTGCGAATTCGATCGACTACTTCACGATAAAGTGCTGGGTCACGGCTGCCTTTCCCAGTTTCAGGATCACGCACATGACAATGAGCAACTGTTGCTCCGGCTTTGGCTGCTTCAATCGCAGCGGTGGCTATCTGCTGTGGTGTGACGGGAACATGAGGGGATCTACCGACTGTGTCACCTGAGCCAGTAACGGCACAACTAAGAATTACTTCTGGATTCATTAATTTCTCCTACAACTGTTAAGGAAACAAGCCTAACAAATAGGCTAATTTTTAGTATTCATTTTTCGTCAATAATTTTGCAATTATCGTCAGTTGCATTCATCATAAAGGTTTAAAAACGGTAAAGTAAAAGTAACGCCCGGAATCTAATGAATGCTCCAATGAAAAAAATTGCCTTTATTCTACTGCCCGAATTCGCCTTAATGACTTTTTGCAGTGCGTGTGAGCCTTTACGGGTTGCGAATCGACTCAGTAAAAAGGCTCTTTACCATTGGAGTCTTTACTCAATTGATGGAAAATCGGTTATATCTAGCAACTCAATGGTCAGCCAGGTTGACGGTGCAATTGACGAAATTTCTAATGTTGATCTTGTTATTGTTGTTTCAAGTTTTAATCCGCAAGCGAATATCACTAAATCGCTGCTCTTAGCTATAAAAAAGATTGCAGCCCAAGGAGGTATAGTTTGCGGTGTCGATACTGGTGCATATATCTTGGCTCGCGCAGGTCTGCTCGATGGCCACAAAGCCACAATACACTGGGAGGATTTGGCTAATTTTCGACAAATTTTTCCACAAGTTGATGTGCTTTCTATTCGCTATGTCATCGACAGGAAAAGACTGACTGCCGCTGGTGCAGCCGCATCAATGGACATGATTCTTGAAGTAATCAGCCGTGAGCACGGCAAACAACTCGCCAGCCAGATTGCCGAGCAGTTTATTTATACCCCATCCTTACAATTAAATGATGAACAGAGACTACCTGTCTCCCAACGCCTGCAAACTGATCATCCTGTCGTTTTGGAGGCCGTTTCTTTAATGGAGAACCATTTGGAAGATAATTTAACCACAGCACAAATTGCCAAGTTATGCGATATTTCTTTAAGACAGTTTGAGCGTTTGTTTAAAGACTGTCTAGGGTGTACACCAGGCAAATGGTATAGATTATTAAAGTTAAAAAATGCCCGAATTCAACTCAAACAAAGTCGCTATACAGTGGCCGAAATAGCAGCTAATAACGGTTTCGAATCGACGTCGAGTTTCAGCCGTGCCTATAAAGCTCAGTATCAGCGCTCCCCGAGCGATGACAGGGAATTAATCAAAGGCATTTAGCCGCAGTCTGCTGCAGTTTATTTTTTCCAGCATATTTATCCATCGCAACCAGTACTGACTGTTCAAGTGACTGATTGAGGTTAACCCAGTAGCGCTGTGGAAATTGCAGAAATTCGCGTTCGGCGGTAGCTGAAAAACCAGTATTTTTTAGATTATTTGCTAATTCTGTAGCTGTATTTTTGTAAGTAAAAACGCCCAAAGATAATACAGACTGACCATTCGCCAAGGTTTTTTCAAATGACTCCTCAACACCCGTTGCCTTTAAACGTTGTTTTAACTCAGAAACATTAGTATTCTTTTCGATTGGAATAACCACTCTGTAGGCGGCTACTTTTCTCGCTGCCTCAGAAATAACACGATAGGACAATGATTTTTCGGCAAGAACTTTTTCAAACTGATCTAGGACAATCTGTTGTTCAATAGGGCCTACATTTGAACAGTTCCCGGGCAACGGTGAAGCGGTTGAATCGACCAACTTAATACTACTTACATTTTCAGCGAGCTGGTTAGTTTGTTTATGATTTTGATTATTGTCCTGACTGAAATTAGCAAGTAAAAACACAAAAAGATTCAAGGCGATCAATATGCCAATCAGCCATTTCATGGAAGACCATCCGCAATTATTTTCAACCCTTTTAACACCAGTTCCGGCTCTTGAATAACGTGATGTTCAAGCAAATGGATGAATTTGCCCATATCACCACCACAAAGATAAACATTTACGCTATAGCCTAAACTTTTTCGCATTTGCTGAACAATCCCATCGATACCCCAGGCGATGGAATACAATACCCCTGAATACATGGCCTGATCGGTATTCAGCCCAAATACATTTGCCTCGGCTTCTTTAGCTAAGTTCAAGTTATCGGCACTGTTCAATGATTGTAGTGCCAGATCAATCCCCGGGAATATCACACCGCCTTCAAACATTCCTTCTGAATTGACAGCATCTACTGTTACTGCCGTACCACAATCAATCACAATCGCCGGTGAATTGCTCAATGACCTGGCGGCAATTATTGCCGCCCAGCGATCAGAGCCTAATGATAAAACCGGTTCATAGCGATTAATAACACCATGAAGTCGACGCTGCGGTTCAACAAACACAGCCGTTTTGTTGAATAAATCCTCCAGCATGACAGTGAGTTGCAGGTTGTAGTTTTGATTACGTGTGCTCGAAATAAAAACACCATCAACATCCGTGTTGTTTTCGTCGACCTGTTTTTTCAAAGCATCGGCAAAATCAGCGCGTTTGCTGACACCTGTAGCCCAGAGGTCATCGGCATCAATTGCCCATTTTATCCGGCTGTTGCCCGCATCAATTAATATGTTCATTGGTTTAGACTTTTCCTGACCGATAATTCCCCGACATGGTACTCGTTGATCCGGTTATTTGGCAATGCCATCCTCAGCGCCCCGTCGTTATTAATACCAAGATATCGCCCTTGAATTTGTTGTTGACCTTGTGACAACTCCACTGATTGATCTTTTAAACAGTCCAGCTGATCCCATCGATCAAGGAAAAACGCTAAACCATGTTGAGTAAATAGTCCAAAACAAAGCAACAACTCATCTATTAATTTTCCAATAATCATTTCGCGCTGTTCAATACTAAATCCTAAGGAGGACAATTCTGCAACAGGCTGAAGAATAAACTGCTTTTCCTCATCACCAAGTTCAAGATTTAATCCTATTCCAACAATAGCGATATAGCCTCTACTCAGATGCTTTTGGGTCTGAATTAAAATGCCTGCGAGTTTACCATCATTCAAATAAACATCATTCGGCCACTTCAAAGTCATGTTTGAAACGCCGATATTTTCTAATGCATTAACAATCGCGATACCTGTAACTAGACTTAAGCTCGAAAGCTTAGATAGTTCCATGTCAAATTGATAGCCAACTGACATCAATATATTCTTAGAGTCTGAGGCCAGCCATGATTTTCCACCGCGGCCGACTCCGGCAGTTTGTGAATCTGCAATACAAACACTGGCATGCACATCGTTTGATTCAGCGTGATCCACTAGCCAGCGATTGGTAGAGTCAACTCGTTCTAAACAGTGAACTTCATTCAACTCTCTAAGGGTTGAGGAATGCAAGTTTGCAGCAATTTTTTCTTTATCTAGCAACATAGGCGCAATGATATAATCCGCCCATTAACTAATCCAGCAACAAAGCCTTGAAAATCCAACGTAATCCAACCCGCAAAGTAACCATCGGTTCAATTGCGATCGGCGACAATAATCCCATCGCTGTGCAAAGCATGTGTGCAACCAAAACGCAGGATATTGACGCAACTGTAAGCCAGGTCAAGCAACTGCAAAATGCTGATGCTGACGTCGTTCGAATTGCCGTAGACAGTAAAAAAGATGCTCAGGCACTGGCTGAAATTCGCCAACGAACTGATGCCAACCTATCTGTTGACCTACAAGAAAACTATCGCCTAGTCGAAATGGTTGCACCGCATGTTGATAAAGTTCGGTACAACCCGGGACACCTCTATCATCATGAAAGAGATAAACCCTGGCAAGACAAAGTTAAATACATCACTGAAGTAGCAGCAGAAAATAACTGCGCAATACGCATCGGTGTCAATGCCGGTTCGGTAGATCCAACGGCTTTAAACAAATTTGACAAATCCGACTCTATATCGCCCATGCTGAGCAGCGCCCATGACCACTGCGAACTATTAGACAAACTGAATTTCGATCAATATTGTGTGTCATTAAAGGATTCTGATCCCAACAAAGTGATCGAACTAAACAAACGATTTGCTGCCCAAAAACCTGAGGTTCCCTTACACCTTGGCGTCACCGAAGCCGGCATGCCGCCGGAAGGTATTATCAAAACCCGGATTGCATTTGAACAACTCATTGGGCGCGGTATTGGTGACACTATTCGTGTTTCACTCACCTTACCGAATCCGCAAAAGCATGAGGAAGTTCAAGCTGGCTTTGACATTCTCGATGATATTCAACATGGACGTGTGCGCAGCGTGGTTGTGTTTGATCCGAATAAACTTAACATCATCAGCTGCCCAAGTTGCTCACGGGTTGAAAATGAGGCTTTTATTGAACTTGCTCAACAGGTTAAAAAAATGACCGAGTATGCCAAAGATCATGCCATCACCATTGCGGTGATGGGTTGCCGTGTCAACGGTCCGGGTGAAACTGATGATGCCGATTTAGGTCTGTGGTGTGGCCCCAATTATGTCAATCTAAAAAAAGGCGAAGAAAAGATTGGTGCCTACAAGTACGATGAGATTATTCCGATTCTACAAACGGAATTGGATAAACTAATCACAGCAAAAGTCTGAACTAGAACCTGTTTCCCGCATACTGAATCAAGTTCAGCACAGGCTTGTTGCGGGTTCTCCTTAGCTCAGCCCCTTGATCCCTCACACAGACCCCGGAATAAATCCGGGGAACGATATTTCCCACTATCGGGCGCAGACACCTAAATAAATTTGAAAATCGGCATTTCCCGCACTCGTTGCGGGATCTCCAAATTTTGCCCCCTTCGTTAAACATCTCATTCAGAAAGCAAATACTTGGAATAGTCACATCCAAACCCTATATAATTACATAATTGGTTCTGGGGGCGACTGGCTTCGACGTGGGTCGCGAAACCATCGGAGCATGCCGAGGTGCAGAATTCCTCGTAAATCCAGCTGCAAACTTTTAGTTGCCAACGACGACAACTACGCTCTAGCAGCTTAAGCTAGGCCCTTATCTCCCATCAGCCTGCGGGTTGGATGATAAGGTCAAACAGCAGGATCGCGCTGTGACTTGCCTGTGATCATAGCGTTAAACTTAAGGCAGGCTCGCTGATCAAAGCGCTAGTCTGACGGTGCTGACTCAGTTAAAAACTAAAGGCTTAGACTAAGCATGTAGTCGCCGATGAGCGCAGGGCTGACGGACGCGGGTTCGATCCCCGCCGCCTCCACCAACCAACCCTCCAAAAACGTTTCAAAAAGTTCGCTATATCCTGTATAATCAGCACTTTATGAGGCTTTATTACAAAAATATAATTCATCTAAGTTCATTAAGATTCGCCTAAATACCCTTTTTTTGTGGGTATATTTTAAGGCAAATCAGAACTATAATTTTCACATACCCTCATTTTTTGCTTTTTATGAAACGACGATTAACCGACACAGCCGTAAAAAATGCCAAACTTAAAAACGGCAAAAATCAGACGAAATATACCGATGGTGGTGGTCTTTATTTATTAGTCACAAAAACAGGTAAATATTGGCGTTTTAATTATCGCTTTGCCAGGAAGTTCAAAACGCTCGCCCTAGGTGTTTATCCAGATGTTAGCCTCAAGCAGGCCAGGAATGCTCATGAGGCAGCTAGAGATAAATTGCTTGATAACATTGATCCTAGTTTCCAAAGGAAAATCAAGAAAATATCTTTTAGGGACCATTCTGACAATTCTTTTGAAATAGTTGCGAGAGAATGGTACGAACGGTTTATAGACACCTGGTCTACTAGCCACGCAAAACGACTAATCAGCAGGCTTGAAAATGATGTTTTCCCATGGCTTGGCTCGAGACCAATCAATGAAATTGAACCACCTGAGATACTGGCTGTAATGGAACGCGTACATTCGCGAGGAGCATTGGAATCCGCCCACCGTGTACGACATGTCTGCGGTCAGGTTTTTCGTTATGCCATAGCGACTGGTCGTGCCAAACGAGATCAGACAGCCGATTTACGTGGTGCCCTGCCCCCTGTCAGAAAAAATCACTTTGCTGCTATCAAAAGCCCGGAAGAACTTAGAGCTTTGATTCTCGCTATTGATTCTTATAGAGGTACCTTTGTAGTGCGCTGCGCACTACAGCTCTCATCATTGGTGATGCTTCGGCCAGGTGAATTGCGTCATGCCCAATGGGAGGAAATTAACTTTCAAAAAGCAACCTGGACTATCCCTGTAAGCCGGATGAAGGCACGTAAAACCACAAAAGAACTTAATCAAACTACACATATCGTTCCGTTAAGCACACAAGCAGTGGAAATATTCAAAGAACTTCACCCTTTGACTGGCTACTTTCCATACGTTTTCACAGGCGCACGAAACCGGAATAGGCCAATGAGTGAAAATGCAGTAAATGGAGCTCTACGTTCTATGGGATTTACTAATGACCAAATGACTGCGCACGGCTTCAGAGCGACCGCTTCAACGTTTTTAAATGAAATGGGTTACAACCCTGATGCAATTGAGGCTCAGCTTGCACATAAAGACAAAAATGAAATTAGGGCAGCTTATAACCGAGCTCAATACCTTGATGAAAGAAGAACCATGTTACAAGCTTGGGCTGATTATTTAGATGATTTAAAAAGGAAATCCACCAATGCTTATGACGGATTGCCAAGGTGATTACAAAAGCAACATCATAAAATTCGATGACGATATTTTTTTGAACTATGCTGGTTTAGTTCAACTTGGATTTGAAGATTCTGAGGCTAGTAATATTTTTAGGCATTTATTCAACTGCCACCCGATGAGATTTGCACCAGATGCATATATATTTCTCAACTGCCTATTATCTATAAAAAGGGACACACGTAGGATCACAAAGCTCGGAATAGAAGATAAGCCTGAGTTTAATTTTAAATCTCTACGTGAATATTTTAGTTTATTGTCTGAAGAACGTTATTACAAAAAAACATTAAAAAAATCTTTAGCAACTGATTATGTGTTTTGTGGCTTTTTCACTACAAGACCACTTACCATCGACTTACAAAAAGACAATAAAGATATGTTGATGCTGTATACCAGTTACTCTTCTTATATAAATAAGGTAAGAATGCAACCCTTTGAGTACAATTTAGTTAAAGAAAGTTATTTCGATCAACAAGATTCTTTTTACTTATTGTCAGATATCAATAGATCTCACATCCCGTGGCACGAAAGAGTTAAAACCGAGGTTTACTTCGAGTCAATAAGCGTATCCTGGATTCTTGAAAGGCATTATAAATCTACAAAAATTAATTTTAACTCGATTATCACGGACCAAGAATATAGGAACGGCTTATTATTCCTTGAACCTAATCCAGAAACTATAACTTACAAATCTACCAAAGAGATTGAACTCGATCATGATTACATTTTAACTACTGAAGCAATAATTATATCTGTATTATTTTTCGCTCTCGAAAATGAAAGTACAGAAGAAACACTTACAGATCTTATAGTCGTTGATCGTTTGAATAAGCGATTTCAAAATTACCCAGATATAGAATATGCTTATATATGCAGAAGACTGAAAAAAGGAAGGGAAAAACTTGAAATCGATAAAAATACTGAGTTATTTCGATATAAAAAAGACGAATCATTAAAAGAACAAACATACAAAAAAGATTGTGTCGTTATTGCAATACTAGCTCAAATAATACAAGAAGATAATCCAATGAAATTTAAATCTTGTGACGATACGATATTAAGCCTTATAGATTCGCTTTTTCAAAAACGTCCTCTTTTTTCAGACAGCACTATAAGAAAAAGATTTGGAAGAGGAAGAAGATTACTGGGAATATCTAAAAGATAGTTCTTTCCGCTACTAGACTTTTTCTTTCCGGGAAACTCCGGAAAGAAATTTATCATGTTTAATCAGCATTATCCGTTTAACAACGAAGAAAGGTGCTGTTATGCAAATACATTCAATTCCACAAACCGGATTTTTACGATTACGGGAGATAATAGGCGATAAGAAAAATAATATACCTGCAATTATTCCTGTCGGCCGTACTACTTGGCTAAAGGGGGTCAAAAGCGGGGACTATCCTCAACCCTACATGTTGTCACCTCGTACCGTTGCGTGGAAAGTTGAAGATATCCTTCAGCTCATTAAAGATCTCGAAGCTAAATGAGCCTCAAATGTATGACATGGGCATGGTCACATACATTGCGACCAACAACTAAGCTAGTTCTTATGTCACTCTCTGATAATTCAAATGATTCGGGTCAGTGCTTTCCTTCAGTCCAATATATAGCAGAAAAATGTTGTTTATCAACTCGCCACACACAGCGGGAAATACAAAAACTTGTCAACCTAGGATTAATAAGGATTCAAAAAAGAACCAGGAAAGATGGCTCTCGCAGTTCGAATTTGTATCTATTAAATCTAGCAAAATGTGGGGGTGACAAATTGTCACCCCATGAAAATAAAGGCTCAGAGTGTCATGAGGTGCTGACATCGGTGTCAGGAGGTCATGACAACCCTGTCACCCCGTTAACCACCAAAGAACCATTAATTAACCCTACTACTACAGAACACTTGCACTGGCCAGAACAACTCTCTGACTCTGAACGTAAATCGATTCAGAAATTAGTAGTAGGGTTTTCAGATGAAATTGTTCAGCAATTATTGGATGAACTGGCAGGTCAGATCAAAAACATTAAAAATCCAATTGCGTACTTTTTTACCATTTTGAATCGTTATAAAAGTGGCACTTTTATCCCCTCGAATTCTCTACGCGTTAAAGCCGATCGAAATACTCGCAGACGCAATCAACGAGCTCTGGACAATGCCAGCAAACTACATTTAAAGCGACTCCGTGAATACGGCATCAAAGTAAATGGTGAATCAGAATGAGTGTTAAGACAGGTAAACAATGCTCGTTTACGCCATGTATACCTGGCATGTTTACCAAAGAGGTTTCCCATCGAGATTTGGGGAAATTGAAACTTGGACTTTCAATTTCATCCTCAAGACCTACAAGCTCAAGCTCCTTGGACATACGCTATATGCTTGTTTTGCCTTGGCTTATCGGCTGGACGCCGCTAGCACCAGGCAGGGCAAGCCCTCTGGTTTTTACTTTTCTCCTGAACGACAAAAAGCAATCCATTCACCCGGCACCGTCGTCTCGCACCCCATGTGCCACGCACGACCAAGATGCCTGCGACCTCATTTTTCGCTGCCGCGATAAATTCAGCCACAAGGGTGATGCTGGACGCACCCTCCCAGCCCTCTTGGTCGAACGTTCCGGTGAACGCTTCGACGGTGCCTGCAAGGCACGTTGCATTGATTCTGGGGAATCAACACAACTTTTATTCACTGGGGTGAATAATGCCTTGCTGGGTTTGGCTCAACGTTGCTGGGGCAACGTGTTTTACCAAATTTTTTATTCGCGGGTGCGATTAAAAAACCGGCACAGCCCATTCATCATTGGGATGATGAATCGCCTTTGCTCAGCTTGGGCTTCGCAGCCGTCCAATTTAGCTTCGCGCTTGAAGGCGCTGCGTGTTGCTGAACGCAACGTTGCATCGAGCCGTCTGTCATGATTGCATTTGATCGTTTATTCGATTGGACATTTTCCCTGGCGGTAAACTACCTCAATTGGATATCGCAATCAGCCCTGGATGAGTTCAATCTTCCACACCTCTCGTTAATCATCTGTGGAAGTTGGCTGTTACTGTTTGTATTCTGGTTTGGCAAACATGCCTTACAGGCTTCTGAGAGCTCCAAACTGTATCGAACACTGAAATCACTAGGTGATTTAACTCTCATGGTACTGCTTCTGTTTATCATGGGCACTTTAGGAATTTGCTACCTTGTTTACATCCAACATGCTAGAAAAGACTGGCTTTTAGAATGGATGATGGCCTATCTGGCTAAACCGTTCATTGCGACTTCAATTGGGCTTGCAATAGTAGGCCTGATAATGGCATGGATAGCCGTTCGATACTGGATTCCTAAGATTAATCATTGGCTCAATGAACGAATCACTAAAAAAAGTTACCAAGATGCGGGCATTAGTGATATTCGCAACATCGATGACCTCATCCCAAAGACGTTTGATTATGATCCAACTCGATACTGGAAGTTATCAAAAGATCAGATATTTATCGGTCTAGACCCGAACTTAAAGCCTATCTACATCCCTTTATCAGAATGGAAAACCCAGCATCAGCAAGTCTTGGGTACGACGGGATTTGGAAAAGGCATCGCTGTCACCAATCAACTCAGTCAATGTCTGGGATTTGGACAAACTGCCATTGTGTTTGATCCTAAACACGACGAGTGGGCGCCCTCGGTTTTAATTCAAACTGCCAGGCAACTGGGTAAACCCGTTTGTATCATTGATCTCAATACGAATCAGCCACAGTTTAATCCGCTTCATGGTGCCGATGAATTTGAACTATTCGATTTACTGGTCGGCGCATTCGGTCTGGCAGAACGTGGGGCCGAATCGGATTATTACCGCTCGAAAGAACGGCGTGTCGTTCAACAATGGATTGAACCACTTAAACAGGGTGTTTCACTGATTGAATTTGCAAATTCCCTCACGGAGGCAGATTTTGAGAATGCACCGAAGTTATGTAATGACCTGACTGAATTGGCCATGTTAGGTTGCATTAATACCGCTCAGCAAGGCTACTGGCAAGATGTCATGGATCAGGGTGGTTTGATCTATATCATCGGTTCAGTGCGACGAGAGCCGGTCTTACGTCTTCAAAAAATGCTATTGCTGCGCATCCTGCAGCGACTGGAGCAACGAAATCGTTCATTAACGCATACTCACGTCACCCTATTTCTGGATGAGTTGAAATACTTGCTGTGTAAACCTTCACTATAGGCTTTAGGCACTATTCGTGATAAATCTGCCAATATTATCCTGGCACATCAGTCTATAAATGATCTTCGAGATGTCTCAGATGACCTTGATCCCGAGGCCGTAAAATCGGCCGTACTGGAGAACACAGCACTCAAGCTGATTTATCGCTCACAAGACCCGGAAACAGCTGAGTGGATTGCTAAGCGTTCCGGGACCATCAAAGCACACAGAGAAATCCGAGAGCTGACACGAAATGAAGGTTTTTCTGAATTGACTCACGGTAATCGACGCCTACAGGAAATGCAACGGTATTTAATCGAACCGAATATGATTTTAAGACTGCCGAAACGATGTGGTATCTGGTTTTCGAATGAGCCTGCAGAAATTGTGCTCACCAGCCCTATTAAAACCAATAAAACAGAAATTACTCCAACGGTTGTTGATTCAGAAGTGGAGATAAAAAACAAAAACCCCGATTTCAAATCAAACGGATTGGATTATTTCACATGAGCACAGGATTAATCAGCGATCCGGCGCTACGCCAACAGCGTATCGAACAAAAAAGACAGCAATTACTCTCCTGGCTAGTCGATTTCACTTGGACAACACCAGCCATTGCCGGAAAGGTGATGGGACTTAAAACTCGCGCGGGCATTAATAAAACGCTGAAACAATTTGAATCCATGGAATTAATTAAATCCAATTCTCTCCAATTGGGAAATTCAAAAAATTTCCGAATTGTGGGCATTACCCCAAACGGTTTGCTCTGGTGTGATGACAAAAATAACAACTACAAAAAACCTTGTTTTGATGTTGGCCGGGTTGCATTAAGCACGATTAATCATCGCCTGGATGTTCAACGTTGTCGGCTTAAAGCCTCAGGATATAACAATCTGAATTGGTTAGCGGAGAGCAAACTTCCAAAGGATCTGAGCTATCGACCAGATGCAATAATTCATCTGGAGGATCGAATTGTTGCATTAGAGTTGGAGCGCACCGCTAAAACTCGCAAGCGTTATCAGCAAATTATCGTCCAACATCTAAGGCAAATTAAACAAGGCCATTACGATCATGTTCACTACGTCAGCACGATAGACGGTTTTGCTGTACGCTTAAGAAAATTATTCTTCTCCATTCCGACCGTCACTGTCAAAGGTCAGCAAATTTTATTTGCCGATGATCTGAAAAGCCGATTTGAGTTTTATGATTTCAATGACTGGGAACTTTAAATGAAAGAAAGAGATTTTGAACCCTTGTACCAGCAAGAAGATGAGTTTGTCAGCATTCGGATCGGCAAACCTGGAGAGAATACCGGTGCGTTTATAGCCTTTGACGCTAATTTCCAAATCGGACTGACAGATCAGCAATTCGATTCAATCCTACTTCCACTTTTAACAGCTATTTCTACACAACAAAGTTGTGACGGTTATCAATTCTTTCAGGGTATGAAAGGTAGGTATCGACTCACTGATGGCAGGTTAATGATTGTAATCAATCAGTCTACTGGAGAACGTTTGATTGAACACGCTCAGCTCGCACTGAAACACTATAATTCATATTCCAATTTAGAAAACTGTATAGCAACTCAAGAATATATCCTCTATCTGGATATGGGATATTTTTGATTTTAATTTTGATTATCAAGGGTATTGTATTGCCCAGATTGATGTAAAAATACATTTGCAAGTGAGATTGACTGGCTACTCGAAGCTAGATTTTTACTGATTTTCAGACTGTCTCTGAAAACGTTCCTTACTTTTGTTGAAATATTAACTACCAATAACAAATTTGTTTCGGTACTTAATATGCCATTGATCAAACGAATTTCACTAAGTATTGGATTTAACTCCACAATACTTACTTTGACACAACGTGCAGTGTCCATAAGAGTTTACGTTCCTTGTTGGCCTAAACCCCTATTAGGTAGAACCCTACGACAGTAAATTTTATTATTAAATCAAAACAGCTATATCCGCACTAATCCCAAGCGCATAAGATTCGCCCTTGAATACTACGGTCGGAGTGATCACAGGCTCTGTTCCCGTTACAATAATCTCTACTAAGCCAAAGTTGTACTGATTTATAAACTGCATCAGTTCTGCGCTAATATCGTCATCAACTCTAACACTTTCATCAACCACTGTTCCAATGATTGGTAGATTCTCGTCGTTGCTTTTGCCTATACCTGATGACACTAAACACTGAATGTCCGCAGTGTCTCTACCCCCGCGGATGCTGTAGAGTCCGCCTGAGTGCCAATCGCCACCAATGAAAATAACTCCGCGCGGACCGACGATTTCTCGTCCTGACTTTTGAGCATCAAATGCTAAGTGAACCAGTCGAATTTGCTCCTCTTGAGATTGTCGGTGGGACCACTGATCTCGAACATCATCAATGTCCTGTAGTCGAAAATCACCAATGTTGGAGGATATCCCAAGGCGAGATCGCTTAAAGGTTGACCACCCTGCGATGATCAAGTCTACTTCATCTCCTTTGGTTGAGGAAATTCGATCTAATTCTTTATCATTGCCTACTTCAAATGCCTTAACATCATCTGTACGATAACCCACCAGTGTATTTGTTAACCCGTTTGGATCCATTCCGACGATAGGCACAGGTGTCATGATTGCCAGTGCATCTATCCCAGGATCAAGTGAGGCAATGACTTGATCTATGAATGTCCACTGAGAACTACCCAGTACTGGATCGATCTCACGCCACAAATCACGTGCCCCTCGGCTGTCGATCATGAGGACGGCAGTCCGTCCGCACCGAAATACGAAAGGCATTGCATCCCTGGTCCCTCCAGCTGGTGAAGAAGAAATTGCCTGTGAATCTTTGGAACGTGGTCGAAGCGTCGTATCCACACCAATTGGTGCGTTGTGACAATGCTGAAAATGCCAGCAAACATCCCGGGCGTCCTCAAAATAGGCGTTGTATTCCTCAAAAATTTTCTTGCCTCGAGGGTAACGTAACGACAGGGTCGGACTATCTGGAGCGAATGATCCCCAACCATCTCGCACATCATGATCATCCCACATCATGTAAATCGGGTTGTTGGCCATGATGCTCTGGACCGGTTCCCGTGACCAAGCTTCCATATACTTTTCGACGATTGCAGATCGTCGTATTTTGGGGCTGCTACGCTTGTGGGAGGTCCAGACGTCCTTGGTCTTGCTATTACTGTCGAGATATACTTGATCCCCCATCATGATCACAAAACGTGGGCGGTTACTCTTAATGTGCTTATCGAGCTCCCACCATCCACCAATGTCTTCTTGGTCACTGCACGATATCACAACAAATGAAATATCTGCAAAAGAAGAAGCTGGAGGAAATGTTCTGAATGAGCCGCTTGAGCCCTGGACGACTCGGTTTCCGTATAAAATCTGATAGCGATATTGTCGATCAGGTACCAACTGATTGATGATCGCAATAGCTGTTCCAAATTCGTGCGAAGTGGCTACAAATGGAACTATACCGACTTTTTTTACCCGAAGCCTGAATCGAGATAAATCGCCGGAGCCGCGCATCCATATTCGCGCAGAGACTTCGTCTGTGTGACCAACAATTGGGCCAAGCAGTAATCGGCCGGGGCGCTGCCCTATTATTCCCATCCTACTCTATCTGCAAGTTAAGCAGGTTGCCCATGTTCCATACACTAACCACGGATACCCGACGCCAGTTCATCCAAGAGGACATCCACATCCTCCTGATCCAAAGGAAATTCTAAAGACTCGAGGTCGGTCATGCATCTAAGCAGTTTGTTGTCTCCCTCGATAATTTGCTTCTTCACTTCCTCGATCATTTCCATTTGTCGTGCTCCGCCAGCAATTGCCGCCAGGTCACTCAAGTTCCGTACTCCCGCCATCTCCATCTTACGCTGTGTTTCTGGCGAAAGAGAGAGAATACTAACCGCCTCCGAAAGCGGAAGGTTAAGTTCGTTGTTAATTGACAGGCCTGACCAATGCGTGATTAAAGCTGCGATATCTCGTGATGAGCCATACTCGAAATTCGGGTAACTCTTCAGATCCAATTGAGACACGTAATTGGCTAGCTGTTTGTCCAAAGAATTCCATCTGGTGGCCGTAGCTTGATAGTTTTTCTGCAGCGCTTCTACGCCGATCTCCGTACCAACGGCATGAACAAAGTTACCGATATGTCGAGTAACTCCGTCATCAGAAGTCACTACATCAACCTCGACTTTGTTATTTCTATCAAACCGGAAACACGTTTTAAGTTGGTCGTGACGACTACCCACGGTGCCACGCTCAACAGGAGATGCGATGAGTTTCGTCTGATATTCTTGAGTGAGCATTTCGTTCCAAACTGTCTGGATATTCTTGTAATTAGACATAGTTAGTTTACTTTCCTCACCTCGAGCTGGGAGTGATCTAATATTCACTGCTACTTCACGTTGTTTCGGTGAAATCGATGCGAACCAATACTCAACTACGGAGTCAAGAAAGTCTTCCCTTTTAATTACCGGCGGTGCGAAAAGCCCTTTTGGTAGAATATCAACGTCCAACTCTTCAATAGGCGTTCCAGGAGGGTAGACCTTATCTAGGTAACGTGAAACTTTCAGATAGTCTTCAGTATTATACATGTATCGATCATGTTCTAGATCCGGTGGCTCCGGGATTGAATCGATGACAAACATGCGGTAAAGGTCTGCCTCAATACAAAATTCTTCTCCCCTTGGCACTGCGACCACAGTGATGAACTCTTGAATTCCTTCAATCCCACTTGATCTTCGTGCGAGCAGTTCATGAAGCCACAGATTTGGGTCATTCTGATCAATGGCAAGCAACTGAAGTGGCCTAGGACTCAGTGAGTGCCGTAAGTAAGGAGATCCAATATGTTTAGCACTCATTAGTGTAAGAACATTCTTGACGTTTGTCGTGTGGCTGAGTAACTCACGCCGTTCTTGAGATGCATCTCTATTGGTAGTTTCCGTAACCTGATCAACATCACGAGTACTATCTACAGCTGTCGTTGTTTTTCTCGAGGATACGCTGCCGCCGACTACGAACGGGGGCAGCAGGCCGCCGAAACCAAAACCGGATTTCTTTGTCTTTTTGGAGACTCCAGAGCTCATGGTTTCATGTAACTCAGAACCACTTTTTCCTATGGAAACAGCATCAGACTCATCCTCAAATAACTCTGCACCAATCACTCCCGTTTGTATCATTTCGCGTCGTAGCGGTGCCGCATTTAGAAAGTACGGCCTAATACCGCCCAACCCTCCGCTTTTGGGAATCACTTTCAGGTCGAACATCAGGTGCCATACCGGCAAGAAGCTATTTAGATACTGTTTCGCAATATCATTGTTCGTTACGGTATCTAGTCTAACTGGACAAATTGAAACCGAATACTTTAGGTAAATAAGTTGCTCGTCCGGATATAATTCAGAAAGTTCAGGAAAATCCGGCTGATACTGGAATAGTGAGATTGTTACGTCCGAAGGACCGCCTGATTTCAATTTTTGGGTGCTGGCTGCTAGTTTCCAAGGGATTTCTTGAGGAATGGGTAAAACGGTTTGTCCTGGCATAATACTCTCCTTTATAAGATGCACCAAATAATTGATTAGCTTCAGAAATAGCTTTGGTAATGGTGGTTAATCCCCAATTCAAATGAGCAAAAATCACGGCATAATTTCGCTCTTTAAATGGCAACGCTGAATTATTATTAAGCAGCTTTTGTATATCATTGGAATCTAAATCGACCATAATATAATTGTTGCACATTATGATTATCAGTTATATTTAATAAATTATAGCGTAATTCAATGTTCAAATCTGCACTAAGTATCAGCTAATATGCTATATTTATCCCATATCCGGATATGGGATAAATATATGAATATCGAACAATCCATCATGAGGCCACAAGATATTGTGGTGCTTTTGAAAATTATTTCTTATGATGAAAAACCATGGCGCCAAGTACCAATGGCCAAGGAGTTATTTATTGGTCAATCAGAAATGAGCCGGTCACTTAATCGTTCAAAATATGCAGGTTTATTAGATGACTCTGGACGAAATGTTAGACGATTAGCTTTAAGTGAGTTTCTGAAATATGGAATCGCTTATGTATTCCCACAGAGACCTGGTTCAATTGTGAGAGGTGTTCCTACATCACACAGCGCGCCACCCTTGAATGAGCAAATCCAGAGTGACGATGATTTTGTATGGCCATATGCAAAAGGGAAGTCTAAAGGACAGGCAATAGTTCCACTTTATAAGTCGGTTCCAGAGGCAGTTTTGAAAGATTCAAAACTTCATGAAATGCTTGCACTTGTTGATGCCATACGCGTTGGCAATGCACGTGAAAAAAAACTTGCTGTTGTTGAACTCAAAAAACGAATTCTAAAAAATAAACCATGAAAAATAGAATCATAAATCTTGGTGTTGTAGCTGAAATTGCTAAAGCTCTGGAAGAATTAAATGAATACGTTGTGTTTGTTGGAGGTGCAGTTGTCAGCGTATATGCTGATGATGATGCAGCAGATGAAATTCGACCAACTCAGGATGTAGATTTAACGCTAAAATTATTTGATATAAGCGCCTATGAGTTGGACAAAAAACTAGCGGGAAAAGGTTTTCACCCAGACATTAGTTCATCGGTAATTTGTAGATATACATACAACGATATTACCGTTGATATTATGGCGTCCACCGATACCATGCGAGGACCAACCAATCCATGGTATGCGGTCGGTTTCGAGACACTACAAGAAATAACCATTCAAGATATACCTATTCAAATACTCTCAGCGCCCTGCTACCTCGCCACTAAATTCGAGGCTTTTAAAAATCGTGGACAAGGTGACTACCGAACAAGCCATGATTTCGAAGATATTATTTATGTGATTGATAACCGTACTTCCATAGTTGAAGAAGTTGCCATAGCTGACACCCGAGTAAAAACATTTCTGAACAAAGAGATAAAGAAAATCCTAAACAGTCCCTACTCTGAAGAAATTTTATCCGCACATCTACACCCCCTGATCCTGGAAGAGCGTTACCCTATGCTATTAAATAAAATAACTGCACTGGCAAAATAAGGTCTTTTTGCATTTCCAAAACTAAATTCGCCATTAATCTCCCTGCTTTACTGATATGAATCCAGTGCTTAAATCCAACCTGAAATCTTTGAAACTAAGCACTATATATGGTACTATTTATAGTACTTTTAATAGCACTATTTGTTTAAAAATGAATACAGTTACCGCCAATGAACTGAAAACCAAAGGGGTTTCAGCTGTTGAGTCTCACCTCGAAACTGACGATGAAGTCATTATCTCTGTGCGCGGTAAAGACAAATATGTAGTGATGGAACTTGAGAAATACGCCAAACTGCGTGAAATTGAGCTTGAGCTGGCTTTACAAGAAGCCAAAGCGGATATGGAAGCAGGCCGATTTAGCACTGAAAGTGTTGCTGACCACATGAAGCGAGTCACTGATGACCTATAGGCTTATCTATCCGGATAGCTATAACAAACGAGCCAGAAAGTTTTTAAAAAAACACCCTGATATACGAAACCAGTATCAAAAAACACTCGAATTACTGGAACTCAACCCTCACCACCCTTCCCTGAGGCTTCACGCGCTAAAAGGTCGGCTAACTGGACTATCATCAGTTTCAATCAATATGAGCTATCGAATCGTCTTACAACTCATGATACGAGATAAAGACATAATCCTTGTTGACGTCGGTAAACATGATCAAGTGTATTAATTTTGAAAAGGTCTTGTCCAATATCTATAAAATCAATCTTTGAAAAAGCCCAACCCCTCCCTTTTCCGTATATCCTGTTTATTACTTTATTTTCAATACTTTGCATAATCTAAGTGATATATTATTTATCAGGAAAAATATATCTTTTTTCTGACAAATAACAGTGAGGTTCGACGCTAAAAACAAGACTAATGCCTGATCGTTACGATACATCTGACTCTATTGAAGGTCAATTCCAACCGGGCTCTGCTGAGAAAGTGCTGCTCAATAAATTAGACATTACTAATCCGGATGAGATGGATGACGTAGAGCTTTATTTGTTAGATGAATTTCAAAGAAAGTTATTAGAGGATGTTGAATCTGATCAGCAGATTACCGTTGCTGATTTATGCAAGTGGCATAATGATTGGTTGGGTAGTGTGTATGAATGGGCTGGTCAATTCCGTTCTGTCAATATGCAGAAAAATGGATTTATGTTTGCTTCCTCAAACCTGATACCACGTCTGATGAATCAGTTTGAAGAAAAGTATCTAACAATATATACGCCATGTATTGGATTTGAAGAGCAGAAAATCATTGAGGCACTTGCAATTTGTCATGTCGAATTTATTATTATTCATCCGTTTCGAGAAGGAAATGGACGCTTATCAAGAGTTCTGGCAACAATCATGACGCTACAGGCCGGACTACCCTTACTAGACTTTACCTGGATTAGTGAAAATCAAGATCAATATATTTCCGCAATCCACCAAGGTCATGGCGGGGATTACGAAGCTATGAGGCGTGTTTTCTCGAAAGTTTTACAGGCTTCGATGATTTAAGCGAATTGACACGTTTTATTACTACGCTAACAGGCTTACCAGTTTCAACAGCCGTCGATGAAGCGATGTTCTTAGTGATACGTTGCCCGGATTTCGCCGAATGCGATATATAAGAATTCGTTTTTGCTAATGATTTGGCTTTCATAAGGTTAATTATACGTTATACAACTGAACCAGAGCATAAATTCACGCTCAAATTTGATAATAGCAAAATTCCATAAAGTACATAAAGTTGACTTCATTCACCATTAATCTCCCTGCTTTACTGATTATGTCATTCTAGGCGCATCGCCAGATTAGAAGGCCAAGCAAGAAAATCCCGATAACCGAGTTGCCCGCACCCTATCTGCATTTTGCCTTCCAATCTGGCTGATTTTCACGCCTTTAGCCCATGCCATCGTAAATCAGTGAGATTAAAAAATGGCACTACAGACAAATTTTTTCAAATGCACCGAACAATCCGGTTACTACACTGTTAACCAGCCTGTCTCAGAGCAACAAATTATCGATTTTGCTAAACAGATCATCAGCAACCGCTTTCTTCACGGAAAATCCATTACATCCCCCAGTGAAGCCATTGAATTTTTACAATTAAGGCTGGCTACCCGACAACGAGAAGTCTTTGCTGTTGTTTTTCTTTCCAACAAAAATGAAGTAATAACTTATGAAGAGTTGTTCCAGGGAACAAATGATCAAACCGCAGTATTTCCCAGAGAAATACTCAAACGTGCGTTATTTTACAATGCATCTGCTGTTGTTCTTTCACATAACCATCCCTCCGGCCATCCCGAGCCAAGTCAAGCTGATATTTCAATTACCGATAAAATTAAAACGGCACTTGAATTGATTGATGTACGGACATTGGACCACATTATCGTCGGTGGCACTAAGAACTTCTCAATGGCTGAGAAAGGCTACTTATAAGAATCACTTACCTTAATCTTTTGTAGCAATAATCAATTTGCTTTATTAAATAAAATAGAGAAACCATGGTATCAAAATGCGATAATTCAAACCAAATCTGGCACATAAATTTGTTTTAGTGGTAATAAAGTTCTATATTTTGGAGATAGCTTTGAATAATGTTCGAGAACAAGCGCAATTAATTGTTCACCATCTATCAAGCGAAGCTTAGCTTTATTCCGCTCCAATACTCTAGCGGGCTGGGAATACGAACCTAAATTTACAAATAATCCGAATTCACCCTCCCCAAGCGTTCCTAACAATTGGTTTGCATCTGGCTCAGAGCTTTGATCCGTAATTTGTTTACACTGAATCTTAATAATCGGCGGTTCAAATCCCAATTTATCATTATGGGCTATCACGTCAATTCCACCGTCACGTGATTTAGGCGTAACTCTTGCTGTATAACCCATACATTCCATGAGATGAGCAATGAAGTGCTCAAACTCATAAGGACTTAATTTATTAAACAGTTGTTTGATTAAAAAATCATGTGTTGTTTCTTCTGCCTTTTGGGCGATTGATTCAGTTGCTGTCTCGTCGTCAATTAAATCGTTGGCATCGTCGTCCGAATTTTCTGGTGAATCAGCTTGTCCTATTTTTTGCAAGAAATCATCACGATTTCGTCTAATAAGAAACAGAGTTATGAATGCACCAATTTCATTTAGAGCAACCTGACGAAATTCATTACGTGGGTGGCTGCACAACCATTCGACTTCATGATGATTCGGATAGCCGTGAGGATCATCAACTTTATAATGGTAATTACCTGTTACTCGTCCAATATTCACCATCCTGTCTGACTTCGACGGATAGACAACAACATCACCAATTTGCATTTCATTCACAAATCTAAACAAGACTCCTGCATTGCCAGCAATAGTTGCCTTTTTAGCCTCAGGAAACGAACCAGTTAGTGCTTCTTTTAATGTTTCTCGCGATTTTCCAAGTGTTGTCAAATCACCTAATTCAGGCCATCCGATCCCAACATAACCGTCTTCGATAGGCGCTGACCCGACATGCTCACCCATGTGAATTCCCCAGATGTTCATTGTCTTTTCCTTAATTTAATGTTTTCTAATTTATGCTGAAACTTCCAAAACCTATCGAACCTAACTCGACCAGCTTTGACTCAATGCCTCCGCTTGCTTTAGACATAATTCAACTGCTTCATCTGCTTCATCCGGTGGGTATTTCCATTTTCTCAATGCACGCCTGACCAAATTTCTGAGCTTCGCACGCACACTATCTCGCACTTGCCAGTCAACAGTCGTACTTTTCCTAAGCTGGGCCGTGACATAAATTGCCAACTCTCGTAAATTATTATCACCAAGTTCTTTAACGGCAGATTCGTTTTGTATGAGGGCGCGATAAAACGCTATCTCATCCGAATTTAATCCAGATTTTTCGGCTACCTCTTCATCAGCAGCCATTTCTTTAGCCATTTCGATTAGCTCTTCAATAACTTGTGCTGTTTCGATGGCTCGGTTGTGATACTTGCGTAGGGTTTCTAAAATTCGTTCAGAATATTTCTTTTGAGAAACAATATCTGTTTTCATACGGGCCTTAACTTCATCCCGTAGTAGTTTCTCTAGTAAATCCACTGCAAGATTTTTTTCCTTTATTTTTGCAACATCCTCTAAGAATTCAGGTGAAAGCAATCCGATATTCGGCTTATCCAAGCCAACCAGATCAAATATGTCATCAACGCCTTCAGAAATAACTGCATTATCAATAATCTGCTTTAGCGCTGAATTTTTTTCTTCATCTGTTCTGCGTTTATCAACACTGGTAAATTTCGTAATTGCACTTTTAACAGCACTAAAGAATGCTATTTCTTTTTTCAACGGCCTTACTTCATCAAGCGTGCTGCATAATGTGTAAGCCTTGTTAATTGCTGTGACGACATCGAGATACCTTCGCTTGCCGTCAAGTTCGCCATTGGAACCTTTGATACTTAGAATATGATTCATAGCACCTGGTAAGAGCTGCAGCGCATTGTCCTCATATCCACTATAGTCAAAGCCGTGCAACATACTTCGTGCGATGTCCATTTTTTCAAGCAATACGCTATATGCCTCATACGCATCATGAGTTGGCTTACCCTTGCCATTAGAATTGGTATAGGTTTTTAACGCCGCTTTTAACTCATTAGCTATACCAATGTAATCGACAACCAAACCACCTGGCTTATCTTTAAAGACACGATTTACCCGGGCTATCGCCTGCATCAGGTTATGACCTCTCATTGGCTTATCGATATACATAGTGTGACAACATGGCGCGTCAAATCCCGTCAGCCACATATCCCTGACAATCACCAGTTGCAGCGGATCATCAACATTCTTAAAGCGTTTTTCAAACATTTTTTTGGTTTGTTTATTGTAAATATGAGGCTGGAGCTTTTCTTTATCTGACGCAGAACCCGTCATTACAATTTTTATAAAACCTTTATCAGGGTCAGAATCATGCCATTCTGGTCTTAATGCTGTTATTGCACTATATAAATCGACACAAATTTCCCTGCTCATACACACAACCATTGCTTTGCCCGGAAACGTTGCGGTTCGCATTTCAAAATGGTTAATCAAATCCTGTGCAATTTGCTCGATACGTGGCTCGCTGCCAACCAATTTTTCCAGCGTGGCCCATTTTGATTTAGTATTTTCGCGATCCCGTTCTTCTTCATCTTCGATGATCTCCTCGATCTCATCGTTTAACGATTCAATCGCTGCGGCATTAATATCCAGCTTTGCCAGTCGTGACTCATAATAGATTGGTACGGTAGCACCATCATCCACTGCGTCCTGAATATCGTAAATGGAAACATAATCACCAAACACAGCCCGGGTATCTTTATCCGCCGAATCAATCGGCGTGCCGGTAAAACCAATAAAACTCGCTTCAGGCAAAGCATCCCTTAGGTGCTTGGAATAACCAAATGTGTATTTGCCTGTTGTTTTATTAAACTTAGCTTTGTCGCCATATTGACTGCGGTGGGCCTCATCACTGATCACCACAATATTATGGCGATCATTCAAGACCGGGAATTTATCTTCATCTTTTTCCAATGAAAATTTCTGGATCGTAGTAAATATAATGCCACCAGATTGCCTGCTTGAAAGCGCATCCCTTAATCTTTCCCTGTCCGTCATATCACTTGGATAACCGTCATTTTCATCACCGATTCTTATTGGTGTTTGCTTAAGAACATCGGCAGCCACACTAAAGGTATCAAACAATTGACCATCGAGGTCAGTACGATCTGTCACTACAACAATAGTTGGATTATTCATTTCGGGCCGCGCCAGTAATTTCCCAGCATAACAAACCATAGAAATTGATTTTCCTGATCCTTGCGTATGCCAAACCACCCCGGCCCTGCCTGAACCGGCCTGTACCCGGGTCAACCAATCCGCACGTGGGTAATCGAGCACATTCTCCTCTGGGCGTTGCGCCGCAATCACGGTCGCATCGACAGCGGCCCTGACCGCGTGAAACTGATGATAACCCGCAATCTTTTTAATTATCGTATCACCGTCATTTTCAAACAAAACAAAATAACGAATGTAATCCAGAAACAAATCGGGCCTGAAAAATCCCTTTACCAGTGTTTCAAGTGCATATTCGAATAATGGCTTGTCATCCTCATGACCGATTGTGCGCCAGGGCATAAATCGTTCTTTATTGGCTGTTAATGAACCTACCCTTGCGTTGAGTCCATCACTAACAATCAGTGCCTCATTAAAGATAAACAAATCTGGGACTTCGTCCTTGTATGTTTGCAACTGCTGGAAGGCCGACCAAATGTCAGCATTTTCATCAGCCGGATTCTTCAATTCCAGTACAGCCAAAGGCAAACCGTTGATAAATACAATTACATCTGGCCGGCGTAAACCCTTGCTTCCTGAAACCGTGAATTGATTAACAACCAAAAACTGATTGTTTTCCCACCCGGGTGAAGTCAACTAGCTGAACAAATTCATGCTTGCTCTCCCCTTCTTCCTTATATTCAACCTCAACTCCTTCCAGCAAATACTTATGGAATTGCCTGTTACTATTAATCAGGACAGGTGTTTCAGCTTTTCCGATCTGATTAGCGACTTGATCTAAAGTTGCAGATGGAATTTGGGGATTAATGTTCGCTAACTGCTTAATTAATCTATCATGCAAAATAATCTGCTGATAATCACTACGCTCTGGGTTGTCGCCATCAGGAGCAATTTCGTAACCACTGATATAGTTGAAGCCGGTATCTTCAAACCAAGAGATACACTTTTGCTCCAGCTTTTCTTCGTTGATTAAATTCATTTAGAAATCTCTCAATCTCTCTGAAGCCATATCAAGCGCCAATGATAAATAATCATATACGAATGAGTGGTCATCTGAAGGATACCAAACCGCTCTAATTTTGAGGTCATTTAAACGTGCATCTTTTTGGTTTTTTACTTTCGCCATCATCGGGTAAAGGTAAAAATGCAAAGTGATCTGGCACATCAAAGTCCGAGTCACTCATCACTTCAGCAAATAGCTCAAGTGTTTTATCTTTAGCCATACTACATCCCAGAAACAATAATGAGCTTGTAACCATATATCTGTCTCAATGCCTTAGGTAACGGTCTAGTAAAATCTATCGGCTCGCCATAAGCTTCTCTATACTGTTCAGTTGTAAAAATATAAGTCTCGTGATCTTCCGCATCACCATGGAGTTTTAAAATACATCTTTCTCCCTGAACTAACTTTGTAGAAAATTTATTGCCATCCTGTCTTCCATGCATATAACCAGTAATATGACCTTTTCCAATAACCTTTTCTATAACACCATCGAAATTTGTTTGTAACAATACAGCCATCACAAAGTTCTGGTAATAAATTTGCAGCACCTATAGGTCCTTCATGTGGCATTTGCCCATCAGCAAACTTATTTCTTATGTAACTTTTAACTTGAGCACTCTCCGAATTCCACAATAGTTGTGCCGCTTCGAAATACTCACATTCAACCAAATGAGTTTAAGCTGCTCGTTGTCAAACTCATCAATTCTTTCTGAAATTTCTTCTAATGCTTTGCCCCATAGCGGATAACCTGATGCAACTGACAAGCCAGCACCTACAAATGGAACAATTCTCTTTCTCTTTATTGCTGAAACTAGGTCCTGAAATACAGGCTTAAGATCATTATTCTTAATAAATTCGATTGTTTTTTCGTGATGTTTTATTAAACAAAATCCCATTTCCTCATAATACGCACTCCTATCAATCCAAAATAACGCTTCACTTTTTTCATATGAATAAGGGTCCCTATCAGGAATTAGGCTTGGAATTTTTAATGGTTCATCACCATCAAGATTAGCATGGATGTCTTTGTTCTCAGAATAGGCCTGCTGTAAAGTTTCTTCTACACTCTGAATTACATTTTCGCTGCTTTTAATCCACTCCTTACTCATGCTGCAGTCCTAATATTAATTTCACCGCTCAACAACTTTGGTAATAACGCATCTCTACACTCTGCTAAGCATATATTCTCTTTTTCCAAGCTTGAACATTTCTCATATAGCGAAGAAATATTATTTTTAAAATTTGCAAGTAATTCTGGATCCGGATATGCGATTAACATTCGTTTCAAATCTGCAACTGTGACATGACCAAGACCTGTCGTTTGTTTTTGTTGAGCTGTCGCAATCAAGATCGGCTTCATATGCTTTAGCAAATAGTATGTAAAATACTTTTGCGCACTCGATTCAAAATTCAACTTAAAAATATGTTGATTTAACCAGCCGTCACCTCCAAACCACTTGAAGACCTCTAATGACGTTTCTGGGCTTCCTGACCATGAATACAGGACATCCCCCATTTTGAATAAAATATTTCTCATGGAAATTTCCTGTTGTAAATTTCGTCCCGACATTAAGCCCAGCTTTCAGTTCTGCAATTTTTATGATTGGAAGACCTTTTCTACTATCACCCGAGAAATCGATTGCTTTAAAAGCATTACCATTAACATACTTAGCAGCTTCGTATAGAGGTTTACAATCCCAGCCTTTCGGGATCTCACCGAGTTCGGAGTTGACTAGGGCATCTGGAAACAGATCAGCGCTGGTTTTGAGTTGTTCGAGTTGTTCGGGTCTGAGCTGGCTTAGCTGATCGATGGTTTTACCGCTGATGGCGGCCATGGCGGCTTTGGTCATAGCCTCATCAAGGGTGATATTCGTCAGGTCTGTATTTTCAAACTGCCCGGCGTAGCAGTCGGCTGAACTGGTTTCGATGCTTTCGTTAATCGACTGCCAATGTTGTTTTGCTGCGATCTTGGCACGGGGGTTCGAAATCGACAAACCAGCTTTTGAATATAGCCTGGGCGATTTCTTCGAGTGTTTGGGTTGGTTTGACGATTGAGTTCGATTTTTTATCTAAAGATTCTAATTTATCTGCAATGCTTGCTTGTATATAAAGCTTTGGTTTAGGAACCTCCAAAGTTTCTATCATGTTTTTGGTTAATGCATTACGTGTTGCGCCTGCAGATGCGATAGTTAACAACAGATTTTTGCATTGCGGGATTAACGAGTAGATATCGAATGTATCTCGCATCAAACTCCTGTGGATCGGGACGAATAATCGCCACATGTTGATTAACACGCGCTGGGAGATACTCATCTTTTATCATGCAAACACGCGCGACTGAGTCACCCGTAATATTTAATAAAACATCATTTTTTTTCAACGATGACATTTTTCAATTTATTAGCAGATTCTTCAGATATATATACCAACCCATCTGGATTAAAAACCATCGTTATAAATATTTTGGCTTCTGATTAGGCATATTTCACCATCGTCCATATATACATTAGCGCCACCTCTTGGCGTAGCCCCGCTTCCGATTTTGGAACAATAATCACCTAATCGTACAGTCTGCCACTCAGAATTCGTACCCCAACCCCACCCAAGTTCTTTTTTTATCTCTGCCTCCAAGCGTTCAGATTCTTCAAATTGTGATTTGAGTTGGGTGGTCAGCCGTGCCATTTTTTCCGGGAACGGTTCGCCATCGTCTTCTTCGGCGGCTGCACCGACATAACGGCCTGGGGTGAGTACGTAGTCGTGTTTTTTGATGAGTGCGAAGTCTGCAGATTTACAAAAACCAGGGATATCTTCATATAAATAATCTTCGTTTGGATCAACTTGTGCAACAGTGTCATCATCGACATTGACGGTTCCATAGTTCATTCTCCAGCCATGATAGGTTCTGGTAATTAATTCCAAATCTTCCTCACTGAAATCACGCAATACTCTGTCTTTCATGTAACCCAGATTGCGTGAATCGATAAATAACACTTCCCTTTTTACGATCCCTTAAATAATCACCCGACGCTGAGGTCCTCTCTCCTTTATTTTGGTCAAAAACCAGATACAGGCAGGAATTTGGGTGTTGGTAAACAACTGTCCGGGCAAGGCCACCATACATTCGACCAGGTCATTTTCGATTAAAGCCTGACGAATAACACCTTCGTTATTGGTGTTAGAACTCATTGAGCCATTAGCCAGTAACAAACCCATGCTTCCATTGGGTGCCAAGGTGATAAAGCATGTGCTGCAACCAGGCAAAGTTAGCATTGCCCGAGGGCGCTGCCTGCCATATTGCCAGCGCGGGTCATCGTCTTTTACGCCCGTATCCCACTCTTTCATGTTAAATGGTGGATTCGCCATAACGAAATCAGCACGTAAATCCGGGTGCTGATCGTTGGTGAAGGTATTGGCTGGTTGCTTGCCAAAGTTAAAGTCGATCCCCGGATCGCCATGTTCATGGCTGCCAGTTGCCAGGTGGTGTGGTTGTATTCCTGACCATAAATCGAGACATCACCAATGCGGCCCTGGTGAGCATTAATAAAATGTTCTGATTGAACAAAAAAACCACCAGAACCCATGGCGGGGTCATAAACACGGCCTTTAAAATGGTTCTAGCATTTGTACAATCAAACTAACAATGGATTTGGGTGTGTAAAACTGACCGCCCTTTTACCCTCAGCCAGGGGCAAACTGACCGAGAAAATATTCATACACATGGCCGAGTATATCTTTGGAATCCAGCGATTCGTGTTCAAACGGTATGGTGGCAATCAAATCAATCAATTCGCCTAATTTGGCCTGATCAATTTGCAGGCGAGTATATTGCTTATTTAGCACGCCTTTGAGTTTGGGATTATCGGCCTCAATCGCGTCAAGCGCATTGTCAATCAAATGACCGACTGAACTGACTTTTAGCTTTTTCCGTTCACCATTTTTATCGACTACTGGCAGCTCTGCACCACCAATAACGGTTTTGTTGTTATCCTGGAGAAACTTCCAGCGTGCCTGGGGAGGCACCCAAAATACATTTTCCTCTATGTAATAATCGCGCTGTTCCAGCTCCCGCTCAATTTCTGCTGCATATTCGTCCTTCTGCACCTTCTTCAAAATCTGCCGGATCAAGGTAGTACAAGTCGTCAGGATTCTGAAACTGTGCTCTTAGCTCATCTTGACGAATTCTGAAGGCGTCACTGACATATTTGAGAAAAATCAGACCTAGTACAGTATGCTTATATTGTGCAGCATCCAGTGTGGAGCGAAGCTTATCCCGCCGCGGTCCAGAGTTTCTTTTCGAGATCATTTAAAAACTGTTGCTCTTGTTCAGATGTCATCGTTATTATCTTTAATGTTAACTATGTAATAATCCTCCCATATAACCATAAAAACCATACAAAAAGACAATCAACCCTCAACGAGGACATAGTGTATTAAATTTTTCAAAATTAGACAGGGAATTGTGCCTTTGTGGGTATATATGAGGGTACATTCTCTACTATGATGGCAATTTATTATTATTTTTCTGTATATTAGATGATTAATTCGATCCCCGCCCGCCTCCACCAACCAACCATCTAATACCGTCCAATAAAGTCCAAAATATCCAGCAAATACAAGGCTTCAAGCCTATTTACTATCCTACACTGTCTAATGCTGGTCTATTGACATCTGCTCCCTGATGGGGGCATGATTGTGGGGCATGTTCCATTACCCAAAACCTACTTGCCCCCAAAATGCTAACTGACACAAAAGTAAAAAACTTAAAGCCCAAAGAAAAACCGTACAAGATTAGTGATGGTGAAGGGCTATACATTGATTTTGTAGTATTATGCAAGCATTGTGTGAAACTATTTAATCTTTGCAACTATCAGTAATGAATGTAGGTGCTAATAAAGAAATTAATACTTCCTTCTTAAAACTACAAACTAATGTTAATAAAGGACAACAATGAATTCTGTAAAGAATATTTTAATTATCTTCTCAATCTTCTTAGTTTCTTGCGGCGGCGGAAGTTCATCGGGAGGCGGCCCATCAAAGAATGTCACCGCAGAATGTTTAAAAACTTCTACAAAAGCAGCAGACAACGGAATTCCATTAATAAATGTAACTCTTGAGAATAAATGTAATTTTGCTATTAGTGCTGGTTTCGTGGCAATTACTTTTAAAGGACCATTTGCATTAAGACCTAAACAAACAAGAGTAGAGAGTACTTTGCCAAACCCAGTGAGTACATTGCTTGTAGATCACCATCAGTGGCCGAACAAAAAGGAGATTTACCCCAATGTTTCATTGCGCTGCTCTTAATCACTGATTCAGCTAATTTAAGAACGATGGGTATTGCGATAATTTCGATATCACATTCATCACACGGGGGCATATTGGGGGGCACACCAGAAGTAATTAATTAACAATATTGTATAGTATCAATTGCTTATCTAATTAATGCGATAGTCGCCGCCCAAAATTCTTCTACTGATTTTTGTTGTTTGCCAATCCTAGATTGGTGCGCCCCTAATTCTTCTACGATCTGCCGGCGTTATAGCGCATTTCAGTCGATGATCGCTTGACTTTAGAATTCTGCCTTCTTTTGTATTAAATCTGGAAACGCTTCAATCACTAAAATAGCCAAGGCAATAAAAGGCTATACAAAGGAATATAACCAAGCAAAGCAGCTCCAGTTAACACAATCAAAAATAGCCAGACTGCCCATTCACAACATTTAACAATAAGATTTATTAGCTTCACTAGAATTAACCACCCCAAATGCAACAAACCGAGCAGATAATACCCGAAATCTATGAAACTATTTGTGAAAAATAATTAACTATCATTCTTGAAAATGTGACTCGGGTATTTTTACCAATTTCGAACAGCGATCTGCTTTTGATTTTGTTGGTGGTAAAGGTAAACGAATAAATTTAAAGAAAACCAAATCACCGGGTAATAATTTTGAGTACGAAATAGAAAAGCAAAAATCAAAGGTTGAATTAGGCTAGTAGCAATTGAGAGCTATTTAAGATGCTACCAAAGCCGGTTTATTTAATGCATTTACCTATTTAGTGGTTAAAGACATTAGCTGCCGCTTTTGACGCAACACGTGGAATCTCAGACCTGACTAATCCAATATCCTCTAACAGGTGATCTGACAGTCGGTTAAGTTCCTTAATCGTTGACCGTCGAGATTTCCAGTAATTAAAGCGCTTGACGAGTGATGACAATGAAATTGGAAAACAAAAGTTCATTGCTTGCTGGTAAGGAATTAACACCAAGTTTTTCATCACTATTTAGAGCTAAGATTTAATATTGGAGTCGGATCATAGTCCGGGATATCAGATGATACAAATGATGGGTTTTCATCTGAGCTGTGAATAATTATTCATCATGATGATTGGGTTAAAAACTACATGCCCCTACAGACGTTGAATATGATTGGGATTTCAAAGCAAAGTCTTAGCTAAGGGAATAGAATTTGTTCTCTGCTAAGTCTGTAAAAAATAGGAATGCTGAACTTCTGAAACATTACTCCTTCTCTGCTCAATAGTTTTAATATTATTCGCAAAGTTCACAATCCATTTAACATCTAGCAATTATCATTAGCGTCATGAAACCACGTAATAAAAGTGCGATTTCACCTTTGATGAAAAAAGGTCATGCGCATAAGTCTAAAAAGGATTATGACCGTAAACGTGAGAAGGCGAAATTAAAAAGGAAGTTGCGGATTATGAGAAAAAGCAAACCACTAAAGAAGTCGATTCGTAAAAACATTGATTACAATTCGTACTTCAACTTCCCGGTGAAAAAGATAATGACAGTCCGATACGCCAAACTCCGAATAATTTGCCATACCCCTCCTAACCTCCCTTGAGAGGGGAGGAACTCTCTGTTCTTTGCAATAACGATCTTATTTTTAAAACCGGAAATAGGATTAAGAACAGCAATGATGCCGCTGTGACGATGGATGGCCCGGATGGTGTGTCGAATTGCATTGAACCGGTGATTCCCAACAAAACGGCCAACACACCAAGCGACGATGCGATTACTGCCATAGCTCGGGGGTTTTAGCGAGTTGTCGAGCAGTAGCGGCGGGAATAATCAAAAGTGATGTTATTAATAATATGCCAACAATACGCACTGAGAATGCCACCACAATAGTCATCAGAAACATTAGCAAGAGTTGAGTACGGAAGGTCCGCACACCCTTCGGCTTTTGCAAGATCTTCGTGAATGGTCATTAATGTCAGAGATGACCAGTTTAATATCAACAAAGCAAGAACAACTGCACCACCTATATAAATCCACCACAAATCATAAGCCCTGACGGTGAGGATATCGCCAAAAAGATAACTATGTAGATCAAACTGAATGTAATCCAGAAAGCTCAATGCCACCATTCCCAGTGACAGCGAGGCATGGGCCAGGATTCCAAGCAGTGTATCAGTTGCCAGAATATGTTTGTGCTGCATCCAGACCAGCAGCAGTGCAAAACCGAACAAATGATAATCACGCCAATGTTGATGCTGAATCCATAGAGTAATCCCAGCGCAATACCTAATAAAGAACTGTGTGCCAGCGAGTCACCAAAATAGGCCATCCGGCGCCATACCACAAAACAACCTAAAACACCGACCACCAGGGCGACACCAATGCCCGCCACCAGAGCTTTAATGATAAATCCATCAAGCATGACGATGTCCTCTATCCGGCTGGCCGTGCGAATGATCGTGCTGATGATCATGACTGTGGTGATAAACTGACATAAGCTTAGCCATATCATCGCCGAACAGTGAAATAAATTCAGGATCTCTCGCCACTGCTTGCGGCTCGCCCGAACAACAAACATGGTGATACAGGCAAATCACTTTTTGCGTAGATGACATCACCAGGTGCAAATCGTGCGACACCATCAGCACCGCCAGTTCTCGCTCGGCATGGACTCTCTCTATTAATCTATAAAAACCTAACTGGCCGGACACATCAAGGTTTTGCGCCGGTTCATCCAGAATCAATAAATTCGGCTTATCCAGCAAGGCCCGTGCCAATAGCACCCGCTGTA
>CBDCFC010000040.1:0-12472 GCA_965215945.1 Arenicellales bacterium | reverse complement strand
GCAGATTGCACCACCACGAATCTGCCCACAGATTCGTTGCGTCTGGTCACGAGTCCCAGCGAGTGAGCTAACTCGTGCTGCCCACAGCATGAGTTAGCCTTGCCAGGCGCAAGCGCCGTCACGCCGGAGGCCGTGACCACCCGTGTTTGCCGTGGTTTCTTAATCTAGAGCTGGGCGCTCCCCAGCTCTAGATTTAAGCAGGTGGAAAGCGGTTGAATCGGATTATGCGATGCATAATCCGATGAAAATCGATTTTCCCTGCGGGGAAAACACGCGCCAAAGGCGGGTGGTCACGGGCGCAGCCCGATGACGGCGCTGGGTGAATTGTTAGCGGTCGTCCGTTCAGGGCGACTGCGAAGCAAGAGGGCATAGCCCTTTATTTATGTAGCGTCCAGCGGAATAAATAATCTTTATTAACGCGGAACAATTTCCACGTTAATAGCTCATTTACGACAGAATATGGTGTATATTACAGTGTATATCGAAAACACGAACCTCACACAGAATGAACACAGTATTTTGACAGTAAAGGAGCAACAAACGGCGTGGCTCATGCCACCCGACCGACAAGCTGAGCAACGTGCAAAAGTCACTGAATCTGTGCTGACGTTTCTATCATTAGAAACGTATACCAGCACAGATATTTTGCAAACTTTGCTCGGCTACAAAACCAGGCACGGCACAACTAAAGCATTGCGCCGATTGTGCCAAGCAGGTTTGATCAAAGAGCATGATCTTACGATGCTTACAGGTCATGCTCTTAAGCTGTGGGGAATAACGGTGCAGGGAATTTATGCTATCAACGACCCTGAGAAAATGCCTGATAGAGTCAGAGGGTTCGAACCGTCGCGGATCTCACTGCTAACGTTACCCCACAAAATAAAATGTCACGAAACAGCCGTACATGCGCTGAACAATCGCTGTGTGATTGTTCGCAGCATGGATCTGTTTCTTGGACTTAACAAAATTCCAGATTTGATTATTCAAAATCCAAAATCTGGAAAACACTCTGCTATTGAAATTGAGCTAACCGTTAAAACGGCCAAACGTTACGCCAAGATATTTAGGGAATATAAACAAGCACTCAAATCGAATATTGTTGCTCGTGTTTATTGGCTCACTGAATCAGAAAAAATGCAACAACACCTACAACGAGTTTTCGGCAATGTTGAGTCCATCAGCCAGGCAGATAAGGAACCACACCAGGTATTAACCATTGCCGAATTTCACCAAATTCTGAATAGGATGAACTAATGCAATTTATTAAAGATTTAATTGCAGTGAACTGTCTTACCCAGGGTGCGTTATTAATTTTATTCTTTTCATACCGTCCCGTCTTTGACGGACTTTTTGTGATTTACCAAAATTCTGAATTTCATTTCTGGTTCTTAGCCTGTGGCATGGTCGCCTTTTTTTGGATTATCTGGACAGTAATTTCATATATCACCGGCATTAGACGACTAGGGTACAAAGCCGAAAATGCAGCACGTAAGTCGAGACGATGAACCAAAACACTAAACAAATGGATTGGCTACAACGCACCGATACGATCGGAGCCGTGGTCGGTGCTGCACTTGGGTGGTTAATGGGGGGAACATATCTTGATAATTTAATCGCTAATCCTATCGCCCAGGGCATGTTAATTCGTGCTTTTGGCACAAGCTGGACATTTTGGTTAACCACCTTAAATATTATTGCAGGGGCTTCAATTGGATTTTTCATCATGCGAACCGTGCAGCATTATTTTGCACAAGCAAAAATGTCTACTCCCGAACAAGAGGATAGCCAGGTTAAACACTACGCACTACCTGAATGGATTTTCCCTCGAACTGCTTTTTCCATTACGTTAGGCGAAGAACATAAAGGTGAGGGGTATATTCTTAATCCAACTTGGTGCCGATTACCTGAAAAAGGTACTTATGGGGGAATAGTTGCATTTGGTGGAATTGGTTCGGGCAAAACAGCATCTGTAGCAAATCCGATCATGCATCAAATCATGGAATTTAAACCCCATGACGTTAACTTGAAAATTGGCGGCCTGGTACTGGATGTTAAGGGTGATTTTGTTGAGTACGTTAAAAAACTTGCTACTGAATTTGATCGATCAAATGATCTTGTCATCATTAAACCGAATGGTAATGTTAAGTGGAATCCTATTGATGAACCTAAAACCCCCCCTGAAACGCTCGCTGGTCGGTTGCTTGCAGTCTATCAGAACGTTACCACCGATAGCGGCCAGGGTGATCAAGCCTGGGTAGCACAAGGTGTTCTAAAGTTGCTCACGCATGTAATTGGTGTACTCCGTGAATTGCAAGGATATATAACTCTGCATGACTGCAATAGCTTTATTGCAGATATTGCCAGCGGTGAGCTGGACGATATTGAAACCGCATTAACACGATGGGGAGATAATGATTCCGTCAAAGAAACCGAGCGCTTAGAACATCACCGCCGATTTTTTACTCATGAATGGACAGCAGAATCAGATCGCTCTCGCGGCATTGTTGTCAGCGCCACTAAAAATGTAACAGGGTTATTTTCTGTTCCGGAAGTTAAAAATACGTTTTCCCCGAATCAAAATGAAATCACCTTTGCCGGATTCGACGGCATTATTGACAATGGCCAGATCGTTGCCATCGACTTACCCGAATCACAATATGGCGTATTGGCCAATGCCGTTGGAACATTGCTAAAACTCAGCTTTCAGCGCTCTGCCCTATCACGTGTAGCCAGAGCTAAGCAGGACCAACAAACGAATACGTCTCGCACTCTGTTTTTTATCTGCGATGAATACCAAAAATTTGTTTCCTGTGCTGGATCCGCTGGTGAAGGTGATGAGCAATTCTACGCCCTATCCCGCCAATCAAAATGCTTTAACTTGGTCTTAACGCAATCACCACAATCAATTATTTCAAAAGTTGGTGAAGATGCCGCTAATGTAATGTTTGCATCACTCAGGACAAAGCTATTCCTAGCGATGATAAATCCAGGAGATGCAACACTTGCTGCAGAAACCCTGGGTGAAGATTGGCAGGACGTTGAGAATCTCAGTTTTACTGAAACCGTACAAAGTGCATCATTCAATCCTGTTGATGCATCAATTAGTGGTACGGATGCCAGTGTCGCTGAGTCACGACAATTACAACAGCAACGCCGTTACCTGGTCGAGCCGGTAAAGATTACACAATTACGCACCTTTGAATGTTATGCCACAATTTTCGATGGTATTAAACAGCGTCCGCCCGTAAAACTATATCTTAAAACAGACTTTGTCCCTGATGCATTGTCCACTAAATACAACGACCCCAGGGAAATGCCGCATAACGAGTTATTAACCGTTCTAGAACAGGAAGCAGAACAATGTTAGCACTACTTTTTGCACCATTTATAGGTGTGTTCTTTATGTTTTTGTTTTACCTAACTGTCAGCTGGTGTGCCAGCATCTACCCCAGTTTTGGGTTCCTGGTATGGCCGGTTTTTATTATTACTAATGCCATCATGTTCATTACATGGATGGTCAGATCAAGAAGCAAATAACATTGGGGAAAAAATGGAACCTACACCACAAGAAAAAAATAAAACAACAGCTCCTAAGTCTGACGCCCAGCTTGATACTCATGCCAAGCCCAAGACAACTAAGCCAACGCAAAGGCAAAAAAGTAAGTTTTGGCTCACCGCGTTAACATTAGGTTCGCTAGCGTTTGGTGGCTGGCTTTTCTACCCTGCTGCAGCACCTGACGTGGACGACTTAACCCAGGATGAGATACAACAAATCCAACAAACATTTGAGGCAAAGGGCCATTTAGAAGTTGAACGTATTAAAAACCCCGAGGAAATCAATCAGGCGATTACATCCATGGGGTTAGATCCCGAAAAAACTCAGGTCTTGCAGGAAAAAGTGGATAAGGGAGAGTTAGAAATAGCCTGGTTACAAGCCTGGGATAATATGGCCGAAGATGGTGATGTTTTGCAATTCCAGTCACAAGGATACGGAGTAACAGCAACACTAACAAATCAGCCGGTTATATTCGCTCTCCCCCTTTTGCCCGGACAAAATCAGGTCATGGTGACAGGCGTATATGACGGTGGAGGTGGGATTACTGCCTCTGTCGTAACATCGGCAGGTGCAACCAGCGTACCGGTTATTCAGACCGGCCAAAGCTACACGCTACCGTTGAGGTGAACAATGCAAACCACACCATTAATGCTTGCAATTATTGTCGCCGTTGGGTTTTATTTTCTTGGAGAGAGAGCACCAACGATTGGTCGGATATTGCTGTTGCTGGCATGGGGATGGGCTGTTATTTGGTTTTTATTTAGAGCAAACTTATTACCAGAGAAAATCATGGACTTACTATCAAAATATACCGATAAAGAAGCGCTGAAAGCGCAACTAAAAGAAGCTGATCAAGAAATTAATGCCATTGATGCTACAGAGATGGCACAGCATTTAAAATCCCGTGTAATTGGCCAAGATCGTGTTATTAATGAATTATCCAGCGGTATTGCCAGACGAATGGCTATTAAACGGCGTGGAAAACCGATATATAGTTGTTTGATTTCCGGCCCAACCGGCACCGGCAAAACTGAATTAGCAAAAGCTGCTGCAGAGTTCTTATTCAAGGATGAAAAAAGCATGTTTCGCATTGATGTAGGCAATATGGATACCCACGGTGTGAGTACCTTAGTCGGTGCACCACAAGGTTATATGGGCAGTGATAAAGGCGGTACATTAACTAATCATTTGAAATTAACTCCCCATACGTTGATTTTATTCGATGAAATAGAAAAAGCCGGTAAAGATCCCACAACAAAATTATATTTAATGCTGCTTTCGTTACTCGATGAAGGCCGTATTACAGATCAATCAACTGGCGAAACGGTGGATGCAACACAAGCTATTATCATGATGACCAGTAATGCAGCGGCCAAAGAATTGGGCGAATTGGCAGAAAAATTAGAAGGTGATGAACTCACTCGTGCCTCAAAAGATGCACTACGAGGTTATTTTGCACCTGAGCTGCTAGGTCGCGTTGATTTTGTCACGACGGTTAATAAACTCGATGACATGAGCCGAGCCACGATCTGTGTATTGCACTTAGAGAAAATTGCAAACGATTATGATGTTGAATTGGACTACATTGATCCTGCACTCTTAGTTGAAGCACTAAAAAAGTGGCAAGCATTAGAAAATTACGGTACCCGCGAGCTGATCAGAGAGCTGGAAAGAATGGCAGCAGATGGCATTATTGATGCTAAGAATGAAGGAGCAACAAAAGTACGACTAGGGTTTGATAACGAAAAAATCACTGTGGAACCAGTAGCATGGCAGAACAACGACAATCCATCACAGCACGACTTACCTTAACAGCCTGGGAATCCTGGAGCGCAGAACCGCATTGGCGCAATGCGGTCATTATTGCTGTAGTGGGGAGTATTGCTTTTTCATTAGCAAAACCACCCATAAAGGCACCCACGACATCTGCTAACCAACCTGCAGCAATGCAGCAACCGCAGAATATACAGTCAGGACAATCAAATAACCAAGTGCTACCAACAGTCAGTTTAAAACCTCAAAGCCTGAAACCTAAAATTCAATCAGATGATGTAGAGATAAAACCATCTGTTAAGGATAAAAACACCGACTTTGCTAAATCCCATGGAGAATAATATGTTTATAAAATCACTAACACTCAGCATACTAATATTCAGTGCTGGTATCGCTTCCGCTCAAACAACAACCACCGCACCAGATCCTAACGATCCATTAAAAACCATCCTTGATAAACTGGACTCTATTGAGAAAAGGTTAGATGACTTAGAATCAGGTACAAACTCACAAAACACTGGTTCTACTCAATCAAATAGTAATCAATCCCAGCAAGCCAAACCCTCCCCTGCCCCACAGAAAGATGAAATGGTCGACGGGTTAGTCATAAAGATTAAAGTCGCCGATACTAGCCAACGTAAATGGTTCACAAATGGAATAAGCGATGAAAGCTTTGCTGGTTTTGTGACTAATGAATACAAGCTGACAACGAAAACTATTCAAGACAAATCTCTTGGTTATAAAGGTGCTTATGCACTCGATGCACAAGGTTACTTTAACGCCAAAGAAAAAGGAACTTACACCTTTGGGGTCTTACATCAAATAGAAAATCGTAGTATGCACTGTATGGCCCATATCAGTCTGAATGGTACTGAGCTCACAAAGGCCACAACTTACTTAACTGATGAGGTCAATCTTTTGGTTAATGGAAGTGTAGAACTGGAACCTGGTCTCTATGAATACAGCACATTCACTGTATGCGGTGACGGAAAAAAATACTATCAAGCTATCAGAACCTTTTTAGTTAAAACACCAAGCGATTTAAACCTGCGCCCTTTTGAATCAGGAGAAATTCTTCACAAGAAATAGTGAATAATTTTGTTTTATCTCTACAAATTAGTTAATAAAAACCAAAATGTACTTTACGTTGGCCAGACCAATAACATTAAACGTCGTGTTTACCAACAACATTTTTCAAATCATGGGCATCTTCCAGATGAGTGTTATAGGGAAACAAAATATATCTATTACATGAAGTGCTTATCTCAATCAGATTTAAATATTAGAGAAGAATATTTAATCAACACATTATCTCCCCCTTTTAATGATAGATTAAATAATAAACACAAGTATTCATTCAGTATAAATGACTGGTCTTGGGAATATCTGGCGAAACCAGGTGTAAAATCAATATTGGATGAATTCGAGAATTGCAAATACAAACCTAAATTTATCGTTTATGATTGCTTTTGCCTCGAAAAACAAATCCTAACTTACGATGTCATACCAACAACATCTACATTAATACATAAAAACCTCGGTCCTGATACATATGCGGTATCAGTAAATAACCAAATATGGATATTTTTTGAACATATACTCGATGGACTTGCAATCGATGTAAATTCTTGGCCAATAACTATAGAAAACGTGAGCAAATTCATCGAAAAAGGTAATATCTCAATAGATGATATTTGTGTCACAACAGATAAGCATTTAATCCATCTGAATATAGCTGAGAGTGATGATTGGCCGAGAGCGGACCACACTGTTTTAGTAAATTTACAAGGCTGTATTAATTATCTAGAGGCCCTTTGTATCGATGATGTTGGAAATGACTGGGAAGATAGAAACTCAATGTTATATAAATTCAAACGAATGCTAGTAGGGAAAAAATTAGAACGATCAAAAAACCTTTTACTTGAAGGAGAATACACGGCTGGTAACAAAATTTTAGAAGAATTAGTGAAAGAATATGGTGAAGAATTCATTGACCATGCAACTGTATCTGATTCACCCTCTTTATCCTATTATTTTAAAGAGTCCGATAAGCAGTATTTCGGTACTTGAAAATTATTGAAGTGTTTCAATCCTTAAGAATCAAAAAACCGATTATTAGCGAAATAATCACTAAAATCATATAATACATTTCTGGAGTCATTTCCTATTATTCCTCAGAACCGTGTATTACCCATAACAAGAAAGCACCTATTAGAAGCATGGCTAATAAAATTAAACCAGATAATACTGCTATCATGATCCTGATCTCAAAAACATATATTTTAGTTTAATCAAATGAAAACGTTATTTGTATTTATTTTTCTATACTTCCCTACAATTTTGCTGGCACAAACTGATTTTCAGCTGAATGATGAAACAGTTGCATGGATTTATGAAAGCAGAGCAGATATCAAAACCCCTGACCATAAGCTGGCAGGAATTATCTCAACGGATTACGCGAATGCTCGTGATGAATTTACTCGTCATGACTTAATGCAGCAGATAAAACCGGTGTTAGACAAGCGAATTGGCACAGCACAGGCTATAGATACAGTTCAAATTAAAGTCAGAACAAGACTCGAAGAGTACGATTTCGAAAAAGCAGCATTCCCTACTGGATTCAGTAAAGAAACATTCATTCCTCTTGGTGATCGTTATGGATATAGCGTTGTTTTTGATAACGGTGAATTTCTAGCCATGCTTCCTGTTGAATTAGATAGTGCTCGTTCACTTTCAGACTCCTTGCGTAACAATCGTACAGCAAATCTCACAATAACTGGGAATATTGTTGGTGTAAAAGAAGATAGACTAAGATATCAAAAACGAAAAATAGTTATTGTCAAAGCCACATCTATGGATGTTAACTTGCACAATGGTGAAAAAGTGGGAAGCAAAGCAAATACTGCAAATTGATGATATGTGTAATCAGACCGATCTTGATGCAATCCGCGCAGCACTTATCGTGGCTGAACAAAGCGGTGAACCACAACCTTTTGACAGCGAAGAATTTAAGCAAAAAATGCTCGCCAAGCATGGTGCGTGTAGAGACTGAATGTAGGACTCAGGCCGTAAATTTTGACAGGAATGTGGCTGATGCCCCTAGAATGTTATTTCCGATAGATTTCACTTCGATGCCCTACTCTGACGACCAATACAACCAGCCTATGATCCTGAATGTCACAAATAATACGGTAATCCCCAACCCGGTATCGCCATAGTTCAGATTGTGAGCCGGTTAACCGTTTTCCAAGCTGGCGCGGATCCTCCAGGGAAGCCACCCGATTTTCCAGGAAGTCTTTAATTCGAAGAAGCTGCGGGCGGTCAAGTTTTCGGAGCGTTTTTTCAACGCGTGTATCAAATTTAATCGTCCAGGCCAACGCGTTTCCACATCTCGTCTGATGAAATCACCTTACTGCGTCCTGCCCGAATATCTTCTAAAGCCTTTTCCGCCAGGTATATATCTTCCAGATCATCCAGGTGTTCCTGAATGGCTTCCCGGACGTAATACGATTTTGTCCGCCCGGTGGCTTTAGCCAAGGTATTTAAGCGTTTTTCAAGTTGTTCTGGTAAACGAATAGCTAACATGGTTAGGGATCATAAATTATTTGTTATACAAGTATAACACGAATATTTCCTTCTGATTAATTTAACAGCACACACCTGGTTGTATGAAAACCCCAGTCTATTCTAATGGAATGGATTTTTTCAGTTTAACGGTGCAGTGAGTGCTGTTAATAAGGATTATTTTACCGAGTGCGTTAGCACGAGGGAATAGTTGCCGGCCATGGAGGGCCGGCTCAATAAATTTGTTTGTTGTTTTATATTTTAATTATTTTTTGTTTTCACAACCAAAAAACATATTGAAATCAATAATATAGGTGTCAATAAAAGGACGTTTTGCTAGTCTTAAACGGACACTTTGCTAGTGATAAAAGGACGTTTTGCTAGTCTTAAACGGACACTTTGCTAGTTTATAAGGACATAGTTATAAACTCTGTCCTTTATTTAAGTTTGCTGTTATCATCAGAGTCGACATTCTAAACACCCACGAATAAAATCCAGAATTGGAAGATAATCTAGTCGTAAAAAGTAACGCGCTGATTGAAGCTGCTTATCACCCTGAGTCTCGCTATCAGATGCGGGTATTGCTGGCTTGTGTCTCCATGATTAAATCCGATGACGAACTGAAAGTCGGCCATCGTTTTGAATTAACCGCTAACGCCCTAGCTGATCTCACGGGTGATAAGGCCAAGAACAACTACCGTGAGCTCAGGAAAGCCGCTGATGAAATCCTAGATATGACCATAACGCTCAAAAAAGGTCCTGGTGGTGAGCAACTCATTCATGAAGCAACTGGCAAGCCTGATAAGAGAAAGATCAATGTAGCGGCTCTGTGTGACTATTATGACCGACAAGGCAAGGTAGTCATTGAATTTACTCATGCTGTGCTGCCCTATCTCAGTGATTTGGAGAGTTATTTCACCAAATACCGGCTTAAATACATCATGAAAATGAAATCAGCCTACGGTGTTCGACTATATGAGCTGCTAATCCAATGGTTTGGAAATGAGCGTGAGTTTGCCATCGATGACTTCAAGGATATTTTTGGCATCAAAGATAAATATAAAGCCATGTGTGACCTCAAAAAACGAGTCATCTACCCTGCTATTAACGACATCAATAATTATTCGAATATTGAAGTTAAATTTGGCCAACGCAAAAAAGGACGAACCGTTACACACCTACAATTTAGATTTAAGGAAAAAAGATCCCAGCCTACGAAGCTGACCAAAGGCTTTATAGAATCTCATGCTAAACCTGGCATGAACTGGCAAGAAGCGACTGAACACGCAAGAAAAATACAGCAATCACAATAATGTGTATAAGTGTAATTACACATATACACCACTAATGGTTATTCTCTAAACCCACTACTTTTCTTAAATCTTCGTTTAGCTGAGCCTGCCACCCTTTTCCCTTTTTTCTGTAGTATTTGACAATATCCTGGTCGAGCCTTATCGAGACAGGCTCTTTTTTGGGGGATTTTTGTGGCCCCCTGCCCCTTCGCTTCAGCTTACCTTGTTTATATGCTTCAACAATCTGAGGCAAAACTTCACTTGCAGGACGTGCTTGCTCAAAATCTTTCGTTGTCCATTCAGGGCTATCCGGGTCTAGCTCAATACCAGATTGAATCGCCCTATTTTCGGCATCTGTAATATCAACTTTTCGTTTCTTGGCCATAATTCTTTATTTCGCGTCTATTTGCTTTCCTTAGGGAAATAACTCGAATCACATCATCTCGAAGTGTAAAGGTTAGTTGATAAAGACGATCATTAACCCAACCCAATGCATTAAATCGATTCTCGCCATAATCAACGCGTTTGTCTTCCATAACCAACGCCGAATCCCATTCAAACTTCTCAACAAAATCAAACGAAACACCATGTTTACGCTGATTTAGCTCTGCTTTATTGTCATCCCATTCATAAAACATAATTATATCGTATATACAATTTAATAACTGACTTTTCTTTATATGGTGTATTTGATATTATACACTTTTACTTAATTGTGTATATACACCATGCCAGTAATTGCATTACTCAATACGAAAGGCGGTTCCGGAAAGACCACTTTATCAATTAACCTAGCACATGCACTTAAAAATAAATCCGGTCATGATGTGACATTAATCGATTCAGATCCACAAGGCAGCGCTAGCAGTTGGTTTGAAGCAGGGGGTAAAGAGCTGCTGCCAGTCGCAAGCATGGCACGCTCTACATTAGACACGGAATTAAAGGCTGTTATCGAACCCGAAAACTGGGTCGTAGTCGATGGAGCACCTCAGGCCGATGAATTAGCCGCAGCAGCGATTCGTGCTGCGGATTTTGTGCTTATTCCTGTACAACCGAGCCCCCTGGACATATGGGCCGCTAAACCCGTTGTTGATGCAATCAAGCAACGCCAGAACAAGAATAATAATCACCCTAAAGGAGCATTTATCGTTTCAAGGGCCATCGTTGGCACTGCACTGGCCAAAGATGTTCGTAATGCACTCAGTGCTTACGACATACCGATATTTAGCTCAATGACACATCAGCGTGTACTCTACGCAGAAACCCTCGCCACCGGACAAACCGTTGTTGAGGATCCGAACAGCAAGGCGGCGGCTGAAATTGATCATATTCGCCAAGAACTCGAGGACTTTATTAATGGCTAAAAAAACCCCCTTAGTTGACTTATTGCAAAAAAAATCAACGCCAGAACCTGAAAAAAAAGAAACTTTCACTGAGCAAGTAGCAGCCGAACGTCAAGTTAGGTTAAATGTAAATATTCCTGAATCTTTACTAAAGCGCATCAGAATTAAAGCTGCAGAGGAGGGGACTTCAATGACGAAGCTATTGTTACCAATATTAGAACGTGAATTTAATGAGTAAATGTGTATTTACACTCTTACTCATTAAAGCATTTGCCCTTAAACATAAATTTTTAATCACAGAGAAATCTGATTTTGTAAATGAAATTTGCTCGCGCACAAAAACAACATATTGCTACGCTTTGTAGATACATCACAGCCTTTGCTATCATTGTGCCATTGATACTCAAAGTCGTTGGTCACGATATCAAGACATCGCAGATAATTGGCAGTTTAGTAGTGGCAGTCATTGCCTTGTTTGTTGGGTTATATGTTTTAAGAGATTAATATTTCACCCTAAACGTTGGACTGTCTTCTGGCCTGGTTTTCCGCCGGTCATAAAGTTGTGTGGTCGAAATATTTGCATGGCCAAGCCAGTCTTTGACTTTGGATATATCGGCTTCGTGGAGTAGGGCATTGGTCGCTGCAGTCGCTCGCATTGAGTGCACACACAATCCAATCACATCACCGGACAAGCCGATCTCATCAGCATATTTTTTGACGACAGAGCGATAAATTGAATTCGGGTTAAGGGGTTTATCTAATTTTCCCGTTGAATTATTTCTGACCGGCCGAAATAGGGGAGTATTGTGTTCATGCTGATGGCCAGCATCGACCAGGTAGGACTCAATCAACCGAAGCACTGCCGGATGAATCGGTATGAATCGTATTTTGTCCCGTTTACCCAGGACTTTAAAATGCATCACACCCTCACGGGATTGGATATC
>CBDCFC010000039.1:0-16407 GCA_965215945.1 Arenicellales bacterium | reverse complement strand
CATCGCTCCAATGCTGTGACGCGTCATGTAATACAGGCCTAAAACAATATCCTGTGACGGCACAATGATTGGCTCACCGTTAGCAGGTGAAAGAATATTATTCGTCGACATCATTAGTGACCGAGCTTCAAGTTGTGCCTCGATCGATAACGGCACATGCACCGCCATTTGGTCGCCATCAAAGTCGGCGTTATAAGGTGTGCAAACTAATGGATGAAGTTGAATTGCTTTACCTTCTATCAACAGAGGTTCAAAGGCTTGAATACCGAGCCTGTGCAAGGTCGGTGCCCGATTTAACATAACCGGATGCTCACGGATTACTTCTTCGAGAATATCCCAGACTTCTGGTGTCTCCTGTTCAACCAAACGTTTTGCTTGTTTAATGGTTGTAGCTAGACCTTGATATTGTAGTTTGCTAAAAATAAATGGCTTGAATAATTCCAGGGCCATTTTTTTGGGTAAACCACATTGATGTAATTTCAAAGTAGGGCCGACCACGATAACTGAACGGCCTGAGTAATCGACGCGTTTACCGAGCAGGTTTTGTCTGAATCGACCCTGCTTGCCCTTAATCATGTCGGCCAGTGATTTCAACTGGCGCTTGTTAGCACCAGTTACCGCCTTACCCCTACGGCCATTGTCCAACAACGCATCAACAGACTCTTGCAGCATGCGTTTTTCATTGCGCACGATAATGTCAGGCGCATTGAGTTCTAACAAACGTCTAAGGCGATTATTACGATTAATAACCCGTCGATACAGATCATTCAAATCAGAAGTCGCAAAACGACCACCATCAAGTGGAACAAGTGGACGCAAGTCTGGCGGCAGTACCGGCAAGACTTCCATGATTAGCCACTCAGGTTTGTTACCCGAGGTTAAAAATGCTTCAATCACCTTAAGTCGTTTGCTCAGCTTTTTGATCTTGGTTTCAGACTTTGTGGCGGCTAAATCATCACGCAATCTCATCGCTTCTTGTTCACAATCAAGTGAGCGTAATAAATCGCGAACCGCTTCAGCGCCCATTCGAGCTTCAAATTCATCACCATAGAGTTCGATGGCATCAAGGTACGCTTCCTCAGTTAATAACGAACAACGTTCTAGTGAGGTCATACCCGGATCGACTACCACATAGGCCTCAAAATACAGCACTCGCTCAATTTCACGGACAGTCATGTCGAGCAACAAACCTAATCGAGAGGGCAAAGATTTCAAAAACCAAATATGTGCGATTGGACAGGCTAATTCAATATGGCCCATGCGCTCACGGCGAACCTTAGTCTGGGTGACTTCAACACCGCACTTCTCACAGATTACACCGCGATGCTTTAAACGCTTGTATTTGCCACACAAGCACTCATAGTCGCTAATTGGGCCGAACAACTTGGCACAGAACAATCCATCACGTTCTGGTTTAAAAGTACGATAGTTAATGGTTTCAGGCTTTTTAACTTCACCATAAGACCAGGAACGAATTTTTTCTGGCGATGCCACACTGATTCGAATTGCATCAAAATCTTCTTCTTTACCTGGTTGTTTGAATAATCTAAATAGATCTTTCATTTTAATTCCTCGATAGTTTATCGATTAAGCTTGAGGCATAGATGCCTTATATAAATCATGTACAGAGTCTAATCATCCAATTCAAAATCGACGTTCAGGCCGAGTGATCGAATCTCTTTTGTCAACACATTGAACGACTCCGGCATGCCTGCTGTCATGCGGTTGTCACCTTTAACGATGTTTTCATAGACCTTGGTTCGTCCCGTCACATCATCAGATTTAACCGTTAACATTTCTTGCAGGGTATAAGCTGCACCATAAGCTTCCAGTGCCCAGACTTCCATTTCACCAAAACGTTGACCACCAAATTGGGCTTTACCACCTAATGGCTGCTGCGTAATCAAGCTGTATGGGCCGGTAGAACGCGCATGCATCTTGTCATCAACCAAGTGGTTGAGCTTCAAAATATACATGTACCCAACCGTAACCTGGCGATCGAATTGCTCACCGGTACGTCCATCGAATAGTGTAGTTTGACCACTTTCGGGCAGGCCGGCGAGTTTCAGTAATTGTTTAACTTCGCTTTCTAATGCACCGTCGAATACAGGTGTTGCCATTGGCACACCACCGACAAGGTTGGTTGACAGTTCAATAATCTCATCATCAGATAGTGAATTAAGATCTTCAACCTTACCGCTTTTGTTGTAGATTTTATCGAGATACTTTCTCAGATCAGCAACTTTAGCTTGCTTCTCAAGCATTCGATCTATCTGCCTGCCAAGATGTTTTGCGGCCCAACCAAGGTGAGTTTCAAGAACTTGACCAACGTTCATGCGTGAAGGTACGCCTAATGGGTTTAGGACAATATCGACAGTCGTACCATCTTCCATGTATGGCATGTCCTCAACTGGAACGATCCTGGAAATAACGCCCTTGTTACCGTGACGACCGGCCATTTTGTCACCTGGCTGCAAACGACGCTTTACAGCGACGAATACCTTGACCATTTTAAGTACGCCAGGGGCTAAATCATCACCGGCAAATATTTTGCGACGTTTTTCTTCAAACAAATCATCAAAATATTGTTTTTGTCTGGCTAACTGCTCGCGAATATTTTCAACTTCATCGTTGACCTCAGCATTCTTCAACCGAATTTGAAACCACTCATCACGCGTTAGTTCTGCTAAATAAGCTTTAGTGATTTTATCACCGGACTTCAACCCCTTCGGACCACCTTGAGCCAGTTTGTTCAATAAGGCTTTTTCAATCCTATCATAGACATCGGATTCAACAATACGATATTGATCGTCCAGATCCTTGCGGACTTTTGCCAAGTCTGATTCATCAATATCGCGTGCGCGTGCATCTTTTTCAATGCCCTCGCGGGTAAAGACCTGAACGTCGATGACAGTGCCCGACATACCAGATGGCATGCGCAAAGATGTATCTTTTACGTCTGAGGCTTTTTCGCCAAAAATCGCGCGCAGTAGTTTTTCTTCCGGCGTTAATTGAGTTTCGCCTTTTGGTGTCACTTTACCGACCAGGATGTCACCCGCCAACACTTCCGCACCGACGTAAACAATGCCTGATTCATCCAGCTTGGATAACGCCGACTCACTCACGTTGGGAATATCACGCGTTACTTCTTCACTGCCCAACTTGGTATCACGCGTCACGCAGGAGAGTTCTTCAATATGAATGGATGTATAAATATCCTCTTTGACCAACTTTTCTGAAATCAAGATCGAATCTTCAAAGTTATAGCCATTCCAAGGCATAAAAGCGACCAAAACATTTCGCCCAAGTGCTAACTCACCCATATCCGTTGAAGGACCATCAGCTAGCACATCAGCCCGGGCAATCGTGTCACCTACCTTGACTAATGGGCGCTGATTAATTGTTGTGTTTTGATTTGAGCGTGTGTACTTAACCAGGTTATAGATATCAACACCTGGCTCATTAACATTCGTCTCATCATCATTTACGCGAACTACAATGCGACTGGCGTCAACAAGATCAACCACACCGCCACGCTTGGCAATAACAGCCACACCTGAATCACGTGCGACAGTTCGCTCGATACCTGTACCGACAAGTGGTTTTTCACTTTTGATGGTTGGCACAGCTTGACGCTGCATGTTTGAGCCCATCAAAGCACGGTTGGCATCATCATGTTCAAGAAATGGGATTAATGAAGCCGCTACTGAAACAATTTGTGATGGCCCCACATCGATAAAATCAACCTGATCCGGGGTGGATAAGGTAAATTCATTTTTATAACGGCAGGAAACCAGTTCATCTGTCAATTTACCCGCATCGTTATGGGTGGCATTCGCCTGTGCAATCACATATTTACCTTCTTCAATAGCTGATAGGTAAACGACTTCTTCAGTAATAACGCCCTTTACAACTTTTCGATATGGTGTTTCAAGAAAACCATATTCGTTGGTGCGCGCATAAACCGCCATTGAATTAATCAAACCAATATTTGGTCCTTCAGGCGTTTCAATCGGACATACACGGCCATAATGAGTAGGATGTACGTCACGCACTTCAAAACCTGCCCGCTCACGCGTTAAACCACCGGGACCTAGTGCTGACACACGGCGTTTATGGGTCACTTCAGACAATGGATTGGTTTGGTCCATAAACTGCGACAACTGGCTGGAACCAAAGAATTCTTTCACAACCGCCGAGACAGGTTTTGCATTTATCAAATCCTGGGGTGTCAAGTTATCTGTTTCGGCCATGTTCAAGCGCTCACGCACCGCCCGCTCAACTCGAACCAAACCAACCCGAAATTGATTCTCAACCAGCTCACCCACTGAGCGAATACGACGGTTCCCCAGATTATCAATATCATCAGTTTCTCCCTGGCCATTTTTAAGACCAATAAGAACTTTCATGACATCAACAATATCCTGCTTACTTAATGTCCCTGGGCCTTCATCATTATCACGGCCTAGACGGCGATTAAGTTTCATACGGCCAACTGCCGACAAGTCGTAGCGCTCAAGATTAAAAAATAAATTAGTGAATAACGCTTGCGCCGCCTCTTTTGTCGGTGGCTCCCCCGGGCGCATCATGCGGTAAATTTCAATCTGGGCTTCCAGCTCACTGGCGGTGGTATCGATACGCAATGTCTCCGAAATATAAGGGCCACGATCTAGATCATTGGTGTAAATAGTCTCTAAACTGCTAACGCCCATCTCCACAAGCTGATCGTATAACTCCTGAGTAATGACACTGTTAGCATCTGCGATCACCTCACCGGTTTCTTCATCGATAATATTGTGAGCTAGCGTGCGGCCTAGAAAATAATCAATAGGCACTGAAACGGTTTTAAGTTTCGATTTTTCCATCTCACGAATGTGCCTCGCCGTAATACGACGACCGGCTTCAACAATAACCTTCTTGCCGTGAGTCAAATCAAAGGAAAGTTCTTCACCGCGCAATCTGGAAGGAATAAATTCCATCTCGACACTATCTTTGTCTTTGTTCAGAGTGAATACATCGTTTTCAAAGAACAGCGCAAGAATTTCCTCGGTATTAAAACCTAATGCTCGCAGAAGAATGGTGGCAGGCAGCTTGCGGCGCCTGTCGATTCGAATATATAGCAAATCCTTAGGATCGAATTCGTAGTCCAACCATGATCCACGATAAGGAATAACCCGCGCGGAAAATAATAATTTACCGGAAGCATGAGTTTTACCACGATCATGATCAAATAAAACGCCCGGTGAACGATGCAACTGAGAAACGATAACACGCTCAGTACCGTTAATCACAAAGGTTCCATTATCAGTCATCAAGGGCATTTCACCCATGTAGACTTCTTGTTCTTTGATATCTTTGATCTTACGGTTTGTCGGGGTGCTGGCTTCTTTATCAAACAACACCAGACGCAACACAACTTTTAACGGTGCGGTGTAAACCAAACCTTTTTGTTGACATTCGCGCACATCAAACGGTGGGCTTTCAAGTCGATAGCTGACGAACTCAAGCATTGATGAGCTGTTGTGTGCTTCGATTGGAAAAATAGATTTAAACGCTGCTTGCAAACCTTGATCCACGCGTTGTTCAGCAGGTGTATTAGCCTGTAAGTACTTGCGATAGGATTCAAGCTGTGTTTCGAGCAGGTATGGAATTTCCATAACCGGCTTTTTGCGTTTACTGAAACTTTTGCGAATTCGCTTTTTTTCCGTAAATGTATAAGTCATAAAGACACCCTGGGATTAACCCTTAGTCCAGTAATTTATTGAAATACAAATACACACCGGCAACCTGACCTTGAGGTCGATTGCCGATGTGGAATGTGTTTGGTTTTGAACAGTTTAAAACTAATTACTTAAGCTCAGCGCTAGCGCCTGCTTCTTCAAGTTGCTTTTTAAAGTCCTCGGCTTCATCTTTAGATGCGCCTTCCTTAACCGTAGCTGGTGCCGACTCAACCATATCTTTAGCTTCTTTTAAGCCAAGACCCGTGATTGACCGCACAACTTTGATAACGTTAACTTTCTTTTCGCCGATTGCTGAAAGAACGACGTCAAATTCGTCTTTATCTTCGGCCGCACCTGCAGCGGCATCACCGCCTGCAGGACCCGCTACAGCAACAGCCGCTGCCTGTGCGGTTACACCAAATTTTTCTTCCATCATAGTAATCAGTTCAGCAATATCTAAAACCGATTTTTCTGCGATTTCGTTTAACAATTCTTCATTACTTAAAGCCATGATTTATCTCCAATAAAAATTAAGAGAAACATAAATGTTTCGATTACTGAGCAGCCTCTTTGCTCGCTTGATAAGCGCTAAGAGTACGTACAAATTTTCCAGGCACTTCATTAAGTGTTTGAGCCAATTTCGCCACCGGCGCCTGCATAGTTCCCATCAGTTTCGCCAATAGCTCCTCACGTGATGGCAATTTTGCCAAGGCAGAGATTTCTTGCATTGACATTTCAGCACCATTCATAGCACCTACTTTGATTTGCAAAATATCATTGTCTTTAGCGAAATTACTCATTACTTTCGCAACAGCTACTGGATCTTCCGATGCTGCTAAAGCAACAGGGCCAACGAAATGATCACTCAAGCACTCAAAATCAGAACCTTCAACTACGCGCTTAGCTAGTGTGTTTTTAAGTACGCGAACGTACACACCTGCTTCTCTTGCCTGTGACCGCAAAGCGGTCATTTGAGCAACGCTGAGGCCACGATATTCAGCCAACACGGCTGCCTGAGCATTCGACATAGCGTCTGATACTTCAGCAACCAGGGCTTTTTTATCCTCTAAATTGAGGGCCATTTTGAGTTACCTCCAGTTATTTACGGTTGCCCAGTAAAGGAGAATCCTTTTCTTAGGTTCACCGTCTGCGCAGGATGATCAGGTGATCGATTAAACTCGTCTTCAACTGAAGCTGAGTTCCTGCGGTCTTTGACTTCTGACTGCTTATTTACAAAGCAGTCAGACCCAAATTTTCCATATATGTCTTTCTAAACATCAATAGTCGCGCGATCAACCCGGACACCTGGTCCCATTGTGGTTGAAAGTGTAACGCGACGTAAAAACTGACCCTTTGCGGCAGCTGGTTTTGCCTTCACCAAGGCACCCATCAAGGCCAATAAATTAGATTTAAGCGCATCTTCGGTAAAAGATGCTTTGCCAATCGAAGCATGAATAATTCCACCTTTATCGATTCGAAACTGTACTTGCCCGGCTTTAGCGTTTTGTACAGCCGTAATGACATCAGTCGTCACCGTGCCAACTTTTGGATTTGGCATTAAACCGCGCGGACCTAAAATCTGGCCTAGTTTTCCAACCACCCTCATCGTGTCGGGAGTGGCGATAACCATATCGAAGTCCATGTTACCTTTTTGAACTTCTTCAGCCAGATCATCAAGTCCAACTAAATCTGCACCCGCTTCTTTTGCTTGCTGCGCCGCTTCACCATCTGCAAACACGGCGACACGAACATTTTTACCGGTGCCGCTAGGCATAATTGCTGAACCACGGACATTTTGCTCTGACTTGCGTGCGTTAACACCTAAGTTAACCGCAACATCGACTGACTCATCAAACTTAGCGGTTGCCGTTTCTTTAACTAAAGCTAGTGCTTCATCAAGCATGTAAAGCTTTTCTTTGTCGATTTTTTCAGCCTGTGCCTTATTACGTTTTGTTAGCTTTGCCATCAGCCTATCCCTCAACTTCGATGCCCATGCTGCGGGCACTACCAGAAATAATTTTTACCGCTGCATCCATATCATAAGAACTTAAATCAGGTTCCTTGGTTTTAGCGATCTCTTCCAGCTGGGCACGAGTCACAGTCGCAACTTTATCCCGATTTGGAACAGCACTTCCTTTAGGAATTCCAGCTGCTTTTTTCAATAAAATTGAAGCCGGTGGGGTTTTTTTGATAAAAGTAAAACTCTTATCATTATAAACAGTGATAACTACTGGAATCGGCAGACCCTGTTCAATGCTCTGTGTCTCGGCATTAAACGCCTTGCAAAATTCCATAATGTTAACACCATGTTGTCCCAATGCCGGACCCACTGGCGGGCTAGGATTAGCCTGTCCAGCCGGCACTTGCAACTTGATGTATGCATCAACTTTCTTAGCCATATTTATCTCCTGACGGGTACAAGCGCCGCAAAGCTCCCCGTATTAATGTTCCAACTAGAGAAGTTAACCTTTCTCTACTTGGCCAAAGTCTAATTCAATCGGTGTAGACCGACCAAAAATCGAAACTGACACACGTAGCGTCGATTTCTCAAAATTCACATCTTCTACCGTACCGTTGAAATCTGCGAACGGTCCGTCAATAACTCTAACCACCTCGCCAGCCTGAAAAGAAAACTTGGGCTTCGGCTGTGCGTGGCCTTCTTCAACCTGGGCCATAATTGCGTTGGCTTCTTTTTCTGAAATTGGAGCCGGCTTTGAAGCTGTGCCACCGATAAAGCCGCTCACGCGTGGCACACTTTTAACTAAATGCCAGGTATCATCATTCATCTCCATTTCCACCAGCACATAACCAGGGAAAAATTTGCGCTCGCTAGTGCGCTTTTGACCGGCTCGCATTTCGACAACTTCTTCCATGGGAACAAGAATCCGGCCAAAATATTCTTCCATTCCAGCCCGTTCGATGTGATCTTTCAAAGATTGTTGAACGTGTTTTTCATAGCCCGAGAAGGCCTGAATCACATACCAGCGTTTTTTACTCATCAATCTTTGCCTTCATAAAATTGTTTAACTTAGACACCTAAAACCATATCGTAGATAACTTTCACCAACAAAGTATCGACTAACCAGATCAATAAACCAATCAAAATCACCATGACGATGACAATCATTGTTGTTTGCGCCGTTTCTTTTCTGGTTGGCCATACGACTTTGCGTATTTCAGTCCTTGAACCAGTAATAAACTTCCATGCTGCCTGACCTGGAGCTGATGTAAGAATGATTAGCAATCCAACGATAACACCCGCTACAACCATGCCATAGCGAATTAATACTGAGATGTCGGGGAATTGATAAAACCCGACCACACCGGCAGCAATCACTGCTAATGCACACAGAATTTTTAATTTATCTAACACTTCGCTTAGTCAACCTTATCAGTGGCAGGCCAGGAGGGAATCGAACCCCCAACCTGCGGTTTTGGAGACCGCCGCTCTGCCAATTGAGCTACTGGCCTGTAATGCAGCAAAGCGGACAGGCCCAAAGGCCTATCCGCTTATGAATGCAACTGATCTTAATCTATAACAAGTTATTCAATAATTTTAGACACGACACCGGCGCCTACCGTACGACCCCCTTCTCGGATCGCAAAACGTAATCCATCTTCCATCGCGATCGGTGCGATCAATGCAACACTCATCTGTACATTATCACCCGGCATCACCATCTCCGTCCCACCCGGCAATTCACACGAACCCGTTACATCCGTCGTCCTAAAGTAAAACTGCGGCCGGTAGCCATTGAAAAACGGTGTATGACGTCCGCCTTCTTCTTTACTCAAAATATACACTTCCGCTTCAAACTTCGTGTGCGGCGTGATCGATCCCGGTTTGGCCAATACCTGACCACGTTCTATCTCTTCACGCTTGGTGCCGCGTAATAATATACCCACGTTATCTCCCGCTTCGCCTTGATCCAATAACTTGCGGAACATCTCAACGCCGGTCACCGTGGTCTTAGTCGTGTCTTTAATGCCCACTATCTCAACTTCTTCGCCCACTTTCACCACGCCTCGCTCAACACGGCCTGTCGCCACCGTACCGCGGCCTGATATCGAAAAGACATCCTCAACCGGCATTAAAAAATCACCGTCTATCGCACGCTCTGGCTCCGGTATATAATTGTCCAGGGCATTGGCTAATTCAACAATCGACGCCGTGCCTATCTCTGAATCATCACCTTCCAGCGCTTTTAACGCACTGCCTGTGATAATCGGCGTGTCGTCTCCGGGAAATTCGTACTGATCTAATAGTTCACGTACTTCCATTTCAACTAATTCTAATAGCTCTTCGTCATCAACCATGTCCGCCTTGTTTAAAAACACCACAATATGCGGTACACCCACCTGACGGGCTAACAAAATGTGCTCACGGGTTTGAGGCATCGGACCGTCCGCCGCCGACACTACCAGTACCGCACCGTCCATCTGCGCCGCGCCGGTAATCATGTTCTTCACATAATCCGCGTGACCCGGACAGTCCACATGAGCGTAATGACGCGCTTCGGTTTCATACTCAACGTGCGAGGAGGCTATGGTAATACCGCGCTCTTTTTCTTCCGGGGCATTATCAATCTGATCAAACGCCGTCGCACTCCCGCCAAATTTCTCCGATAATACCTTCGTCATCGCCGCCGTTAACGTCGTCTTACCGTGATCTACGTGACCTATCGTCCCCACATTTACATGCGGCTTCGTGCGCTCAAATTTTTCCTTAGACATTTAACTATTCCTCTTAATGTCTTAACTAGCTTTTTTAAGAACTACTTCCGTTACGTTGGTCGGTGCAGGTGCATACTTGGCAAACTCCATTGAGTATGTCGCCCGACCTTGTGTTGCAGAACGTAATGAGGTAGCATATCCAAACATTTCTGAAAGTGGCACTTCACAACGAACTATCTTGCCCGCTGGTGCTTCTTCCATGGCTACAATTACACCACGACGAGAATTCAGATCGCCGTTAACCGCACCCATATATTCTTCAGGCGTAACCACTTCAACATTCATAATCGGCTCAAGCAGCACCGGTTTCGCTTGTTGACAGCCTTCTTTAAATGCCAACGCACCTGCCGTTTTAAAAGCAAACTCTGATGAGTCAACTTCGTGGTATGAACCGTCATATAAAGTCACTTTGACATCAACAACCGGGTAACCGCCCAGCACACCTGACGTCATCGCCTCTTCTACACCTTTTTGTACCGCCGGAATATATTCACGTGGTACCACACCGCCTTTGATCGCATCGACGAATTCAAAACCATCGCCACGCTCTTGTGGCTCAATTTTCAAGTAAACATGGCCGTATTGACCACGACCACCCGATTGCTTGGCATATTTATGCTCACGTTCAACCGGCAGATTAATGGTTTCACGATAAGCAACTTGTGGTTTTCCAACATTAGCCTCAACACTAAATTCACGCTTCATTCGATCAATAATGATATCCAGATGAAGCTCACCCATGCCGGAAATAATAGTTTGACCTGACTCTTCATCAGTGCGAACTCGGAATGACGGGTCTTCCTGAGCCAGCTTACCTAACGCAATGCCCATTTTCTCCTGGTCAACTTTAGTTTTAGGCTCAACCGCCTGCGAAATAACCGGATCAGGGAATTCCATTCGTTCAAGCGTAACGACATTCTGCGGGTCACATAATGTATCGCCGGTAGTTACTTCTTTTAAACCAACGGCCGCGGCAATGTCACCAGCGCGAACTTCCTTGATTTCTTTGCGATCATTAGAATGCATTTGCAAAATACGGCCAATACGCTCTTTTTTGCCTTTCACGGGGTTATAAACCGTGTCACCTGATTTCATCACGCCGGAATAAACCCGAAAGAATACGAGCTGACCGACAAACGGGTCTGTTGCAATTTTAAAACCCAAGGCTGCAAACGGTTCATTATCGTCTGAATTACGAACGACTTCAGTTTCATCAGCATCATCAGCAATGCCTTTAATTGCCGGCACATCCAGTGGATTGGGCATAAAGTCAACAACCGCATCCAGCAGTGCCTGAACACCTTTATTTTTAAAGGCCGAACCACACAGCACACAAACGATTTCATTATTGATAGTACGTTGGCGCAAACCTTGCTTGATGTCTTCTATTGATAAATCACCTTCTTCCAGGTATTTATCCATTACTTCTTCATTGGCCTCGGCAGCGGCTTCCAGCATTTGCTCACGATAAGATTCAGCGTCAGCCTGCAAGCTTTCGGGAATATCACGCTCTTCAAAATTCACACCTTGAGTTGCATCATCCCAATAGATCGCTTTCATTTTGATCAGATCAACCACGCCTTCGAATTTGTCTTCTGCACCAATCGGCAATTGGATGGGAACAGGGTTGCTACCCAAGCGCGTTTTGATTTGATCTACACAGCGAAAGAAATCTGCGCCCGCTCTGTCCATTTTGTTGACAAAACACATTCTCGGAACAGCGTATTTATTCGCTTGACGCCACACCGTTTCAGATTGCGGTTCTACACCGCCAACTGAATCGAAAACAGCAACCGCACCGTCCAGCACACGCAACGATCGCTCTACTTCAATGGTGAAGTCAACGTGTCCAGGTGTGTCAATAATATTGACGCGATGTTCAGGATAGTTTTGCGCCATGCCCGACCAAAAACAGGTTGTCGCCGCAGAAGTAATTGTAATACCTCGCTCCTGCTCTTGTTCCATCCAGTCCATAATCGCATTACCGTCATGAACCTCACCGATTTTATGCGACAAACCAGTATAGAAAAGAATACGCTCAGTCGTCGTCGTCTTACCGGCGTCAATATGAGCCATGATTCCAATATTTCTATAACGCTCTAATGGAGTTGTTCGTGCCACTTTGTTTATTCCGCTATCTTTATCAACTTAATTTCAACTAGAAACGGTAATGTGAAAAGGCTTTATTTGCTTCAGCCATTTTATGCACATCTTCGCGTTTTTTAGCCGCGCCACCTCGATTTTCTGACGCATCTAATAATTCACCAGCAAGTTTTGCCACCATTGAACGCTCACCGCGTTTACGTGCTGCATCCACCAACCAGCGCATTGCCAGCGCATTACGCCTGGAAGGACGTACTTCAACCGGTACCTGATAGGTTGCCCCACCGACTCGGCGACTTTTGACCTCAATAATAGGTCTGATATTTTCCAAAGCCTGATTAAATACATCAAGCGGGTCGCGTTTTACACGATCCTGGATAATGTCTAAGGCACCATAAAGAATACTTTCCGCAACTGACTTTTTTCCGTCCTGCATAATCACATTGACGAATTTAGTCACCGTCTGATCACGAAATTTCGGATCAGGCAATATTTCTCTTTTTGGTACTTCGCGTCTTCTTGGCATCAGATTTACTCTTACTGCTAATAACAAAACACCACTTGTAAAAGCAGTGTTGAAAAAAACGATCCAGCCTTTTAGTTAAACAGCAAAAAAGCTGAGGTTACTTTTTAGGACGTTTGGCCCCGTATTTTGAGCGAGCTTGTTTACGGTCTTTCACTCCAGAAGTATCTAACGCGCCTCGGACGGTGTGATATCGAACACCAGGTAAATCCTTAACACGTCCGCCCCTTATCAAAACGACAGAGTGTTCTTGCAGGTTGTGTCCTTCACCGCCAATATAACTAGTCACCTCAAATCCATTCGTCAGCCTCACCCTGGCCACCTTTCTCAATGCTGAGTTAGGTTTCTTAGGTGTTGTCGTATAAACACGCGTACAAACCCCGCGTTTTTGAGGGCAAGCCTCCAACGCCGGAACATTGGTCTTTTTAACCTGTTTGCGCCTTGGTTTTCTGACTAATTGGTTAATAGTTGGCATAGCTTACTTCACTTCAAAAAAATACCCTGCACACTTTGTGCACAGGGAGCGGCGATTCTAGGCAACAACACCGATTTTGTCAACAATAATCCTAGATTTTATACGGGTTTGCGGACATTCGCTGCCAATCCAAATACAACGGCAGCCCTAGGGCTGCCGCCGCTTATGATTTTGCTGACAATAGCTTAAGAAACCTCCGCTTCGGCCGTTTCTTCAGCGACTTCTGCATCCTCTTCTGAAATCTCAGAAAAAGCATCCTCAAAAGCCTGTTCAGCGCTGGCTTTTTTGTTCGCACGGCGCTGCTCGTGATAAGCCAGGCCAGTTCCAGCTGGAATCAGGCGCCCGACAATCACATTTTCCTTCAAACCACGTAAATAATCGATTTTGCCGTTAATTGATGCCTCGGTCAGCACACGTGTTGTCTCTTGGAACGAAGCTGCCGAAATAAACGATTCAGTCGTTAAAGAGGCTTTGGTAATACCAAGCAGCATTTGTGTATATTCCGCTGGTTTTTTTCCGTCTTTTTCCACTTTTTCGTTTTCTTCTAGCAAAATTGAACGTTCGACCTGCTCTCCAGGCAAGAAATGCGTATCACCGCCATGATCGACGCGAACTTTGCGCAACATCTGCCGAATAATGACCTCAATGTGCTTATCGTTGATTTTTACACCCTGCAAGCGATAAACGTCTTGAACCTCATTGACAATATAATCACACAAGTTCTCCACACCTCTCAGAGTGAGAATATCCTGTGCAACCGGTGGTCCGTCAACCAGAACCTCACCTTTGTTAACAGTTTCACCTTCAAACACAGCAATTTGACGTGTTTTTGGGATCAACATTTCATGTGTTTCGCCATCCGGCTGTGTCAACACCAGACGAACCTTACCCTTAAGTTCTTTGCCAAACGATACAATTCCAGTCACTTCAGCCAATATTGCCGGCTCTTTTGGTTTACGCGCCTCAAATAACTCCGCTACTCGAGGCAAACCGCCGGTAATATCACGCGTTTTTGAAGACTCTTGAGGAATTCGGGCCAAAACATCACCTTCACCGACTTTTGCACCGTCTTTTACGGTAATAATCGCACCAGGCTGGAGTATGTACCTCGCAGGCACATCGGTACCCGGAATAGTCAAATCCTTGCCTTTGCCGTCGACCAGCGAAATAGTCGGCTTTACACTGGCGGCCGACCCACGGCTTTGGCGTGTATCAAGGACCACATAAGTACTTAAACCGGTATATTCATCCGTTTGTTTTTCGACCGTAACATCTTCAACCATGTCAGAAAACTTAACCACACCACTTACCTCGGTAATAATTGGATGCGTATGTGGATCCCACTCAGCCACGATCTGACCGGCTTTAACGGCGTCGCCTTCTGCAACTGAAAGTGCGCTACCGTAAGGCAGTTTATAGCGCTCTTTGTCAACACCATGGAGATCTCGCACGACCAGCTCACCGGAACGACTAATTACCACCAGTTTTTTATCTTTACGAGTTACAAATTTAATGTTGTTAAAAACAACGCTACCTTCGTTTTTGACTTCAACATTACTAACCGCCGCCGATCCGGTCGCCGCACCACCAATATGGAAAGTACGCATGGTCAACTGAGTGCCGGGTTCACCGATACTCTGTGCGGCAATCACGCCAACCGCTTCACCTTTATTGACTTGATGGCCACGGCCCAAATCTCGCCCATAGCATTTAGTGCAAATACCATAACGTGTTTCGCAAGTCACCGGAGAACGAACCAGAACCTCATTGATGTTATGCTCTTCGATCAAGGCTACCAATGCTTCATCAAGCAGCGTATCATTCTCAACCAGAACTTCATCTGTTGCAGGATCGACAACGTCGCCGATCACGACACGACCTAAAATTCGATCACCCAGAGGAATAACTACATCACCGCCTTGCACCAAGGCTTCACGCTTGATTCCGCGACTGGTTCCGCAATCTTCTTCGGTCACGACCTGATCCTGGCATACATCAACCAGTCGGCGGGTCAAATAACCAGAGTTTGCAGTTTTTAATGCCGTATCAGCCAGACCTTTACGCGCACCGTGAGTCGAAATGAAGTATTGCAATACGTTTAGACCTTCACGAAAGTTAGCAGTAATCGGAGTTTCAATGATTGAACCATCCGGTTTAGCCATCAATCCACGCATACCGGCTAATTGCCTGATCTGGGCATGTGAACCGCGGGCACCTGAATCCGCCATCATGTAAATCGAGTTAAAAGAGTCCTGGTTAACTTTATTACCTTCGGCATCCTGCACCTCATCAACTCCCAATTTGTCCATCATCGCATTAGCAACACGGTCACTGGTTCGCGTCCAAATATCAACCACCTTATTGTAACGCTCGCCATCTGTCAGCAGGCCTGATGAATATTGATTTTGGATGCTTTTAACTTCTGTTTCCGCCGTACTAAGAATTGAATCTTTTTCCACCGGAATAACCATGTCATCCACACCAATCGACATCCCGGCTTTGGCGGCCATTGAAAATCCGGTGTACATCAGTTTATCAGCGAATATAACCGTGTCTTTTAAGCTGACATCACGGTAACAGATATTAATGACTTCAGAGATGGCTTTTTTCTTAAGCACTCTATTGAGGTGTTTGAACTCCATTCCCGCAGGTAACAGCTCAGACAACAGTGCACGACCCGTGGTTGTATCGTAGACCTTGTATGTATCAACCAACTCACCTTCTTCATTCGCAAGTTGCTCGTGAATTCGGACCTTGATTTGCGCGTGAATACTTAAATTGTGATTCTCGTATGCGCGGCGCACGTCTGTGACATCAGAAAACCAGCGATTTTCACCCATCGCTCCAATGCT
>CBDCFC010000038.1:0-35774 GCA_965215945.1 Arenicellales bacterium | reverse complement strand
CGGTAATCGATTTGAAAAAATGATTGGTCAGTATGATGTGCCACAAGGGGAAACTGAATTTCTTGGTCATTTGGCTGAGTTATTAAATCGTGAATTTGGCTGGCCTATTACAGCTAAAAATATAGCGTTGACAAACGGTAGCCAATCCAGTTTTGTTGTCTTATTCAACGCATTTGGTGGCGATTACCCGAGCGGTGAGTTTAAACAAATTTTGTTACCGCTTGCGCCTGAGTATATTGGTTACACTGATATTGCAGAAAATAGACCGTTATTCAAATCAATACGTCCCGAAATCGAACGGCTTGACGATGGTTTTTTTAAATACAGAATCGACTTTGATGCTATTCCTGCGCTGGATAGTATAGGTGCAATTTGTGTATCCAGACCAACCAATCCAACCGGAAACGTGGTTACTGATAACGAAATAAAGCATTTGTCGACACTGGCACAAAATGCTGATATACCTCTCATTATTGATGGCGCTTATGGTATTCCCTTTCCGGGAATCATTTTCACCGATGCAAATGTATTCTGGGATCAGCATGTGGTTTTGTGTTTGAGCCTGTCCAAACTGGGTCTGCCCGGTGTGAGAACCGGTATTGTCGTTGCCAATGAATCTATAATCGAAATGATTGCTCATCTCAATGCCATACATCATCTTGCTATTGGAAGTACCGGCCCAGTGCTGGTAAATTCGCTGATTAAATCAAAAGAAATTCTTAATTTAAGTCAAAATACAATTCGGCCTTATTACCAACAACGAATGACACAGTCTGTTGGCTGGATCAAAAACTATATGCATGATATTCCAGTATTAATGCACAAGCCGGAAGGCGCCCTGTTTTTGTGGCTATGGTTCCAGAATTTACCCATTACATCGCTAGAGCTATATCGCAGACTAAAAGACAAAGGTGTGTTTGTCATCGCCGGCGAGCATTTTTTTCCGGGGCTGGAATCTGATGATTGGCAACATAAACACGAGTGCATTCGCTTAAGTTACGCTCAAGATCCGCAAGCGGTTGAAACAGGTATTCAGATGATCGCTGAAGAACTTCAACAGATTTATTCAAAGCACGCGGCTTAATTGACTAATTCCTACAAATTTCTAGCCATTTATTAAATAGTCCCTGTTGAATAGAATCTTCCTGAGCACCAATTTCAGGATGCCATTGAACCGCAGTTAAATTTGGATATAAATCTGATTCAATGGCTTCTATGACGCCATCTTCAGCAAATCCGACAGCGCGAAAACGTTCGGCCAATTTGTCAATGCTCTGATGATGCCAGGACTTGGCAAAAAATCGAGTTGTTCCAATCATTTTAGCAAGCCTGGAATCATCTAATATGTCAATTTGATGATCGATTGCCGTGTCTTCAGCATGTCGGTGTGCAACTTTCTCACCATAGCTATCAGGTAAATGTGGATGAAGTGTGCCACCTAATAATACGTTTATAATTTGCATCCCCCTGCAGGTGGCTAAAATCGGCTTTTGGTATTCTAAAGCTACTTCGGCAAGTTTTAGTTCACTCTCATCCTGTGAGTCATTAACCCAATATATGCTTTCGTGGTGCTCACCATTATATCTGCCGGGGTTAATATCGCCCCCACCTGTCAATACAATACCATCCAATGATTTAATCAGCTCTGTATATTCCGTTTCACCGGTCGGCAACAATATTGGCATGCCCCCTGCATTTCTAATTGCACTAATATAATCCTCAGGAAAATAATGATATTTATCCTTATTACTATAGACAGTTAAACCAATTAATGGTGCTTTGGTATTACTCATAAATTCTGGTTTTCCAAATGGCTTAAAATCAATAGAAGACTGGATGTGAACAGTGCTGGCATTTGCTCTGTCCAGTAAATCAGTTCCTGATAATCAATCCACCGGCCTTCGGAAATTTCAACTGGACAGGGTTTGACCTCGCCGGAGTGGATAATTTTATAAACCCAAATGAATTCATAGCCAGTTTGTTCACAGGCCGAAAGCTTAAACAATCGCTGCGGTGTTTGTTTTAAGACTATGCCGAGTTCTTCTTCAGTTTCACGAATAACCGCCTGATCATAGCTTTCCTCACTATCCAAATGCCCTCCCACAGATGTGTCCCATAAGCCTGGGTTTGTATCCTTGGACATAGAACGTTTTTGTATATACATTCGATCAGTTTCATCAAAGACCAGCGCGTGCACAGCACGGTGCAGCAGATTTTTCTGATGTACAATGTGGCGTGGTTGCTGGTCGATTACACTGTCGTTTGTATCAACAACATCGAAGATTTCAGTCATTAGTGTGTAGTATTTTTATAAAGTCTAAAACAAGCCTGTGAAAAACTAATCTGCAAATAATGTCTTTTAATATTAACACTCGATAAGACTATTTATCATTAGAATATGTCTAATGAGAATAAAGTTTCAAAAGTTAGCTGGTTGGCTGGTTTATTCGCCTTCATGTTCGCCATTATCCAGCGATAAAGTGCTGGAATTGCTTTCAACACCGGCGACTGAGGTGTTGCGCAATCATCACCGAAGTATTGTCGAAAAAAAACAATTCGATTCTATTGACCATGTTGTCAAGCAGCCGAACAACAAAAATCGCAGTCTATGGATTAGGTTCACAACTTTATATCGCGACAGTGAAGCTTTACGGGACTTAAAATCACAGTTGTTGCTGGATCAGTTAGACATACCGACTGTCAGCCCCGTAGCGGCATTAGAAAAACGTAAATTCGGCATGGTTATAGATTCGAGGATTATTTATCGTTTCAGAACTGGTGATGAAATCACTGAGCAGCATTACCCACAAATGATAAAAATCATGGGGATTCTGCATAAAAATGGATATCTTCATGATGACCCCCACAGCAATAACTTTCTTCAATCTGCGGATGAAGTTTTTGTCATCGACTGCAAACCAAAAAAGAACTATTTTTTTGGGCTTGGTATAGCACACAACAATATTTGCCTGGCACGCCGAAGTGAAAACGCTGATGAGGTCTTTAAGCTAGTAGGGAAAAATCCTGATCACGATTTAACATATCGTCTAATCAACTATTTCATTGACTTACAGCAAGCACGCCGGGGCTTAAAAAGTAAATTTAGAAAAATACTGGGAATTAATTATAAAAATTAATCTATTTAATCAAATATATTTCTTAACCGTTTTATTAACATTTTTGCACCAAAACTCATCAAACAAGGTCATTAACCAGGATGCTAGAAACAATATAGGCACAGTAGCGACAAATGTAATAAAAACGGCCCAGCGATAACCTAGTGAATCAAGGACGCTTAGAAATAAACCGGTTGAAAATACAAACATCAACGGCACATGAATAACATAAAGGGCAAATGAACAACGTCCCAGAAATCGACCAACACTGCCATCAAACAACTTATAGACTGATTCATAATTCAAAATTATTTGAATGAGAATCACTGCCGCAACAGAATGAATAATAATTCGCATCGGATGTGTATTAACGAGACGATATTCGTTGATAAAACTATAAAAACCATATCCAGGTTCAAAATAACCAAACGCCAGGAAAACTAATAATAAACTCAGTATCAGCATGACTTTGTTGACAGGCATTAGCCCTTTTTCGCTCCTTAGCTGACAGCGGTAATAACTGAGGAAACAACCCATAATAAACGCACACATATATGCGTTGGTAAAAAAAGCCGCTAAAAGCAATATAAACATTAAGATAAGGGCAACTTTTCCATGAATCCCATTCAAAACAGGTATTAAACCAAACACCAGTAAGCTGCCAATGAATTCATAATGCATGGTCCATAGACTGGTATTTAAATTATAGTCACCACGAAAAAATGAAAAGAAAAAACCCTGCATAAAAGCATCAGAAAAAGAAGCATTGAGAAAATCACCTGATGAACTGGCAAACCTCGCCATCCATCCTGACTTCGTTATTTGTGCCACATCAACGTAGCTATAAAAGCCGTGATGAATCATCAGCCACGAAAACAGGGTTGAAATTAGCGCCATTGGAAAAAGACGGGGCCATCGCTTAATGACTGAACCTAGCAGGCCATCATTCGTGCCCTTTGAAAAATAGCTGTATGATAGGACAAAACCAGAGAGCACAAAGAAAAAGGTCACCGCAGCGTGACCATTGATAAGAGAAAAAAACGGGGTTTCAAGTAGATTTTCGCCAGGAATAGCGATATTTCTTTCCTGACCGTGCCGTTGTGGCATGAATCCCAATATAAAATGAAACAAAAACACCATAAATGCTGCCAACCCTCGCATAGACTCAAGTGGAACAATCTTTTTAGATGCGGATGATGTTACTTCATTCAATTGAAAAGAATCTTTCGCTAACAGTATGGTTAATAGATTCCCCCAGCTAAAGCCGGGGTGCTTACCGTAACAGCCCTCTCGGGCTGATACGATGAACATCACGCCTTAAACAATTAGTGATGTTCAATCTAAATACACTCATTCATCCACGGGTAAACCCGTGGTATTCTGTCGCTTGCGCGAACGTTATAAAAAACGGAGCGATATTCACTATCACTCCGTTTGATTTAATGAAGCTATTATATGACTAATTTACTTGCAGTGCACCACCTGAGCCATGCCCCTGCCCGGTTGCACTTTCTTGAGGATTATAATTTCTAAGACCTATTACCATGTTGTTATAGGCATCAAATAATGCTCCCACAACAACTTTTCCCTCAGGGGTTTTGGTATAAGCGCTTAAGCCGGCAAGCGTTTTAGTCCCGAGTCGACCACCGAAACCGGCGACATCAAAACCTTTGGCACTACCCTCTGCTGCAGCAACTTGTACCGTTGAGCGGTTATCAACCAAGGTCAATAGCGCTTGAGCCTGTTTGTAGTTCAGTGCTCCACCCACAGCCGCACCAACCGAGCCAAATAATCCGCCTATAGCACCGCCAACACCGCCGGTATTATTATCACGAAATATCATTGTTGGTTTTAGTGCATAGTCAGCAGCAGCCATCTGACCTTTGCTGAAATCGTTATTATCACGTAACTCCCCGGACTCATATAAATCGCGTTCGGTCATTGCCGCATCCAGGCCGGTTCGACTACGTTCTACTACGACAAAACAGTTACTCTGTTGGGCTATTAGCCTTAAAATGGGTTCTGTGCTCTGGACACCGTATTTACGGTTCATCCACCAGTACCAATCATCATGACGCTCAATAATACCCAGTGTGCCCAAAGGTCGGTCACATCGCTGCAAATCCGAATTGGCACCCTCAGCACTTGATCCAGATGCAGAGCCGGTAGCTGCAGATGCACCTGCGCCTGTTTTGACCGGAATTTCAGCACAGCCAGCGATAAATATTGATACCACTAAAATTAATAATGCTTTTTTATACATATTTTTTAGTCTCCCTTAGTTTTAATTCAGATTGCTGCATTCTAGCAATATTACTAATGAATGCTAGAGGTAATAATTCACTAAAGCCGCTATTCAACACCCTTATCATATAGACGCGGCCCAAAAGATAATGATGGTAGTTCAGCATCAATAGCGTGTTTAAGTTTATGTCTGTCGGTGTTAAGAGCGAATATTTGCTTGGCGATCTTGGCGAAATAAGCTGGGTCTTCTGCCTCGGGTGAACGCACTAAATCTTCCAAGTCCCACAGTTTAGAATGAACCTCTGACAGTTCAATGCTTGCCAGTCTAGCCTTTTCTGACGATGCCATTATAGATTCATAACCCTGTTCATGACTATCAATCCAGGATTGCAATTCGCCCATATTTGATTTTCCAGCTTCTGTAAACTTATTTAATTTAAGTACGCTTATTAAATAACGATCCACGAATTCTGAAACTGGCAATTTAACTTGAATTATGCCTGTTGAGTTGCTACTCATGATTTTTACCTAAGATGAACTTTTCTTTATTTTCCAGCATCTTATCTAAACGCTCAATAACCATTTCGGGTGTTATTTTCAAATAATAATCTTTAAGATTTTTCTTGAATTGCTTTTTTTCGTTTTCATTGACAGTTGGTACATCAGTAATATCGACAGCCTGGTGTTCAGGGTCGGGATAATTCGGGATCCAACCTCGCTTGGACATTAGTGGTGAAAATATAGAGAAGGTCGAAGTGCCTACCGCCTGGGCAATATGACGTGGCCCACCATCATTGCCGATAAAAAAATCAACGCAATGTAGAAGACAGGCAAGATCACGGGTGCTAGGGGCTTCGGGCCGTGTAAACACCGATCCATTTTCATTAACCTGATCAGCGATCAACTTAACCGCCTGCTCCTCACCCGGGCCTGAAACGAAATAAAGCTGTGTATTATATTTAGCGATCAAATGATTAGAAAGTTTAATAAAGTACTCAGCCGGCCATATCTTGTAATCTCGACGACTATAAACCATCATTGCTATCAGTGGTCTACTGGTATTGATACCGGCTTGCTGAATGGCGGTTTGCATGGCCATTATTTCCGCTGCTGGTAAGGGAATATCAATACTGTAATCATAAGCCAGCGGTATGTTTAAGACCTCTAGGATCGGAACTTTACGTTTGCCCGCTCCGTCACCCAGCCGATGAATTTTATGTGGATAAAAACGGCTGCGAAGCTTTTTATTGGCGAACCCGGCTTGTATTTTGGCCCCGGTAAAACGGGTAATTATTAGACTTGTGGGAGTATTAATAATATCCAGTGCTGCATCATACTTTTCAGCTCGAAGTTGTTTCAACTTGTTTAAAAAGGCGCTTTTGTTATTTCTTTCTTCGGGTGTAATAGTGACTAACTTATCTATTGAGGGGTGGTATTCAAAAAGTGGTACGATATGTTCATAAATTAAAAAATGTATTTCAGCATCAGGGACCGACTTACGTAATGTATTGCAAACCGGTAGCGCAAGAATTGAATCACCAATCTGTTTTAACCTGATAATTAAGACTTTCATCCAAGCAGCTTTTGAGTATAGTTCGACAATGAATCTTATCATCTGAATAAAATCCAATGCCTGAAATAATTCTCAATGAACAAACATTTGATGTAGATGGAATAGTCTTCGATAAAGATGGAACCTTGATTGATTTTCACGCTACCTGGGGGCCAATCTTACGCAGGGCTGTTGATGAACTAGTCGATCCTTTTAATGATAAACAGATTATTGCAGCCAATATTTTCAAAACTCTCGGCGTAGATCCGGACTCCATGAAGTCGTTTGATGGACCTTACTCGATAACAACTTTCGATAAAATTTACACGGTTATTTCAACGGTACTTTATCAACACGGGATGAAATGGACGGACGCTGAACAACGTGTTCTGAAAATATTTAAGAAAGCAGCGGAAACCCCTCCCTCCCTCGAACAACTAACGCCAACTGCTGATTTACCCAGCTATTTCAATTTGTTGCAAAAACATGGTATAAAAATCGGCGTTGCGACAGCTGATAATCGTCATGGTACTTTAGATACACTGAACAAATTACAATGTGATATCGACTCGATTTTTATTGCCTGCGGTGATGATCAAGGCTTCCCCTCAAAACCAGATCCAATGCTGCTGATAGAAATTGCGCAAATGTGGAGGACAACAGCCAAAAAATTAGTAATGGTTGGTGATACTGTCGGCGATGTTTATATGGCTCAACAAGCGGGTTCAATCTCTATCGGTGTTTTGACAGGGGCAGGAACTCATGAAATGCTCGCACCCTACTCGCATGCCGTGTTGGATTCAATCCAGCAAATAGAACTCGGTTAAGGTAAGCTATTACATTTCAATTTTAAGATTTTGTTTTTGCTGCGCTTTTTTTATTGCCAAATTTATCAGCTTATCAATTAATTGTGCATATTCGATACCCGTCGCCTGCCACAATTTTGGATACATACTAATGGGAGTAAATCCTGGCATAGTATTAACTTCATTAATAAAAATCTTTTTGTTATTCCTGCTAATAAAAAAATCGACCCTCGCTAAGCCACTTCCGTCGATAGCTTGAAATGCTTCAACTGCATATTCGCGAATCTGATTGCTGGCAGAATCCGGCATATCGGCTGGAATAATCAATTCAGATTTATCATCGATATACTTGGTTTCGTAATCGTAAAACTCTTTACCGGGAATAATTTCGCCGACTACAGAGGCTTTAGGAAATTCATTGCCTAAAACAGCACATTCTACTTCCTTGAAGCCTTCGGCTGATTCTTCTATGATAATTTTTAAATCATAATTAAGTGCTAGATCAATCCCATCAACAAGTTCAGTCTGGTCATGAGCTTTCGTTATGCCTACGCTGGATCCCATGTTAGCGGGTTTAATAAAGACAGGATAATCAAACCGCTGCTCAATGGCAGCAATCATTGAAGCTCTGTCGTTAGTCCATTCATGGTTTCGATACGCTTCAAAATCTGTTTGTGGAATACCGGCTGCATGAAATGCTTGTTTTGCCAAAACCTTGTCCATAGCCAACGCAGATGCAGCAACACCGCAGCCGACGTAAGGAACGTTAGCCAACTCAAACAAACCCTGGACTGTTCCATCTTCACCATGAGGACCGTGTAAAACCGGAAAAATAACATCAAGTTCAGTAATTGCCTCGGATATCACACCATTCTCATTGTTCATGATTGTTTTGGCTGAGCCTGTGTAATCCAAGGTCACCGCTGGTAATGATTGTTCATCTACAGTTTTATAAGAAAGCGCTTTGGTCTGGTCATCGGCTAATAGCCATTTCCCCTGGTGAGTAATGCCAATCAGGCTAATGTCATATTTTGATTGATCCATCGCAGCAACGACATGCCTAGCCGACACTAATGACACTTCATGTTCAGCAGATTGTCCGCCGAATAACACGCCAACTTTTATTTTTTTCATTTGCCTATTCTAAAATGATGATTAGTCAAGATTATGATAGTCTCTGCCTTATGTCCATACAATTAGATGTGCGCGTATGTTGTATTTAATCAGTGAGATAATCCTCTATTTATTAGCCGCTTTGTTGATAGGATTTATTATGGGCTGGATGCTACGAGGTCTACAGCTTAGCCGTTACACAAAATCATTACAGCAGGAACTTGATAAGCAAAAAAACGAAAACTAGATTTTCTAAACTTGTTACTTTCTAAATGCCAAATATTGTTACAAACAAGCTTTAATCGCTGATTAATACTGCAATTTATTGTATAGTCTAGCCACTTAAAACTAACCCTAGAAAACAGGAGTCAAACAATGGGACTTTTTGATTTTGCCAAGAATATTGGTAGAAAGCTTTTCGACCGTGAGGAAGATGCTGGCGATAAAATTCAATCACATATCGAGGACAATAATCCCGGTGTAGAAAATTTAAAAGTGGAAGTTAAAGATGGTGTAGCCACTCTTTCTGGAGAAGCCGAAAGTGCGGAAGCGCTAGAAAAGGCCATACTCATGGCAGGCAATGTAGATGGCGTCAGCGAAGTTAAAGTTGACGGTGTCGACGCACCTGCGGTTGAAGAAAGTGAAGACGCATACTACGAAATTCAGTCAGGTGATACGCTCTGGGCTATTGCAAGCAAACATCTAGGTGACGGTAATCGTTATCCTGAGATTTTTGAAGCAAACCGCGAAGTTATCCAAGATCCGGATTTGATTTTCCCTGGTCAAAAAATTCGTATTCCTAAAGCTACTGAAGATAGCGAAGCTGAAACTGCCTAGTTAGAAAAGCAATACTTTAAAAAAAGCGCTTCATCAGAAGCGCTTTTTTTGTGTATGATTGATTCAAATATTTTTTCAAAATCATCAGATGAGCGATTACAGTAAATTCAAATTGACCACCCGCACCTTACATGAAGATACAAATATTTATCCCACCAAAGGCACTGTAAATCCACCAGTTCATCATGTCTCGACAATATTTTTTGATACGCTTTCCGAATTTGAAAAAGATAAGCATACAAAGTTATCACAAGGCCAATATACCTATGGCAGACATGGAACTAAAATTCAATTTGCCTTAGCTAAAACAATTACTCAACTCGAAAACGGCTATGACACTATTATTACGTCATCAGGGATGATGGCCATTACTCTGGCCATTGGCACGGTACTAGATTCGGGTGATCATCTGCTAATGACAGATTCGGTCTATGGTCCAACACGAGCATTTTGCGATAATGTGCTGCGCCGCCAGAATATCGACGTGAGCTATTACCCGCCAAGAATTGGCGGCGATATTGAGTCGCTAATAAAACCCAATACACGCGCTATCTATCTTGAATCACCGGGATCATACACATTTGAAATTCAGGATGTCCCTGCAATCGTAAAAGCTGCCAAGGCTCGTGAAATAACCACATTAATTGACAATACCTGGGCGACATCGCTTTTTTATCAGCCTTTAAATCAGGATGTTGATATTTCCATTCATGCTGCTACCAAGTATTTTAGCGGTCACTCTGATGTCATGGGTGGCAGCATCACCGCTAACAAGGTGCTTTATCCCAAAATTCATCGCTATGCCCGACTTATGGGTAACCATATCGGGCCCGATGATTGTTATTTGCTCTTACGCGGTTTACGTAGCCTAGAACCAAGATTGATACACCACCAGAAAAGTGGGCTAAAGATGGCACAATGGCTAAGTGAACAACCTGAGGTTAAATACATGATTCATCCGGCCCGAGAGGACCACCCGGATCATGAACTCTGGAAGCGGGACTTTAGCGGTGCCAGTAGCCTATTTGGCTTTGTCCTTCATCCAGTGGCTAAACCGGCTTTGGCCGCCATGCTTGATAATATGGAGCTATTTGGCATGGGTTACAGTTGGGGTGGCTATGAAAGTCTGCTTGTCCCCGGATTTATGTCTAAAATCAGATCAGCCGAACCCTGGCAGGAAGACGGCATTCTAATGCGCATTCATATTGGTCTGGAAGATCTTGATGACTTAAAAAATGATCTTAGGGCAGGTTTTGACCGCTTGCATAACACTTAGCACGGCACCTTGACCGCATGAATAAAGCAAAGGTATAGATAATGAACGATTTACACATTGAACGACTTTGGCTTGCCAATAATTTACGCAATTACAATTACATCGCAGTCTCCAAAAAAACTAACGAAGCTCTGGTCATTGATCCATTTGCTGTTGATCAAATTTTAGAGACGATTAAGGAAAACAACTGGACAGTCAAAGCAATCGTAAACACGCATGATCACGGTGATCATATTGCCGGTAATGAAGAAGTAATTAAAACTACAAGTGCCCCGCTACTGGCTCCCAAGGGCGCATCAATTGATAAAGTTGATCAATGGTTGGAGGAAGGTGATCAGATTTCATTGGGTGAATCAATCATTTTTGATGTCATTGATACATCCGGCCACACCCTGCCGCACATTTCATTACTCTCCAATACTGAAACACCCGAATTACTTTGTGGCGATACCATTTTTAATGCCGGTGCAGGTAATGTTCATAGTGGCAATGTGGCCGTACTATTTGAAACATTCGAGAATAAGATAAGCAAACTTGATGATAGAACTCGTATTTATCCTGGCCATGATTACCTGCAAACCAATTTGAAATTCACTTTAAGTATTGAACCCGATAACCAAGCCGCCAAAGATATGCTAAAGCAAGCTGATCAGCTTTCACCTGAAAACCAAATCATCACCAATATTGGCCAGGAGAAAACGATTAATACCTTCTTGAGATTGGAAGAACCATCCGTGGTTAACAATCTGGCTACCAGGCATCTTGAACTTGGAGCAAGCCCAACACGCAAGGATATTTTCCTCAAACTGAGAGAATTACGAAACCAATGGTGAAGTTTAATTTGAAGCTTGATCTTACTGGTCTTTTTTTAAACCGGCTTTATAAAATATCAATTGCGCCAACATACATGTTAATACAGCAATATAACTAAAACTCCATGTCAAAGCTGCCAGTGCCAGCATCACTTGTCTGTACTGTGGTACAAAGTCAATTAAGAAGCGAGACAAAGCTGCAATACTTAATAAGGTTATTGTTAAAAAATAAAACCTAACAGGCACCTGTTGAGCTTTGACAAAAACTTTCAGCATAATGGTCGAAGATAAAATACCGAGTCCTGCAATGGTGATCAAATGTATGCTGGACACAACCGATTGCTTCATTTCTAGCGAAATACTAAATGCCAATAACCCGATACCCAACCAGGCATAACCTGATCCTAATGCCCAGATATCGGCCGATCGCCGCCAGTTTAGAGCAAATAATTTCCAGCGATACAAACGTAGCAGAATTAGTATTGCTGCAGGTCCAGAAAATATCCAAATCCACTGCTTGGTTAGTGGGTTGAGAGAAAAAACAACAGCGATGGCGAACAACACCATCGTAATCCCCTCAATGTGCGGTTGAACACGATGCGGCACTTTGCGGTTCTTATCCGCATAAGCTCTAGTTATGGCAGGAACGATAAAGCGTCCGCCCATAAAAAACATTAGCAGGGAAATCAACAAAATGAAACTGTGCAGCGATAAATTGATATGAACAGACCAGCTGCTTAATAGCCAGGAAATAAGTGGAAAACACCCAATACATGCAATTAAAGGGCCGATGGCACGGTTACACCATTTTTTTGCTGCCTTAAACTTCGGCACGACCAAAATCGATAATAGCACACCAAATGCTGAATAGGTCAGATTGAGCCATAGTAATTCACTACCGAATATCTCTATAAACCGGCTCACCAGCCATAGACCAAATAACAGACTTAAAATAACCGGTGTCAGCTTTCCTGTTAGGTAACCTGCTATTAAGGCTCCTACATAGCCGAAAAGCATGCTTTTAGCATGTATCGAGGGATCGATTGTAATTCCGTGGCTTGCTAGATAGGAAAGTAATAAAAGCCATGGATTGATAACCGCAAATAGTGCTGCTGCCGGAAAGAAGACATGTTTAGACAGCGCAGTGGGCGGTATAGGTGTTGTGAGTCTGTCCATATCAAATTTATTTGTGATTTTCTGTCGATCTGTCAGCGTAATATTGTGTATAAATGTCTCAAAAATACAACTTTTGTGAACTTTTTCACACATTTTGTTGACATTTGTTCACAGATATTTAATACTGAAGCGGGTAGAATTTACTTTAACTTAAGACGATATCTATATACAGCAAATGAAAATTGCACATAAAAAAATTTTAATACAAATGATAAGAATGCAGACTAACGGGAAGGTTATACATATCGCAACATTAATCGCTATTCCAGTGATGGTGTTGATTTTCAGTCTTCTGAATACTTAAAATAACCCTTCTTAGAGCATCTGCACACCGCCTTCGCGGGTCCGTTTGTCCACAAACGCCTGTATTTCATCAATTCTGGCCTGATCCATAGCTGGCAGGACATAATCTTCCAAAGTACGTTTATAGATGGCATTAGCGCGCTGTGCGCTGTCTTTGCTGCCCGCTTCAGTCCAACTGCCATAATTCTGCCAATCCGACACCAACGGATCGTAAAATGCCGTTTTATAGCGCTCAATGGTGTGTTCAGTACCAAAAAAATGTCCGCCTGGTCCGACATCTTTAATCGCATCTAGCGCCAAATCCTCAGCATTCACAGCAAATGGATGAAATACCTCGGCAAACATTTGCATGATTTCAATATCGATAATGTATTTCTCATAAGATGCTGTCAATCCGCCTTCCAACCATCCGGCGCCGTGTTTAATGATATTAGCACCGCCCATCAATGCCCCCCACAGCGCCATTTCTGATTCATAGGCTGATTGTGCATCCGGCGCATTAGAAGCATTTACATTGGATGAGCGCCAGGGAATACCATAAAAGCGTGCCAATTGGCCGCTGGCAAACGCTGCTTTAGTGTATTCTGGTGTGCCAAACGCAGGTGAACCGCTTTTCATGTCAACATTTGAAGTAAATCCACCGTATGCCACTGGCGCACCAGGACAAACTATTTGCGCCAAGGCAATGCCGACAAGCGCTTCTAAGTTTTGTAAAACCAGAGCACCACTTATGGTTACCGGCGCCATAGCACCAGATAGCGTAAACGGTGTAATAATCGTCAACTGCCCTGCCTTGGCAAATTCAATGATACCTTGCGTCATTGGTACATCAAGTTGCAATGGCGAATTCGTATTAACTACCGTATTGCAATAAACGTTTTGCTTAAATTTGTCTTCAGAAACTCCATTGGCAATGCGAATAATTTCCAAAGCGTCATCGATGGAACCCTGCCCTCTGGCATAAACATGGGGAAACTTATCGGTAAGAGTTACATCCGCCTGGGTCACCAACAAATGCCTGACACTGGTATCAATATCAATCGGTTCAGGCGCCCCGCCGACCATGTGAACAATATCAAAACTTTGTGAGAGCTTGAGAAAATTTTTAAAATCTTCAAATGTACCCGGACGCTTACCGTTGTCCATATCGCTGACATTGGGCGCACCACCGACTGCTGAAAAGACCACATTATTTTTGCCAATGGAATTATTACGTTCAGGATTACGATAAATCATATCGACTTTAGCAGGTGCTTTTTTTACTGATTCCATTAACAAACCGCGGTCAATCTTCACCATCATGGTTTCATCATTGACCTCAGCACCTGCTTGACGAAAAATTTCCCGACCTTCCTCAAAAAGAATTCGCATACCCGTTTCTTCAATGACCTTCAATGAGGCTTCATGGATACTATTGAGTTGATCTTCACTAAGAATTTCAATCGGCGGATAAGGATTAACCGGGGCACGATAATTTGCTCCGGAAACGGGGTGATTTGATTGCTCAGAAACGGAACCTTCCAAAGCAGCATGGCGCCTGGTACGTCTACCTCTTTTTGCTACGCCCATGATAAACCTCTGTGATGTGTATGTAGCAGATACTAAGAAGTCTTTAGAGCAAGTGCAATAGGCTTGGGGAAATAATTTATAACTTTAATTTGTGCGTTGAAACTGCAATTTCTTTTATCTGATTTATATCAAAATTGATATTATCAATTTGTAATTACAGCAATATACAACGAACGTATTGTCAAATAAACTTGACAGAATAATGTACGGCCATCATACGACTTTAACACAGGAGAATTTATGGAAAATTACATTAAACCAAAGCGCTGGGCCAAACCCGAATGCAAAATCTTTCCATACCAGGTTGGCTTTACTTCTCCCCCCCATGACTTTGATGCCGCGCCGACTGACTTCTCAAGAATCGCACCGGAAACAGTCGGTGTCCATGGCCGCATGTTACATGTGCCGCAATACCAGCATGAATTATCACAACGTGTTGATAATTTTCATTTACTGGAAGAATTTGTCCATTGCATGGCGAATAACGGTGCTGATGTTTGTGGGCAAGTCGGTACTAACTGGGTACATTGTAATGGCACCACTCCCGATGAAATCAAGGATATATGCAATCGTATCAGCGATACCTACCAAACACCTTTTCACATGGCGGGCTATTGCCTTGTTGAGGGCTTGCGGGAACTTGGTGCGCAGCGAATCGCTTTGAACTCGGTCTATTACTGGCCCGATTGGCGAGATGGTATTGCCAGGTTCTTAAAACAAGCCGGGCTTGAGTTGATTTATTACGGTAATTTTGTCGATTTAGGTCTATTTGAAACACAACAGCAATGTAACGACTGCATTTGGATTTTCCCTGGAGATATGGCGGCTGAATCAATGCGTCGAACAGCAGAAAAAGCACCAGATGTGGATGCCTATGTCGTTAATGGGATGCCAAATTTCAGACGTGCAGATGGGCTGCCACAGCGTATGGTCTCACTGGAAGTGGAGTTGGAAGCACAAATTGGAAAACCGATTGTATCTTCAGATTCAGCGCTTTACTGGCGCATATTTAAAACCCTGGGGCTTAAGCCAACCACCCGGCAAGGCCGGTTGATGTCAACCCTGGATTAATGATGCATAAAATTTTAGCGCTTTGGGCCACGCCCCGTTCTACTTCAACCGCTTTTGAGTGGATGATGCGCATGCGTGGTGATATGCAGTGTTTTCACGAACCGTTTGGTGAACCCTGGTATCAGGGTGAACAACCACTATGGCCAAGAATCGAACCGGACAGCCCGCGAACACCCGGCTTAACTTTTGATAGTGTTTGGCAAAAACTTCGTGCTGCCGCCACAAAAGGTCCTGTTTTCAGCAAAGATTTTCCACACTATATCGAGCATCTGTGGACGGATAAATTTTTAAACCACTTCAAGCATAGTTTCTTAATTCGTGATCCGGCGAAAGTTGCTACTTCTATGTATAAACACTGGCCGGATTTTGTTTTAAAGGAAATCGCTTTCGTTGAGCAACGCCAATTGTTTGATCGCTTAAAAAAGCAGACAGGGAAAACTCCACCGGTGATAGACAGCGATGATTTGCTTGAAAATCCGCATGGTATTGTCGAAGCCTATTGCAAGGCAGTCGGTATCGATTTCATGCCCGAAGCCTTAAGTTGGAAACCTGGCGACCGCGAGGAAGTCAGCTGGTATGACGGCGGCTCCTGGCATGCTAACCTGCGGGATTCGGATGGACTGAAGCCACAGCCCAGGCGGTATATAGACATCAGTGAAGCACCCGATCGTGTAAAAGAAATTTACGAAATTTGTCTGCCTCACTATGAACACCTGCATAAATATAGACTTCGAGCAGTCTAAAGGTATAGTATTCATCTATGACATCTTATTTAACTGTTGCACCAAATAGTTCGCCACGAACTTTTCTCAGCTTTCCACTTGAGCTGAATCTCGATCAGCTAGATGCTGACATTGCAATTTTAGGTATCCCCTATGGAATGCCATACCGAGTTTCAGAATTGGCGAATGATCAAAGCCGTGCCCCTGATGCAATCCGCCAATCAAGTGAGATGGTTGATTACACCCGCAATCATTATGACTGGGATTTGGGTGGTCCATTGTTAGACGGTAAAGATATTAAAATCGTCGACTGTGGAAATGTTAAAACAGATCTATCTGATCCAGCTGAACATTATCAACTTGCTGAAAAAGCCGCTCGGCAAATATTCAAAACAGGTACAACATTGATTACCCTGGGCGGCGATCATGGTATTCCGATTCCTGTACTGCGAGCTCTTGAAGAGTTTAAAAAAGAAATTACCCTGGTTCAGATCGATGCACACATAGACTGGCGTGATGATATTAATGGCGAAAAAAATGGTTATTCCAGCCCAATCCGCCGGGCCAGTGAAATGCCCTGGATTAATCAAATCATACAAATCGGCATCCGTGGCATAGGCAGCGCCCGCACAGGCGAAGTGAATGCTGCACTGGATTATGGTGCAAAAATTATTACAGCCTACGAAATGCATGAAATTGGCATCCAGGCTGTGCTTGATCATATCCCCGATGATGGTTTGTATTATTTAACAGTTGACGCGGATGGTCTGGACCCTGCTATTATGCCGGCAGTGATGGCCCAGACTCCCGGCGGCCTAGACTGGTTACAGACTAGGCAACTGATTCATGGACTCGTTAATAAAGGCCGTGTTCTGGGCATGGATTTAGTTGAAATATCCCCCTCAAAAGATGTCGGCAACATCACAATGGTCCACGCAGAGCGCTTACTTTGCAATTTTATTGGCGCCGCCGTTCGGGCGGGTTATTATGATTAACATTCTAGTACCAGTGATCGGGCAGCGCCACTTTTTTAGCCTCCATGAAATCCAGCAATGTTTGATTAGTTGATTCATCCATTTCAGGCATTTGATAATCAGCCAGCATTTGTTTCCAGCGTAAGTTTGCGCGTTGCTCAATGGTTAAACTGCCTTTTTCAGTCCATTGTTCATATGATTGCGTATCAGCCAAATCTGACATGTAATTGGCTGCTTTAAAATTCTCCATGGTATGTTGAATACCAAAAAAATTCTCACCTGGCCCAGCTTGTAGGTAAGCAGCCTTAGCCAAGTTTTTTTCATCTATGGTTAGACCATTGAGCAAAGTATGCACTGCTCCGCAATTATCTAGGTCGATAACAAATTTTTCATAGCCCATAGTCAGCCCACCCTCTAACCAACCTGCTGCATGTAGTATATAGTTGGCACCTGCCATCAACCCCGCATTCATTGAATTGATTGATTCTTGCATGGCCTGTCCGTCAGTTACTTTTGAGGCTGTTAAATAACCGCCACAACGAAGTGGCAAGTCGAGCCGACGACAAAGTTGACCGATTGCAGAGGTTGATAACACGGCTTCCGGCGTGCCGAATGTGGGTGCACCCGTCTTGAGATTTAGCGTGGTAAGAAAATTGCCATAAACAACAGGAGCGCCGGGCCTTATGAGTTGGCTGAGTGCAATACCAACCATGGCTTCGGCATGGGCCTGGGCAATTAATGCAGGTTGAGTCACCGGCCCCATCGCACCGCCCAGAATAAATGGAGATAACACAATACCCTGGTTCGCTCTGGAATAGGCTTTTAATGCACCCGTCATGACTTCATCAAAAACCAAAGGTGAATTCACGTTGATATTGCCTTGAATGACGCAATGCGCTTCCATAAAATCGCGACCAAAAACGATTCTTGCCATTTCAATGGAATCTTCTGCCCGCTCTGGTGCGGTGACTGACCCCATGAATGGTTTAGTGGAATACCGCAAATGACTATAAACCATGTCGAGGTGGCGCTTGTTTACCGGAATATCAACAGGTTCACAAACCGTGCCGCCTGAATGATGCAGCCAGGGTGATGAGTAGGCAAGTTTGACGAAATTCTGAAAATCATTGAGCGTGGCGTAACGCCTCCCATTATCAAGATCAAACACAAACGGCGAACCATAACTTGGTGTTAATACAACGTTATTGCCGCCTATAGTTATATTGTGCCGTGGATCACGACCATGCATTTGGTATTCGCTAGGGGCTGTAGCACATAATGATTTAGCTAAACCGGGTTCAAATCTCACTCTCTGGCCTTCAATCTTAGCCCCGGCCTGGCTGAATAATTCGATCGCTTCTTCGTCTCCGCGAATATCAATACCGATTTTTTCTAAAATCCAATCGGCCTGATTCTCCAGTTGCAGTATCGAAGCTTCATCAAGCATGTCATAAAGTGGAATTTTGCGGATGATTTTTTTAACTCTTGGCCTCACAGAAGGATTGTCAGTGGAATTACCAGTAGTCTTCCGTCGTCGCCTTAGACGCCGACTAGTTAGTTTTCCATCATTTAAGTTGGTCCGCATGGTCTGATTGGTTTGAGATATTTTCTCTAAGATGTAAATATCAATTGACGGTCTTTAGTCATCTAACCGCTTGAAAGAATATCATGACAGGATTTTTAGAGAAGTTAAATTGTTTAAATAATAATTAAATCTGCGGAAAAAATTTTGTAGACTCAAAAAAGCATTATAGAAAATACCATAAACAATGATTCCAGAAAGAATGACTGCTGTTGTACTCACCGGCCACGGAGGCCTGGATAAACTAGAACTTAGAAATGATGTTCCAACACCCACTCCCGATGCTGATGAAGTCTTAATCAAAGTAGCTGCTGCAGGGATTAACAATACAGATATTAATACACGTATTGCCTGGTATTCAAAAGCGGTAACAGGCAGTACGAATTCCGGCGGTAAAGCAGGTTTTCAAGAAGCCGAGGATGTTGACGGTTCCTGGTCGGGTGAAACACTTCAATTTCCGCGTATTCAAGGCGCCGATTGTTGCGGTCATATTGTCGCAGTGGGAGATAATGTTGATTCGTCCCGAATCGGTGAACGTGTCCTGGTTCGAAATATGCTCAGAAGCTATGTTAACTATGAACCGTTTAAATGTTGGACTTTTGGTTCGGAGTGCGACGGTGGCTTTGCCCAATATGCCAAAGCCCCGGCTAGCGAAACACATAAAGTCGAGTGCGATTGGACAGATGTGGAATTAGCGTCGATTCCATGTGCATATTCCACCGCAGAGGGAATGCTACATAGAGCTGATGTCATAGCCGAAGGCGTTTTGATTACGGGTGCGTCAGGCGGCGTGGGCTCCGCTGCTGTACAACTAGCCAAAAGACGTGGTGCTTATGTAATCGCGATGTGCGGAAAAGATAAGCAACAGCAAGTGCTGGATATTGGCGCTGATCAAGTGGTTGATCGCAATGCAGATCTAGTCGATGAACTAGGCAAGGAATGTGTTGATGTCGTTATCGATCTTGTCGCTGGGCCTGCTTGGCCCTCCTTCCTTGAAATTCTCAGACGCGGTGGCCGTTACGTCACTGCAGGCGCCATAGCCGGGCCAATTGTAGAGTTTGATGTACGAACTCTTTATTTGAAGGATATATCTTTATTTGGGTCAACATTTCAAGATGATATTATTTTTGAGAATTTAATTGGTTATATCGAACGAGGAGAAATAAAACCTCTTGTCGCTAAGTCTTATCCGCTGGAACAAATCCACCAAGCGCAGGAAGACTTTTTAAGTAAAAAACATGTTGGCAAGTTAGTGCTTGTGCCGCCACAATGAAAATAGAAAAAATAGACATTTTTCAGGTCGATCTGCCTTATTCGGGCGGAATTTATCGCTTATGCGGCAGATGGAATCGGATTAAAAATATCAAAAAATGGCGGGCTGACAAAGTGTCGTCGGCAACGTGATATGTGTATCGCTGCTGGGCTAACAATGAGTGTTCAGGATACCGTTGGCTCGGATATTGCTTTTGCCGCTGTATTGCATCTTAGCCAAACCGTACCTGAGCGTAACCTGCGATGTGTATTGGACACCAGGGCAATGGTCAAACTCGCTACTGCTGAATTTGATGTGGCAATCATTGATGGCGGAGTGAAAGTACCTAAATTACCAGGACTAGGTATAAAACCAAAACTTGATATTCTAGGAAAACCGATTATGCAATGGACAGCTTAAGGCTTAATTTGAGACTCGTTGTTCGATATAAGATTTTATGTTGTCGATATTCGGTTGCATAATGTCATAGTTTTTTGGCTTGTCTTCTATACCATCATGGCTGGCTGGCCGGTCTGGTTTGTGCCCTAATGCTTCAACCACAGTAGCCTCAAACTTGGCGGGTAGTGCTGTTTCCAGACAAATCATTGGGATGCCTTGTTGCATAAATTCTTTTGCCACTTTGATGCCGTCAGCCGTATGTGTATCAATCACTAAGTCGTATTTGTTTTTGATCTCTCGGATAATTTCAATTCTGTCGGCATGGTTGCTGCTACCGGATTTAAAACCGTAATTGTTGATTTTTTTGAAATATTCGGTATCAGATAAATCAAAATATCCCTCGGTTTCGACTTGATGCCACAACTCGCTTACAATTTCGGGATCTCGTCCAACCAGATCATAAACAAATCGTTCAAAGTTTGATGCCTTGGAAATATCCATCGATGGACTCGAAGTGATATGCACATCTTGTTCATCACGTACACGGTAAATGCCCGTGCGAAAAAATTCATCCAGCACGTTGTTCTCGTTGGTTGCAAGGATCAGATTTTCAATCGGCAATCCCATCTGACGAGCGATGTGACCTGCGTATATATTGCCAAAGTTACCGCTGGGCACAGTGAATGAAACTTTTTGTTGATTATTTTCGGTGGCGGCAAGATAACCTTTGAAGTAATAGACCACCTGCGCTGTCACTCTGGCCCAGTTGATTGAATTTACCGTGCCAATTTTATATTTTGCCTTGAACTGCGCATCATGACTGACGCCCTTGACCATATCCTGTGCCCGATCAAAACTACCCTCCACAGCTATATTGAATATATTATCCTCATTCAAGGAATACATTTGAGCTTCCTGAAACGGACTCATACGTCGATGTGGCGACAACATGAAAACACGCACATGCGACTTACCCAGCATGGCATATTCGGCACTGGGACCGGTATCGCCGGAGGTTGCGCCCAATATATTCAACTGCTGATCATTTTTTGTGAGAATGTATTCAAAAAGATTGCCCAGCAACTGCATAGCGATATCCTTAAATGCCAGTGTCGGGCCATTGGATAAACCCAAGATTGCCAAATCATCGTTTAGCTTTGTTAACGGCGTTATTTCATCACTGCCAAATTTTTCAGTGGTATATGTTTTATTAATAATCTGCCGTAAATCTTCCGCAGGAATATCGGTCGCGAATCTGGAAATAATTTCAAAAGCAAGCTCCGCATAACTTAGCTTTCGCCAGGCAGTTAGTTGCTCATGATTGATTTTGGGATAATGTTCACAAATCGACAAACCGCCATCATCAGCTAATCCAGCTAATAATATTTCCGAAAAAGATTTGGCAGGCATGCCGCCTCGTGTACTGACGTATTGCATCGGGCTATTGGTAAATTTTCCAGCTATTATACCCAGCCACCTCCTATGCTAGAAGTCGTAATACAAGTTATGTTTGTATTTTAAATACGATCATTTTAAAACTAATCAACCTGTTAACTGTCATAACTATCCGGTTCCCACAGAAATGCATTGATGAAAAAAAATTCAAGACTTCGTTTTGTTTTGCTATTGACTATCATTTTTCAGTGCTTTTCCACCCAAGCTCAAGAAGCCCCTCATCCAAAAATTGAAAATTTTATTTATCTCGCCTTAGCCGAAGATCAAAATCAGTTACTTAACTCACTAGCACAAATTGCTAATGCCTGGAAAGATGACTATACACCTATGCTTCTGGAGGCATTAACATTCATTCGCAACCCGGATCAATACGGCCATATCATGAAATTTTTGCGCGAACACACCGGCAAGGATTTTGGATACGATCCCAATGCCTGGTTTGAATGGGTCTGGTCATTAGATTACAAACCTCACCCAGACTATGCAAAGTTTAAATCCACTTTATATGGATTAATAGATGAGCCCTTTGCTGGCTATTTTTCCAACGACAGGGAAATAATCATTCGCCTGGATGAAGTGCGCTGGGGTGGGGTTAAACAAGATGGGATCCCCCCATTGCGACAACCCGAAATGATTAAAGCCAATCAGGCTGATTACCTGAATAATTCTGATATAGTTTTTGGAGTGGAGGTTAATGGCGATGTACGTGCCTACCCCAAACGCATTCTCGCCTGGCATGAAATGTTTGTTGACGAAATCGGTGGCGAATCTATTGCCGGGGTTTATTGCACTCTTTGTGGCACGGTCATTATTTATGACATCGTTGTTGATGGTGAAAGACATGAAATTGGGACCAGCGGGTTTCTATATCGCTCCAACAAACTGATGTACGACAAAGCCACACAATCATTATGGTCAACGTTTGGTGGAGAGCCCGTCATCGGGCCGTTAGTTGGAAAAGGGATTAGATTACCACACCGTTATGTAGTGACCACGACCTGGGGTGAATGGAAAAAACGCCATCCAGATAGTTTAGTTTTGTCGTTGAATACGGGACACAACCGCAATTATGATGAAGGTGTGGCTTATCAACAATATTTCGCCACAGACGATTTAATGTTCAATGTGCCAAAACTCGATAAGCGCTTAAATAATAAATCTGAAATTTTAGGCTTAAATTTCAACCAAGCACCCGATAAACCCCTGGCGATTGATGTTAATTACCTGGCTGAAAATCCTATTTATCATGATCAGATTAAAGATACTGAATTCGTTGCATTAACGGACAAGTCTGGGGCAATCAGGGTTTATGAAAACAAAGGTCTAAGGTTCAAACAATGGGACCACGAACATAAAGTCATGGATGAAAATGGATTAGCCTGGACCTTGTCCGAATCCAAACTTGAATCTGAAAAAGGCGATGTTCTATCTCACCTACCCGCTAACCGCGCATTCTGGTTCGGTTGGTATTCGGCTTATCCGCATACCAGACTTGTCAACTAGCACCTACATGAACTGTGGAGGCATAGGCCATCTACAAAGCACAATTTTCTGACTTGAACGTAGAACTTAAGCTTCTATAATCTAGTTATATTTGAATTCGAATTCAAATTAATGACGCCATCCTCATTTATATTTGAGGATTAATTAAACTACTTGAGGAAAGAATAATGATTAAATCCATTCGTGTATTTTTAGCCGCACTACTGATCTCGTATCAGGCCATTGCTGATGATCCAATCAAAATAAACATGAGCCTAGTTTTCACTGAAAATGAACTGCTCACTCAGGAGCTGATTAAAGTTACTGATAAAATTCGCGAGCGCACTGAAGGTTCGGTTGACATCACGGTATTCCCGGGTGGTCAGTTACCGGTTTATAAAGATAATCTTGAACAAGTTGTAAACGGTGCCGACTGGATAGCCGTTGAAGATTTAACCTATCCTGGTGATTACGTACCTGACTTCGCGGCCCTTGCAGGACCTATGCTTTATGACAGCTACGATGAATATGTCGCCATGATGGACACTGATCTGGTTGCCGAGTTGACTGCACAGTTGGAAGAAAAAGGCATCAAAATCTTGAATGCTGATTACATGTTTGGCTTCAGGCACATGATTACTAATAAAGACATTAAATCACCTGCTGACTTGGAAGGTCTTAAGATCCGTGTTCCCAAAAGCCAGCTTTTCATCAGTACTTTACAGGCCATGGGGGCTTCTCCCACAGCGCTTCCCTTCCCGGAGACTTATGCCGGTGTGCAACAAGGCGTCGTTGATGGACTGGAAGGCTCGATTCTGACTATGTATGGCACCAAAATTTACGAAGTTGCCAAGGTCATGTCATTGACCAAACATTTTCTTGGGACTGTCGGCCTTTATATTTCACCCCAAGTCTGGGATAAACTGTCAGCGGAACAGCAACAAATTGTCATGGAAGAAATTGAGGCAGGCGCCGAATCAAACAATGCTAACCTGGTCAAGCTTGATGAAGAATATATCGGAAAGCTTGAAGAACAAGGCGTGACCTTCGTTGAATCCGACACGGCTGCATTCAATGAACTAACAGCCCCTGTCTATGGCGAGTTCCCCGAGTGGAGTGAAGGTATTCATGCCACTATCATGCAAGAACTCGAAAAGATCCGGGCGGGTGGTTAAAGGCATTTCCAATTGCTTAGTAGCTGCAGCGGTCATCACGCTTATTCAGAAGCACGTTGAATTCGGCCTGTCCAGCATCCATACCCTGACAGGCCTGAACAATAGAGAACGAATCATCTGGTAGATAGTTTTGTCGCTTAGCGAAGTCGAGACCGGATAAAGAATGCATCTAGTCCAAGCCTGCTTCAGCTTAAATTTTGAAAGAATGACATAATGAGTGAGTTTATGGAGTCGTTAGAAATACGAGTTATTGACACAGAGGTTTATCGGATATTTGCTTTATCGGCATCACCTTCGAGTAGGGCATCCGCTGTTTCAAGTTGGAGTGTGATGGCAACTAATCCTTGTGCGATGGTGTCATGAATCTCACGTGCCAGACGATTGCGTTCATTAATGGCTCCAATTTCTTTGCTCTTCTGGAACAGACGCGCCCGTTGGATGGCAATGCTCAATAAATCACCAACTGTATGGAGTAAGCGCAAATCATCATCCGCAATCTCTCGCCAATCTGTACTCGCCACATTCAGCACACCCAATTGTTGTGTCTGCGTATAAAGCGGGATGCTGGCATGGTAACGCAAGCCCTCTGTGCCTTCTTTCAGCCCCTTCAACCGAGAACAAGTTATGGCATTGATATTCGCCGCACCATCCATATCACCATCTCTATACGTATCCAAACAATAACACGTCCCGCCCAAACGACGGGGATGATTGGCAAGCGCAGGGGGTAAATGCAAGGTTGCCGCCACATAATATTTCTTCGTTTCAGCTTCCAACAGATAAATCCAACCCGTATTCAAATCAAACAGCTTCACAATATTTTCCAGTGCCGATTGCAAGGCGCGGGGTAAATCCACCTCATAATTCAAGGCTTCTGCAATGCGATTCAAGATCGTTAATTCAACGTTGCGCCGTTCTAACGGATTGGTCATTTCTCTCATGATAGATGAATTCCAATAATTTGTTCGAGTATAACATATGGCACTCTTCTCCATCGGACATCTGTCTCGTATGATGATAGACAAATGAAATAAAGAAGGTTGAAGTATGTCACCAAAACCCAAAGCCATTACACTCAATAAATCAGAGAGTGTCCTCGAAATCACATGGGACGACGACACCCATTGCCAATACCCACTCGACCATCTCCGTGAAGCCTGTCCTTGTGTGGAATGTCGCGGTGGACATCAATTCATGGGGGAGAAGTTCGCGCCAGATAATTTGTTAGAACTCAAACCCGTACGCTCCTATGATGTAAAAGCCTTGCACCCCGTTGGCAATTATGCCTTACAGCCTGTCTGGGATGACAATCACCAAACCGGGATTTATACATGGAAATACCTGCGCCAACTCTGTCCACAAGAAGATGAATAAACCCTCATTAAAGATTGTGCAAATTGGCTAACTTAAACGTTTCGTCAAATGTAGATATTCGTTATAATCAACGCATCACAACTTTGTGATATTTTCAAATAACTATTCAAAAGGATTGTTGAATGACACGCAATAAACTACTTCTCATAATAGCGGTAGTTGCTCTGACACTTGGTACATTTGGGTCAGCAATTGCCCAAGATGATGCCCTCGTGATTTGGGCAGACGAAACCCGCTCGCCCATCCTAGAAGGACTTGGTGAGCAATTTGAAGAAGAATTTGGTATTCCTGTGGTTGTCCAAGAACTCGGTTTCGGCGACATCCGTGACCAATTCAAAACGGCAGGTCCAGCTGGTGAAGGTCCCGACATCATCATCGGCGCACACGACTGGCTAGGTGAACTCGCTGTGAATGGGTTGCTTGCCCCGATGGATTTGGGTGATCGTGAAGCCGACTTCCTACCCGCCGCAGTCAACGCATTCGTTTTTGATGGCGCACTCTACGGGATGCCCTATGTAACAGAAAATGTCGCCTTTGTTTATAACCCGGACATCGTTTCTGAAGCTCCCACAACATGGGAAGAGGTTCGCGCCTTAAGTGAAGAACTCACCGATGCTGATGCAGGAACCTATGGCTGGGTGACGCAAGATAGTGATCCGTATCACTTCTTCCCCATTCAAACCGCTTTCGGTGGCTATGTCTTCGGATTTGGTGATGCAGGCTATGACTCCAGTGATGTCGGTATTGATAGCGAAGGTGCAATCGCCGCCGCAGAATATCTTGAATCTTATGTTGCAGATGGCTTGATGCCAACGGGCGTAGATTATGATGTGATGCATACCCTCTTTGAAAGTGGTGATGCCGCTATGATCGTCACGGGTCCTTGGGCTATTCCACGCATCGAAGAATCAGGTGTCTCCTTTGCAGTTGCGGGTATTCCAGAAGGTCCCGGTGGTGTTGCACAGCCCTTCCTTGGCGTACAAGGGTTCATGATTAGCGCATTCAGCGAAAATCAATTGCTAGCAGAAGCCTTCTTGCTTGACTTTGTCGCAACCGACGAAACGATGCAAGCACTCTTCGATGCCGACCCACGCCCCTCCGCTTTCCTCTCCGTCCGTGAGATGATTGATGACGAAATCATAGCTGGGTTCGTATCTGCCGGTAGCGAAGGTCTCGCCATGCCAGCAATTCCAGAAATGGCTTCCGTTTGGTCAGCATGGGGTGATGCACTCACACTCATCCGTACCGATCAAGCAGGTGCTTCCGAAGCCTTTACAAGTGCCGCCGAACAAATCCGCACCTTAATCGCAGGTGAAGGTGAAGAAGAGGGTGATGGCGAAGGCTAAAACAAGCCTGCCACACAAATACAAGACATAACTATCCGACAATGTAAGCGGGGGTTATCCATCGGGTAGCTCTCGCTTTTTGCTTATCTGCCTGCGAGTAATGAAAGGAGCCAGACGCGGTGTACTAGCGTCGATGCCACATGAATACCAATCGCTCGATAATAGGCTTGCTACTCAGATATGGCGCATTAATTATTGTAGATGCATTTGCGCTCTTTCTGATTTACCGTCTCGCCGGAGACGGGGTTTGGGAAATCGTAATTACCATCGCGGTGATTACGGTGATCGTCAATATCATTAATTTAAGAGAAGATTTATACCCATTGCGCTGGATTTCTCCAGCTCTTGCGCTGATGGGCTTAATGATCATTTTTCCAATTATTTATACCGTTTATGTTGCCCTCACCAATTATGGCGACGGAAACCTGCTGACGAAACAGCAAGTAATCACCCTTGTCTCACAAGATCAATATCTGCCAGAAGGAGGTGAATCCTTTAATTGGGTTCCCTTCCAAGCCGAAGACGAGACCTATGCGTTATGGCTGACAGATGACGATGGCAATGTCTTCTTTGTGACAGAAAATACTGCTATTGAATCTGTCGAGGGGTTCACTGCCGAAGATGATTTACCTGAGGACTACAATGGCTTTGCGCCACTCAGTCGGGGGGATGCCCTGCGTGCTTCAGCTGTCTTACAAGAGATGCAGTTCGGTACAGAGGATAGCTCAATTGGAATTTTAGGGCGCAGTACGGCTGGGGAATTTGAACAGCAATTTGTCTATGACGAAGCGCAAGATGCCTTTGTGGATAATCAATCCGGTGCGCTATATATCGCGGATGATAGCATCGGGCAATTCGTTAACGAAAATGATCCAGATGATTTCCTCCGCACAGGCTATCGAACCATCATCGGCTTCGATAACTTCGAGCGATTTTTGACCAGTGAAGCCATTCGCGGTCCTCTGTTGCAAATCTTCATTTGGACAATTGTGTTCGCGGTGCTTTCCGTCATTACCACGTTTGCGTTGGGCTTGTTTTTCGCGCTCATCTTGCAAGCAGACGTGCCATTCAAAAAACTATTCCGCACCATCCTCATCGTCCCCTATGCCATTCCTGCAATTATCGCGGTGGCAACATGGAAAGGGATGTTAAATCCCAATTTTGGCGTGATTTCCAACATGCTCGATAGTATTGGAATTATGGCACCGCCATTCTTCGATGACCCCGGCTGGGCGAAATTTGGCATTTTGTTGATTAATCTGTGGCTGGGTTATCCCTACTTTATGCTCGTCTGTAGCGGGGCATTAGCCGCAATTCCGTCGGATATGTACGAAGCGGCAGATGTCGATGGGGCAAATGGCTGGGATAAATTCAAAGGTCTTACCTTGCCCATGCTCTTGGTCGCTGTCGGTCCCTTGCTCATCGCCTCCTTCACCTATAACTTCAACAACTTCGTGATTATCGAAGCCTATAATGAAGGGAAACCGCCGATTTTTGGCACACCAACGCCGGCTGGACATACGGATATTCTAATATCATATGCGTTCCGATTAGCCTTCGGAGGTGGGCGAGGCGCAGACTTTGGCTTGGCATCGGCGATAACTATCATCATCTTCGTTATGGTGGCAGGGGTCACACTCCTACAATTCCGTCTGACGAGGCAATGGGAGGAGACTTCAGAAAATGTCTAACAAAACCAAAAATACGGGTAGCAACTACCTACAAACACAACGCAATTGGAAAATCGCTCGGGTGGTGGTGCTGATTATCGCTTGTATCTTTGCGCTATTCCCTGTTATATGGATTGTCTCCGCGTCGCTAAACCCAGCACAGTCCATGTCCACCCAGACAATTATCCCAAGCATTAGTCCACCCATCGTCGAAGCATCAGAAGTCTCTGGCACAATCCAAGAAATTCTCGTCGAAGAAGGGCAACGAGTCGTCCGTAGCTCAACCGTCATCATGCGTGTTGAAGTGGATGGCGAGAGTGTCAGCGTCAATGCCCCGCGTAATGGCTACATTAGCTTTGGCGATGGTGTTGAAGTCGGCGCAGAAATCGACGAAGGACAAGACATTTTTAGTGTCGGCACGAGTCTCTTCATCAACTTCGATGTCCTCCTGACAACAGACCGCTTCCCCTTCATGCGCTGGATATTCAACTCCGTGGTGGTATCTGGAGTGACAGCAGTAATCGTTGTGATGGTGACGGCCTTAAGTGCCTATTCCTTCTCACGCTTCCGCTTTACAGGTCGTGATGGGTTATTGGTCTTCATCCTTCTCGTACAAGTTTTCCCCAATCTCTTGGCAATGGTAGCGATATTTCTCTTCTTACAACAAATCGGACAGCACATTCCACAGTTGGGCTTGAATACACAAGGGGGGTTAATTCTCGTCTATGTCGGCGGAGCTATGGGCATCAATATCTGGCTCATGAAGGGCTTCTTCGACTCTGTTCCGCGGGATATAGATGAATCCGCATTGGTCGATGGGGCATCCCATTGGCAAACTTATCGTCTGCTGATTTTCCCACTGGTGCGTCCAATACTCATCGTGGTGGGCATTCTCTCCTTTGTGGGTACATTCAATGAATTTGTGCTGGCACGGGTTCTCCTGCGTGATAAAGAGAGTTGGACACTCATGGTCGGCTTGTGGAGCTTCATCGCTGATAACTTTGCAAGGGATTGGGGTGTCTTCGCGGCAGGTTCTGTTATCGGGGCAATACCCACTCTGGTGATTTATCTAGCACTCCAAGATCAAATCGTCGGTGGGCTGACGCAAGGTTCAGTCAAAGGCTAATTCTAGTCATCTATCAATACAAAAGGCGTACATTCTTGTGAGTGTGCGTCTTTTTCATTCCTCAACGATTATTGGGCTTTTTATCTATCATTGAGTATGATTCAATCGAATTATGTTTTTAACTTAAAGGATTGAGCATGGTCACACTGGAACAAGTCAACAATGCCATTGGCACAGAATACCCTCCGATTACCTACACCTATACAGAACGGGATGTCGCGCTCTATGCACTAGGTATTGGCGCGCCCCTCGATTGGCGAGACCAAGATGAATTGCAATTTGTCTATGAACTCAGTACCAAAGGCTTCAAAGTAATACCGTCCTTTGGCACCATTTATTCAGGTGCATTTATTAAAACCATCCTCAGCGGCAATATTGCCGGTATCGAATTTAACCCGATGATGCTGGTGCATGGCGAACAATTTCTCGAAATCAAGAAACCATTACCCACATCAGGGACAGTCACCAGCCGTTCACAGATTGCGGATATATACGACAAAGGCAGTGGGATGGTGATTGTGACACAGACCTCATCACGAGATGCACAAGGCGAGGAATTGGTTGTGGCGCGGTCATCCACGTTTATCCGTGGTTTAGGCGGTTATGGCGGCGAGCGGGGTCCATCCAGCAAAGTTAATCTTCCACCAGAGCGTGAACCCGATACGATACACGAAGAAACAACCTTAGAACGCCAAGCTCTGATTTATCGACTATCGGGCGATGTGAATCCACTCCATGCCGACCCAGACATGGCGGTAATTGGCAATTTCGATAGACCCGTTCTGCATGGTTTAAGTACCTTCGGCTTTGCAGTGCGGGCCGTACTCAAGCACTATTGCCAAAACGATGTCTCCAAATTCAAGAGTGTGAAAGTACGCTTTTCCAAGCATGTCTTCCCCGGCAATACACTCGTCACGGAGATGTGGCAAACCGCAGACGATGAAATCATCTTCCAGACAAAAGCCAAAGAACGCGATGAAGTTGTCCTCAGCAACGCCAAAGTGACACTCAATCGCTAATGTCTACTCGTCCCAGATAACGCGCATCAAATCAGCAACCAGTGGCGTACCAGCAAAATTGCAGGTTCCTGCTTCTGGGATGTAGCCATCACGTATCGCGGGCATCGGATTCTCCGGATTATAGAAGTTATAAACCGTCCGCGAGACCTCCGCAATCACCGGTAAGGACTCTTGGAAGTTGAGCCATTCCGGTTGGAAGAGAGTCATCACAATCACATAATCGCCCCCCGGCGTGAAGAAGATAGCCGAATTGCCGTGAGTATCTTCAATCCAGCCATGTTTATGGGCGACTCGTGTATCTGCTGGCACACCTGCCTTGAGGAGTGCATCCACCGTGTTATTGCTCATCACATGCAACATCTGCCGACATTCACGCCCATCAAATTGCTCAGGATAGCTCTCCATCAGCAAGCCGCCATCTTGGTAGGCACATTGATAGATTCCACCCATGAGCCATCCCATATCTTCCACTGTCATCTGATTGGATAAGGTCAGGATTCGCTTTGATTCCTGATCGGCTGTCGTCTGTCGGCAAGTATCGGAATCGGACGGGGTGGAATCGGCTGATGGTCAGGGTCGGATGTAGTGTAGGGGTGCGGCTAAAAATGAGGAAGTGTGATTCTCCTAGAGCCCATCTCATTGTACAAAGCGTGTGACAGACTTCCTCTGCTCCCAGTGTACTCATCGCCTCCACCAATGAGACGCTTAGAAGTCGATTTGTAGCGACATTTTCACTACAGATCATTGTATTGGGCAATATCTGTCGCGAATCTGAATCAGTCAGGCGGTGTCTGAATTAAGCACTTCATGCATGTTTTGCCAGTATTGCCAATCTTACTCACATGCTTGTCCCACTGAATGCAAAGTTATCGCTCACCTATCGTGAAGGGCTTCACCTGTCTGGCTAAATCCAGCAAGAAGAATGAGCGCGGCGAATCGGCTGGTTTCAGGAATCAAATCCCTGCATTCAGGACATAATATCCCATATATTGATCGCCAAAGTAGCTGAAAACGCTGTACTCAAAGGAACAGTAAGTTGTCCGGGTCATCTAACTGAACTCGGCACTGCATTACCGATGGTGTTGGCGATAGAGGGGTGGTAATGTCAAGGCGCTCGTCTGACGTGATTCGCCTGTGTAAACTAAAGACATTTCCTTCAATTTCGTAGCAAGTCTTGTCGCGATCCAAGCCTGTCACCATTGGGCGACACCCTCAAATTTGATCCGCACCCATGGAAACTGTGTATGATAGCCTGTGATTTCCATAGCGTTCGCCAGCATATGCAGACCCCACACACGATTCGCGGATATTCCACTCCCGGACCATAACGAATGTTAATCTCGCACCTGTAACCATATCCTGTTACAGCAAATGTGCTGATAGTCGGCAGTCGGGGTCAGGATTGTCGCTTAGCTGGACAGTTGGTGATGGTAGGGCATTATTCTGTAGGTCTGATCGGGATCAGCCGGTTGATTCGATTGGGAATTGGTGTTGGCTGGATTGTCAATGATCGCCTCAAGAAACTCACTGGCACATTAGCATTGATATTACCGTTGAATAGTTCACCAGCGTTTCATAGACCCAGCCTTTGGGTTCGCAAATGTATCGGGTTCACCGAGTAACAGGAGCCAGGGGTAAAATTGGCCCTTCTTCCTATCACAGGATAGCTCTTGTACCAATTAGTGATTCTCTGTGACCAACCTGGTGCAGTTAATCCATCAGTGTCATCGGCTCGTAAATTAGCTTGGTCCAACTGCCTGTGCCGTGACTCCTGTTTCTCTGTGCCGATGTCAGCCATGCGACCAAACACAGGATGTTATAATTTAGTATTGATAATCGAAACCACTACTCATAGCGTCTGCATTCACGACTTGCCTTAGACCATCTTTCAAATTTGCAGGGGGCATTATAGCATCTAGTCACAGAGCTTTCGTAAAACAGTTGATTTGCCCCATGATTCCTATATTGAACTTGACGGTGAGGAAATTGATGTATACAATTCTCCTTTGCTCAGTTGCCGAAGTGGCGGAATTGGCAGACGCGCTACGTTCAGGGCGTAGTTCCCTTCGGGGAGTGTGGGTTCGACTCCCACCTTCGGCATCAATACAAGCTCAGTCTTCTGGCTGGGCTTTTGCATTTGTGGCAAATTCTGTGTATAAAGAGACCTATGGCAGACCCAACCATTCCTTCCAGAACTCCCAAACGGCAAGCGCGCCCAGCTGTTTCCAGTGTGCAGATTATGTTTGCCGCCATTTTGTCGATTGGTTTGATGTTGGCGTTGACTCTCAGCAATCGGATTCAAGCCGACCAAGCTCTCCAAGAGATTCATGACCAAGTTGTCCTAGAGATTGAACTCTTGCGTCAGGAACAGGTGGAACTCATCGAAGAATTAAATTGGGTACGGAGTGATGCCTTTGTAGAAAGTTGGGCGCATGATGAAGGTAAGATGGTGCGCGAAGGCGAAGTCTTGGTGATACCTATTCCTTCCACCATCATTATTGAAGCAGATGAACCAGACGAAAACTTCATTCAAATTGCCCCAATTGACACAACTCCGCCCGAACCTGAATCATGGGAATTGTGGTGGGCATTGTTCTTTGATAGCGATCCACCCTCGTCTTAAGCATCATTAGATTGTACAGGGCGACTTGCCGTTGAGATAATTTGTCCATCTTCTGTGACAATCACACTCCCTCGCGGAATACCATCCTCCGAATCATGCCGAAGCACTGAAATGGCAATCAGAATAAATCCAATCGCGATAAACAATCCCGCTTGGAGGAGTAAGCTCCCACTCATATTCGAGAACATTGAACGGAAGAAACTTGCACTCAATTCGGCTTGAAAACGCTCGATATCATTCGGCGCGCGGAATATCTCAGTGAAGCTATCAATAACAATCAGTTGCAAGAAGATAAGCACCACGACCAATAGCCCACCAGACACAAGACTCGTGCTACCAATCCACCGACCAAAGCCTTTGAGGGTACGGACAATCACTGTCACAATCAACGCAATCAACGCCATCGGACACAAATACAGCATCAGCGTAATTTGCGATTGCAATTGAGCCAGCAATTGTACCGCTTGAGCATCCTGTTGACGGAAGCCAAAGATTTCGTCTAATGAAATGCGTTGTTGATCGAGCAAACCTCCGAGTTGATTTAACCAACTGGTCACAAGTGTTTGGCTCACAGGTAACAGATTGTCAGGCGGATTACAGAGGGGAATGCTTAAGTCGTTATCCGGCGTGAAATCTGCCAATTGCCTCTCTTGTTGAGGTGTACAATCTGGCGCAACCGAGATGACATATTCAGCCACCTCAAAAGCAGTATCGCCAGACAACCGACGAATCACAGGGTCAAAATCAACCGAACTGCCCACGCCAGTAAAATCGCCTTCAAATGCCAAAAAGACGACATCGACAGTACCTTCAACTTGCGTCTGTAACCAATCCGCCGGAATCAACTGGTCACTGATGATTTGCCAGTCTTCCGGTGATAAAGTGTTCGACAAATTATTGAAGTCAATTGGGCTATTGGAATTATTGTTTTCTCGTTCTGCAGATTGAAGAATGGCAGGTAACGCAAGTGGGATAATCTCTTGATAAAAATTCTGGTTTTCAAAAGCATCTTTGTACGTATCAGGATTAAAAAAGGCGGAACGCACCCCCACAGTACATGCAGAAATCGTCAATAGGATAACAGCCAGTCCTGCCAATATCACGCCAATAGAACGTCGAATCCATCTCATCAGGAGTTCCTAATTTTGTAGGAGATGCTCAGGTTGTGTACCAGCAAGCCGTTGTACACTGCCATCAATGCCTTCTTCACCAACGGTAATGGGTATCCCCGCGCGAGCAGAAGCCGTCTTAACCACTCCCAGAGCGAATATCGTCCCATCTGGAGCTTGGACACTGCTGGTTAGTTGTCCAATTTTTTTGTTATCTGCATATATCGTTGCAGGTGCAGGCACAAATTCATCCAAATTCAGATGAACCATCATTTTCGCCAATTGCCCACGACTTTCCATACGAGCGATAATCTCTTGTCCCGTATAGCAACCTTTCGCAAAACTCACCTCATCCCATAAACCCACTTCAAGGGGGATATAATCACTACTCAATTCACGTCCCGCAGGTCGCCCAGCACGAATACGCAAGGTGTTGTATGTCAATGAGCCAGCTAAAGTGAGTTGGTGAGGCTTCCCTATTTCCAAGAGAGTTTCGTATAGTTGAGTTGCCTTATCGCTTGAAACAACGAATACCCAATGGCTACCTGAAATAGGCTTACGCCGAAGCAACGAAATAGCAACACCATCGAT